>JAQYVZ010000105.1 GCA_030145205.1 Desulfuromonadales bacterium | reverse complement strand
CCATGATGGGGATCCGCGTGTCGTTGGCTCAATTAATTACATCGGTCTTTGACGACCGCTTTCGAGCCGAGCTGCAACGACAAGGGATTGACTGCGCTGCCATCGGTATCGAGTTACTGCAAGGCGGGGAACGGTTATCTCCTCGTGTCTGTGATCACGCTTTGACGCAATGATAGACGGAGCCGTCACGCATGACGGCCCAACAGATGCGGGCGAGCTTGTTGGCCAGAGCGACAACCACAATGTTGCGGTGCGCCCCGCGCTGTGAGAGCTGGTCGATCCACTGTCCCATGCGGTGCGGCTCACGGTTCATATTTAGATAGCAGCTTCGCGCTCCATGGATCATGAGCTTTCGCAGGTAGGAACTGCCGCGCTTGGAAATGCCCAAGAGGCGTTGCTTGCCACCCGTTGAATGTTCTCGCGGCACAAGGCCGAGCCAAGCCGCAAGCTCCCGCCCACGCTTGAAATGACGGCCGTTTCCGACCGACGCCACAAGCGCTGTCGCGACAAGCGGACCAACGCCCGGGATTGTCAGGAGCCGGCGGCAGTCGTCGCGGGATCTGGCGATGGCCTCGAGTTCCTTCGAGACCGCGTTAATATCTTCGTCGATGAAGCGCCACTGATCGCGGAGGCGGCAAATGAGTGAGCGCATACGTTCAGAGAGCCGTTGATCCGGATCCTCCAGAATTGCAGGCAAGGCCCGGGCCAGAGCGGCACGACCGGTTCGCACAGTGATTCCGTTCTCGAGCAGGAACGAACGGATTTGGCAGATAATGCTTGTTCGTGTTCGAACGAGACGTTCGCGGACACGATGCATCGCCTGGAGATCGTGCTGTTCGGTTGTCTTGGTCGTCACAAAGCGCATCGTTGGACGGCGAACGGCCTCGGCGATCGCTGCAGCATCATTGAAGTCGTTTTTGTTCGACTTGACGTACGGTTTTACGAACTGCGCCGGCATCAGTCTGACCTGATGGCCAAGTTCCTCGAACTTGCGAGCAAAGTGCTGAGAGCCCGGGCAAGCCTCCATGCCAATGAGGCAGGGCGGATGATTGGCAATGAACTCGGTGAGCTTCTGGCGTGTGAACTTCTGTCGAAACACCGGTTTGCCGGCGCGATTTGCGCCGATCACGTGAAAGCTGTTCTTGCTGACATCGATGCCTAAGGTCGTAATATCCATGGTGGTCTGCCTCGAGTTGGATTGATCGACACTATCCATTGTGCCCCCAGAGGTCCGGGGCGGACCATCCCATTAGCTCTGAGGCCTGCGCGCAAGCGGGAACTTGTCGATGACGTGCGAGCCATCTGGAAGGTGAGCATTCGCCGTGCGTGTTCGGTCATGAGGACGCGCCGCTCCACGTATCATTACCGACATCGCCGCCCGCCGCAGGCCGACTTGAAGAATCGTATCAGAGAGATTGCCGAGACACGGGTGCGCTACGGCTATCGGCGCGTTCACGTGTTGTTGCGACGTGAGGGCTGGCCAGTGAACGCCAAGCGCGTTTACAGGCTCTATCGTGAGATGGGTTTGCAATTGCGCAACAAATCACCCAAGCGCAAGGTCAAAGCGAAGCTTCGCGAAGGTCGCTCGGCACCGGCGCATTCCAACGACGTATGGGCGATGGATTTTGTCCATGACCAGCTTTACGACGGTCGCAAGATCCGCATTCTCACCGTAATTGATGCATTCACGCGCTATGTGCAAGCGGTTGATGTGCGTGAGCGTTACACGGGTGCTGACGTGGTCGCGACGCTTGAAGAGGTTTGCAAGGTGAGCGGCTATCCGAAGTCGATCCGGGTGGATCAGGGGCCGGAGTTCATCTCCAAGGATCTCGACATGTGGGCGTATGCGCGTGGTGTCGAGCTTGACTTCTCGCGGCCAGGCAAGCCGACGGACAACGCGTTCATCGAGAGCCTAAACGGGAAGTTCCGAACGGAGTGTCTGAACGCTCACTGGTTCCTGAGCCTTGCCGATGCGCGTCGTAAATGCGAGCTTTGGCGGAGAGACTATAATGACGTCCGACCACACAGCGCACTTGGGTACCAAACCCCGTCAGCGCTGCTGGGTCGCTCACCGGCAACGAGCCCGCCATGAGCGATAGAGCCGGAAAATTCTACCTCCGAATGGTCCAAGAACAGGGTCAAGTTCAACTCCTCTCATTGGCAGCAACATAATGGCCCAGTCTTATGGGGCAGGGACAGGTAGTCATGATGGCGTATACTTAGGCCATCTAGAGCGAGGCAGTTGCTCACCTAATAGAGGAGCGTACTCGGCACCGATCACGTTGTAGCACTCACAGGACAGCGCTTCCATTGCGGCTCGGTTTACGAGTCTGACCCGCCGACGGTCATTCACGATATGACCCTCGCGCTGCAGATTTGCCACGGTGGATGAAATGCTCTCGCGGCGCACTGCAAGCATTTGCGCGATAAAGTGATGAGACAGCGCTATCTCGGATGAACCGCTTCTATCGAGGGTCATCAGAAACCACCGGCAAAATCGCTTCTCAATGCAGTGCAAACTGTTGCATACCGCTAATTGGGATATTTGACAGATCATCGCTCTTGCGTAGCGTAGCACGACACGGCGAAAGGGCTCGCATGTGTTAAAGCATTGCAAAGCAAGCGGCGTTTCCATGCGCAAAGCTCTTCCGTCAACATGCGCTAAGGCCTCATTGTTTGCCGTGCTGGCTCCCAGGAATATCGATATTCCGACTACGCCCTCGTGAC
>JAQYVZ010000042.1 GCA_030145205.1 Desulfuromonadales bacterium | reverse complement strand
ATTATGCATACTTAATCCACTCATAAAAAAAGGGCGGCCTGAATAGGCCGCCCTTCCCTTCAAAATGTTTTACCTTACAGACCGAGATAAGCCTTTTTGACCGCCTCATCATTCAACAGGTTCTCCGCTGAATCTGCAAGAGTGATATGGCCGTTTTCCATGACGTAGCCACGATCTGCCAGTTTCAGTGCCTGGTTGGCATTCTGTTCAACCAGAAAAATCGTGGTGTTGCTCTCCTCGTTGATCTTCTTGACGATCTCGAAGATCTGTTTGATGATCAACGGAGCCAGTCCAAGGGACGGCTCATCCAGCAGTAGCAAGCGTGGCCTGGCCATCAAAGCCCGGGAGATCGCCAGCATCTGCTGTTCGCCACCAGACAGGGTACCACCAGCCTGGTTGCGACGTTGCGCAAGGATCGGAAACAGATCGAAGACATATTCAATATCTTTTTGAATATCACTCTTATCCCGTCGTAAAAAGGTCCCCATTTCCAGGTTTTCAAGAACAGACATTCCTGGGAAGATGCGGCGTCCTTCTGGAACCTGACAAATCCCCAGAGTGACAATTTTATCCGTTTTCATGGCATGGATCGGGGTTCCCTTGAAATATATTTCTCCGTTCCGTGCCGGAGTGACCCCACAGATCGTCATCAGGGTCGTACTTTTACCAGCCCCGTTTGCACCAATCAGGGTGACAATTTCACCCTCTTCTACATCGATGGAAACAGACTTAAGCGCCTGGATATTCCCGTAATAAGTATCAATATTGCGTAGTTCAAGCATCGGCTTCCTCCCCGAGATAAGCTTCGATCACCTTCGGGTTGCTGCGAATCTCCTGGGGGTTACCCTGTGCGATTTCCTTCCCATACTCCATCACGTAAATACGTTCGGAAATATTCATGACCAGTTTCATATCGTGCTCAATCAGCAGGATCGAGATATTTTCATCGTCGCGAATACGCACGATTAATTCGTCAAGGTCCTTTGTTTCCTGAGGGTTCATTCCGGCGGCAGGCTCATCCAGCAGCAACAGAAACGGGTCAGTCGCCATGGCACGGGCAATTTCGAGACGACGCTGGGCACCGTAGGGCAGGTTTTTAGCAAACTCGTCTGCCTCGTCAACCAAACCGACTTTTTCAAGCAACTGGTAGCTCCTGTCAACAGTTTCCTGCTCCTGACGCCGTGAACCGGCGCCGCGCAGAATTGCACCTAAAATGCTTGTTGACGTCCGACAGTGCCGACCGATCATGATATTTTCCAGAACCGTCATGTTCTTGAAAAGACGAATATTCTGAAAAGTCCGAGCCATGCCGAAAGTGGTCACCCGGTTGGGCTTGAAACCGTTAATGCGCTGGCTCTTCTTGCCGGGAGGATGGACCATAACGTCGCCGTGAGTCGGCTTATAGATCCCGGTCACACAATTGAAAAAGGTCGTTTTGCCAGCACCGTTCGGACCGATCAGTGCAACGATTTCGCCGGCATAGACATCAAGAGAAACATTGTCAACAGCTCGCAGGCCGCCGAAGTCCATCGTCAAGCCCTTGACTTCGAGCAGTTTATTCATCGTATCAACCATGGGCCGCCTCCGTCGGAGACTTCCGTCCGCCATACTTCTTGCGCACGTTGGAGATCAGCCCTTCCGGGCGGAAAATCATCATCAGCACCATCACGGCACCGAACATCAGCATCCGATATTCCGAAAAGGCGCGCAAATACTCAGGCATCAGGATCAACACCAAGGCAGCGATGATCACACCAACGATCGACCCCATCCCGCCGAGAACGACTATCGACAGAACCAACGCCGATTCCATGAACGTAAAACTGTTCGGGTTGATGTAGGTATTGCGGGCAGCAAAGATTACGCCGACCAGTCCCGCCCAGAAAGCGCCCAAGGCATAAGCGGACAGTTTGGTGCGTGCCATGTCAACACCCATGGCGACACAGGCGATCTCATCTTCGCGCAGAGCCATCCAGGCCCGGCCAATGCGGGAGTCCTTGAGGCGATTGGTAACGAAGATGGTAAACAGCACCATGAGAATCATCAAGTAATACGTGTAAGTGGTAGCAGCCTCAATGTTCATTTCCAAACCGAACAGGCCGGGACGCGGGATGCCGGCAATCCCCTTGGCGCCGTTGAACAACTCTTCCCAGTTTTCAATAACGATCTTAGCAATCGAACCGAAACCGAGGGTGACAATCGCCAAGTAGTCACCACGCAGACGCAAAATCGGAAAGCCGAGGACCACACCAAACAGGCAGCCCATCAGGCCACCGACCGGTAGACTGATCCAGAAACCGAAGCCCCAGAAGCTGTTCATGATGCCGTAGGTGTAAGCACCCACGGCAAAGAAGGCCACATAACCGAGGTCGAGCAGGCCGGCCAAACCGACCGAAATGTTGAGGCCGAGACCCAACACGACGAAGATCAGGGCCAGCACCATGATGTTGACCTGATAAATGTCAACCAGCCAGGGAAAACCGAGAGTCGCCAGCGCGATTACGATCAGAACCGGCTTGAAAACCTTGGGGTCTTCCAGAAGGCGTTGCCCAACAGTGGGCTTAGCCAGAACGTCATCACTGAATTCGGCTTCCTTGGTCTTGCGCTGGCGACGCTCCAGCGCCCAGCGCCAGACAAAAGAGAGCACAAAGGCGCCAACGGCAACATAGACCATATTCATCCAGCGCCACTCGACAACATTTTTCAGCGTATTAACCTTGACCACCATCAAAGGGAATGTCAAAAAGACAAACCAGAGGGAGACCAGGAAAGATTGCTTAAAATAACCAACCATAATTTCTATTCAGACTCCGACAAAAACATCAGACTTTCTGCTTGACCGCTTTACCGAGCAAACCGGACGGTCTCAAAATCAGAATGAACACGAGGACACCGAACGCGAACACATCCTCGTAAGCACTGGACACGTACCCGGCCGCAAAGGATTCCGCCAGGCCAAGAACAATCCCACCAAGAGCAGCACCGGGGATATTGCCGATACCACCCAACACTGCGGCCGTAAAAGCTTTAACACCCGCCATGAAGCCGATATAAAAGTTGATCTGGCCAATATAGGAGGCAACCAGCACCCCACCGATCGCAGCCAGGACCGAACCAATAATAAAGGTCATGGAAATCACCTGGTCGACATTTACACCCACCAGACGAGCCATAGTCATATCTTGTTGAGTGGCACGCATCGCCTTGCCGACCCGGGTAAACTTGATCAACAAGGTCAGGCCAATCATCGTGATCGCACTGGTAACCAGAATGATCAGTTCCGCTGAGCCCATCACATGAGCGATCGGCTCCATAAACTCGAATTCAGGGATCAATTCGGGAAATCGCAGAAAGTCAGGGGTTTGAGCAAGCAGTACATAGTTCTGCAGGAACAGCGACATACCGATAGCGCTGATCAGAGGCGAGAGACGTGGTGCGTTCCGCAGAGGCCGGTAAGCGATTTTTTCCAGGGTATAGCCATAGGCCGCCGCATAAATCATGGCGATCACTGCCGCCAGGATCAGGATCGACACCCCGGAAAAACCGTAGATGGTCAACACGCCCGAAACAATCAGCGCGACGAAAGCACCGATCATGTAAATTTCGCCGTGGGCAAAGTTGATCAACTGGATGATCCCGTAGACCATCGTATAACCGAGAGCAATCAAGGCATAAATACTGCCACGCACCATGCCACTGCTAAAAAGTTCGAGAAAGTAATCCATATAGGTTCTATCCGCAAGCGTGTCCAGTCAACATTCTAATGAGTCTACCACAAAAACGCGGGGAACAGGCAAGCCTGTTCCCCGCGAATTTGAACGGGTCAATTCGATTTACTGCAGTTCGACGAACTTGCCCCCTTGAACCTGGAACACCGAGAAGCCGACGCCTTCCGCATCGCCCTTGGCGTCGAACTTGATTTTACCAACCGAAGTATCAACGAAGTTGCTCTTCAGAGCTTTTTCGAGAGCAGCATACTCGGTACCACCAGTCGCTTCGATCGCAGCCAGAATTGCCTGCATGGCAGCATAGCCCTGATCAAAGAAGGTGCCTGGCTCTTTGCCATACTTGGCAACGTAATCTGCCTTGGCCTTCTGGTTTTCGGCGTACGCGGAGACGTCCATCGGGCCAGTCGCGTAGACGCCTTCGGCATCCTTGCCAGCGATCTCGAGGAAACCGTCACCCTTAACACCGTCAGGGCCGATGAAAGGAATCTTCATGCGTTTCTTATTCATTTGGGATATCAGTTTGGAAGCTTCAGGGTGGTAACCACCGAAAATCACGGCATCCGCCTTCTCACGACGGATCTTCTGCACGACAGCAGAATAGTCCATGGCCCCGGGAGTCACACCTTCAAACATTACGACTTCAACCTGGCCGCCCTGCTCGATGAACATTTTGGAGAAATCAGCAAAACCTTTGCCGTAATCACCCTTGTCATGCAGGATGGCGACCTTCTTGGCCCCCAGTTTGCCCGCCACAAATTCAGCAGCCAATTTACCCTGGTCATCATCGGGAGCGATTGTCCGATAGAAGTTCGGATAGTCACCACTCTGGGTCAGAGGCGGGTTGGTGGCTGAAGGAGAAATCGCGATGACATTGGCTTCCTTATAAATACCAAGAGCCGCCTTGGTCGCACCGGAGCAAACATGACCGATAACAACGTCGACATCCTGAGAAACCAGTTTGGTCGCTGCGTTAGTTGCGATCTCGGGCTTGCACTGGTCGTCCATCGGCATCACTTCAACCTGCTTACCAAGAACACCACCGGCAGCATTAACCTGATCAGCAACCATCTTGGCTGCTTCCAGAGTCGGGATACCGTAAGGTGCCAGGTCGCCGGTGTGGGGACCGGCCACGCCGATCTTGAACGTGTCTGCGGCAGACGCAGTCACGGGAACCAGCAAGCTGAGCAGGGCTACAAGGACAAATTTCTTGAAGACGGATTGACGCATGACTCCTCCTTTTTGCAGGGAAATTCGTTACCTAACGATTTTAAGAACAAAATTCGTTATAAAACAAAGGGCTCATACCGTCAAGCCAATAAATATTACAAGATATGTATCTTGAGCCATTCCTCTTGCCCGCCCAATCCTAACATCTTGAATTACAGTTACTCTTTAAAATAACCTCGTCTTGATGACCGTAAACTGAAACTCATCCATAACAACCGGATAAGGCCAGAAGACACACATTTGACATAAAAAAACCGGCAAGGTGCGCATGGCACCTTGCCGGCTGAAACTGGTCATTATTTTTTTCAGAAATAATCCTGACGGCTGAACAAGCGAAGATCACGCTCGCTGATCAATTCGGAGTGCAGGCAGCCGATTCGCTGACAAAGCCCGACACACCGTGAGAACTGCGCCTTGGGAGAAGTGAACAAGGCGACCAGGTGAGCCCCACAGGAGCATTCATTGTAAATCGGAAGCGGCTCGGCACAGACCGGACAGCAGAGCTCAACCACGTCGCCGGGAATGCGCTCGAAACCAATGAACTCCCGGCGACAATCCCCGATAATCGGACTGATTGATAAAAAACCCTCCTGCCGACTATTCTTTAGTCGCAGTGTCAACCCGGGATTTCCATCAAACTGGGCCTTGTCACTGAGCAGGCTATGGCCGTGCTGGCAATAGCACTCAGAGATCAGTTGGCCACCTTCCTCGCTGCAGCCTTCGATGACACGGCGTTTTTGTGAATCGTTGCCGCCCAGCAGCCACATGATACCCATGATGAAAACTCCTCGCCTCTGCTTTTCTTCCTTCGACTAATTTTAATACTAGCAGAAACGACTCACCTCAACCAGCCCGGATTCAGTGCTTCACCAGGACCAGTCAACGTTTATTCCAGGACAATCAGCAGATCGCCCTGGTTGATCTGATCCCCTTCTCCGAAGCGGATCTCAGCAACGACACCATCGACCTTGGCCTTGACATTGGTCTCCATCTTCATCGCCTCGGTGGTCAGCAGGGTGTCCCCAGCAGCGACCTTTTCACCGACGCTGGCCATCATCTTGAAAATCTTGCCCGGCATGGGCGCACCAACATGCTTACTGTTGTCCGGATCGGCCTTTTCGTGGCTTTCTTCCTCTGACTCCACAGAGGTGTCACGCACCGTCACCACGCGTGGTTCACCGTTCAACTCGAAATAGATGTTGCGCGTACCATCTTCGTGAACTCGACCGACGGCATTCAGCTTGATAATCAGAGTCTTGCCAGCCTCGATGTCGATACTGACTTCGTCGCCCACATCCAGTCCGTAGAAGAATACCGGCGTCGGCAGGAAGGACGTATCGCTGTATTCCTGGCGGAAACGATCGTACTCCTCGAACACACCGGGATAAAGAACCGCAGACAAAACATCCCGGTCGTCGACATCGTGTCCCAGCTTGCCCTCGAGTTCCTCTTTCTTGGCCTCGAAATCAACCGGCTCAAGCAGCTCGCCCGGCCGATGCGTCAGCGGCTGTTCACCCTTAAGGATGATCGCCTGCAACCGTTCCGGGAAACCTCCGACCGGTTGGCCGATCATGCCCTTGAAGAAGTCGACGACGCCCTGCGGGAAAGCCAGCTCCTCGCCGCGTTCAAAGACATCTTCCGGCTCGAGGTTGTTCTGCACCATGAACATCGCCATGTCGCCGACAATCTTCGATGACGGCGTTACCTTGATAACGTCACCGAACATATCATTGACCTTGCGGTACATCTCCTTGCACTCTTCCCAGCGATGGCCAAGGCCGAGACCTTCAACCTGCGGCTTGTAGTTGGAATACTGGCCGCCTGGAATTTCATGGTAGTAAACCTGGGCGGTCCCGCTGCGCAGCTCAGATTCGAAGGGCGCGTAGTAACCACGTACCGTCTCCCAGTAATTGGCCAGGAGTTGAAGACCATCCTGATCAAGCTGCGGATCCCAGATGGTCCCTTCAAGAGCGGCCAACAGGGCGTTCATATTCGGCTGAGAGGTCAACCCGGACAGTGATGACGCAGCCACGTCGACAATATCGACACCGGCTTGCGCGGCCATCAGCAACATCGACCCTCCGTTGCTTGAGGTATCGTGGGTGTGCAGGTGGATCGGGATACCGATCTCGTTCTTGAGTGCCTTAACCAACTTTTCCGCAGCAAACGGCTTGAGCAGTCCGGCCATATCTTTAATCGCCAGGATGTGAGCGCCCATCTTCTCCAGCTCTTTAGCCAAATCAACGTAGTACTGCAGCGGATACTTGTCCCGCTTCGGGTCAAGGATATCACCGGTGTAACACATGGCGGCCTCACACACGGCACTCGTGCGCTCGCGCACGGCATCCATGGCGACCATCATCCCCTTGGTCCAGTTCAACGAATCGAAGATGCGGAACACGTCAATTCCGCACTCGGCAGCCTTAACGGTAAACCCTTGGACCACGTTGTCCGGATAGTTGGTGTAGCCTACGGCATTGGAGCCACGCAGCAGCATCTGGAACAGAAGATTCGGCACCTTTTTGCGCAGACGAACCAGCCGTTCCCATGGGTCCTCGGTCAGGAAACGCATCGAAACATCATAGGTTGCGCCGCCCCACATCTCCAGAGAGAAGAGTCCGCCGCCAAGATGGGCCGTCGCCTCCGCAATTGCTTCGAGATCGTGGGTGCGGACCCGGGTCGCCAGCAGAGACTGATGGGCATCACGCCAGGTTGTGTCAGTAACCAGCAGCTGTCGATTCTTGCGAGCCCAGTCGGCCAGTCCCTCAGGGCCCTTGTCCAGCAGAATGTCACGCGTGCCGCGCGGAGGCTGCTTCCCATAGGTCACTTCAGGAATGGTCGGTTCACGCAGATCGCGGAAATTCAGGCGCTTCTCAGGTGCGATGCCGGGATAACCGTTGACCGTTGTGTGACCGATAAGGCTGAGGATCTTGTTGGCTCGGTCCTTCTTTTCCGGCAACTGGAACACCTCAGGATGCTCATCCAGGAAGGAGGTGTCGCACGTTCCCTCCAGGAACGTCGGGTGAGTAATCACTTTCTCAAGAAAGCCGATATTGGTCTTGACGCCGCGGATCCGGAACTCCTGCAACGCACGATGCATGGTCCGCGAAGCATCCAGAAAGGTCAGTCCCCAGGACGAAATCTTGACCAGCAGAGAATCGTAATGGGGGGTGATCACCGCCCCGGCATAACCGGCAGCAACATCGAGACGTACCCCAAAACCAGCCGCCGTCCGATACGCCTTGATCGTACCGAAATCAGGGGCAAAATTATTCTTCGGATCTTCAGTGGTGATCCGACTCTGGATCGCATAACCACGCAGTTCAATATCTTTCTGGCTCTTGATACCGATTTCAGGATCGCTCAGCTTGTGGCCCTGGGCAATCTTGATCTGTGCCTGCACCAGGTTGCGTAAGGTTACCAACTCGGTCACGGTGTGCTCGACCTGGATGCGCGGATTCACTTCGATAAAGTAAAACTTCCCCTGCTTGTCCATCAAAAATTCAACCGTACCGGCATTGATATAACCGACATGGTTGGCCAGAGCCAAAGCGTAATCACAGATTTCCTTACGCTTCTTGTTGTTCAAATAGAGAGAAGGAGCAATTTCGATGACCTTCTGGTGGCGACGCTGGATTGAACAGTCGCGCTCATAAAAATGCACGATATTGCCGAATGTATCGCCCAGAATCTGTACTTCGACATGCTTCGGGCTCTCGATGTACTTCTCGAGGAAAATTGTAGCATCACCGAAAGCCGCTTTCGCCTCAGAGGCAGCCGATTTCAACCCCTCAAGCAGTTCCTTCTGGTTGGTAGCAACCCGCATACCTCGACCGCCGCCGCCTGCGCTGGCCTTGACGATGATCGGGTAGCCACACTCCTTGGCAAAGATGAGGGCCTCTTCTTCAGTTCGAACCGGGTTTTCTGTGCCAGGAACGACAGGAACACCCGCTTCAATCGCAACCTTACGGCCAGAGACCTTGTCACCGACCTGACGTTGAATTGCGGGCGTCGGGCCGATAAAAGTGATTCCGGCGCGATCACAGGCCTCAGCAAACTCGGCATTTTCAGAGAGGAAACCATAGCCGGGATGAATAGCATCGACATCTTTTTTACGAGCCAGGTCGATGATTTCATCAATGCTCAGGTAGGCGTCAATTGGGCCCTTCCCTTTACCGATCAGGTAAGCCTCGTCCGCCTTGTAGCGATGCAGCGACAGTTTGTCTTCCTCGGAGTAGATGGCGACAGTGCTGATCCCGAGTTCTGTACACGCCCGAAAAATACGAATGGCGATTTCACCGCGGTTTGCGGCCATAATTTTGCGAAACTTTTTGATAGGCATAATCTCTCCTGAAAAACGTATTTATTTTAAATAAAAAGACGGTACAACCATGATTGAATATTTAGTGTAAGTAAATAATTACAACAAAATTAAATACTTACAGACTTCTGAAGAATGGCAATATAAACAAAACGTCTACCAGAGTGTCAAGCAAAAAACTGTTCTATTTTACAACCTTTTGATTTAACTGATAATTTTTACCTGCAATCGCAACAAACAGTTCAACCTTCATGGCAAAAGACCTATCACAGCATCAAACGGGGACGGATTGACTTGAGCGACCATTGAATTGAAGCTCGCAAGTTATTCCTTGTCCCGAGTCCCACATTCTTCATCCTGCTTATGCATAAACGGCTTAAGAAGATCGATCGGAACGGGGAAAAGAATCGTCGAGTTTTTCTCCGTGGCAATCTCCGTCAAGGTTTGCAGAAAACGCAGCTGCAAGGCTCCGTTCTCGCTTGAAATGATCCGGGCCGCCTCAGACAGGCGCGTGGAGGCCTCATATTCCCCCTGGGCATGAATCACTTTGGAGCGGCGTTCACGTTCCGCTTCTGCCTGACGCGCCATCGCCCGCTGCATCTCCGAAGGCAAGTCGACATGCTTGATCTCCACGTTGGAAACCTTGACGCCCCATGGGTCGGTCTGACGGTCCAGGATCACCTGCAACTTCTGATTGATCTTTTCACGATGGGCTAGCAGTTCATCCAACTCAGCCTGGCCGAGCACACTGCGCAAGGTGGTTTGAGCTAACTGGCTGGTCGCATAGAGGTAATCTTCAACCTCGATTAACGCCTTTTCCGGCTGGATGACGCGAAAATAGGTCACGGCGTTGACCTTAACCGATACATTGTCCTTGGTAATTACATCCTGCGGTGGGACATCCATCGCCACTGTACGCAGACTAACCTTGACCAACTTATCAATCACCGGAATGATAAATCGTAACCCCGGGCCCTTGATCCCGGAGTAGCGCCCAAGGCGAAACACCACGCCCCGTTCATATTCAAACAGGATCCGAACGGCGCTGCCGATAAGTGCCACAAGCGCGACCAGGATGATGACGTAACCGATGTACATCGCAACCTCCGTTATAAAAAGCTTTGGGTTCTGAGGGATGAGCGATGAGTCCCAAACAGGCATTAGCTTGGCGCATCGCTTGGAGCTGGTTATTCATCGCTCAGAAGTTTTCTTTTCACCTCGAGGCGCAGCTTCGACGCCAGTCGAACCACTTCAACCGTTTCATCAGAAGGGATCGTTTCTGCCGAAAAAGCCTCCCAGTATTCCCCATGCACGAAAACCGTCCCACCCTCATGCACTGGGGTCACAGTCAGTCCCTGCTCGCCGATCAGCCCTTCCATGCCAGATTGAAAACGCCGCCTCTGGGCACGCACAACAAAACAGAGACAACCGCCAAACAGAACCGTGAAAGTCAGTACGGTTGTCAGGATCACCCCCTTCGAGATCTGCAGAGCAGGCTCCGGTGAATCGATCAGCATCAGCGAACCGAAGCCGAGAGCAACCGCCCCGGCTACAGTCAGCATCCCAAATGACGTCACCTTGATCTCAAGCAGGAACAGGATCAACCCAAGCAGAATCAGTAAGACCCCGGCGTAGCTGATCGGCAAAGCCTGCAAGGCGAACAGGGCCAGCAGCAGGGCGAGGGCCCCGATCACACCGGGGAAAATGACTCCCGGCTGAGAGATTTCAAAAAAGATTCCCAGAATCCCCAACATCATCAGCAGATAGGCCATGGTTGGATTGCTGACCACGTTGAGGATCCGTTGACGGAGCGTCATGTCAGCATAACGAAGCTCTGCTCCTAGCAGACGAAGCTGGCGGGCCTCCCCCTGGCGCAGGTAGGTCCACCCCTCCAAACCTTCTCGCAGGGCGACAAGATCCGCTGCAACCAGATCGACAACCTTCAGGTCGACCGCCTCTTGTGCCGCAGTTGAAACGCCTTCTCGCACGATTTGCTCGGCCCAAGAAGTGTTGCGACCGCGTTGCTGGGCGATTGACCGAGCGTAAGCAGCGGCATCATTGAGGACCTTGGTCTGCATGACGCCCCCTTCTTGCTGCTGCTGACCCGGCCCAATGGCAACGGGCGTCGCCGCGCCGATATTCGTTCCGGGCGCCATCACGGCAAAATCAGCAGCAAGCGTGATCAAGGCGCCAGCAGAGGCTGCTCGGGCACCAGGCGGAGAGACATACACAACTACGGGCAGGTCGGAGGTCAGAAGGGCCTGGATAATCTCGCGCATCGCTGTATCAAGCCCGCCCGGGGTATCCATCTCGATCAGAAAAGCGCGGGCGCCCTCAGCATGCGCCTTGCGAACTTCTTCGACGATGAAGGCGGACACAACCGGATTGATCGATCCGTCGATACGCACCGCATGCAGATAATCGCCCCCACCAGTTGAGGCAGACAGAGAGATCGACAGGCCCAGACAGTTGAGCAGCAGCAACAGCCCGACCAAGGTACCTCGAAAGCAGCTCATAACATGATTCTATCAGCCGCCTCTGCGGAGTCAATCCACACAGCCGCAAGCTTTTATCTTATCGCAACAACTTGCACTGTCTTGAAATCCCATGCTATAAAAGACAAAGTGTCAATTTGGTGACGCTCCAGGGGGAACGATTCCAATCATGGACGCCGCTGCAAAAATCCTGCTCATCGACGACGACCCAGGCAGCTGTGAGGGTCTCAGCCTCCTGTTACGCAGGGAGGAATATGAGGTTACGGCCTTGGAATCAGGGGAAGCCGCCCTGAAAGCCCTGTCGAGAACCAACTATGACGTCATCATCACGGACCTTTTCCTGCCGGGCGTGAGCGGCATCGACATCCTCAAGCATGTCAAGGAAAAGTCGCTCCCCTGCAACGTCATTCTGATTACCGGTAACGCTTCAGCGGAGACTGCAGTCGAGGCCATGAAGGAAGGCGCCTTCGACTACATCACCAAACCGGTCAATTTCACCGAACTGCGGGTTCTGATCGAAAAGGCGGTCGAAAAAAGTCGCCTGATCGCCGAGAATATCTATCTGCGCCAACAGTTGCGCGGCAAATACAAATTTGACAACATCATCGGCAACAGTCCTGCCATCCAGATGGTCTTCACGCGTATGGAGAAGATCATGAATACCGACTCGACTGTCCTGATTCTGGGCGAATCGGGAACCGGCAAGGAACTGGTCGCTCGCGCCATCCACTACAACAGCCACCGCAAAGCCAAGCCGTTTATCACCATCAACTGCGGCGCCATTCCGGCGGAGCTGCTGGAGAGCGAACTGTTCGGCCATGTCCGCGGCGCCTTCACCGGCGCAGTTGTTGACAAACCAGGCAAGTTTGAGCTGGCCGATCAAGGCACTATTTTCCTGGATGAGATCGGCACCATGCCGGTTCATCTGCAAATGAAGCTGTTGCGGGTTTTGCAGGAGCATGAAGTCGAGCGGGTCGGCGGCTCCCAGAGAATCCGCTTTGATGTCCGATTAATTTCCGCAACCAACGCCAATCTGGAAAACCTGGTTGAGCAGGGACTGTTCCGGGAAGACCTCTACTACCGCCTGAACGTTATCCCGGTTCCTCTCCCCCCCCTGCGCGAGCGCCGTGAGGATATCCCGCTGCTCGCCCGACATTTTTTACAGAAGACCTGTAAGGACATGCATCGAGAACTGATGAGCTTCACACCGGCGGCGTTGGACGCACTTGAAGCCTACGAATGGCCGGGCAATGTCAGGGAGATGGAAAATGCGATCGAACGCGCGGTCGCCCTGTCTGAGGAGGCATCAATCGATCGTCAGGATCTACCGCCCAAGGTTTCCGGTGCCAGCCGTACCGACAACGTCCTGGCCCTGCCGGCAATCCCCGAAGAGGGGATCGATATGCCGGAGGCCATTGCTCAGATCGAGAAAACGTTCATTCAACGGGCCCTGCAAAAGACTCGGGGAGTCAAATCGCAAGCGGCCATCCTGCTCGGCATCAACCGAACCACTTTAGTCGAAAAGATCAAGAGACTGGATCTCTGATTATTTTCTGAGGAATAAACTCTACTTCAAAAGGAGGATTTCATGGGAGAGCTTGCAGCAACCTGGGTTATGAGCATCATGTATGCCATCATTATTCTGTTCGTGGGTTACCTTGCAGCAAAAACCCTGGCAGGAATCACCCGCAGCCTGATGGAAAAAAGGGAGCTTGACCCTGCACTGGCAAGCTTTTCAGCGAACCTGATTAATGCGGCAGTCATCACCTTTGCCATCATTGCGGCATTAAACCAGCTCGGTGTGCAGACCACATCCCTGGTGGCGATTGTCGGTGCCGCCGGCCTGGCTATTGGCCTGGCCCTGAAGGACACGCTGGGGAATTTCGCTGCCGGCGTGATGATTCTCATCTTTCGTCAGTTCCGCGCAGGCGACTTTATCGAAGCCGCCGGCACGACCGGCGTCGTCGAAAATCTCGGCATCTTCTCAACCCAACTGAAGACCGGCGACAACAAGACAATCTTCGTGCCGAACGGCAAATTGATCGGTGACAACATCGTCAATTACTCCATGAAGGGCAACCGTCGCCTCGACCTGGTGATCGGCGTCGGCTATGATGCCGACCTCAGTCAGACCAAGCAACTCCTGACCGAAATTCTTGGAGCGGATGAGCGCGTCCTGCCCGAACCGGAGCCGACTATCGGCGTCCTCGAACTGGCCGACAGCAGCGTCAACTTTGCGGTTCGTCCCTGGGTCGAAAACTCCGACTACTGGGGGCTCTACTTTGATCTGCTCGAAACGATCAAGAACCGTTTCGACGAAGCGGGTATCAGCATCCCCTTCCCGCAACAGGATGTGCATATGTACCAGGTGGAGGGCAAGTAAAACGGCGACCAACACACAACAAACAAACGGCCCGAACTTTCGGGCCGTTTGTTTCACATATCATTTATCAGCAATCATCACTTCCTTGCCTTGCCGGTCAATCGATCAATCTGAATTTTGATCACACTGGTCGTCGCTTCATCCTTTTCGGCATAGACCCGACCCTCATCCAAGTAGTCAGGGCAATACTTCCCCACCAACCAGATCAAGGCGTCCATCTTTTCCGCTCCGACAATTTCCGAGGCCCTCCCAAAGGCAACAACGCTTTCAAACTCCGTTGAAAATTTCTCCTGCAAGACATGCGTCTTGCCGACGACGCAGAACGACACCTTGTCGTTTTGCTGGATGTTGTCAAGCTTATGGCCACTCAGGGCGCTATGGAAATAGATGGCGTTGTTCCGGTACACGTAACTCAACGCTACACCGTAGGGTTGTCCTTTCCGATCAACGGTCGACAGCACGCCGTACTCACCTCCAGCCAATAGTGCTTCCGCCTCTACCGCTGAGATGGCCCGGTCTTTTCTACGCATGTTTTGCATCACGAATCCTTTTTCGAGTATTTAAACCCTGCCCCAAATTAGGACGAAAGAAAGTTCGTCCACAAGACAAATTTTGGGTCTATTTTCAACCTTCATGGACGATGTCTGCAATATCCGATACGTTGCTTCGCATTGGCAACGAGGTGTTACTCTGAAGACTGAATGATCTGAGGGACAACAGGACAGAGTTTCTATGATCGGTCAAGATCAGGGGCTGGCAACGGTATAGGTGTCGCCTCAGGTGCCGGGGCAAGCCGCCCAGGTGCTGGCAACGGTATGGGTGTCGCCTCAGGTGCCGGGGCAAGCCGCCCAGGTGCTGGCAAC
>JAQYVZ010000013.1 GCA_030145205.1 Desulfuromonadales bacterium | reverse complement strand
GAGCCGAACATGGCGATCTCGCCCAGGCGGCTGCCGGCCAGCAGGTAGGCCAGAGTCTGCACGCCGAAGACGGTCATCAGCCCCCCCTTGCGGCCGATCCGGTCGGAGAGCGTGCCGAACAGGGTGCCGGAGAAGAGGCTGAAGAAACCGACCCAGGACCAGAACTGGCCGGCGCTGGCTTCGGCAAAGCCATAATCCTCCACCATGGTGGTGACGATAAAGGTGCCGTAGATAACGTAGGTCGCACCGAAGATGAAATAGAGCGCGCCGAGATGGGCGAGAATCCGCAGAGTGGTGAACCGGCCTTTGGTTTCCGAGGGGTCGTAGTCAAGATTTGTTTTTTTGCCGACCGGTTCGAGCCCCTTCTCTTCCGGATCGTTACGGATCAGGCTGGACACTACCAGCGCCACGAGCAGAACAACCCCCCCCAGTAGTAGCCAGCTTACCCGCCAGCCGGTCTCACCAAAGGCCACATTCAGGCGCGGCACAATAAAGCCGGAAAAGATGATGGCAAAGCCGCTGCCGATCACAATAAAGCCGGCAGCCCGCCCCCGCTTTTCCTGGCGGAACCAGTAGGAGACCAGCACCATAATCGGGATGTTCGCGAGCCCGCTGCCGACGCCGACTGCTCCGTAAAGCAGCAAGACCGGCAGATAGCTGCTGCAGGCGCTGATGGCGAACATGCAGGTGGCGATCAGGAAGAGGCCGATGCTGATCAGGACGCGGGGCGTACAAACGCGCAGCAGCAGCGGCGCAATCGCGACCGCCACCAGGTAGCCGGCGAAGTTGCCAGTGCCGAGCAGCCCCATGTCGTCGTAGCTCATGGCCAGTGCCGTGCGCATGCTCGGCAGCAGCATGCCGAAGGCGAAGCGGGCCAGGCCGAGGCAGGCGAAGATCGTCAGGGTGCCGGCCATGACGATCACCCAGCCGTAGTGCAGGCGCGGGTTAAGTTCAGGGGAGTGTGCAGCGTGAGAATTCATTGCCGCAGAGTTTAGCCCGTTCAGCCGCCAGCGCCAAGGAAAAGCCTTTCTGTTTATGAAATGGACGCACTGGTTCTACGTCCGTAAAAGTGACCGATCAGGGAAATTTCAGGTTCAATAAGGATTTTTTGCCTTAGAAAAGAAATTTCTAATAATGTCGACACTTTTTGCTTGTCATGGTAATTTCAACCATATATATTCCTGAAGTACGGTGAATAAGGCGGAATTTGTCGACAGTCACCATCAACCACGAGACAGCACAGCAATGAGTCAATCCTCCCTGCCCCTGACCGATCAGGTCTTTGAGCAACTCGAAGCGGCCATCATCAAGGGCGATCTCCCCCAGGGGAGCAAAATCTCCGAACCGGAGCTGGCGAAAGCCTACGGCATCAGCCGCGGCACCTTGCGCGAAGCCTTGAGCCGCCTTGAAGAGCGCCATCTGCTGCTGCGTTCTCCGAATCTGGGGGCACGGGTCACCACCCTCTCCCTCGAAGAGCTCGTGAACATCTACCAGATCAGGGAAGTGCTGGGGGGACTCTCGTGCAGCCTGGCTGCACAGCATATGACCGACACCGAGATCCAGACGCTGCGTGCCCTGCTCGACGAGCAGGAGAAAAGTCTTGAAGCGGGCCAGGGTCTCTTCTGTAACCAGCCAAACAGGGAGTTTGACTTTCACTACCAGATTCTGCAGGGCAACCGGAATCCCAAAGTTCTGACAGTCCTGGAAGGTGGGCTTTACCAGCAGATTCGCATGTACCGCTATCAGTTCAGCGCCTCGAGTCAGCGCCCATATCAGGCACTCAAGGAACACCGGCGCATTGTCGATGCGATCGAAGAACGGGATGCCGAACTGGCCGATTTACTGATGCGACGGCATATCCGGACTGCCCGTGAAAGTATCGAAGCGCAGCATCAGAATGCCATGGCGCAAAACAAACAGAGAGATTCGCAGTCCATCCTTAGCAGAGAAGCAACTGAAAAAGTTTAAATAGAGGTTCGAAGCGTTCTGCCTTCACATCGAGAAGCGGCCAGAGAAACGGCAGGAACATCCATTCAACTCACGTGAAAATCAGGAGAGATCAAGACAATGGCAAAATCACTTACCATCAATGACACGACCGCCAATCCGGCGCCCCTCGGGCTGCTCGGCTTCGGCATGACCACCGTCCTGCTCAACCTGCACAACGCAGGGCTGTTTCCGCTCGATGCGATGATCCTCGCCATGGGCATCTTTTATGGCGGCCTCGCCCAGATCATCGTTGGCATCATGGAGTGGAAAAAGAACAATACCTTCGGTACGACGGCGTTTACCTCCTACGGGCTCTTCTGGTTGACTCTGGTGGCGCTGATCATCCTGCCGCAAATGGGGTACGCTGCAAAACCGAACGCCACGGCCATGACTGCGTACCTGGCCATGTGGGGCTTTTTTACGTTCGTACTCTTTATCGGTACCTTCAAGCTGAACCGGGCGCTGCAGGTTGTGTTCGGTTCGCTGACGGTCCTGTTTTTCCTTCTCGCGATCGGTGATATCACCGGCAACCACACGATCAAAACCATCGCTGGTTATGAAGGAATCTTCTGCGGTTTCTCCGCGATCTACACCGGTCTGGCCCAGGTGCTCAATGAGGTTTACGGCCGCACGATTGCTCCGCTCGGTGCAGCATTTGCCATCGAAGCGATTGAAGAAGAGATGGATGAAGAGGTCGAAGCGGCAGGTTTGTTCTAATTCTTAGCAACACGACAGCTTCAGCGTAGACGCTTTTAGTATTAAAAAGGTGCAGACTGTTTTTTCATAAAAGCAGTCTGCACCTTTTTTATGTCAGGGTTTGTGAGAGATTTTCCCAACAGTATTGGCTGAGCATATCTTCTGCTTTTTAGATAGTTCGCATACAGAGGTGGGCTGTGATAGGGTGCTGAAAATTTTTCTTCTATCGGGAGGCTTATATGCCAGACAATGACTGTGAAACTTTTAAGAAGAGTCAATACATTCCAGGCGAAGAGAAGCTTATAGATGGAGTACCTAAAAATTCACTTTCTAGTCTGCTTCGTGTGTGTATGGACGAACGAAGAGAGAACTGTGTTTACCATAACCGGTTGACTTTGGATACGGAATACTATGAGGCAAAAGTTGACTTGTGTTTCCATGCCTACCGTAAAGACTAGAGCCGCCAGCAGAAACAAAGAAAGCTCCAAAACAGCGGAGGAGGAGAAACCTCTGACAGTTGGCCCTGACCACCTCTGGTTTTCCCTTGTAGCTAATTACACGACCAATAAAATGAAAAATGGCCCGTCCTTTTTGGATGGGCCACTCTCGTTTTGCCCCAGTTATAAAACACGAAAGTCCTCAATCTTTGAATCGGGAGTTTTCTTACATTGTGGGGGCAGTAAGAATTTCTCAAACAGATCAAACGCATACCCTCCAAACAATGTGCGAGGATAAAGAGTAAACCGGATTACTGGATTCGAACCAGCGGCCCCTGCTCTCGAAGCAGTAGTGTCTGCTCGCATGCTCGCTCCACAAAGACCTAAAGGAATAGAAGATCCACCGGGGGCTCATAACTAGGTTACGTACAGTGCCCGCGACGGGAAGTTCGGATCGCTGGTCAGGTTGACGCCAAGCCTCCGCAAACCCGTCTCATCTCCTGGGGTCGGGATATGGGTCAGGTGCACTTCACAGTTTTTCAGTTGCTTCAACTTGGTCATGGCCATCTGACTGGTCGGGTTGGTTGTGGTACTTACGCTCAGTGCGATTAAGGTCTCTTCAAGGTCAAGACTGATCGTCGTGCTATTGAGGATATCTTTTTTCAAACTCCCTATCGATTCAATGATCCCCGGGGCCAGCAAGTGAATGCCGTCCGGAATTCCGGCAAGGGTTTTGATGGCGTTAAGAACCAGGCTCGAAGCGGCATGCAATAAGGGTGAATTTTTGCCAGTGACAATCGTTCCATCGTGGAGCTCAATAGCCGCCCCGCAGTAGATTCCCTCATTCCCCTTACCGGCCATTGCGCCATTCTCAATACATCCTCTGGCCGGCTCAACAATTTTGCGGTCTTCCGGTTTCAAGTCTAGTTCCTTCATGATCAACTCCGCCCTCTGGACCGTTGCCTTATCGACATAGCCCAGAGCATACTCGCAACGATAGCGGAAGAACCTGCGGATAATCTCCTGTTTGGCAGCCTCGCTGACCAGCTCGTCATCGACAATCCCGAAGCCGGCCATGTTGACACCCATGTCAGTTGGAGAGTTATAGACCGCGTGGCCCATAATCTTCTCCAGGATGCGTTTGAGGACCGGGAAGACCTCAACATCACGATTATAATTGATGGCAGGTTGATTGTATTTCTCGAGGTGATACGGGTCGATCAGGTTAAAATCACCTATGTCAGCCGTTGCTGCTTCATAGGCCACATTCACCGGATGCTTCAGTGGGATGCTCCAGATGGGAAAGGTTTCGAACTTTGCGTAACCTGAGTTTACGCCCTGTTTGTGTTCATGATACATCTGGGACAGGCAGGTCGCGAGCTTGCCACTGCCCGGACCGGGACCGGTGACAATAACCAGGGGATGCGTTGTTTCGATGTAGTCGTTGGCACCGTACCCTGCATCGCTGACGATCATATCGACATCCGTAGGGTACCCCTTGGTGTAACGGTGAGTGTAGACCTTGATATTGCGTCGTTCCAGTTTGTTCTTGAAAATATTGACCGCTGGCTGGTCTTCAAAGCGGGTGATAACCACGGCAGTGACGTCGATCCCCCAACTACGCAGGTCATCAATCTGTCTCATGACATCAACATCGTAGGTGATTCCGAAGTCCGCCCTCATTTTTCGACGTTCGATATCGCCTGCATAGATACACAAGATGATATCTGCGTTCCCCTTGAGTTTTTGCAGTAACCTCATCTTGACATTGGGGGAGAACCCGGGCAGAACCCTGGCAGCGTGGTAATCAAACATGATCTTCCCGCCGAACTCCAGGTAAAGCTTGTTATCAAACTTCTGAACGCGCTCCAGGATCTTTTCGTGTTGCTCTTGGAGATACTTTTCATTGTCAAAACCAGCAGTCTTTGCCATAGAAAACAATCCTCCCTTTTGTCGTATCGACTTATAAAGACAGTGGTCTGCCTTCGACCCAACTTCAACCTTTCATCTCTTCTACATCATGCCCAGAACCATGTCAAACAACGTTCAGCAGGTAAGGCGACATAAGCATCTAAAAAAACAGAGATATATGGACTTAGCGCTTCTGCTTGGGTGCTTCTCCGACCTAAATACTGAGAGTCTTCATATGGAAAGAAAGGGGTTGTATAGTTCTGATTTGAGACACTATACGCATGTCCATGAAAAGTGTCTCAGATGTTCCTTAAGGACTTTTGCCCAATAAAAAACGCCCCGCATAAAGCGGGGCGGTTGTGTTTCTGGATGTTGTGTCAGATTATGCTTTTGCGGCTTTGACCGTGACACTGTTGCTGCCGGTCGCTGCAACCTGCTGAATATTGAGTTTTGCGTAGTTATACGGAGCGAACAGCAGGCCGGCTGGTTGTTGTTCTGACACCTTGATCGGGCCGGTGGCCGAACCGGCCGGGCCGGTCAGAGTGACGCGGCCACCGTCAGCCAAGCCCAACTTGGCAGCGTCGTCAGCGCTGATCTCAATCACACCTTCAGCTTCCAGTTCTGCAGTTGCCTTGGAAAGGGTGGTCGAGGAGCCGAACTGGAAGCGGCTTTTGCCGATCAGCAGCTGCAGGTCGGCGGCCGGAGCGGTTTTCAGCTCAGGCTGTGCAGCGGTCAGGCTCTGGTTGGCCGGAGCATAGGCGTCCTTCCAGCAGAAGGGGCGCTGCTCGAGCATCTGGCAGACATCGGAGTAGACGCCACCCAACTCGAACATTTCCTGACGCACGACGGTATCGCTCGGGGCCGGCTTGCCGGTGATCTGGGCGAACAGGTCTGCAATGATCGCCAAGTCAGGGCGAGCTTCGCCGGCGGGATCGACAGCGATGCGCAGGTTGTTGACGCGATTGTCGAGCGAGGTGACGCTGCCGCGTTTCTCTGTGGTGGCGGCACCGGGGAGCACGACGTTCGCCAGCGCGGTCAGGTCGTTGGACATAATGTCCTGAACGACCAGGAAGTTAACCTTCGTGAGGGCTTTACGCCAGCGGGCACTCTCGGGGAAATCGACCAGCGGGTTGGTGCCGGCCAGATAGAGGGCCTTGATGGAGCCGCTTTCGATGCCAGCCAGGATCCCGGCAGCGTCGAGACCACCTTGCGGCAGTTCGGCATGCCATGCTGTGGCAAATTTCTCGGTCGCTGCGGCATAAGGCTGCAGGCCAGGCAGGAATTCCGGGCAGGTGCCGGCGTCGAGCAGGCCTTGCATGTTGCCCTTTTCATCGATCGGGAAGAGGCCGCCCTTGTCGCCGCCCATGGCGCCGCAAACCAGAGCCAGGTTGGCCAAGGCGGCAACACCGGCTTCTGCCTGAGTGCTGGCGGTCAGATCACGCCCGAAGACGATGGCCACCGATGCGGCGCTGCCGAGGTAATCCGCAGCTTCTTCAAGCAGCTCTTTGGAGACGCCGGTCGCGGCAATGGCCGCGTCCAGATCGATGCCAGCCAAGGTGCTGTTCAGCTCATCGAGGTTGCCGACAAACTGCTGCAGGTAATCGTTGTTGGCCTGGCCCTTATCGACGATCAGTTTCGCCAGGGCGCCGGCCAGGTAGGCCTCACTGCCGACCTTGTACTGCAGGAAGGTCTCTGACTGGTTAGCCAGCTTCACCTTGCGCAGGTTGGCGAACACCAGCTTCGCGTCGTTTTTACGATGAGCAAGCTGGATTTGCCAGTCGACGGCGGGCACTTCGCTGCTCGGATCGGTGCCAAATACCAGAAGGGCATCTGCCGATCCGATCCGGTCGAGATGGTTGCTGGCGCCAGCCAGCTTGAGCTGCTCCTGCAGAACCTTGGCGGCACGCAGGGCACCGAAGCGGGCTTCGGAATCGATATTGTTGCTGCCCAGACCGACCCGGAACAGTTTCTGGAAGAGGTAGTTCTCTTCGTTGGTCAGGCGCGGCGAGGTCAGGCCGGCTACTGCCTGGCCCTCTGCTTTCGCCAACTCATCGGCGGTCAGGGCCAGAGCGTCTTCCCAGCTGGCCGGGGCCTTGTTCACCAGAGGGGTGGTCAGGCGCTGGTCGCTGGCGAGGTAGTCGTGTGCGAAGAAGCCGCCGATGCAGAGGTTGCCATCATTGATCGTGGTGCCGTCCTCGGAGGTGACGCGCATAATCTTGCCCTGCTTGCTCTGCATGTCAACCTGGCATTGGGCCGGGCAGAGGGTGCAGACCGACGGGGTCTTGCGCAGCTCCCAGGGGCGGGCTTTGAATTTGAACGGCTTGGAGATCATGGTGCCGGTCGGGCAGACCTGCACGCAGTTCCCACAAAACTCACATTTGTCCAGGTCCTTGTCGATAAAGGCGCGGTCGCCCTTCTCATTGACGAACAGGGCGCTGGAACCGATCAGCTCATGGCAGACCTTGACGCACTTTTCGCACATCACACAGCGGTTCGGAACTTGCTGGATCAGGGGCCACTTGTCGATGGTGGCGGCATTGACGTCATCCGCTTCGAACGGCTGCCGGGTGACATCCTGCGAGTAGCAGATGTCCTGCAGGTCGCACTCACCGCCGGCATCGCAGACCGGACAATCAAGGGGGTGGTTGACCAGCAGCAGCTCGACGATCTGACGACGAATCTTCGTCAGCTTTTCGGACTGAGTGGTGACGTCCATGCCTTCAATCGCCAGAGTGTTACAGGCGGTCATGGTTTTGTCAGCACCGGCGATCTCAACCGCACACACGCGGCAGGCACCGGTCGGAGACACCTTTTTAAGATAACACAGGGTCGGGATCTTGATGCCGACGGTTTCTGCAGCATCAAGAATGGTGGCGCCCGGTGCAATCTGGACCTCTTTGCCATCGATTTTCAGGTTGATCATCGAAATCTGCCCTTTGTCAGCTTTATCGTAAACGGTTATCAGTCGTTGACGGCAACCATGGCAACCCGGTAGCAGCGCAGGCAACGTTCCGCTTCGCGGACCGCCTGGCTTTCCGGCATGGCCAATTCAATCTCGTCATAGTTCTGAGCGCGCTCTGCTCCATCAATTTTCGGCTGGTGCTCGCGATGCAGGCCGCCGATGATGCCGAGGTTCTCATTCTTGTCGAAGGCGCCGAAGGTGTTGACGATGTCTTCCATGGCGTCTTCTTCGTCGAGGTATGACTTGCCTTCCGTCAGGTAGCGGTGCATGACCTTGCCCGCACGCTTGCCGTGGCCGACCGCCAGCACGACGGTCATGGCGCCATATTCGCAGTCGCCACCGGCGAACACACCTTCGTTGTCGGTCATCATGGTTCCGTCGTTGGTGACAATGCTGTTCCAGCGGGTCTGCTTGATGCCGTAGTCACCTTCCTCCAGATAAGAGAGGTCGGGGTCCTGGCCGATGGCTGGAATGACCAAGTCACATTCAACGATGTATTCGCTGCCGGGGATCGGCTCCGGACGGCGACGACCAGAATCGTCAGGCTCGCCGAGTTGCATCTTCAGGACTTCGACGCCGACGATCTTGTTGTTCTCGGTGATCAGTTTGGTCGGTAGCGCCAGGAACATAAACTTGACGTTTTCCTCCTCAGCATCATCGACCTCATACGGCTCCGCCGGCATTTCTTTACGGGTTCGCCGATAAAGCAGGATTGATTCCTCGCAACCCTCCCGCAGGGCGACGCGGACACAGTCGATGGCGGTGTTGCCGCCGCCGACCACCACAACGCGCGGCGGTGTCTCGATCGGTTCACCGAGGGCCACTTTACGCAGATAGTGAATACCACCTTCCGAGAAGCCGTCGTAGCCTTGGTCTTCACCCTCGACGCCCATCGGCTTTGACTTGAAGGCGCCGGTGCCGAGGAAGACTGCGTCGTACTGCTCCTTGAGCTCGCGCAGAGAGACATCGCGGCCGAGCTTGACACCGTATTCGATCTCAACGCCGAGGTCGGAGATGATGTCTGCCTCACGTTGCAACAGCGGGCGCGGCATCCGGTAATCAGGAATGCCGACGGCCACAGTGCCGCCCGGTTCGTTGAGCATGTCGATAATCTTGACCTTGTGGCCTTCCAGCGCCAGGTAGTAGGCGGCGGTCAGGCCGGCCGGACCGGCACCAACGCAGATGACTTTCTTGCCTGTCGGCGGCTTCGGTTGCATCGGCGGTTGGTGATGGTGCAGCCGCTCATGATCCGAGGCAACCCGCTTGAGCACCATGATGCTGACCGGTTCATCAATCAGGGCACGGCGACAAGCCTCCTCGCAAGGATGCGGGCAAACACGGCCGCACACTGCCGGGATCGGCATGCGATCACGAATTTCGCCCAGCGACTGGTCGAACCGGTAATCCTTGATTGATTCGATATATGCCGGGATGTCGATGTGCGCCGGACAGCGGTCCATGCAGGGCGCGGTCAGCTTGTCGCGGTACGCTTTGGCCAGCTGCGGCTTGCGTTCGCCGCGAATATAGGCCAGATAGTCGTCGCGGAAATGCTTGACCGAGTCGACGATCGGCTGCGCAGCGGTCATGCAGAGGGTACACTTGCAGTTTTCTAGCAAGTCGCCCAGACCAGTAAGCGTGTCCAGATCAGCCTCTTCGCCGTGTCCTTCCAGGATCCGCGCCATGGTGTCGGTCATGACTCGTGTGCCGCGTTTGCCCGGAGTGCATTTGGCGCAGCAGTATTTTTCCTGCACGCGCTTGATGTATTCGGCGGCCATGGCAACGATATCAACATTCTTGTCGGTCAGAATGATTCCGTCCCAGCCCATGAAGGCGCCAACGCGTCCTTCGTTCAGATAGCTGCTCGGTAATTTGACCGGCAGGTCTTGTAACTCGCCGCTTTTGCGGTTGTCGATGACCTCACCGCCCCAGCTGGAAAACATTACTTCAGCCAAGTTAAACCTCCCAATATGTTGGGTTTCCCACGCACAAGACCGCAGGAGAAGGGTCTGCTGACGACCTTCACTCTGCGGCTGATGCCTGGCAGTTTATGTTTGCCCACAGTGTATACAGTATGCAGCTAGATAACACAGAGAGAGCTGGGAAATCAAGGGAAAAGTACTTTGTTTAAAGGCTTAAATCGGGCTTGTGCAATGTGTCGGGCTATGTCCCGATGGTATCAGGGAAATGCCGGAAAGGGGGTTTCGATCAGGTAAATCCCGAGCTGATTTTCGTTAGCGTCAAAATAGACCCAGGTGTGATTGTAGTTGAGCGTTTTGACCGTCGCTGATGGCAACAGGAAATAATCGAGTTCCAGGACAACGTCGACTTTCTTTCCTTCGTCGAGAACGGTGACCAGTTCGACCCGCGTATCAACGATGTTCAGGTCCTTTTTCAGGGGGGTGATCTGCTCGAGAAATGGCGCGCTGTGCTCGGTTGTCAGGTAAGAGGCCGCGACTTGAAATTCACCCAGGCGTAGGGCCTGCAAAAAGGTGTCGAGGGCTTCCTGGCGCTGGTCCGCCGGCGATTGGACCAGGCTGTTGAGGCCGCAGGCCGACAGGCAACAGAGCAACAGGCCGATCAGGCTGCTTCGAATTACAGTGTTCATGGTGCAGCTCCTTGTGCTGTGGCGGCCCGTCCTCCGGGTGCCGGCGGTTAGGTCGTGCGAATCCGGGTCATCAATTCCGCGGCGAGATTCACTTTGCCGAAGGGCGGTATCAGGTAGAAACCGCCAAAACCGAGAGAGCGTGATTTCTCAACCAGCTCGCCGGCGATTGCCATGCCGGCGCGGGTGCCGTCTTCACCGGACAGGCCGTGCATGCGCCCACGAACGGTCTCCGGCAACTGAATGCCGGGAACTTCATTGTGCAGGAAAAGGGCGTTGCGTTCACTGACCAGCGGCATGATGCCGATGAAAATCGGCACGTCCAGACTTTGTACGGCATCGGCCAGGCGTTCCAGCACAATGTCGTCATAGACCGGCTGGGTCTGAATAAAGCGCGCTCCAGCAGCCATTTTTTTTGTCAATTTCGCCAGCTGACCGGTCAGGTCAGCGACGTTCGGGTTAAACGCGGCGCCGGTCAGAAACGTACAATGGTCGCCCAGATTGGCGCCATACAGGTTGGTTCCCTGGTTCAGGGCTGTCAGCAGCTTGAGCAGCCCTACCGAATTGACATCGAAGACGTTGGTGGCGCCCGTTTCCCCGGCGACGGCCACGGGGTCGCCGGTCACAGCCAGCAAGGTACGCAGGCCGAGCAGGTGAGCACCCATCAGCTCCGAATGCAAGCCGAGCAGATTGCGGTCCCGTCCGGTGATGTGGGCGATCACTTCGACGCCGATCTCCTGCTGGATGCGGCTGGCCAGGGCCAGGTTGCCCATGCGGATCCGGCCCAACGGGTTCTCGGCAAGGTTGATAGCATCGACCCCCGCCTCGGCGAGAGTGCGGGCGCGAGCCAGGGTCGTGGAGATGTCCAGGCCACGCGGCGGCGGCAGCTCAACCGTAATCAGCGGCCGCTTGCCCCAGTCGTCCAGAAAATGATGGGGCCGGGTCGTCGGCTCAGCTGGTAAGGGCCGAACGCTCCGAGGTGGCGGGGCCGCTGGACGCTGGCCGGGGTGGTGGTCAGCCAGGGCGGCCGCCAGGGCGGCGATATGCTGAGGCGTTGTGCCGCAGCAGCCGCCGATCAGGCTGACGCCGGTGGCAACCATCTCCCGGCCCAGTTCGGCAAAGTATTCCGGAGTCGCCAGGTAAATGTGGCGGCCTTCGATGTATTGCGGGAAGCCGGAGTTCGGAAATGCGGAGAGCGGGCTGTCGGTGACGGCGCTTAAAGATTGAAGAACCTGCAGCAGTTCGCGCGGGCCGGCACCGCAGTTGGCACCGATGGCTGCCGGTGCATGCTCCGCGAGACGGCGAGCTGCTTCCGGCGCGGCCAGGCCGTCACCGGTGAAGCCTCCCTCGGCAAAAGCGAGTTGGGCAATTGCGGGTAGGCCGATCCGGTTCGCCACTTCAAGGGCGAGCAGGAGCTCTTCTGTCTGGCCGAAGGTCTCCAGCAGGAAGCAGTCGACGCCGCCCTCGGCCAGAGCGGTCATCTGCTCGTGAAAGGCATCCCGCTTTGCTGTGATGGAGAGAGGCCCCGCGTCTGGGGCTTGGTACAGCGGACCGACAGAACCGGCAATCCAGCTGTCGGGAGAGGCTGCCTGCCGGGCCAGGCGTGCCCCGGCCAGGTTGATGTCGCGGCACCGGCTCGCCAGGCCGTAGCTGTCGAGGCGCAGCGGGTTGGCCCGGAAGGTATTGGTCTCCAGTAGCTGTGCTCCTGCGGCGGCGTAGTCGGTGTGAACCTGGCTGACCATCTCAGGTTGCAGCAGGTTCAGGTATTCGAACACCGCATCGAGTGGCGCGCCTCGCTGGTAGAGCTGAGAGCCCATTGCGCCGTCTCCGATGATCACTGGACCGTGGCGGAGGCGTTCGAGCAGCTGTTGTTGACGGGAGGATGTCATGGTCTTCGGCCAGGTTGCTTTAAGAAGAAAACAGTCACCAGCTGTATTCTACAGATTTGCCGACAGAGAGCAATCACCAGATGACATACCGGCAATCTCGAGAAACTGGCGAAGGATGGCTGCGGTCAGGCCCCAGATGACGTGGTCGCCGTACTGGTAGAAGTCGACCGGGTGGACGCGGCCTTCATGGGTCCAGTCCTCGACCCGGTGGATGGCTGGGTCACGGAAGTGGATCAGGGGCGCATCGAAGACGGCGGCAATTTCGGCAGTTTCAAGCTGTAACTGATCAGGCAGCGGGATCACGCCGACAAAAGGCACAACATGGTAACCGTGAATGGAATAAAAATCGTCGAGCCGGCCAAGGACCTGAATGTTGTCTGCGGGGAGACCGATTTCCTCTTCGGTTTCGCGCAGGGCGGTGGCGACCAAGTCAATATCGCCAGCATCGCTGGCGCCTCCCGGGAAAGAAATTTCGCCCGAATGGTGCTCCAGATGGTCGGTGCGCAGGGTAAACAGCAGTCGGTCATGGCCCTCCTGGCGGAACAGCGGCAGCAGAACCGCCGCCGGGCGCAACCCTGTCACGGGGATTGTCTGGCGCGGAAACTCCCGCAGGGAGGCTGACAGATGGTCGTAATCAAGGTGCATCAGGTGCTCACACTGACCGCCGCTTCGCGCAGGGTGGCGATAGTGGCCCGGTAGTCACCTGCACCGAAGACGGCACTGCCGGCCACAAACACATCGGCGCCAGCGGCGGCGATCTGGGCAATATTGTCGACTTTGACGCCGCCGTCCACTTCTAATTCAGTGTCGAGACCGCGCCGGTCGATCACCGTGCGCAGGGAGTGGATCTTGTCGAGGGCTGCGGGGATGAAGGCCTGACCACCGAAGCCGGGGTTGACCGACATGACCAGCACCAGGTCGAGGTCATCGATGATCACGTCGAGGGTATCGACCGGCGTGGCCGGGTTGAGCGAGACACCTGCCTTTTTGCCAAGGCTGTGGATCAGCTGCACCGTGCGGTGCAGGTGCGGCACCGCCTCCTGGTGGACCGTGATGATATCGGCGCCTGCCTTGGCGAATTCGGGAATATACAGATCAGGGTTCTCGATCATCAGGTGGACATCGAGAGGCTTGTCCGTCACCGCGCGCAAGGCTGCGACCACCAGCGGGCCGATGGTAATGTTCGGGACGAAATGCCCGTCCATGACATCAACGTGGATGTAATCGGCGCCGGCCTGGTCAACGGCGGCAACATCCTCGCCGAGGCGGGCAAAGTCGGCGGAAAGAATCGAGGGGGCGATTTTGATCATGAGATTCGGCTCCTGTGATAAGCATGCATGGGCTAGGATAACATTTTAACAATCAGTTCGCCAACATTGCCGATTGTCGTAAAAAGGATATTCTTATTGTAAGACACGACTTATGGGGTGAGAGACTGCATTCCCGGCTGATGAAATAGTATTTTTCGGACGATTGTTATGAAACGGCCATCCTACTATTTGATCATTTTCCAGGCTTGGCGAGCTCTGATGGGCCGTCTGCTCCTCGCGACCCTTCTGAGCTACCTTGCGGTCATGTGGTTGGTCGAGGTCGGCCTGCTCCGTCCGACGCGTACCTTGGGCGCTGCGACTTCCGGCATCAGGCATGTCGGTCGCCCGCTGCTTGCATATGGAACGCGCTTGGGCATCGAAGAGACGCTGCTTATCTTTCTGTCAAATCTCTTGGTCGCCCTGCTGATTGCCTCGGCTCTGTCATTGGCCGCGCATGGTGTTCCCGGGCAAATCTCCAGTCGATTTCCCTTGTGGGCTAGAAAAGCCAGGCATGACCCGCATCCGGATGTTTTGCAGTTGCTGCCAGGGTGTTGCAACATTCCTGATCCGCAGCTGCGTCTGACCTACTTCTGCCTGTTCGTGATTCCGGTGGTGAGCATGGTCTATTTTGGTGTGATGATTGGTTGTATGGTGGCTTCCGGACAGTATGTTTTCGGCTCATTGGCAGAGGTTCTGGTCATGATCCTTCCGCATGGTGTTCTGGAGGTTCCTATGATCGTTCTGGCTGCGGCGATCCCCTTTTCCGGTTACCTGCTGGTGAAGAAAGGGGTGGCTTCGCACTGGCCAAAGGGGGTTCTGTGCGAGATCAATCGGTTCAGGTCGTGTTATCCGCTGCAGCTTTGCCTGATGGTGGTCATTTCTTTCCTCTGGGTTGCCGGAGTGGTGGAAGCAATCTACACGCCGTAGGCAGTCCCCCCCGACTTGTCCTCATTCTGCAGGTGACCGACTGGCTGGCACATCTGTAGGCGAGCGGTTTGGTTTCCCACCAGCGGCAATGGGTGGGGAGGTCAGGTGGAAGGCTCCCGCCGGAAACCGGCGGCAAAGAAACCATCCATGCCGTGTCGGTGCGGCATGGTGCGCAATTGGCCGGCGGTATCGAACAGCTCACGGCAGCTCTGCGGCAGTTTGTCAGCCAGGGGGGTGGGCTGGAAGTCGCTGTGACGTTCCAGAAACTGCGTGATGACCTGTTCCGTTTCTTCCGGAGTCACCGTACAGACAGAGTAGACCAGGCGGCCGCCGGGACGGACCAGACGGGCGGCCTGCGTCAAAATCTGCTGCTGGCGGGTGGCCAAGTCGGTGATGTCTGTTTCTTGGAGGCGCCAACGGGCTTCCGGGTTGCGGCGCAGCACACCGAGGCCGCTGCAGGGGGCGTCGACCAGAACACCGTCGAGGCTGCCCGGTGCGGCGAAATCGGGTGGCTCGGTCATGTCCCAGGCACGGGTGCGGATGCCGGCGCAGCCGAGGCGAGCCGCACCTTCTTCGATATAATGCAGACGGTTGACGTGCAGGTCGAGCGCTTCGATGCTTGCCCGGTTATCAGCCAGGGCAGCGAGGTGGGTGGTTTTGCCACCCGGCGCAGCGCAGGTGTCGAGCAGCTGTTCTCCCGCGGCGGGAGCGAGCAGGTGGGCGATCAACATGCTCGCTTCGTCCTGAACCTGGTAAAGGCCCTCGGCATCACCTGGCAGAGGTGTGGCGCCGCGCTTACGAAGCAGGAGGCCTTCCGGGGCATATTTTGTCGCGGCAGCGTCATGGCCGGCAGCTGTCAGTTGTTCCAGGTAGTCACTGCGGGAGGTTTTGAGGGTGTTGACCCGCAGGGTAAAAGGAGCCGGCTGGCGCAGGGCTTCGGCGAGCAGCAGTGCTTCAGCACCCAGCGTCTTGTGCCAGCGGCGCGCCAGCCATTTCGGCAGGGATGTGCACCAGGTCAGATAAGCAACCGGGTCGACCTGTGGATCCGGCCAGGCGATCTGTGCCATTTCCCGTCCCAGTCGGCGCAGGATGGCATTGATCAGGCCGGTGGCGCGGGCCAGCTTGACCTGCTTGGCCAGGGCCACGGTTTCGTGTACAGCAATCGGCGTCGGGATGCGGTCGAGCTCGAGCAGTTGATAGGCCCCGATGCGCAGCAGCAGCAGGACACGCAACTCTAATTTCTTCAAGGGAGTGCTGCTCAGCTTCGACAGGGCGAAGTCAAGGCGATTCTGCTGGCGCAGGATGCCGTAGACCAGTTCGGTGGCGAGGGCGCGGTCGCGTGGGTCGAGGTCCTTCTGACGACGCAGGGCGGCATCGAGGCTGCGGTCGGCGTAGCTGCCGTTGGCAACCCGTTCCAGCACGGTCAGGGCAAGATGTCGAGCGTCAGCCATTGTGGTTATCCCGGAAAAGGGGGGGAACAAAAGATCAACACTGAGGTGCAGAGACGCAAAGAAAGTCTTAATCAAGATACAGGAAGCGGCTTAAACCTAAAACCCATTTTTTAGGGTTTGCAGTTAACACCATAGCCAGGTCTTGATCTTTGGTTTCTCAGCGTCTTGGCGTCTCAGCGTTAAAAGAGAATGTTAGATGATGGTCATGTTCTCCAGCCGGCGGATGCGTTCCTCCATCGGCGGGTGGGTTGAGAAGAGTTTGGCTACGCCACCGCCGCTCAAGGGGCTGACGATAAACATGTGCGCGGTTGCTTCATTGACCTTCGGCATCGGCCGTGTCTGGTTGGCCATCTCCAGTTTGCGCAGGGCGCTGGCCAGATGTTGCGGGTCGCCGCAGTACCTGGCGCCGGTGCGGTCCGCTTCATATTCGCGGGAGCGGGAGATTGCCATCTGCACCAGCATGGCCGCCATTGGGGCGATTATGGCCAGGGCGATCATCGCGACCGGGTTGCTGTCTTCATCGTTGTTGCCGAAAATCGCAGCCCACTGAGCCATATGTGCGAGGTAGGCAATGGCGCCGGCAATGGTTGCAGCGATCGAGCCGATCAGGATGTCGCGATTGTTGACGTGTGCCATCTCGTGAGCCATGACGCCCATCAGCTCCTGGCGGCTCAGGCTGCCAAGAATTCCTTCGGTGGCGGCGACCACGGCATGCTCCGGGTTGCGGCCAGTGGCAAAGGCGTTCGGTGTGGCCTGCGGCAGGGTGTAGACTCGCGGCATGGTCAGCTGGTTGCGCTGACAGAGCTCTTCCACAACATCATAAAGCGGGCCGCTGCTGACCTGTTGGCCTTTGTACATGGCGATGACAATGCGGTCAGAGAACCAGTAGGAGCCAAGGTTCATCACGCCGGCCAGGAGCAGGGCGATCAGGGCGCCGCCTTTGCCGCCGATCAGGCCGCCGATAAAGACCAGGCCGAGGGTGAGCATGGTCAGTAGTGCTACGGTGCGTAAGGTGTTCATAAATCCTCAAAAGGGAATTGGAGCCAGCCGTAATGGGTCTTTCGGTTGCTGTGCGGCTCAATATAAGAACGGGCCCTGCTGAAATCAAGGGCCCGTTTGTACGATTTTCTTCGGTTTCGGTCAGGATCTAAAGATTGTCTGTCAGTCGCCGAAGCGCGTTCCGGGCGGCAGTGGCTGGCCGCGCAGGAAGTCAGCCGCGTTCAGCCGTTTGCGTCCGGACAGTTGCAGCTGGCCGATGACCAGCACACCGTCACCGCAGGCGACCTGCACGCCGTCCACGTCAGCGGCCACGATGCTGCCCGGCTCGCCCTGGCCGGTGGCGGCGCGGGTTGCCGCCAGCTTGAGCAGCTCGCCGTTCAGGGAGGTGTAGGCGCCGGGCCAGGGATCGAGGCCGCGCACCTGGTTGTGCAGCTCGGTCGCCGAACGGCTCCAGTCGATGCGGCCGTCCTCTTTCTTCATCAGCGGCGCGTAGCAGGTCAGATCATCATCCTGCTTCTCGGGAGTCAAGGTGCCGGCGCAGAGCTGCTTGAGGGTTTCTTCCATGGTCTCGCGGCCGAGCAGGGCAAGGCGGTCGTGCAGCTCGCCAGCGGTTTCGTTCGCGCCGATCGCCAGGCTGCGCTTGACCAGCATGTCGCCGGTATCCAGACCCGCGTCCATATGCATGGTGGTGATGCCGGTTTCGGTCTCGCCGTCAATGATCGCCTTGTTGATCGGCGCGGCGCCGCGATATTTCGGGAGCAATGAGGCGTGCACGTTGATGCAGCTGTACTTCGGGATGTCGAGTACGCTCTGCGGCAGGATCTGGCCATAGGCGACCACCACGATCAGGTCGGGAGCGATCTCCTGCAGCTCGGCCACCGCTTCCGGGGCACGCAGCTTGACCGGCTGGTACACCGGGATGTCATATTTGAGAGCCAACTCTTTGACCGGCGGTGCCGCCAGCTGTTTGCCGCGTCCTTTCGGTCGGTCCGGCTGGGTGTAAACACCGACCAGGTCGCACCCGGCGTCGATCAGGCCCTGCAGGGTGCCGAGGGCAAACTCCGGCGTTCCCATGAACACCGTCCGTATTTCATTGGGTTGCATTACATTTTCTCCATTTGGCGGGCTTGCAACTTTTGCCACTTCTTGCGGAATATGCCGCGTTTCAAAGGGGAAAGGCGATCGACAAACAGGATGCCTTCAAGGTGGTCGAACTCATGCTGACAGCAGATGGCGAGCAGACCCTCGGCCTCTGCCTGGTGAGCATGGCCGGTCAGGTCCTGGTAGCGGATCGTGATCTTGCTGTGGCGATGCACTGAGGCATAGTAGTCAGGGACCGAGAGGCAACCTTCCTCTTCAAAACACTCTCCTTCGGCGTCGCAGATCTCGGGGTTGACCAGGATCGTCAGCTGCGCCGGTTCATCCTTCGGCGCACAGTCGATGATGACCATTCGCTTGCTAACGCCGACCTGCGGTGCGGCCAGGCCGATGCCCGGCGCGGCATACATCGTCTCCGCCATGTCCTCCGCCAACTGCTTGAGGTCATCGTCAAATTCAGTGACCGGCTCCGCTTTCTTACTGAGCACGGGGTCCGGGTAATGCAAAATCTGCAAGAGTGCCATAATCCTCTGCCTGATTGAAATGGCCCGGTCAGGGTTACGACCGGGCCGGGTTCGTTCGTGGTTGTTGTCTTCTTAAATAATAAAAGTCTCGACCGCCTGAAGTCAACTCTCGTATTGTTCATTGATACCTAAATGAGAGATCCTTATGGTCAGAACAGTCTCTCACGAAGGTCGGCGATTCTCCAGAGACCGAGGGATTTATCAGCATAGGCACCGCCCCCTTCCGTACAGTCTTCATTAATAACTTTGAGTGGCGGGGGGAAACTCAGAGGAGGGAGCTCCAGGTTGAGGGGGCGCCATAAACCTGTCTCTATGTCTGCGTTGCCAGTTTGTTGAGTAAAGGTTGTTGTGAGTAAATACAAGGACTGACTCCGGATTATATTCTGGAGAGCCAAGGTAACATCGGCAAACGACAGATGGACAAGGCAATCGCGACAAAATACCATGTCAACTTCGGGAAGCTTGTCTGAAATCAGATTCAGGTTTTGAAAATGAATCTTGTCCCCTCCGTGGGTCTTATTGTTCTTCTCAATGATTTCCTTGACAATATCTGCTCCCGTGTAACCGATGCCGTTCAGGTCAATAGTCTTCATCCAGTGAAAGTCGCCACACGGGATGTCCAGCATGGTCGAAATGTTCAAGTCGATCAAAAGGGCCGGCAACTCTTTGATAATTTTCCGGGTCTGTTGAAGCGCTGAGCCTGTTCCCGATGGGGTCTCATCTTCGTGCCACACATTTTTTTCGTAAATTTCCGTAAAGATGTGTTCTGTGGTCTTCGTCTCAGAGAGGAAGGGGAGGGTTTGTTTTATGAATGTTATAATTTTTTTGAACATTTTTTCGTTCGTTCTCATAAAAGAATTTGGAAGGATTTAAAAGAGAAAAGTTTCTGTTAAGAGCCCAAGTTGTCAATCTCGCTGACTTTACGGTAAAGCCAACCGCCCACATAAAAACTGATACCGAGAATGACCAGACAAGCGATCCGGATCAATGGTGCGGCGTGGTCAAGGTCGTACAATAGAACTTTGGCTCCTGAGACGGTAAAGACAAACAGTGACGATTGTGCCAGGAGCTTGTCTTTGATCTTCAGCGCCAGAAGCAGGGCGACAACGGCCAGCAGCGCCCAACAGAAGGAGGCGGGCAGCCGACCATCAAACATATGCACGGGGGCGGCCATGGCCGCAAGGTGGCCGGCATAGAGTAAGGCTGTCCGGAAGATGACCGAAGCTCCGGTTTTTTTGAGCAGGGCATAGCCGGTGTAGAGTTCAATGGCATAGATCAGGGCTAGAAAGTCTCCCAGAAAGACGTTATCCACATCATAGTGAAGCAGGGTACGCAGGCTGTTGATAATGAACACCAGCGCCAGGGCGCCGGCCAAGGGCCAGTTGGAGGTCTTCAGACCACCTTGTCTGACAGCCCAAGTCGCCAGAAGCAGGCCGACTGCCAGTCCCGCCCAAGGCGCCAGGTCGTTTGGTAGCAGCTCCAGGTAACCCGCATGGAACAGGACGATTGCCGCGTAAGCGTTGAGTAGCAGGCGCCCCCCCTCCAGCGTGTGACTGAAGGCGCTACGGGCGACCAGGTAAATCGCCAGCACTACCAGCAGGCTGCCGATGGCGACCCAGGGGGCCCACTGGTGCAAGTAGCGGTCGAGCAGGCTGTATTCCAGGGCGTAGAACAGCAGTAGAGGTGGCAGGTGGGCCAGCGCTGTCTGGCGGTCGAGCGGTTTTTTGTGTTGCAGGGTAAACAGCGCCGTGCCGACAGAAAAAATAGCAAACTGGACAAACTGGAACACCAGCGCTGCCTGCCACTGGGGCTGTGCCGCGTCGTGCCACTGCTGATACCAGATCAGATCGAAGCCGAGCAGGGCAAGATAGGCGGCGAGCAGATAGATGCGACGCTGTTTCAGCCAGAGGCTGAACGCGCAGAACAGCAGACTCCAGGCCGTATAGGAGATCGCCAGGTCAGAGACTTCTGCCCGCAGGCCTGTTAACATCAGCGGGGCGCTGTAGGAGCCGATGATGGCGAAAAAAGCGTAGATTTCGCTGGTAAAGTGCCGGCAGAGCCAGAGGGAGAGCAGGCAGGTCAGGCCGACCGCGCCAATCGCTGCCGGGAATTCGATCAGTCGGTAGTAGAGGTGTGCGCCGTAATTGGTCAGGAACAGAATGACGACACCACCGGCCGGCAACAAGCTGGCGTATTGCCGGTCAGCCCGCCGTAAAGCAAGGCCGGCAACAACCAGCCCGCCCCCACTCAGAAAGGCGAGCATTATTTGGCGCACCGGGGTGAGCCAGCCGAGGTCGATGCCGAGCTTGATCAGGTAGGCCGCCGCCATAACCAACGCGATCATCCCACCCCAGCCAAGGATCTGCGTGATCGGGAGCGGTTCGCGGGGTCGTTTCGTCTGCTTCCAGGGTGGAGTCGCTTGCGTCGTCGGGAACTCTTCAAAGGTGAAGTCGCCGCCGCTTGTGGCCTGAGTCTGTCCTTCCAGTTGTGTGACGCGCTCTTCCAGCTTGGCCAGGCGGGCAAGCAGTTCCTGCTCGTTCAGGCTCATTGCAGTTTCCCTCCTCTGGCAGATGCCGGACCAGGCAGATCTTTCCTGGTCATCGTGGCCCAAGTGTGTGGCAGTGTTCAGACAGGATATTAACGTATGTCTGCGGGGACTCAAAGTGAGAAACCCGCTCAGATTGTTTCCTCTTTTGAACCGGGTCTTCCGTTTGGGGCCCGGTTCCTGCCTTTCACTCCCCATTTCCAGATAAACAAATTCATTGACCGTGGTAAGATTGAAAATCGTTGGATACTTGTAGCAAGGCTCTACCAGTCAACCCGAACCTTCCGAAAGCAACGCGATGCCGATCCTGACCGTCGAACCGTCTGAACAGCAGCTGACTGTTCTTGAATTTCTGCAACAACGCATTCCTGTCGCACCCCGGGCTTTTTTACGACAGCTGCTGAAAAAGGGCCGCGTCCTCGGCGAAAAAGGCCCGTTCTCTGAACAGGATCTGCTGCTGGTTGGTGCAACCGTGCGTCTGCCCGATAGCGGTCGGGTGCGCGAACTGCTCGGCGCTGCCCCGCCGGCCTCGGTGCAGGTGCGGATTTTGTATGAAAGTCGCGAGATCCTGGTGGCCGACAAGCCGGCCAGCCTGGCGATCCACGCCAGCGTCGGTCATGAGCAGGACAACCTGACTGACCGGCTCAAAGTTCTGTTGGCCGAACGAGGGGATCGCTTCACCATCGCCCCGATTCATCGACTCGACTTCGAGACCTCCGGTCCGGTGATCTTCGGCAAGGGCAAGCACGCCTGCGGCGAACTCGGTCGACTGTTCATGCGCGACGAGGTGGAAAAACAGTACCTCGCTTTGGTTGCCGGGAAAACCGCCGGCAGTGGCATCCTGCACAGCACGATCCCCGCCAAAGGGAAGTTGAAGGAGGCGCACACCTCTTTTCGTGCCCTGGCCCGAACGGAAGAGGCCTCTCTCCTTGAATTGACCCTGCACAGCGGTCGTCAACATCAGATCCGCCGCCAGTTCGCCACTCTCGGCCACCCCCTGTTCGGCGACCGGCGCTACGGCGGGCCCTGCCCCGCTGTGTTGCCGCGGACCTTTCTCCACTGCAAACACCTGTCCTTCGTCGACCCGTTCAGCAACACTACGGTTGTGATCGACAGTCCTCTCCCCGCCGACCTTGACCCGGCCCTCGCTGAACTCGGGTTTCAGGGCTCTCTAACATGACGTTTCGCCGGTTCGAAAGAATGGAGTGAGCTTCAAACGTTTTGTTCGTCGGCAGGGGCATCACGACAGACGCAGATCGGGTGCAATTCGCCTGGCTGGAGTGTCCTCGTCAGACAACAATAAAATACTGTGTTTCTGTGGTTTTTTCTGGACTTCAGTGGCCGGGAGGGATTAGCGTTTGACACTGAACGTGACCTGTTTTATAACCACTGGTCAGACCATTTGCCCCCTGCATTCGAATCGGATCGATGACAGAGCTTCTTCTCATCATGGTCAGCGCGATTTTCGTCAACAACTTCGTGCTGGCGCGTTTTCTCGGCTTGTGCCCTTTCATGGGGGTGTCCAAGAAGGTCGAAACCGCGCTCGGCATGGGAATGGCGGTGACCTTTGTCATGACCGTGGCCACCGTGGTCACCTGGTTTATCCAGTATTTTCTGCTGGTGCCCTTCGGGATCGAGTATCTGCAGACCATCGCTTTTATCCTGGTGATCGCTTCGCTGGTGCAATTGGTGGAGATGGTGATCCAGAAGGTCAGCCCCGTACTGTATCAGTCCCTCGGCATTTTTCTTCCGCTGATTACGACCAACTGCGCCGTACTCGGCCTTGCCGTATTGAATATTCAGAAGGAATACACCTTCCTTGAAGGGGTCGTGTTCGCGATCGGCGCGGCACTCGGCTTCACCCTGGCCCTGGTGCTGTTTGCCGGCTTGCGCGAGCGTCTCGACCTCTGCCCGGTGCCGAGAAGTTTCCGCGGCACGGCGATCGCCCTGGTCACAGCTGGCCTGTTGTCCCTTGCCTTTATGGGGTTTGCAGGCCTGGTTAAAGGTTAAGGCCGGAAACGGAACTTTAAGACGATGTTGGCAGCCATTTTCAGTCTGGGCGGGATCGGCTTGACGGCCGCCGTGGCCCTCGGCTTTGCGGCGAAGAAGTTCGCCGTGGAGGTCGACCCGCGCGAACTCGCGATTCTGGAAGTTCTGCCGAGTGTCAATTGCGGCGCCTGCGGCTACCCGGGGTGTGCCGGCTTTGCCAAGGCTCTTGTGGCCGGCAAAGCGGAGGCGAACCAGTGTCCGCCAGGCGGGATGGAGGTCGCGGCCAGAGTGGCCAACATCCTCGGTGTCGAGGTCGTGTTCAAGGAGCCGGAAATTGCCGCTGTGATGTGCCAGGGTGACAATACGACGGCCAGCAATCGATATCGATATTTGGGGCTGACTGACTGTATTGCGGCACAGAAACTGGCCGGTGGACCGAAAATCTGTCCGGCGGGCTGTCTTGGTCTGGGAACCTGCGTCAGAGCTTGTCCGTTCGATGCCATCGAGATTACCGCTGAGGGCCTGGCAGTGATCAACCGGGGGAAATGCACCGGCTGTCGTAAGTGCGTGGCGGTTTGCCCGCGCCAGGTGATTCACATGGTACCGCTCAAGACCAGCGTCCATGTGCTCTGCAACAGCCACGATAAGGGCGCCGTCGTCCGCAAATATTGCCAGATCGGCTGTCTCGGCTGCCACATTTGTTTGAAAACCGTCCCTGATGCGTATCGGGTCGAAAACTTTTTGGCCAGGGTCAATTACGAGGATGCCGATGAGGCGAAAGCGGCTGTGGCGAAATGTCCGACCCACTGCATCCGGGACTTCGTCGATGGCTACCCTGTCGGTAGCAGCTTTGAACCAGCGGTCGTGCCGGTCAAGTCAGATGCGGCCTGATAGAAACTTATGAGACAGTTGACCTTTGCCGGCGGGATTCATCCCCCGGACAATAAAGAATGGTCCGCAGATAAACCGATTGAGGCGTGTCCTCTGCCGGCGGAATTTGTGGTGCCTCTGTCCCAGCATATCGGCGCCCCGGCCACGCCTTGTGTGGCCGCCGGAGATTCGGTCGCCCGCGGACAGATCATCGGCGAGGCGCACGGCTTCGTCTCGGTGCCGGTGCATGCACCGACCTCCGGTGAAGTCGTTGTCGTGGAGCCGCGGCCGCATCCTTCGGGAGCTTTGCTGCCAGCTGTGGTGATCCGGGCCGATGGCGAGGACCGCTGGGGCGACTTTCCGAAGCCGGAACCCTTGTCCGGTCTGGAGCCGGAGGATATCGTCGAGCAGATCCGCCTGGCGGGTGTGGTCGGCATGGGCGGGGCCACCTTCCCGGCACATGTCAAACTGTCCCCGCCGGCGGAGAAGCCGATCGACACGGTGATTCTCAACGGTGTCGAGTGCGAGCCATACCTGACCGCTGACCACCGCCTGATGCTGGAAGAAGCCGACCGTCTGCTCGACGGGGTCGGCGTGCTGCAGAAAATTTTCCCGGACGCCCGGGTGGTGATCGGCATCGAGGCGAACAAGCCGGACGCGATTGCGCATTTACAGCAGCGCTGCGCTGACAGCTCGGTCGAGGTGGTGCCGCTCGAGGTGAAATATCCGCAGGGTGCGGAAAAACAGCTGATCAAGGCTGTGACCGGACGAGAAGTCCCCTCCGGTGGTCTGCCGATGGATATCGGTGTGGTGGTACAGAATGTCGGCACGGTGGCGGCGATTGCTGATGCGGTGCTGCGCAACCTGCCCCTGACCGAACGGGTCTGCACAGTGACCGGCTCGGCGATCACAGAAGCAAAGAATCTGCGCATCCGGATCGGGATACCGCTCAGTCACCTGGTTGACGTGTGCGGCGGGCTCACTGCGGAGCCGGGCAAGATCATTCTCGGCGGCCCGATGATGGGTGCGGCCCAAGTTGGCTTGGACGTGCCAACTACGCGAGGCACATCTGGGCTGCTGTTGCTGACTGAAACTGATCTTGCCCTGCGCGAGACGGAACCCTGCATCCGCTGCGCCCGCTGCGTGCAGGCTTGCCCAGCTAACCTGCTGCCGACGACCATTGCCGCCTACGGTCGGCTGGATCGGCTGGATGAGGCAGAACAGTACCGGGCGCTTGACTGTATTGAATGCGGCTGCTGCAGCTACAGTTGCCCGGCCGCCATCCCCTTGGTGCAGACGATCCGTTATGCCAAGGCGGCAATCCTGGCTCGCAAGAGGAGCGGATAAGTGGAACAGGTCTATCTCTCTTCTTCTCCCCATATCCATTCGGGGGCGTCGACACCGCAGATCATGCGGGCGGTGATCTACAGCTTGTTGCCGGCCTGCGCGGCGGCCATCTTTTTCTTCGGTGTGCCGGCCCTGGCCGTACTGTTGATTGCTGTGCTGGGGTGCATGGCATGCGAAGTGGTTTGTCAGCGACTCATGAAGCAGCCGGTGACTCTGAATGACGGCAGCGCGGTCGTGACCGGGATTCTTTTGGGGCTGAATCTGCCGCCGACCAGCCCCTGGTGGATGACCCTGCTCGGGGCGGTGATCGCGATCGGTATTGGCAAACAGATCTTCGGCGGTCTCGGCTACAATCTGTTCAATCCGGCGCTGGTCGCCCGGGTGGTGCTGCTGATCTCTTTCCCGGTGCAGATGACCCGCTGGACGGCGCCGACCCCGCTTCGCTATGGTGTTGACGCGGTGACGGCCGCCACGCCCTTGGGCGAATGGAAGACCGCCGTGATGCTGACCGGTCGACTGCCGGAAGGGTTGCAGGGTGGCACCTTCAGCTACTTGGTCGGCAACATGCCAGGGTGTGTGGGCGAAGTCTCCGCGCTGGCCCTGCTGGGTGGCGCCATCTACCTGTTTCGACGCAAAATCCTGACCTGGCATATCCCGCTCTCTTACGTGGCGAGCGTGATGATTCTCTCCGGCCTCTTCTGGCTGGTCGATCCCGGCAAGTACCCGGACCCGCTGTTCCACCTGTTGACCGGCGGCCTGATCCTCGGTGCTTTCTTTATGGCAACCGACATGGTGACCACGCCGGTCTCTCCCGGCGGGATGATCCTGTTCGGGGTTGGTTGCGGCGTGTTGACCGTGATCATTCGCCTGTTCGGCGGTTACCCCGAGGGGGTCTCCTTCGCCATCCTGCTGATGAATGCCGCGACGCCCCTGATTGATCGCTACATGCGGCCCCGCACCTTTGGTGTCGTACGGCAAGGGGGGGCGAGATGAAAGAGATGCTGCGCCTTGTGCTGGTGCTGACCCTGATTGCCGCCGGCGCCGGACTGATTCTTTCCCTGGTGGAAGGGGCCACACGTGCGCCGATCGCCGAACAGCGTCGCCAGGAAACCCTGCGCGCCCTGAGTGCCGTGTTGCCGCCGACTGACAACAGCCCTGACGAAGATACGGTCAGCCTGATCACCGGCAAGGACCGGCGGGGGCGGACCTTGACGCGCACCTTTTTCCGTGGCCGACAGGCGGGCGAGCTCAGCGGTGTGGCCTTCACGGTGGTTGCACCGGACGGCTACAGTGGCAATATCGCCATTATGGTTGGTATTGATCCGCAGGGCACGGTGGTCGGGGTGGAGATCCTGAATCACGCGGAGACCCCGGGTCTGGGGGACAAGATCACCCAGCCCTGGTTCAAGCAGATGTTCAAGGGGCGCTCCCTGAAGAATGCCGACTGGCGGGTGAAAAAAGATGGTGGTGAGTTTGACCAGATTACCGGCGCGACCATCTCGCCCCGTGCCGTGGTTGGTGCGATTCATGACGGCCTGGAGTTTTATAAGGCACATCGGGACGAACTCCTTGTTCCCGCCGGAGGTGACCAGCCATGAGTTTAGTCAAGGGGTTCACCAAGGGGCTCTGGCGTGAAAATGCCGTGTTCAGGCTACTGCTTGGCCTCTGCCCTGCCTTGGCGGTCACAACCAGTGCCGTCAACGGCTTGGGGATGGGGTTTGCCACGACCTTCGTGCTGGTCTGTTCCAATATCGTGGTGGCCAGCCTGCGCAAGGTGATTCCGGCCCGGGTTCGCATTCCCTCCTTTATTGTGATCATCGCCTCCTTCGTGACCGTGGTGCAACTCTGTATGGAAGCGTATTTCTACGATCTGCATAAGGCGCTCGGTATCTTTATCCCGCTGATCGTGGTCAACTGCCTGATTCTCGGTCGAGCGGAAGCCTATGCTTCCCGCAATCCGTTGCTGCCTTCGGTAATCGATGGCGCCGGCATGGGGCTTGGTTTTACCCTGGCCCTGTTCGTGCTCGGTTCAGTGCGTGAGCTTTTCGGCGTTGGTACCCTGTTTGGTGTTGCGGTTTTCGGTGCAGGTTATCAGCCGTTGATTCTCCTGATCCTGCCTCCCGGTGCATTTATTGTTATGGGTTTGTTGCTTGCGGGCATGAATCGGATCGAAGAATTCCGGAAATAAATGGGTTGTCACAGTTCTTCTGCAGCCCCCTGAATTGGGGATTAAATGTCTCTAAGGGGTGGTATTCTCCACCCTTTTCTCGTCCTACACAAGATGAAATCCTATTTGGCCTAACGCCCCGTTACAACGAGGTTTGCTCGTTTGTACATTGCATACTGTATACTGTATTTTTTCCTTGACAAAGGGTATGTTTTGTCCTACCTTTCAGTCGGCAAAAATGCCGCTCACACTATGATTGTGGCCGAGTTTCGACAAAGCTCTTTCTGGCAGGAGGACCATTTAAATGCTGGACAACTACCTTCCGATTTTTACGCTGATTCTCATCGCCGTGTGCTTCGCTATCGGCTCGACTGTCTTTTCCGGACTGATCGGTCAAAAGAAGCCATCCGAGGTAAAGCTTGCTCCTTACGAGTGTGGCATGCCGCTGGTCGGTACGGCCCGTGAACGCTTCTCGGTGAAGTTCTATATCATCGCCATGCTGTTCATCGTTTTCGATATCGAGGTGGTCTTTATGTACCCTTGGGCAGTCATGTTCAAGCGTCTCGGAATGTTCGGCTTCGTTGAAATGGGCGTGTTCATTCTGATCCTTCTCGTTGGTTATATCTACGTTTGGAAAAAAGGAGCGCTGGAATGGGAGTAGAAGAGACCCTGGGCAATAACGTAATCACTACGTCTCTGGACAAGGTTGTCAACTGGTCGCGTTCGCGTTCGCTCTGGCCCATGACCTTTGGTCTGGCCTGCTGTGCTATCGAAATGATGGCCACCGGCGCCGCGCGTTTTGACCTCGACCGCTTTGGGGTGCTGTTCCGTGCTTCGCCGCGTCAGGCTGACCTGATCGTCATTGCCGGTACGGTCACGAAGAAGATGGCTCCGGTCATCCAGACGGTGTACGAGCAGATGCCTGAACCGCGGTACGTCATCGCCATGGGCGCTTGCGCCTGCTCCGGCGGTATTTTTGATACCTACAGCACGGTGCAGGGTGTGGACGAGATCCTGCCGGTCGATGTTTACATCCCCGGTTGCCCGCCGCGTCCTGAAGGCCTGCTGTACGGCCTCATGAAGCTGCAGGAAAAAATCATGCAAGAGCGCAATTCGTTCGGTTCCGTCATCGGCATTGGCGAGCGCATCAGCGATATCTAAATTTGAAACCCGGCCGGCATTCGGTCGAGCAACGAATTTCTATCAAGACAGGAAGCAACCGTTATGACTTTACAGGCTGTTGTTGACAAGCTTAAGGCCAAATTCGCCAGCTCAGTGCTTGATGAGCGCGAGTTCCGCGGCGAAATGACCGTGACTGTCACGAAGGAAGAGATTGTCGCCGTCTGCACCTTCCTCAGGGACGAACTGGGGTTCAATTTTCTGACCGACATCTGCGCCGTGGATTCCCTGGGTGAATCGCCGCGCTTCATGGTGGTCTACCAGCTGTACAACATCGGGGAGCACCTGCGCTTCCGCGTCAAGGCTCCGGTGGAAGAGGCTGATGCCACGATTGACACCGTCAGCTGTGTCTGGACGACGGCGAACTGGCTCGAGCGTGAGTGCTGGGACCTGATGGGCATCACCTTCAACAATCATCCTGATCCGCGTCGCATCCTGATGCCCGCCGATTGGGAAGGTCACCCGTTGCGCAAGGACTATCCGGTCCAGGGCCCCGACCGTGAACCCTACCAGGGCCGTGTTCGCTGATTACAGGACGTAAGGTTTACCTTTTCATAGACGAGGCAGACAAATGGCAAACGTTGAAACCATGACCATTAACATGGGGCCCCAGCATCCCTCGACTCACGGGGTGTTGCAGCTGGTTCTGGAACTGGACGGCGAGACTGTGGTTAAGGCCACACCGCACGTCGGCTTTCTCCACCGTGGTATCGAGAAGCTGTCGGAGCATCGCACCTATCACCAGATCCTGCCCCTGACCGACCGGCTCGATTATCTGGCGCCGATGCACAACAACCTCGGTTACGTGCTGGCGGTTGAGAAGCTGCTCGGCCTGACCGACGCGATCCCCGAGAGAGCCCAGGTTGTTCGTGTTCTTCTGGCAGAGCTGACCCGTATCAAGAGTCACTTGGTCTGGCTGGCCTGCCATGCGCTCGATATCGGTGCAATGACCGTGTTCATCTACTGCTTCCGTGAGCGTGAGCATGTCATGGACATGTACGAAAAGATCTCCGGCGCACGCATGACCTCGAACTACTTCCGCGTCGGTGGCCTGTCTGCCGACCTGCCGGTGGGTATCGAGCAGGAAATGCGTGATTTCGTCAACGATATGCCGAAGCATATCGAGACTTATGAGGGTCTGCTGACCGGCAATATCATTTGGCAGAAGAGGATTAAGGACGTCGGCGTGATCAGTGCCGAGGACGCCATCGACCTGGGCGTGACCGGGCCGTGCCTGCGTAGCTCCGGGGTTGATTGGGACCTGCGTCGCGATCAGCCTTACAGTGGCTACGAGAATTACGATTTCAAAGTTATTGTTGACGATGGCTGTGATACCTGGGCCCGTTACCATGCACGCCTCAATGAAATGCGTGAGTCCTGCAAGATTGTCCACCAGGCACTCGACAAGCTCAAGCCTGGTCCGATCCTTGCGGATGCTCCGAAAGTCTGCTTGCCTCCCAAGCAGGATGTGGTCAATAGCATTGAAGGTTTGATCCATCAATTCAAGATCATCACCGAAGGTTTCAAACCGGAAGAGGGTGAGATCTATGTTGGAGTTGAAAACCCGAAGGGTGAAGTTGGTTTCTATATCAATTCCGACGGTTCGGCATGTCCTAAACGCATGAAGATTCGTTCGGCTTCATTCGTCAATCTGCAGGCCCTGCCTAAAATGTGTGAAGGCTCGCTGATCGCTGATGTTGTGGCTGTCATCGGAACCCTCGATATCGTTCTGGGCGAGATCGACCGCTAAATTTTTGAGGAGCCAGCTATGAGTGAGGCAGTCGAAACCAAAGTTGAAGAAGAAATTGATCTGACCGGAGCGAATGAGGTCATCGATAAGTATATCGATATGCCCGGTTCTCTGATGCCAGTTCTGCAAGGGATTCAGGAGTTTTATGGATATATCCCTGAAGAGACTGTCCATCTGACCGCCGAGCGGCTGAATGTTTATTCCAGCCAGATTTATGGTGTGCTCACCTTTTACGCGCAGTTTCACATGGAGCCGCGCGGTAAATACATCATCCGGATCTGCATGGGAACAGCATGCCACGTTAAGGGTGCCGGTCGTATCAGCGATACCATTGAGGACCGTCTGGGTATTGGTCATGCGGAAACCACGGATGATCTCAAGTTTACCGTTGAGCACGTGGCCTGTATCGGCGCCTGCGGCATGGCGCCGGTCATCATGGTTAATGATGGTACTTATGGCTCGCTGACCGTTCAGAAAACTGACGAAGTCATTGACAAATACAAGAAGATGGATTGATCGAGGGTTCCTATGGCCGAAACAGCAGAAAATATTCAAGTATTGATCTGTACCGGTACCGGCGGTTTCGCTTCGGGTGCGCAAAGTGTTATTGAAGCGTTCGAGTCCGAATTTGAGAAGCAAGGTGTTGCGGCGAAAGTTGGTAGCCATTGCGATATCAAGAAAACCGGTTGCCGTGGTTTGTGCGCTAACGACGTGCTGGTCGACGTTGTTATGCCAGGTCAGGATCCGGTCACTTACGACTTTGTGACGGCTGAACTGGTTCCGGATATTGTCGAACAGCATATGCTCGGCAATGAGCCGGTACCGAAGAAGGTCGCGGGTCCTTATTACGGCAAATTCCTTGAAAAACAGCAGCGGATCATCTTCTCCCGTTGTGGCACCATTGATGCTGAGAGCATGGATGATTTCGTCGCTCACAAAGGCTTCAGCGGTATCAAGGCAGCCGTAAAGCTGAAACCGGAAGAGGTCATTGAAGAAGTTAAGCGCTCCGGTCTGCGTGGCCGTGGCGGCGGTGGCTTCCCGACTGGTGTCAAATGGTCTTTTTGTAAAGCGACTCCTGGTGATCACAAGTACCTGATCTGCAACGCTGACGAGGGTGACCCGGGCGCGTTTATGGACCGTTCGGTTCTCGAAGGCGACCCCTATGGTGTCATCGAGGGCATGATGATCGCGGCTTACGCAATCGGCTGTGACTTTGGCTACGTTTACTGTCGTGCTGAGTATCCTCTGGCCATCAAACGTCTGCAGCTTGCGATTGATACCTGTAAGGAAAAAGGTATCCTCGGCGATGACTGCATGGGCCTCGGCTTCAAATTCGACATGCGCATCAAGGCTGGCGCTGGCGCGTTTGTCTGCGGCGAAGAAACAGCCCTGATGGCGTCGATTGAGGGTGAGCGTGGCATGTCTCGTCCCCGTCCGCCTTTCCCGGCGGTACGTGGTCTCTGGACCAAGCCGACCAACATCAACAACGTTGAGACGTTTGCCAACGTTGCCTATATCTTCTACAACGGCGCCGACTGGTACAGCTCGATCGGCACCGAGGGCACTAAGGGTACCAAGATTTTCGCCCTGACCGGCAAGGTCAAACATACCGGCCTGGTTGAAGTCCCTGCTGGTACCACCATGAAGGAAGTCATCTATGACGTTTGTGGCGGTATCCATAACAACCGCAAATTTAAAGCAGTTCAGGCTGGTGGCCCGTCCGGTGGTTGTCTGCCAGCAGAAGCACTGGATGCCGAGGTCGATTACGACTCCCTGATCAAGGCCGGCGCCATGATGGGTTCCGGTGGTCTGGTGGTCATGGACGAAACGACCTGCATGGTCGACATCGCCCGCTTCTTCCTGAATTTCACCCGCGTTGAGTCCTGTGGCAAGTGTATCCCCTGCCGGATCGGTCTGAAGATCATGCTCGAGATTCTTGAGCGGATCTGCTCCGGTAAAGGCGAGGAAGGTGATATCGAGCTGCTTGAAGACATGGCGATCGACATCAAGAAAAGTTCTCTCTGTGGTCTCGGTCAGACGGCGCCCAACCCGGTCCTGTCGACCATCCGCTACTTCCGGCACGAGTACGAGGCGCACATCAAGGAGAAGGAATGTCCTTCTCATGCCTGTAAGCCGCTGCTCAAATTCAAAGTTATTGAAGAGAAGTGCAAGAAGTGCGGTATCTGCCCGAAAGTCTGCCCGGTGGATTGCATTGCTTGGGAAAAAGGCCAGGTGGCTGTCATTGACCGCGAGACATGTACGGAATGTACTTCCTGTTACGATGCCTGCCGCTTCATGGCGATTGAATAGACGATTTTATCAGCTGACACGATAATAACGAGGACACGATGGTTAACCTGACGATCGACGGCAAGCAGATTACAGTCCCGAAAAATGCCACCATTTATGAGGCGGCCCGGGATAACGGTATTCACATTCCGGTGCTCTGCTATGCCAAGAAATTGTTGCCCTACGGCGCTTGCCGCATCTGCCTGGTGGAAGTCGAGCAGATGAAGGGCCGCCTGATCCCGTCCTGTACCACCCCTGTTACCGAGGGGATGGTTGTGACAACCACTTCAGAAGAGATCGTCAAAGTTCGCAAGACGGTCCTCGAGTTCCTTCTGGTCAACCACGTGATTGACTGCCCGGTTTGCGACAAGGGCGGCGAGTGTGACCTGCAGGACCTCACCTACGAATACGAGGTCGTTACCAATCGCTTCGAAGGCGAGAAGTTCGATTTACCCACCGACGAGGTCAACCCGCTGATTGAGCGCAACATGAACCGTTGTGTGCTGTGCGGCAAGTGTGTGCGGGTCTGTGACGAAGTAGTGGGTTATGGCTCCTACTCTTTCATCAATCGCGGCTTCGAAACCAAGATTGCTACAGCGTTTGACCGTGGCCTGCACTGCGAATTCTGTGGACAGTGCGTTTCGATGTGCCCGGTTGGTGCGCTGCTGCCGCGGCCGTTCAAATTCAAGGCGCGCCCCTGGCAGCTTAATGAAGTTGATACGGTCTGTGGTTACTGCGGCAATGGCTGCACAGTGACTCTGGGCATCCTTGATAAGAAGGTTGAAACCATCCGCTTTAACGACAAGATCGGCGTCAATGACGGCAATCTTTGCATCCGCGGTCGGTTCGGCTACTCCTATGTCAACAGCGATGATCGCCTGACCAAACCGCTGGTGCGCAAGGGCAATCAGCTGGTTGAGACCGAGTGGGACGAAGCCCTGCAGGTTGTCGCCGACGGTCTGAAGAAGGCCCAGGACGGCAAGGGCGCTGGCATTCTCAGTGGTGCACGCTTAACCAACGAAGAGATGTTCCTGCTCAAGAACCTTGCCAAGACTCTCGGCACCGGCAACCTCGATCACTCTGGCGGTGAGTGCTACAAGGGCGTGACTGAAGGTTTGCTTGAGACCCTCGGTGTCCAAGCCTCGACGGGCACTTTCCCGCAGATCGAGAACACGGATGTTGTTCTCGCTATCCGCAACGATTTTTATGATACCCATCCGGTCGTGGGTATGGTGATCAACCAGGCGGTGCGTCGCAATAATGCTCAACTGCTGGTTGTCTCCGGCAAAGGCGGCAAACTCAGCAAGTTGCCGCGTGCCAAGACGCTTCTGTCGGGCCCCGGTCTTGAACTGGATGTGCTCAACGGCCTCTGTCAGGTTCTGTTGGAAGAGGGCTTGGCCAAGACCGATGGTTTGGAAGGTCTCGTCGCGCTGAAACAGTCTCTTGCCGAATTTACTGCGGACAAGGTCGCGACCAAGACTGGCGTCGATGCCGACGCACTGCGTGAGGCTGCTCGTCAGTTGGCCGGTGCGGGCAACGCTGCGATCATGCTGGCGTACGGTCTGCCCTACACACCGCTCAGCAAGGAACTTGCTGTGGCCGCCGCCAACCTGTCTCTGCTGACGGGTATTGCTGGCCGCGAAGGGAGTGGGATTTACCTCTGCGGCGAGAAGGCGAACAGCCAGGGTGCAATTGACTTGGGTCTTCTGCCTGCTGCAGATGGTCTGGGTGCCCAGGCAATGCTGGATGCTGCTGCTGGCGGCAAGCTGGACGCTCTTTATGTGGTCGGCGAAGATCCGGTGGCGTCCTTCCCTGACCGTGACAAGGTTGAAAAGGCGCTGGAGCAGGTTCCTTTCCTGGTCGTACAGGATCTTTTCCTGTCGAGTACGGCGGCCAAAGCGAATGTCGTTCTGCCCGCAGCGAGCTTTGCGGAAAAGGACGGCACCTTTACCAACGCAGAACGCCGTATTCAGCGGGTTCGTGCGGGTGTCCCCAGCCCGGGCGAAGCAAAAACCGACGGCGAGATCATCGCCGCCTTGGATGCGCAACTGGGTGGCAGCCTGGCCTTTACCGGTCCCGAGGCGATTTTCGCTGAAATCGGCAAAGACGTCCCGGCGTATGCAGTCAATTACACAGAGATCGGCCCCCAGGGCGTTGTTTGGGGTGGTGAAATCCTGCAGCCGGTTGCACGTAAACTGGGCGAAGCTGTCGCGGCACCGATGGTTGAAGGTGCGTACCGCCTGGTCACCGGCAGTGCCCTGCATCACAGCGGTACGACCTCGACTCATGCCAAGGGCCCGCTGGCGGTTGTACCGGAGCCTTTCGTCGAGATGAGCCGCGCTGATGCTGCTACGCTCGGAGTCAAAGAAGGTGATCTGGTGAAGGTTGCCGGCAATGGCGTTGAGTTGAAGCTCAAGGCGAAGGTGGACTTGCGGATGCCCCAAGGGGTTCTGTTTGCGCCTTACCACTTCAAAGAGTCCGGGGTCAACCGCATGTTCAAGACGGAGTCGGTTATCTCTGTCACGATCAGCAAGTAGCATTGCGTAACTCACGGAACTGAATTTTGGCCCGACTTACAGGGCTTAACAGACAATAAGGAACGAGGAAGAGGATTGTCATGACGGAAATGCTGAGCTTATCTAACAATATGCCACTTTTTCTCGGGATGATGCTGCTGAAGCTGGTCGTCGTCTTTGTTGTGGTTATCTTGATCGTCGCTTATGCCACCTGGTGCGAGCGTAAGATCATTGGCCACATGCAGACCCGACTTGGTCCGATGCGCACCGGCTGGCATGGTTTGTTGCAGCCGATCGCAGACGGCGTGAAGCTGTTCTTCAAAGAAGACATCATCCCGGCCAAAGCCAATGTGATTCCATTCCTTCTGGCTCCGATGATGATCCTGGTCCCGGCGTTTATCACCATCGCCGTCGTGCCCTTCGGGCCGGATGTGACGATTGCCGGGCTTGCGGTGCCGCAGCAGATCACTGACCTGAATATCGGGATCCTCTATGTCCTGGCCTTCGCCGGACTTGGGGTCTACGGGATCGTGCTGGCGGGTTGGAGTTCCAACAGCAAGTACTCCCTGCTTGGTGGTGTGCGTGCAACAGCTCAGATGATTTCGTACGAACTGGCTGCCGGTCTGACCATCATTGCAGTGTTCATGCTCTCCGAGACTTTGAGCCTGCGTGAGATCGTCGCCATCCAGTCCGGTCCGCTCTGGGGCAGCATCCCGTTTCTGCCGAACTGGTATGTGTTCACCCAGCCTCTCGCTTTCTGCCTGTTCATTATCACGGGCCTTGCTGAAATCAACCGGACCCCGTTTGATATGCCCGAAGCTGAGAGTGAGCTGGTTTCCGGTTTCTGTACGGAATATTCGTCCATGAAGTACGCCCTGTTCTTCATGGCGGAATACGCCAACATGGTTGTCATCGCTGCCATCGCAGCGACTTTGTTCCTGGGCGGCTGGTACGGCCCGCTGCCGAGCAGCCTCGGCTTTGCGAATATCCTGATGAAGATCTTCGCGATCATGTTCTTCTGCATCTGGTTGCGGGCCACTCTGCCGCGTGTACGCTACGACCAGCTGATGCGAATGGGATGGAAAGTGTTGATCCCGCTGGCTCTGATTAACGTGGCCGTGACTGCTATTGTGGTTGTTCTTACTTAATAACCCCATACCTTGAAGATAAAAGGATAGATCCATGTTTCTAGCTATCGCTAAAGGTTTAAGCATCACCTTCAAGCATGTGTTCCCGGGTAATTCAACCACGGTTCAGTATCCGGCGGTGAAGTTAACACCCTCAGACCGGTTTCGTGGTCTGCACCGTCTGGTGCCCGAGCAGGATCGTGAAAAGTGTGTCGCCTGCTATCTCTGCCCGACAGTGTGCCCGGCTAAATGCATTACGGTCGAGTCAGCAGAGAACGAGAAGGGTGAGAAGTACCCGAAAGTTTATACGATTGATCTGTTGCGCTGTATCTTCTGTGGATACTGCGTGGAGGCCTGTCCTGTTGAGGCGATCGAGATGACTGACGCCTATGAACTGGCCAACTTCAATCGTGAAGATTTTGAATTTACCAAGGAGCGGCTGCTCAAGTAAGCCAGGAGGAGCGAAGAACCATGGAGACCATCTTTTTCTATATTATTGCACTGGTTGCACTGGGGTCCGGCTTGATTGTCGTCCTGTGCAAAAGTCCGGTGAACAGTGCCCTCGGCCTAGTGAACACCTTCTTCTGCTTGGCGGTTTTCTATGTCATGCTCTATGCCCCGTTTATGGCGGCGGTTCAGATCATGGTTTATGCCGGTGCCATTATGGTGTTGATTCTATTTGTCATCATGCTGCTCAACCTGGGGACTGAGGCGCGCAAGCGTTACACCCACGGGGTTGTGTGGGCAGCTTTAGCGAGTCTGCTGTCACTGGTCACCTTCTTGGTCTTTATCAAAAAGGGTCAGATTACCGGCGCAGCTGGCGACATCACGAAAGACGTCGTGATGAGCGTCGGCCATACCGAACTGATTGGCAAGACGATGTTTACCGAGTTCCTGCTGCCTTTTGAGATTGCCTCCATCTTGCTTCTGGTGGCGATTGTCGGCGCGGTGGTCCTGGCCAAGAAGGAAGTTTGAATCCATACCGGACAACGGGAGAAACACGATGATTAGCGTTTACCACTACATGACAATCGCAGCGATCCTCTTTGCCATGGGGACCTACGGGGTGCTGACCCGCAAGAACGCGATTGTAATCTTCATGTGTATTGAATTGATGCTCAACTCGGTCAATCTGACTTTTATCGCACTGTCGCGGCATCTCAACAACATGGACGGCCAGATTTTCGTTTTCTTCGTCATGACGGTCGCCGCTGCCGAGGCTGCTGTTGGCTTGGCCCTGATGATCAGTTTCTTCAGGAACCGCGAGTCGATTGATGTTGAGGAAATTGACCTGCTTAAATGGTGAGCAATCCCAGCTGCACGGGTTACGTAGGAACTAAGAAGAGACTTCGTCCGGAGGAGAGATAGATGTACAACTACTTGTGGCTCATACCCATCATGCCGCTGATCGGCTGCATCGTTAACGGGTTGCTTGGGAAAAAGTTCATCAAGAATGAGAAAGCGATCGGCGCGATTGCGACGCTCGCAGTGTTCAGCTCGTTCCTGTTGTCTGTGAAGTATTTCTTCCAGTTGCTTGGCGACCCGGTCAAGACCCACCAGCAGGTGGTCTTCTCCTGGATGTCGGTCGGCGACCTGCAGATCGACTGGGGCTTCCTGTTCGATCCTTTGACCGCGATCATGCTGCTGGTGGTTACGGGTGTCGGTTCGCTGATCCACCTTTATTCCATCGGCTACATGCACGGCGATCCCGGCTACTACCGCTTCTTCAGCTACCTGAACCTGTTCGTGTTCGCGATGCTGATGCTGGTCACCGGCAACAACGCTATGGTCATGTTTGTCGGTTGGGAAGGTGTGGGCCTCTGCTCCTATCTGCTGATTGGCTTCTACATTGACAAGAAGAGTGCTGGTGATGCTGCCAAGAAGGCGTTTGTGGTTAACCGGATTGGTGACTTCGGCTTCCTGCTCGGCGTATTCCTGCTGTTCTGGACGCTTGGTTCCGAGCATGGCGTCTGGACGCTGAACTTCGTTGACCTGGCCCATCATGGTCACGTCCTCGGCTTCGGCGGGACGGTCGTCACCATTGTGACCCTCTGCTTTTTCCTCGGTGCAACTGGTAAATCGGCTCAGATCCCTCTCTATACATGGCTTCCGGACGCCATGGAGGGCCCGACCCCGGTTTCCGCTCTGATCCATGCGGCCACCATGGTTACCGCAGGCGTTTACATGATCGGCCGGATGAATGTGCTGTTCGCCATGTCGCCGACCACTATGATGACGGTTGCTATTGTTGGTGCGATGACTGCTATTTTCGCTGCCAGCATCGGCTTTGCTCAGAACGACATCAAACGCGTTTTGGCATACTCCACGGTGTCGCAGCTTGGTTACATGTTTATGGCGATGGGCGTTGGTGCCTTCACCGCTGGTATCTTCCACCTGATGACACATGCATTCTTCAAGGCCTGCCTGTTCCTCGGTTCCGGCTCGGTAATCCACTCGATGCATCACGCTTTGCATCACGCACACCTGGACGATGATGCGCAGGATATGCGTAACATGGGCGGTTTGCGTAAGAAGATGCCGATTACCTTTATTACCTTTGCTGTGTCCTGTTTGGCCATCTCTGGTGTCCCTGGTCTGTCCGCGTTCTTCTCCAAGGACGAGATCCTCTGGTGGACCTTCGGTTCGACCCGCGGGATGTGGTACGTCTGGGCGATCGGCGCTGTTGCTGCCGGTATGACCGCCTTCTACATGTTCCGTTGCCTCTACATGACCTTCTACGGCAAAGAGAAGACAGACGCGCGTGCCAAGGATCACATCCATGAGTCGCCGCTGGTTATTACCATCCCGCTGATGGTTCTCGGCCTGCTCGCTGTTGTCGGCGGTTATATCGGTGTCCCCGCAATTCTGGGTGGTTCCAATCACATTCATCACTTCCTGGAGCCGGTCTTCGGCCATGCTTCTGAGATTTATCACATTGGTATCAAGGAAGCGATGCATCACAATCATGCTCTTGAGTATGGTCTGATGGCCCTGTCGATCGCGATTGCTTTCCTCGGTATCGCAGTAGCCTCTGTTATGTACCTGATGAAACCGGAGCTGCCTGCCAAGTTCACCAAGATGTTTCCGAAGTTTCATCGCCTGGTGTTCAACAAGTGGTACATCGACGAACTTTACGATGCCATCGTTGTGAACCCTGTCAAAGCTTTCGGGACCTTCTGCTGGCGTGGATTTGACGTGAAGGTGATCGATGGTGTCGTCAATGGTGTGGCCAAACTGGTAGGCCTCTGCTCGGCCGGCCTGAGACACACCCAAACGGGCCTGTTCCACAACTATGCTCTGGCAATGGTGCTTGGCATGGTGGTTATGGTCGCGGTATTCGTCCTCCGGTAAATGTAGATCGTTTTAGAGTTGATATAAGGAGCACAGCCTCATGAGTGACAATCTTCTTAGCCTGATGACGTTTTTCCCGCTGGTAGGGATGATAGTCGTACTTTTCCTGCCCAGGGAAGCGGATCGCCTGATCAAGTCGGTGACTCTGGTCGTTACGATCATCACCTTTTTCATCAGTCTGCCGCTTGCATTCGACGATGTCTTCAAGACGTCGGCGGCTATGCAATACACTGAGTTTGCCCGCTGGATCAGTATCGGCGATTACTTCCAGATGAACTACAATGTTGGTGTAGACGGCATCAGCCTCTGGCTGGTCCTGCTGACCACGTTCATCATGCCGATCGCGATCCTGTCCACCTGGCAAGCTATCGATAAGTATACCAAGGCCTTCATGGCGCTTGCTCTGCTGCTCGAAACCGCAATGCTTGGTGCTTTTATCTCCCTCGACCTCTTCCTGTTCTACATCTTCTGGGAACTGATGCTGATCCCGATGTACTTCATGATCGGTATCTGGGGTGGCAAGAACCGTATCTACGCATCGGTCAAGTTTTTCCTCTTTACGGCTGTCGGCTCCCTGCTGATGCTGGTGGCCATCATTTATGTCTATTACTTCTCGGTGAAGGTGGGCGTACCGTTTGAGAACGGTTTTAGCGTCGCGCACTTTTACAACCTGGATATTCCGGGTAACTTGCAGAACTGGTTGTTCCTCGCATTCGCTTTCAGCTTCGCGATCAAGGTTCCGATGTTCCCGGTGCACACCTGGTTGCCGGATGCACATACCGAGGCGCCGACGGCCGGTTCCGTTATCTTGGCCGCAATCCTCTTGAAGATGGGTACTTACGGTTATGTCCGTTTTGCTATCCCGCTCTTCCCGGAAGCAACCCAGACTTATACGCCGTTCCTCGCGACCCTGTGCGTGATTGGTATCATCTACGGTGCTTTGGTTGCCATGATGCAGGAGGACGTCAAGAAGCTGGTCGCCTACTCATCGGTTTCGCACCTTGGCTTTGTTATGCTTGGTGTGTTTGCCATGAACCTGCAGGGCCTCTCCGGCGGTATGCTGCAGATGATCAACCACGGTATTTCAACTGGCGCACTCTTCCTTATCGTCGGTTTCATTTACGAGCGCCGTCATACGCGCTTGATCGTTGAGTTCGGCGGTATCGCCAAGAAGATGCCGATCTTTGCAACCATCTTCCTGATTATTACCCTTTCTTCGATCGGCCTGCCCGGCACCAACGGTTTCGTCGGCGAATTCCTGATCCTGGTTGGCGCCTTTGAGAGTGAGCTGCGCTGGTTCGCGGTTATCGCCACCACCGGCGTTATCTTTGCGGCAGTCTACATGCTCTGGATGTACCAGCGCGTGATGGTCGGTAAACTGAAGAACCCGGCGAACGAAACCCTGAAAGACCTGAACGCCAGGGAAATCGTGATTATGCTGCCGCTGCTGCTGTTCGTCTTCTGGATCGGTATTTACCCGAACACCTTCTTCGAGAAGATGAACCCCTCGCTTGAGAACCTGATCGATCAGGTCAAGGCCAAGCAGCAGGTGGCCATGATGGTTGAAGAGGTTGAGCAAGCCCCTATTAAGATTGTGGTCAACGATTAAACATAGATTTCATCGCGTCTGAGGAGCCATTAAATGGAAAACCTGGTTCAAACTGCCCTAAATAATGTCAACATGTGGGCCATTATGCCGTCGATCATCCTGGTCTGCTTTGCCATGGGCCTATTGCTGATCAATGCCTTCCTGCCACGCGGAGCGACTAAGCCTGCTATGTGGATCAGCCTGATCGGTTTGGCTGTCACGGCCTTCTCGGTGATTTCCGGCTGGGGCAGTCCGCAGTACGGCTTCTCTGATGCCGTGGCTCTGGATAATTTTGCCACCTTCTTTAATGTCACCTTCCTGATCGCTGCTGCGATGACCATCCTGATGTCGGATGATTACATTCGCCGCGAGGGCTACCCGATTGGTGAATATTACCCGCTGATTCTGTTCACGACAGCAGGTGCCATGTGGATGGCTTCCGGCACGGACATGATGACGATTTTCCTCGGCCTCGAGGTGATGTCGATCAGTCTCTACGTGTTGGCGGGCTTCTTCCGCGGCGATGTGCGCTCTAACGAGGCGGGTCTCAAGTACTTCCTGCTCGGCGCCTTCTCCACCGGCTTCCTGCTCTACGGTATCGCTCTTATCTACGGTGTGACCGGTTCGACCCGCCTCAGCGAAATCGGGGTCTTCCTGAATGCTCACCCGTCGCTGCTCAGCAACCCAATGACGCTGGCCGGTATCATGCTGCTTAGCATCGGTTTCCTCTTCAAGATTGCTGCCGCACCTTTCCACATGTGGACACCTGACGTCTACGAAGGGGCTCCGACGCCGATTACTGCGTTCATGAGCGCCGGTCCCAAGGCAGCTGCTTTTGCTGCATTCCTGCGGATCATGGAATACTGCTTCTTCAGCTTGAAGCCGGAGTGGACGGCTGTCCTGTGGGCTCTGGCAGTTTTGACCATGATCATCGGTAACGTGATCGCGATCTCCCAGACCAATGTCAAGCGGATGCTCGCTTACTCCTCGATCGCCCACGCCGGTTACGCCCTGGTCGGTATGGTTGCCGCGAATGAGATTGGCTACTCTGCCATTCTGTTCTACATGCTGGCCTACACCTTCATGAATATCGGTGCTTTTGCCATTCTTGTGCTTGCCGGCAAGAAGGGTGAAGAGAACCTGACCCTTGAAGGCCTATCTGGCTTCGGATACAAGCGGCCTCTGCTCGGTGTGGCATTTACCATCTGTCTCTTCTCATTGATGGGTATCCCGCCGACAGCCGGTTTCGCCGGTAAGTTCTACATCTTCGCCGGCGCCGTTAAGGCGGGCTACATCTGGTTGGCCATCATCGGTGTGCTGAACTCTGCAGTCTCCCTCTACTACTACCTGCGCGTGATGGTCTACATGTACTTCCGTGAGGCGGAAGAGGATTACTCCTGGGTCAAGGTTCCGGTGAGCGTGGTCGTTTCGATTGTTATCGCCCTGGTCGGCATTTTCTATCTCGGCATCATCCCCGGGGCAGTCATGGACCTGGCGCGGTTAGCGATTTTCTAAGCGTCCTCTGTTGAACTTCAAGCCCCCGGCATTGTCCGGGGGCTTTTTTGTTTGGCGGCTGGAAAAAGTCGACGTATGATTTGCCTTGAACGACATCTTGTTAGGTCGACCGGAGGTGCTGTCAGCATGAAAATTATGACATTCAATGTCAACAGCGTCCGGGCGCGTCTGCATCAGCTTGAGGCCGTGATTGAGCGGCATGCACCAGACTTCATTGCTTTGCAGGAAACCAAAGTGGCGGATGTTGAATTTCCCGAGGCTGCCATTGAAGCTCTGGGTTATCATGCTGTTTGGCACGGTCAGAAGACGCATTATGGTGTGGCCACTTTGAGTCGCCTGCCGGCCTGCAAGGTGCAGAAGGGTTTTGTCGGTGAGCCTGCGGATGCACAACGGCGCATGTTGATGACGACCTATGAGCTGACGGATGGAAAACAGCTTCACCTGGTCAACGGATATTTCCCGCAGGGAGAGAGCCGAAGCCATCCAGTCAAGTTCCCGAATAAAGAAAAGTTTTATGCAGACCTTACCGATTATCTCGCGTGTGAGGTACAGGCCTATGACTGGGTCGCTGTGGTCGGTGATATGAATGTCGCTCCTGCAGAGAATGACATTGGTATTGGAGCCGACAATGCCCGACGCTGGTTGCGCTCTGGCAAGTGCAGTTTTTTACCGGAAGAGCGCGAATGGCTTGACGCCTTGATGAATAAGCTGCTCGTCGACTGCTACCGCCAGGTTAATCCAGACGCTGATGACCACTTTAGCTGGTTTGATTATCGGAGCCGCGGCTTTGATCGTGATCCGAAGCGGGGCTTGCGGATTGATCTGATTCTTGGTTCGTTGCCGCTCGCGCTGCGCTGCACTGGATCGGGTATTGACTACGACGTGCGCGCGATGGAAAAACCGTCAGACCATGCTCCGGTCTGGGCTTCATTTGACCTGGGCTGAAGGCAAGATCAACCGGGTGATGGACATAGGCCGGTTGTCGCAGAAGTGCCGACATAGTATGATGCTGAACTTCAGATCAAGATAACGTTCCATTCTGACGGCTGATACAGGTGACGCAGATGGTGATTAAGCAGTTTGATAACGTCTACTGGACCAAGTTCGCCACCCTGTTGGAGATGATCAAATTCTCCCATACGGTGTTCGCGCTCCCGTTTGCATTGATGGGTGCCGTGTTGGCATCGCTCGCAAACAATCGACCGCCAACGTTCGGACAGGTCTTCTGGATCTGTATGGCGATGGCCGGTGCGAGAACCGTTGCCATGGGTCTGAACCGGATCATTGACGCGCGGATTGATGCGCAGAATCCGCGAACCGCCGAACGGCATATTCCGGCGGGCAAAGTCAGCTATGTGGAAGCCTGGGGGTTGGTCGGCGGCGCGTTGGCCATGCTGCTCTTCTCCGCGTGGATGTTGAATCCGCTTTGTCTGAGCCTTTCACCGATTGCGGTAGGTTTTCTTGTTCTGTACAGTTTCTGCAAGCGGTTTACCTCATTGGCGCATATTGTGTTGGGCCTCTGCCTGGCGGCTGCGCCGCTGGGGGCCTGGATTGCGCTGCGCGGTAACATCGGCTGGCCGGCCATCGGCCTGGCGGTGGCTGTGCTGCTGTGGGTGTCAGGATTTGATATCTTTTATTCCCTGCAGGATGTTGAATTTGACCGGTCGCAAGGGTTGCACTCGATCCCGGTGCGTGTGGGTGTCGAAAAAGCGATCGTTATGGTCCGTTTCTTCCATGTCGGGATGATGGTGCTGCTGTTTAACCTGTTGTTCATGCCAGGACTTGGCTGGATTTATCTGGTCGGGTTGCTGGTTGTTAGCGCCATGCTGGTCTATGAACATATGCTGGTTCGTGCTGACGACCTGTCAAAGCTGGATGCAGCGTTTTTTAATATGAACGGCTACATCAGTGTAACCATCTTTCTGTTCACTCTTGCCGATGCGCTGATATGAGTGGGGCTATGATGAGCGAACGTCAGCCTGACAGAATTGCTGTCGGGATCACCGGGGCCTCCGGCAGCGTCTATGGGGTCAGACTGGTGCATGCCTTGCTGGAAAGCGGCAGCCAGGTCAGCCTGATCTTGACGGCTGCCGGCCGACGTGTCCTGCGGCATGAACTGGAACTGGACTGGCCCGCTGGTTCGCAGGATGAGACGCTGCTGTTGCAGAAACACTTTTCCAGTACGGCGATCGCCAGTCTGGATATTGACGATATCGAAGCCTCTATCGCCAGTGGTTCGGCGGCGCCGCAGGCCGTTGTGATTGCCCCGTGCTCAATGGGAACCGTCGGGCGGATTGCTGCCGGTTTAAGTGGGAATCTGCTGGAGCGTGCCGCCGATGTCATGCTCAAGGAAAAACGGCCATTACTGCTGGTGCCGCGCGAAACGCCGCTGAGCGTGATACATCTTGAAAACCTGCTGCGCCTGGCGAACGCCGGGGCGACCATTCTGCCGGCCATGCCCGGTTTCTACCATAAGCCGGACAGCCTTGACGCGCTTACTGATTTCGTGGTCGGTAAGATTCTCGACCAACTTGATGTCTCCCACCGGTTATTCAAGCCGTGGGAAGGCAAGTAAACACAGACATTCAAACGATGACATCCTTAATGAACAGAATACGACGCAAGGTCCTTGACGACATGCGTCTGAGTGATGACGACGCCCTGGAGATGTTTGCCAGCAACGACCTGCTCGGTATTGGTGAACTGGCTGCCCTGGCAAACCACCGCAAGAATGGCGACACGGTCTACTTCAACGTCAATCGACACATCAACTACACGAACCTCTGCGTGAACCGCTGTACCTTTTGCGCGTTCAGCCGCGATCGGGGCGAAGATGGCGTCTACACCATGGCGCTCAATGAGATCCTGACAAAAGCAACCGAGGCCCGTGACGCAGGGGCCACCGAGATTCACATGGTGGGCGGCCTGCATCCCGACCTGCCATTCGACTTTTATCTGGAGATGCTGGCTGCGATCAAGGCCGCCTGCCCGGAGTTGCACATTAAGGCATTTACCGCCGTCGAAATCGACTATTTCGCTGGGCTGGCAGGGCTGTCGGATGCTGATGTGATCGAAGCCATGAAGGAGGCGGGACTCGATTCCATGCCGGGTGGCGGTGCGGAGATTCTCAACCCGGAAGTCCGCAACCGCATCTGTCCGGAAAAGATCTCCGGCCAGCGCTGGTTGGAGGTGATCGAGACGGTTCACCGGGCCGGAGTCAAAACTAACGCCACCATGTTGTTCGGGCATGTCGAACGTGCTGCCGACCGGGTGGACCACCTGGCCCAGCTGCGGGCCCTGCAGGATCGGACTGGTGGCTTCCAGGCGTTTATTCCGCTCGCTTTTCAGCCGGACAACACGCGGGTGCCGGAAGCGAGGGGCGTCGGCGGGGTCGATGCCCTGAAGACCCTGGCAATCAGTCGCCTCTACCTGGACAACTTCCAGCACATCAAGGCGTACTGGATCATGCTTGGACTGAAAGTAGCGCAGGTCTCGCTCTGCTTCGGTGTCAACGACCTGGACGGGACTGTGGTCGAAGAGAAGATCGGCCACGAGGCCGGAGCCGATTCGCCGCAGGCGCTCAGCAAGACACAGCTGATCGAACAGATTCGCAAGGCAGGTCGGGTGCCGGTGGAGCGGGACACGCTCTATCAGGTCGTGCGGAGCTACTGAGAGATGTTGACAGAGATTACCCTGAAAATCGGTCGGGGAGAGGGTTTGACTCGGGAAGACGCGCTGTTTTTGCTGACGGAGGCAGAGCTGATTCCGGTCGGTCAGATGGCTGCCGCTGTCCGGCAGCGGTTTCACCCGGAACGGAGTGTCTCCTTCGTCGTCGACCGGAATGTCAACTACACCAACATCTGTACCAGCAAGTGTCGTTTCTGCGCTTTTTACCGGGATTCGGAGGATACTGACGCCTATCTGCTCAGTTATGAGGAGATCTTCGGGAAAATCGAGGAACTGGTTGACCATGGCGGTACACAATTGCTGATGCAGGGCGGGATTCATCCCGACCTGCAGGTTGATTGGTTTGAAGACCTGTTCCGGCAGATCAAGCAGCGCTTTCCCACGGTACAGGTTCATTCCCTTTCGCCGGCGGAAATCGTCCAGATCGGGCGTTTGTCCGGGTTGAGTATGCAAGAGGCGCTGCTTCGCCTGCATCAGGCCGGACTGGATTCGCTGCCGGGCGGTGGTGCGGAAATCCTGGTCGACGAAGTCCGCCAGGGGATCTCGCCAAACAAGATCGGCTGGCGTGCCTGGGCGGATGTCATGCAGGCGGCGCATCGTCTCGGCATGCCGACGACAGCAACCATGATGTTCGGCGTCGGCGAAAAGGCGGAGGATGTGGTCGAACACCTGTTCCGGATTCGTGAGATTCAGGCAGAGACGGGCGGCTTCACCGCTTTTATCCCCTGGTCTTATCAGCCGGCGAACACTGAGTTGGGCGGTGAAACGGCCAGCGGTGTGGAATATCTGAAAGTACTCGCCCTGTCGAGACTGGTTCTGGATAATATCCCGAATATCCAGGCCAGCTGGGTGACCCAGGGGGCCGGTTTGGCCCAGGTCGCTCTTTCATTCGGTGCCAATGATCTGGGTGGAACCATGCTCGAAGAAAACGTGGTCGCTGCCGCCGGGGTCAAGTTCCGGATGAGCCAGGAGGAGATCATCGCCCTGGTGCGCGACGCCGGTTTTGTGCCGGTCCGCCGGACCACAACTTATGAGACTCTGGAAGAGTATTAACGCCAGTGCAGCATCGCGGCACGTTGTGCGGCAGGAGATGGAAGATGGAGTATTTACGTGACGATATCGCCGGGATGGCCGGATACGTGCCCGGCTTTCAGCCAGAGAATCCCGACCAGTGGATCAAACTGAATACCAATGAGAATCCGTATCCGCCGTCGCCTGCTGTGCTGGCTGCCATCCGTGAAGCAACCGGCAGCGACCTGCGCACCTATCCCGACGCCGCCTGCCAGGCGGGGCGCGTCGCGGCGGCCAACCTGTTCGGTTACCCGGTGGAATGGACCATCATGGCGAACGGTTCGGATGAACTGCTCAACAACCTGATCCGCGCCTGTGTCGCTGAAGGTGAAGAGGTCGCTTATCTGCACCCGTCCTACTCCTACTATGCCACCCTGGCTGAAGTGCAGGGGGCCAAAATTCGGACCTTCCCCTTGACCGAGGAGGGCGAGATCCTCGACTTCCCCGAGCGTTACGAAGGGCGCTTGTTCTTTCTGACCAGCCCGAACGCGCCGCTCGGCCTGAACTGGTCCCTGGACGAGGTCGCTGCCCTGGCGGATCGTTGTAGCGGCCTGCTGGTGGTGGATGAAGCTTATGCCGATTTTGCCGGGCAGAACTGTCTCGAGCTGGTGCGACAGAAACCGAATGTGGTGATCACCCGTACCCTGTCGAAGAGTTACAGCCTAGCCGGCATGCGCCTCGGCTTTGCGATTGCCCGACCGGAGATCGTTGCCGCGCTCGACAAGATCCGCGATCACTACAACCTGGATCGTCTCGCTCAGGTGGCGCTGGTCGCAGCGCTCGAAGACCAGGCCTATTTCCAGGAGTGCGTCGCCCGCATCTGTGCCACGCGTGAGCGGTTCGCTGCCGGCCTGACCGACCTGGGCTACAAGGTCCTGCCGTCTGGCGGCAACTACCTGTTTGCCAGCCCGCCGGATCGTAACGGCAAGCGGGTCTATGATGCCTTGTTCTCGCGCCAGATTCTGGTTCGCTACTTCAGCGATCCAGCACTGGCCCATGGTCTGAGAATCTCCATCGGGACGGACGAAGAGATGACCCGGACGCTGTCTGCCATGGCGGAGGTCGGTTAAAGGCTGGGGCGCGAAGCGCATGGCGCGTGACACGACCAAGCCAGCGGCCCCCACCTCCGGGGGCGAAGCTTTCTCATCGTCCCTGCCGTTTGCGCCAGAGGACGTCTCCCGGCGGCTGCTTTTCTGGTATGGTGAACGCGGCCGCGACCTGCCCTGGCGCAGGACGCGTGACCCTTACCGTATCTGGCTATCCGAAATCATGCTGCAGCAGACCACAGTTGCGGCAGTGGTCCCTTACTACGAGCGGTTTCTGCAACACTTTCCTTCCTTACAGATCCTTGCCGAAGCGTCGCTGGATGATGTCATCCAGCTGTGGGCGGGACTGGGTTATTATTCCCGCGCCCGCAATTTGCATCAGGCGGCCCGGCAGATTGTTCGCGATGGTGACGGGAGCTTCCCTGACCAACTCGAAGACCTGATGGCCTTGCCCGGTATCGGACGTTCCACGGCCGGAGCCATCATGTCGATTGCCTATGATCGGCCGGCGCCGATTCTCGACGGCAATGTGCGGCGTGTCCTGATTCGTCTGTTCGCTTGGCAGGAGGACCCACGCAGCAGTCGGGCGGAGAAACACCTGTGGTATTGGGCTGAGCGATTGACGCCCGATGCACAGCCGCATGGTTATGCCCAGGCGATTATGGATCTTGGGGCGACGGTGTGCCTGCCTCGCAACCCGGACTGCCGCCGTTGTCCGCTCAGCGATCTCTGCCGGGCCCGGCAGCTCGGTCTCAGCGCCGCACTGCCGGTCAAACGCCCGAAGAAAACGGTGCCGGTTCGATGTCAGGCTGCGGTGCTGGTCTCTGCAGGTGACAAACTGTTGGTGATGCAGCGTCCGCCTGCGGGGTTGCTGGGTGGGCTCTGGGAATTTCCGGTGGTGGATGTGCCCGATGAGCAGCCGCCCGAACAGGCTCTCCTTCCTTGGTTAGAGCAGGCACGATTTCAACAAAAAGTTGAATTTGTAGGGGAAATTCGTCATATTTACAGTCACTTCAGATTAAAATTGGCGGTATGTGCCGTGTCACTGACGGGGGACAACACCCCAGACGGATTACCGGGCGAGTGGTGTTCTGCAGAGGATGCACCGGCACTGCCGTTGCATGGCGCACATCTCAAGGCGCTGCACCTTTACCGGCAACGCCAGCACGCTGACGATTAACCCGGAGCACTGGTGACGGAACAACGGTTGCCTGGCGAGGGCGAGGGTTTGGCCGAATCCGAAATCAAATATCAACTGATCCTGAAGCAGCAAGCGGCTGAGCCGCCCGAATTGCAGGTGTTGCTGCAGATTTTACGGGACGATTACGGCCTGGATATGTATACGGCCAAACATCGTCTGATCGGCCCCGGTCTGGTCCAGTTCGGCAAAGGTGGTGCGGAGAAAACCACAGTGCTGGCCACGCTGCTGCGCCAGCATGGTTTCGAATGTTGGAAAATCAGGCGCAGCAGCATTGCTTTCCCACCCGTACGTCTGCGCAGTCTTGAGCTGCACGATGATCGTATCATTTTCCACTGCTCACACAACAAAACGATCCATTTGAACCGCGGTCAACATGTGGTTGCCGTATTGGCGGATGTCTCCGGACAGCTGCCGGAACGGTTCGTGCGGCGGCACATGACGCAGAAAAATTACCGGGGTGTTGCGCAGATGGCGGCAATGGATCTGGAGGAAATGTGTCAGGTCGTCCTCAAGGGGGACCCGGTTCTCGATCTCTATCTGCTGAACCCGCAAGGTCGCCCGGAGTCAATGTTCCGGATCTATGCCGGGCGTTTCAACCCGGATGGCCTGGCCGAGCGCAAAACCGTGAGCGCGGTTCGCAATCTGGACACGTTACGGCATCTGGCGGGGGAATATGCTGGCACGTTCGCACTGCATGCCGATTTCGGCTTGAGCCGACTGCCGGGTTGCGAGATCAAAACCCTCGACGGACAAATGGAAGAACGCGACTTGATTCTGCGCAATCTCATCCGGTACGGCTGGCTGATGTGCGACCTGTTCCAGGATCAGTCTGCGCCGGAATTCCCTGCTCCCCAGGAAGGGGTGAACCCCGCTCTGCTGGCGGCGGCGCTGGCGACAGGTCAGCCGGCTTTGGCGGCAGCGGTTGCGAGGGGCAATCTTGACGTAATGCCGGGGTTAAAAGAGGTTTCTTCAGAGGTGGCCGCGGCGATGTCCGAGCCACAGGAGGAACCCCAAAAAGCGGTGACAGACCCGGGCCTACCGCCTCCACCAGAGCGACTGGGCCGCCAGAAATATTCTTTACGGATGATTCTCAGCCAGTTAGGTTTTTTCCTGATCGTGGGAATCATGATCGCCCTGACATCAAGTAATGGTCGCTGGCTACGCTCGTTCAGTGGCGGGTTCCAGGAGGAGGTGGTCCTCGGGGCCTTTGCAGGCCTGTTGTCATTGCTGTTGTTGTGGGGGAGTTTCCATTTTATCCGTCTCAAGCGGCGGATTGAGAATACGCCGACCAGCCGGGTCCGTTCCATCGCCATGGGGTTGGTCGAGGTGCATGGCCGGACGCAACGTAAGTATGCTCTGGTCTCACCCATGGGACAGTTGGCCTGTGTCTACTACCGGCTACGCAAGTATCGGCGGGAGCGGGGCGACAAATGGAAACTGATGAGTAACGTGGACAGCAGCCATGTGCCTTTCCTAGTGGATGACGGCACGGGCAGTGTCACGATTGACCCTATGGGGGCGCTGGTTCGCGCCAGGAACAGCCGCACCGGTACACCGGGGGAAATGACCATGGCGTTCAGCGGGGTCAGCATGGTCGACGATGATGAGAAGTGGGTGGAGGATGTTATCTACGAAGACACCTCGCTCTACGTCATCGGCTATGCCCGGCCGCTTCGCAACCAAGAGCAGACCCTTGGGGAGCGGGTGCAGTCGCGCCTGCGGGACCTCAAGCTTGACCCCAAGGCGCTGCATCGTTACGATACGGATGGGGATGGGCGGATCAGTGAAGCAGAATGGGACGAGGCGCGCAGCGCCGCGGAACAACAAGCTTTGGGTGATCATCTGGCGGCCAAGCAGGGGCGTTTGCGTCAGGAGGAACATGCCGTGATTACCCGGCCGCATCAGCGTGGGCTGCCGTTTGTGATTGCGGAAACCCTCTCTGAAGCAGATCTGACGCGAAAATACGGGTTGCTTAGCGTTCCTCTGCTGATTGCCGGCCTGGTGGCCGCCGGTTTCGCAATCTACGAAATGTTACTGTTTTTCGGAAAATAACCGGTTGACTGACAAGGAGGCGTCATTATGACAGGTTGGATTGTTCTGGGAGTTCTGGTCCTTATCCTGGTTGCCTTGGTGATCTATGTAATTACCATTTACAATGGGTTCGTGGCCCTCAAGAACAACATTGAGCGGAACTGGAGCAACATTGATGTGCTGCTCAAACAGCGCTACGACGAGCTGCCGAAGCTGATCAAAGTGTGCGAAGGCTACATGCAGCATGAGCAGAAAACCCTCGAAGCGGTGATCAAGGCGCGCTCCATGGCCGGCCAGGCCCGCACCGATGAACAGAAAATGCAGGCACAGAATATGCTGACCGACACTTTGAAGTCACTGTTCATGGTGGTTGAGAAGTACCCGGATCTGAAGGCGGATAAGTCTTTCCAGCAGCTCGGCTACCGGATTACCGAGCTGGAAGATCAGATCGCGGACCGCCGTGAGTTCCTGAACGAGTCGGTCAATATTTACAATATCCGTATTGATCAGTTCCCCGACGTGCTGGTTGCCCGCCTGTTCAACTTCAACCGGCGTGAGCTCTGGCAGATCGATCCGGAACATCGCAAGGATGTCGAGGTGTCTTTCCAGCATGCCTGATGGTGCCATAACCTTTGCATCTGTTTGATTTTGCAAGGTTGTTGGTTGTATTTGATTTTTTAGTTTGGTACTATCATCTGATTTGATTTTGTTCTCCGGGAGGCTTGGAGGGTTCGTCGGATTGCCGGTGACCTTCGAGAGGGAGACATGGAGCCAACATACCAACCAATCCCCAAGCGGTTTGATGCGCAAGAGTTGTTGCGGCTGCTCCACCAGCAGCCGTTGGCCTTGCCGTTCAAGCTCGCCTTTGTGAGTGAAAAACACCCCCCAGAATCCTTGCGGCGGGCTGTGCGGGAGGTCTGTTGCCAGCGTCATGGTGACAGCTGTTGGTCGGAAACGTGCCAGAAGGTTTGGTACGCTTCTCTGCAAAAGGCGCACGATTCTGCCTCTCCCCAGGTTCATCTCTGCCAGGAATGTTATCTTGGTTTCGTGATCCCGTTGTTCGACGGCAAAGACTTTGCCGGGTTCCTCCTGGGTGGGGGGCTGCAGGAAACCTCCTCATGTCAACACCTCACGACGGCGTCATCTAAAAAGAACCAAACCCTCTCCTGTAAAGACACCGAACTGCCAGCCACGGCAACCTTTGACGAAACGGTAGAGATTGCTCAGGGGCTCTCCCGGCAACTGTCTTGTTTACTTGGAAGCCAGGCGGGCTCAATTGGCTTGGAGCGTGTCACGAAAAATCTGGAGACGGCGCGCCGTCTGGCCCGTGAGATTGCCCGGTGTGCTTCGGTTGAGGATGCTGTCGGCATGACTGCGGAAACCTTGGCGGTTCTGTTCGAAGCGTCGCGGGTTCTGATCCGCTTGCAATGGCCCGGGCAGTCCGGATGCACGCGAACCGCGCTCGGTTTTGCTCCCGGACAGGTCGACCTGATCGAAGCCGCTTTGCCCGAGATCCACAAGGGCGCGGGTACGGAAACCGGTTGTCTGCCGGCAGAGCTTGTCAGCCGGATTTTACCGCAGGAATTACAGAGCCCTGTCTGCATTGCCCCGCTTGTGGAGAGCGGACAAAGTTTTGGCTTCGCGCTTCTCTTCGATGCTGACCTGCCCGTGCGCGATCAGCTGTTGTGTGATCTGATTCTCGATCGTCTGACGGCACATTTGCAGCAGCTGGATTCCTCTGAAAAGCATCGGCGGGAACGTGACCTGTCGACACGGTTGGTCGGGATGGTCAGCACGTTGAGCCTGGTTGATACCCAGGACGCCCTTTTCGAAAATTTGCTGGAGATGGCTGCCGTACTGTGCGATGCGGAAAGCGGCTCCCTGATGCTGCTCGACGAGGCGGCTGCAGCGCTGTCGATTGTCGCGTCCCGCGGAATGAGTGCTCCGGTTGCCCAGGGGGTGGCTATTCCGGTTGGCAAGGGCATCGCCGGTCGGGTGCTCCAGGCGGGAGAGGCGCTGCTGGTCAATGACATCGAGAAGGATGAACGGGTTGCTGCCAAGAACCGCCCCCGCTTCAAAACCAAGTCGTTTTTATGCCTGCCGTTGAAAAGTGGTGAGCAGTTTGTTGGTGTCCTCAACCTGGCCGACAAGGCGGACCGAACCAGTTTCACCGTGGCGGATATGCAGCAACTCAACGCGCTGATCGACCATGCGGCCCAGATGATCGATCGCACTGCAGCTTTGGAGCGGGCAGGGCACCTGGAAAAACTCTCCATTACAGATCCCTTGACGGGTCTTTACAATCGGCGTCTTCTTGAGAGCCGTTTGGAAGAGGAGATCAGCCGCAGCCAGCGTCAGGATCAGAAGTTCAGCGTGATTATGGCGGACCTTGATCATTTCAAGATTTACAATGATGTTCTCGGTCACCTGTCCGGAGACAAGGCTTTGAAGAAGGTGGCCGAACTAATGCGCAGCACGGCACGGGAGATGGACGTGGTCACCCGCTACGGCGGCGAGGAGTTCTGCCTGGTCCTGCCCGGGGCTGGCAAGCAGGAGAGCCTGTTTGTCGCTGAGCGCCTGCGGCGGGCGATTGAGGCCGCAAGCTTCCCCGGAGAAAACCATCTGCCGCAGGGACGGCTGACGATCAGTCTGGGCATCTCGGCGTTTCCGGAAGATGGTAACCTTCCCGACATGCTGTTGCACGCAGCCGACCTGGCTCTCTATCGAGCCAAACATAACGGCCGTAATCGGCTGGTTCTCTACCAGTCTGACCTGTCACAGACCCTGGCCCCTTCGAATGCCGGCTAGCGGTCTCTTCCCCTCCTTGAAATGAAAATTTTTCTGCTTGACAGCGGTCTTGCTTGGGCGTAGTTTTGTGCATATACACAAAACAGATCGGGTCCTGTATTGAAGAGATCCGGCCATGAGGCTGAGGAGGACAGAATATGATTATCGCAGTAACTGCACAACAGGGTCGAATGGATGCCCAGGTTGATCCGCGTTTCGGTCGCGCGGCCTTTTTCATGATTGCCAACACCGAAACCATGGAGGTCTACCCCTACGATAACGCCATCGGTGTCGGTGCCAGTAACGGTGCCGGGACGGGTGCTGCCCAGTTGATGTCTGAACACAAGGTCGAAGTTATCTATACTGGCAAGGTCGGTCCGAAAGCGAGTGATGCCCTGGAAAAGGCCGAGATCCGTGTGGTTGAAGATGTCGAAGGGACTGTTGAGGAAGTGCTGGTCCGGGTACTGCAGGAAAACCTGCCCGCATTCGGTGCTGGCGCTGGAGCTGGAGCAGCGGAGGTCCCAGATGATTTTGAGGTGCAGCCGGCAGAACCGGTTATCGACGGTGCCGTGCGAATTGCTGTCCCCGCTGACAACATGGAGGGGCTGGCAGCGCCCCGCTCCGGTCATTTCGGTAAATGTGCCTGGTACACATTGGTCGATGTGGCTGGCGACAAGGTCGTTGCTGTGCAGTCGATGGTGAATGGCGGTCATATTGCCGGCGGCTGTTCTGTACCGGTCATGCTCCTGAAAGGGTGGGACGTCGACAAGGTTGTGGTGGGCGGTATCGGCGGTCGTCCCCTGATGGGCTTCCGAGATGAGGGCATCGATGTCTATGCCGGGGTCGGTAGTACGGTGCAGGAAACGGTTGATGCCTACCTGTTGGGGCAGATTGGCCCGATTCGGCAGGACCAAGTCTGTGGCGGTGGCCCAGCAGTCTGATAACCGCAGGGTGTCGTTACACATTCAAGGCCGGGGTGGACTGTCTGTTCCCCCGGCCTGATTACGAGGTCAGTAAAGAGAATCATGATTATTTCCGTTGTCAGCGGCAAGGGCGGTGCGGGCAAGACCACGATTGCCACCTGCCTGGCGCACATTTTTGAGGCCGACTACTACGATCTGGATGTGGATGCACCCAATGGCGAATATTTTCTCCAGCCAGAGGATTGGCATGTCCGCCAGGTCTTTCAGAAGCAGCCGGTTATCGATGCCAGTGTTTGTAGCGGCTGTGGGCTCTGCACGCGCGAATGCCGTTTTCATGCTCTCTACAAAATTATCGACACAGTTTACCTGACCGATACGCTGTGCCACAGCTGCAATCTCTGCTGCGAAGTTTGTCCGGAAGGAGCGATCAGCTATCAGCCGGTTGCCATTGGAGAGGTGCGCACCGGTTTTTCGACGCAGACCGGGGCGCGCGCCGTTATCGGTGATCTCAAGATCGGCTCAACCCGTGGTACGGCGTTGATTCAGGATATCGTCCGGCACCTGGAGCAGAACGGCGGTCATCAGGTCATCGATGGACCGCCGGGAAATTCCTGTGCTGCCGTGGCGGCGATCAAGCCGGCGGACCTGGTGGTGCTGGTGGTTGAGCCGACCCCCTTCGGTCTGCATGACATGTTGCAGACCCTGGAGATTGTTGAGGGGATGCAGAAACCGATCGTGGTTGTCGCCAACAAGTCGCAGGAGAATGCTCCATTGAAAAAAATCCTGGCAAAACGGGGCTACGCCCTTGCAGCGACGCTTCCTCTGGACAGCGATTACCACCGCATCCTGCTGGATGGCGAAATTCTCAGTAAAAGCAGTCCAGTGGTCTACACGCTCCTGCAGCAGGCGCTGGCCGCGGAGGTGCAGTCATGAAACTCCATCAGGTGGCGGTGATGAGTGGCAAGGGCGGCGCAGGCAAGACCTCGTTGACTGCAGCCTTGCTGAAATTGTTTCCGGAGGTGATTGCCGTTGATGCTGATGTCAACGCCTCCAATCTGCCGATTCTCCTGTCGCCGCAACGGTTGACCGAGGCCGACTATTACGGGATGGATGTCGCAACAATTGCGGCGGAGAGCTGTGCCGCGTGCGGCCAATGCAAGGAGATCTGTGCCTTCAGTGCTGTTGATCAGCAAGCCACAGGGGTGTATGCGGTTAATGACGAATGTGAAGGCTGTGCCGCCTGTGCCTGGGTGTGCCCCAACCAGGCGGTCAGCATGGTGCCGCACATGTCCGGACGCAAATATGTCAGTCAAATCAGGAATGGCTACATGGTGCATGCCGACCTGATCCCGGGGGAGGACAACAGCGGCAAGCTGATTGCCAATATCCGGGAAGATGCCAGAACGCTGGCGGCAGAAAAACAGATTGCGACTCTGGTGATTGACGGCCCGCCCGGTACCAGCTGCCAGGCCATTTCCAGCCTGACCGGGGTGCAACTGGTCCTGGTTGTGCTAGAGGAAAGCCTGAGTGGCCTGTCTGATTATCGGCGGCTGGCCAAGTTGCTTGAAAAGTTCCGGTTACCCCATCGGGTTGTCATCAACAAGGGTGGTCTGAACCCGGCTCTGGCCGCGGAAGTAGAATTGGCCATCGTCACGCACGGTGGCAGACAGGTGGCCAGCATTCCCTTCGACGCGGAGATTCCGAAATGTCTGTCACGCAAGGAGACGCTGCTGGATATGAAAGACTACCGATCGGTGGTCGAAGAGGTCTATCAGCAGATTCTGCCAGACGCATAATTTGATCAGTGCCGGCTTGCCCTCCTGCATGACTCGTCCGAGTTGTCGGCCCGGCAGCGTGTTTTCCTCAATCAGGTTGACTATCCACGTACCCTGATGTACAAAGAATTGTCATCTAATAACAGTTAAATAGGGGTGTTTTGGCTGATACCGCGGTCTCTGCGGTTAAGCCGTTGAGGAGGTTGCGTGAAGGCCTGGTTTCAGCGCCAGACATTGCGCGTCAAGGTGCAGATCGTCATCCTGGTGACGACCACGGTCGCACTGTTGCTGCTCTTTATGTTCCAGGCAGTTCTGCAGTATATGGAGTTGCGGCATTCCGCCCTGGAAGAGCTGCGCCTCCAGTTGGTTCGTGTCGGTGATAATACCATCTGGACGCTGGTGACGAACAACTCGCTTGAAGCCAAATTCCTGTTGCAGGATTTTGGCACCAGCCCGAAAATCCTGAGCTGCCAGATTTTTACTTCTGATGGCAAGCTGTTTGCCTCCTACGGCCCAAATCTGAGCTCAGACGTCCACCTTTCCCTGCAGCATGTAACTAATTCCTCCTCTCGTTTCTCTCTCGGCCAGATCTGCATGCATCGTCCGCTGTTCCACCAAAATAAAGAGCTCGGACTCCTGGTGGTGCAGGCCAGCTTGATTGATTTACAGGCGGCAATGAGCCGTTTTGTCATGATCTGGGGATTCATCGTTCTGGTTGCCTGGTTACTCTCCTTCATGCTCAGCCGCAAGTTCCGTGAGATGATTTCCGGGCCGCTTGAGCGGCTCGCATTGGCGATGCACACCGTGACCGAAGAGAAGGCCTATACGCTGCGAATTGATGGTACCGGTGAAGATGAACTGGGCCAGTTGACGGCCGGCTTCAATGAAATGCTTGAGCAGATTGAGCTGCGCGACAGTGAATTGACTCTGCATCGTGACCGGCTGGAGCATTTGGCGCATCACGATTCTCTGACCGGACTGCCGAACCGCCTCCTGTTCAACGATCGACTCAAGCAGGCGATCCAGCGTGCCGAGCGTTCGAAGCGGCCGCTCGCCCTGATTTTTATTGATCTCGATCGTTTCAAGATTATCAATGACACCCTGGGACATGATGTCGGCGACCTGGTTCTGGTGGAGGCGGCCTGCCGGCTGGAAGCGTCTTTACGCAAAAGTGATACGGTGGCCCGCTTGGGCGGCGATGAATTCGTGGTTATTCTCGAGGAGTTCGAATCGCAGCAAAGTGTTGCCCAGATCTCGCGTAAGATCATTGACGAGCTCTCCCTGGAATGTCAGATCATGGATCACAGCCTGTATGTCACTGCCAGCCTGGGGATCAGCTTTTATCCGGATAATGGTACTGATCTGACCTCCCTGAAACGCTGTGCCGATATTGCCATGTTCCGGGCCAAGGATAGCGGTCGCAACAACTACCAGTTCTATCTGCCCGGCATGGGGGATGGCGCCAGAAAGATGCTGGCCCTGGAAAGTGACCTGCGCAGCGCCCTCGATAAGAATCAGATGCGAATTTTCTTCCAGCCGCAGGTTTCCATGAGGAGCGGCAGCGTCTGTGGTGCGGAGGCGTTGTTGCGCTGGCAGCATCCACAGCGAGGATTGGTTCTGCCAGGAGAGTTTATCCCCCTGGCGGAGGAAACCGGCCTGATTGTGCCGTTAGGGGAGTGGGTTCTGCGAGAAACCTGTCGGCGTGCACGTACCTGGCTGAATAGGGGGCTCGGCCCGATCCGGTTCAGTGTCAATGTTTCGCCACGGCAATTTCGGCAGTCGAACCTGGTTGAAATGGTTCAGCTTGTCCTGGAAGAGACGGGCTTGCCGGCGCATCTGCTGGAACTGGAAGTAACGGAAACCTTATTGATGGGGGATGTCGAAGATGCGATCATGAAAATGACCGAGTTGAGACAACTCGGTGTGTTACTTGCCATTGATGACTTCGGCTCAGGGTACTCCTCACTCAGTTATCTTAAGCATTTCCCGATCACCAAACTGAAAATCGACCGCAGCTTCATCAGGGATCTGCATCAGGATCGACACGACCTTGCCATTGCTGCATCGGTGGCCTCTCTTGCGGAGGTGATGGGGCTGGCTGCGCTGGCGGAGGGGGTCGAAACCAAGGCCCAGGAAGAGGCCCTGATCGGTCTCGGTATGGAGTGGGCACAGGGGTTCCTTTATCAGGTGCCGTTGCCGGTCGATCAGTTTGAAACCTTTTTGCAGCAGGCGCACACGGACCTCGGTGCGGCGCACACGGAACCCTTACCGGTCATCCCTCTCTCGAACCGGATTAATCCGTCAAGCGAATAAGGGGCGTCAGGGCCAGAGCGGACAGGCCTGTCCCTGGCACTCGCGGTTCTTGTGCTGCTGCGTACAGCGGATTCCTGCGCCGGCTTGCAGAGGAATCGGCAGCAGTCGTGGTGAGATACGGGCGGCGGCCTGCAGGGCCAGCAGGCAATCGCGCTGGCAGCAGCGTGCGGCTTCCTGGTCAGCAATCTCCGCGATGGCGTCCCGCATGGCCGATTGCAGCAGGTGGCGTTCGGTCGGTTTCAGCGGGTTTGCTTCCAGCAGCAGGCTGAAGGCGACGCCGACACCGGTTGCGGCCCCGCAGATGCCCACATAAGCACAACTCCCTCCGATGACCTGTGCACCGCGGCGAATGCCGGCGCGGATCAGCTCCTCGTCAATTCCCCCTCCCAGGTTCCGGTAGGTTGCCAGGATGATGCCCGGCACCAGACCGTGATGCTCAGGGCCGTTGGTCGGCACCAGCGGATGCTGGCGGATCTGCTCGAGCAGGACCAGCATGTCGGTCTCCCGGGTGACCAGGCAGAGATGTTCAATGACCTGCAGTGCGTCCTGGGCATGGCAGCGGTCGCAGACAAAATGCCCCTGCTCACAGAGTGCAGCGGTGTGGTGCGTCTCGTCGCAGTAGGTGCAGGCAGCTACCTGCTCCTGGGTTGCATAGACCAGAGATGCTCCGCAAACCATGCAGCCGCTGGCATGACGGGCCGGTTCCGCGCTCTCCGACAGTGCATTCTCAGTCGGTGGTGCTTCGGGGGGCAGGGCGCAGGCGCAGCCATCCTGCAGTTCCAGGTTGGTGACCGCACCGGCTTCATCCAGCAGGAAGACCTGCTCGCCAAGACTCTCGGCCAACTGGCGCGGCAGGGATTGAACCATGCCGCGGTGTAAGCTGCTACCGTCTGGCAGAATGATCGCCATGCCTGGTCCCCGGTAGACTACCTGGGTCATTTCCGACAGGGTCGGCTTGCGGGCTTCAAAGGTGAGAGAGTAAAAGGGATGCCCCTGCACGGTGCGGTAGGGAAAGCGTTTCAACAGACGGATCGCGGTGAAGCCGGTTTCATCCAGAATGCCGATCAGATCTTTCTGGGTCAGGGCGCCGCCGATGCACTCACCCCGCAGGGTTTCGTCATTCTTGATGCCGGCGGGAGACTCCGTCTCACAGACGACGTCCGACATGACCAGGCGGCCACCCTGTTTGAGCGATCGAAAAATTTCGGCAAAGGCTCGGCGCTTGTGCATCGACAGGTTCATGACGCAATTCGATAAAATCAGATCGGCAGAGTCATCCTCCATCGGCAGCTCTTCCAGGTAGCCCTTGCGAAAGGCAAGGTTGTCGTAGCCGAGGTTGCGGCTGACCGCCTGGCTTCCGGAGCGGGCAATTGTCAGCATGTCATCGAGCATGTCGATACCGAAAACCAGGCCGTCCCGTCCCGTCTGTTTGGCCGCGATGAAACATTCGATGCCGCGGCCGCTGCCCAGATCGATCACTGTTTCCCCTGGCTGGATGGCTGCGTCCAGCACTGGGCTGCCACAGCCGTAGCCACGGAAGCGGAACTCCTGCGGGATGTGGCTGATCATCGCTTCGTCGTAGCAGACCGGGTTGAGAATATCGTCATTCTGGCGGGTGGCGGCGTCGGAGTAAAAATCCTTGACCACCTTGCGGCTGTCGCGATCAGCGAGGGAGAGCAGGCAGTTGCTGTGCACCAGGGCGACATTGCCATGGCTTCCACACGATTCGAGGATGTCACCCATCTTCAGGCGCAACCGCGGCGGTCCGTCCGCCTGCTGCTGAAGTGCTTCGCGGCTGATCAGCCAGAGCATCGACTTTTCGTAAAGCGGCAGGTAGGGGTCGCAGCCGACAAACTCGCCGCAGTGTGTGAAGCTGTGATCGGAGTCGCCGCCGCCGAGGTAGAAGCGCAGTGGTGAATTGCTGTGCACCACCGAGGAGGAGCGGAGGTTTTGGAGAACGGTGCTTTCCTGCCAGGCCTGGTAGAGCCCCTGGTCGAGCGGGGTGGCGAGTTGCTTCATGCCGACCAGCGCGGCAGAGGGGTAGAGTTGGCCGTCCGGGCCGATTGCCAGGGCTTCCCAGCCGCTGGTGCTGCCGTCATGATAGGTGCCGCTCGGGGCGAAAATTTGGGTGCGCAGACTGTCGAGGTTGTCAATGCCGATGTCGCGTGATTCGGCGCGCTGGCTGGCCAGCTTGAGCTGCTCGAAAATCTCGTCGGGGGTTGCGAAATGATCGGCGTCGCCCCGGCCGCGGATGAAATACCACATGAAATGCAGGCCGCTCGCGCCGCAGTCGGCGGCAAAATCGACGACCCCGCTCATCTCACCGAGGTTGCTGCGCTCCACACACATTGACACGGTGAACGGCATCTGCAGTTGTTGTAGCCAGAGCAACTGCTCCCGTAGCTTGCGGAAGGACCCCGGTCCACGAATCTGGTCGTGGCGTTTCTCCAGACCATCGACGCTGACCTGCAGGTGGATGCGGCTCCAGTCCCATTGTTTGTGACTGAAAACCTGTTCAAGCCGCAGGCCGTTGGTCAGAATCACGACCCGACTGTCCGGCAGGGCCAGTAAGCCTGACATGATTTCGTCAAACTGACGATGCACCAGCGGCTCGCCACCGGTCAGGGAGAAAATCCGGCAGCCATGTTCATGGGCTTCGGCCGCTCGTTGCAGGATCACCGAAGCCTCGAGCTCAGCCGCATCTTCCGGTGATGAGGCAAACAGGCAATGGCGACAGGTCAGATTGCAGCGGTTGGTGATGTGAAACCAGAGCTCCTCCAGCCGGGTGTTGTCGAGCAGTTGCCCCCGTCCGGGAAACCGGCCCGGCGGCGGGTCGGGCAGGCGCTCCAGAAAGTAGCTGCTGCGGCGCCCGTCCGGTGCCGATTTGCCGTTCGACATTTCCTGAAGCAGTTGGTCGCCCGCTTGGTTCGGGACAAACCATACCGGGTGGTCACTGCGGATATAGATGGGGATTCCTTCGTATTCGTATCGGGACCAGATATCTGGGTTGAAAGCCATAGTGTTCCTTTTCATGAAGATAAGTATCTTTCCCATTCTAGCAAGGGAGCTGTCTGCGGGCAATGGCAACTCCATGCAATGCGGGGTGTTCGCTTTGAGCCAACAGACAAAGCTGCGTGATTTCTGCTAGACTGCTCACGTAGAGATTGAAAACAGGTGTTCAGCTTGAAAGAAAATCATGTCACGAGATGATCGTCCAATAGCTGTTCTCGGGGCAACCGGCTATATCGGGGCGCGCCTGGTGCCGCGACTGGTTGAGGCTGGCTGGCGGGTCAGGGTCATTGGCCGTAACCCCGACAAACTGCAAGATCGCCGCTGGAGCTATGACCCGCAGGTCGAAGTGGTTGGCGATGATTTTTCGGGCGGCGATGATCATCAGTTCAGGCCTCGCCAAGGTTGCCGGCGGCCGGGTGCTGGAGGGGACGCACCACCTCCCGTAACTTTTCATTGTCTCCCGATATCTCACAAAATCACGCCGAATTAAGACTTTGCAAAGACGGAATGATGGGTTAATCTCACGGTTTGACCTCATCCGGTCTGCATCCCGCTTTGCGGGTGTTGGTCTGGACTTTCAGGACAGCAGAATGGCAACCCAGGATATCCTCCAATTCATCTTCGCTGGTCTGACCAACGGTGCCATCTACGCTCTGATTGCGCTCGGCTTCTGCGTGGTGCACAACACCATGGGAATCGTCAACTTCGTCCAGGTTGATTTTGTCTCGCTGGGCGGAATGCTGATGTTCTCGGCTCTGTTCGCCATCGGTCTGCCGATGGTGCCCGGACTGCTGCTGGCCGTGGCCGGTGTTGCTCTGGCGGCGATGCTGATCGAGCGCTTCGGTCTGCGACCGGCACGGTCCAATCACGAACTGGTCCTGATTTTCATGACCGTGGGCCTGTCAATTGTTCTCCGCGGCGTGATGAAGCTGGTGTGGGGCAAGAACCGCATGGCGCTGCCGCCCTTGACGCCTGACGAGCCGGTCAGAATTTTCGGGGCTTCGCTGCTGCCGCAGGCGCTCTGGATCATGGCTTTGTCGATTATTGCGATCGGTCTGCTGAACTGGTTCTTTTATCGGACCTCTCTCGGATTGTCGATGCGGGCAGTCGCGAGCAATCCGACTGCGGCCAATGTGGTCGGCATTCCGGCCGGGCGGGTTCGGCTGACCAGCTTCGCTTTGGCCGGTGCCTTGGGCGGCTTGGCCGGTGTGTTGGTGACGCCGATTACCACCCTGAGCTACGATGTCGGCGTGTTGCTCGGGTTGAAGGGTTTTGCCGCTGCGATTCTCGGTGGCTTCGGGTCTTTCCCGGGGGCGATTCTCGGGGGAGTCGGTTTGGGTTTGCTGGAGTCGCTGTCAGCCGGTTACCTGTCGAGTGCCTACAAAGATGTGCTGGCATTCGTGGTCTTGTTGCTGGTGCTATGCATTCGTCCGAAAGGGTTGTTGGGGAAATAAGCGCACGCACGCTGTTGCCGCAGGCGACGGCGAAACAGCGTGACAACACGATAGAAATGGGATTATGAGCAAACAGTTGTTGATGGGAAATGAAGCGATCGGCCAAGCGCTGATTGAGGCCGGCTGCCAGGTCGCGGCCGCCTATCCGGGAACGCCCTCCACCGAGGTGCTGCAGGCGATGATCGACCGGCGTGACCAGGCGGTCGAGCCGTTGCACATCGAATGGTCGGTCAATGAGAAGATCGCTTTCGAAGTGGCCCTGGCGGCCAGCTATACTGGCAAGCGTTCTGTCGCAGTCATGAAACAGGTCGGTCTGAACGTTGCTGCCGACCCCTTCATGCGGACCGCCTATCTTGGTGTCAAGGGCGGCATGGTGACGGTGGTCGCTGATGATCCCGGCCCGCACAGTTCTCAGAACGAACAGGACACCCGCTTGTTCTGTCTGCAGGGACGGGTGCCGGTGCTCGATCCGGCCAGTCCAGCTGAAGCTGGCGAGATGGTGGCGACCGCTTACGCGCTCTCCGAGCAGTATGAGATGAATATCGTGCTGCGGCCGACCACTCGCATTTGTCATTCGCGGCAAAATGTCGAGGTTGGTGCGCCGGTCGCGCTGGAGCGGGAGGCCCAATTCGAAAAGGATCCGACCCGCTGGGCAGCGACGCCGCCCTTCCTGCCGGGCCTGCATCGCAAACTCAATGAAAAACTGGAGCAGCTAGCCCGGGAAGAGGCCGTGCAGCCGCGCCTCCAGTCCGGTAACGGCAGCCAGCCAAAAGTGGCGCTGGTCGCCTCCGGCATTGTCTACGGCCACCTGGTCGACTTGCTTGATGAGCTCGGCCTGAGCGGCCAGTGCGACCTGTTCCAGGTGGTGATGCCTTACCCGCTCAGCCCGGAATGGATTGAACAGCTGCATGCCGACTACGACCAGGTTCTGGTGCTGGAAGAGACCTACCCGGTAATCGAGCTGCAGCTGGCGCATCCCGGTGCGGTCGGCAAACAGGGCGGTGCTGTGCCGCGCGAAGGAGAGCTGACCCCGGATGTTATTCACCAGGTTCTGGCGACCTTCCTTGATCTGGAAGCGCCGGGCGAGCCGGCGGCGGAACAGCGTGGCCAACGGCCGTCACTTTGTCCGGGTTGTCCGCACCGGGCGGCCTTCTACAGTATTAAGAGTTGTTTCCCGAAAGGGATTTTCCCCTCCGACATCGGTTGTTACACCCTCGGCATGAACCTGGGCGCTGTGCACACGGTGCATTGCATGGGAGCCTGCATCAGCCAGGGCGTCGGCTTCTACCAGGCGTATGCGCAAGGTGAGGACTTCCCGACCGTGGTGGTGACCATCGGCGATTCCACCTTCTTCCATTCCGGCCTTCCCGCCCTGGTCAACGCCGTGATCCAGCAGGCGCGGATCATTGTCGTCATTCTGGATAATGCGACCACCGCCATGACCGGCGGGCAGCCGGTGCCGCACATGGGCGTCGCCGCCGGCGGTATGCCGACGAAGGCTGTGGCGATTGAGCCTTTGGTGAAGGCCAGCGGTGTTGATTTCCTGGAGGTCTGCGATCCGTACGATAAAGAGGGTTTCGAGGCCTTGCTGCAGCAGGCCGACCAGCACATCCGCGGCCCCGAGGGGGGCGTCGCCGTGCTGATCTCCCGGCACGGCTGCCTGATGGAGAAGGGCGTCCTCAAGCAGCAGACGATGTACCGGGTCAGCATCGAGGCGAGCTGTATCAGTTGCCGTAAGTGTGTCAACGCATTTGAATGCCCGGCCCTGTTTATGGACGAGGGGACCGGTAAAGCGGCGGTTAATCAGGATCGCTGTGTCGGCTGCGGCACCTGTGTGCCGGTCTGCCCGGTTGACGCCATCATCAAGGAGCCCCGCTCATGAAGCAACAGATCATTGTCAGCGGTATCGGTGGGCAGGGTGTGCTCTTCCTGACCCGGGTGATTGCCCAGACGGCGGTGGCCCGCGACCTGCCGGTGCTGACCTCGGAAACCCACGGCATGGCCCAGCGCGGTGGGTCGGTGCTGTCGACCATCAAGGTGGGTGACTTTGCCAGTCCCATGATTCGCTCCGGTCAGGCCGATGTCGGCCTGCTGCTCTGGGAGAAGAACCTGGCAGCGCACAAGCACCTGATGAAATATGACGGTAGCCTGCTGGTCAATGCCAAGGAAAAGGGCAAGGGGGTGCGCATCAACGCGTCGACTCTGGCACGTCGCCTCGGCAACCCGGTGCTGGCCAACCTCGTTCTGCTTGGTCTGGCGATCAAAGAGGGCGCCTTGTTCTGCAGTGCGGCCGACTGTGAAGCCGCCATCCGCACCTTGGCACCAGAAAAGTTCGTCGCTCAAAATCTGGAAGCCTTCCAGCTGGGGATGAACGGGTAATCCCCTCTCCCCTGGCGGGAGAGGGTTAGGGTGAGGGGGAAACCCTTCAGGTTTATTGAGATAAATGACGGCTAAAGAGAAAATCGCTTATTTCATCTCTCTGCATCGCACCGGTCTGACCGTGACGGTCCTGACCCTGGCGATCGCTGTCTATCCGCTGTTGCAGGACAATCCCTACACTCTCGGCTTGTCAAACCTGATTGCCATCTACGTGATCATCGTGCTCGGTCTGAACCTGTTTATCGGTTTTGCCGGGCAGATCTCTTTGGGCCATGCCGCGTTTTTCGCCCTTGGAGCTTACGGTTCGGCGATCGGTACGGTCAACTTCGGCCTGCCGGCCTGGCCGACCATGGTCGGGGTGGCGCTGTTGGTTGGCCTGGTTGCCCTCGCGGTCGGCCTGCCGATCCTGCGTCTGGCCGGCCACTACCTGGCGATGGCGACTCTTGGTTTCAGCTTCGTCGTTCACACGATCCTGCTGCAGTGGGACGATGTGACCGGTGGCCCGAGCGGATTCGCCGGGATTGACCCCCTGTCGATCGGCGGGTTCGCCTTTGACAATGAAGTCCGTTTCCATTACCTGGTCTGGACGGCGGCCCTGGCCTGCCTGCTGCTCTGCCTGAACCTGGTACGCAGCGGCGTCGGGCGTGGGCTGGCCGCGCTGGCCGGGGATGAAGTCGCCGCCGCCGCACTCGGGGTCAATACGCGTCGCGCCAAGATCAAGGTCTTCGTGTTGTCGGCGGTGCTGGCCTCGCTGGCCGGTAGCCTCTACGCGCACTGCTACCAGTTCATCAGCCCCGACACCTTCGATATCTTCGCCTCGACCGACTTGGCGATCATGGTGGTGATCGGCGGCATGGGATCGATCTGGGGTTCTCTGGTGGGGGCGGGTCTGATTACCCTGCTGCCGGAGTGGGTCGATATCTTTGAAACCTACAAGGATTTCGTGCATGGCGGTATCCTGATTCTGGTGCTGATGTTCCTGCCTCAGGGACTGATCACTGGCCTGGTTGAGACGGTACGGACCCGGCTGGCGCTGCGGAGGCGAAAAAATGCTGCAGCTTGAATCTCTGTGCAAACAGTTTGGCGGTCTGCCCGCTCTGGATGATGTTGGCTTCACGGTGCCGCGCGGACAGATTACGGCGCTGATCGGTCCGAACGGTGCCGGTAAGAGCACGATGATCAACTGCATCACCGGGGTGTTGACTGCGACCAGCGGCTCGATCCGGTTTCTCGACGAGGAACTGGTCGGCAGCCCGGCCCATGAGATCGCCCGGCGCGGCATCGCCCGCACGTTTCAGAATTTGAAGCTCTTCCCGCGCCTGTCAGTTCTTGACAATGTGTTGACCGGCCTGACCTGCGAAGGGGGTGGCTCGATGGTGATGGCGATGCTGCGCCTGCCTTACCTGCGCCACCGCGAGCGTCAACTCAAGCTGCGCGCTCTCGAGGCGCTCGATCATTACGGATTGGCGGACAAAGCTGGTTGGCCAGCGGCTATTCTGGCTTACGGCGACAAGAAGCGGGTGGAGCTGGCCCGGGCCACGGTCGGCCGCCCCGAACTGATCCTGCTCGACGAACCGGTCGCTGGCCTGAATGCCGAGGAGACCTTTGCCGTTGGCGAGCAGCTCAAGCGTCTGCGTCGGGCCGGACAAACTCTGTTGCTGGTGGAGCACGACATGGAGTTGGTGATGGAGATCGCCGACCAGGTGGTCGTGCTCGACAGCGGCCGCTGTATTGCCGCCGGCACACCCGACGAAGTTTGTCGCAATCCGCTGGTGCTCGAAGCCTACCTGGGACGGATGGAGGCCACCGCCTGATGTTGAAGATCGAAGGACTCACTGCTCATTACGGCGCCGCCCAGGCCCTGTTCGGTGTCGATCTTGAGGTTGCCGCTGGAGCCACGGTGGCATTGGTCGGCGCCAACGGTGCGGGCAAGAGCACTTTGCTCAAATCGGTGATGGGCCTGGTCAAGCCGAGCGGTGGCCGGATTTTTCTCGATGGTGACAATGTGACCGGTCGTTCGCCGGTTCGTATGGTCCGGGCCGGTCTTTCCCTGTCACCCGAGGGGCGCGAGGTGTTTGGTCACCTGTCGGTGCAGGAGAACCTGCGGCTCGGCGGGATTCCGCTGCGCCTTTCCAGGCAGGATGAGACTGAGCGGATCGAAGAGGTTTTCGAGCGCTTCCCGAAACTGCGCGAACGCAGTCAGCAACTGGCAGGCACCCTGTCGGGGGGGGAACAGCAGATGCTGGCCATGGGCCGGGCACTGATGGCCAAGCCGCGTCTGTTGCTGCTCGATGAACCAAGTCTCGGTCTGGCACCGCTGATTACCGATGAGATTTTCGCCATTATTCAACAGCTGGCCAGAGCGGGCACGACGATTCTGCTGGTGGAGCAGAATGCCGCCCGTGCCCTGTCCGCTTCCGACCATGCTTACCTTCTGGCCAACGGCCAGGTTGTCGAGCAGGGCCGGAGCAGTGATCTGCTCAACGATCCGGCGCTGCGCGCCGCTTTTCTTGGCTCAGCCAGTCACAACAGCCCGGCCGCCAGTCGCCTTGGTGCCGCCGGCTTGACCAACATTCGTCTGGAGAAACCCGCCATGCAGGAACAGAATTTCATGCCGTCCTTCCAGAGTGAAGAAGAATTGCAAGCGCATCAGCTCAAAGGTCTGCAGTGGACCATGCGCCATGTCTGGGAGGGCTCGAGCTTCTATCGCCAGCACTTCGAGGACGCTGGCATCACCCCGGAGACCATCACCTCGCTGGACGATCTGCAGAAGCTGCCGTTTACCACGGCCGACGATCTGCGCGAAGGTTACCCCTTTCCGCTGCGCTCGGTGCCGTTTGAGCAGGTCGCCCGGATTCACGCCTCCTCCGGCACCACGGGCAAGCGCAAAGTGCTGAGCTACACCCAGAAAGACCTGGATGATTGGACCGACTTCTTCGCGCGCTGCTACCAGATGGCGGGTGTTACACCGCTCGACCGGGTACAGGTCGCGGTCGGCTACGGGGTCTGGACAGCCGGTGCCGGTTTCCAACTGGGTTGCGAGAAGCTGGGCGCCATGGCGGTGCCGGTCGGACCGGGCAACATCGACATGCAGATCCAGTTCCTGCTCGATTTTCAATCGACCGTGTTCTGTTCGACTGCGTCGATGGCCCTGCTGATGGCGGAGGAAATCCACAAACGCGGCATCGCCGACAAGATCGCCATCAACAAGATCATCTACGGTTCGGAGCGTTCCTCGGTGTCGATGCGCCAGAAAATTTCCGAACTGTTCGGCGGCGCTGAGCTCTTCGACATCACCGGCCTGACTGAACTTTACGGCCCTGGAACCGGCATTGAATGTCCAGAGCATGACTGCATCCACTACTGGGGCGACTATTATATCCTGGAAATTGTCGACCCGGAGACTCTGCAGCCTGTGCCGGATGGTGAGTGGGGCGAGATGGTCGTTACCACCCTTTGCAAGGAGGGATCGCCTCTGATCCGCTACCGCACCCGCGATATTACCCGCCTCATGCCGGGGCGCTGCAACTGCGGCAGCGTGCTGCCGCGCCATTCCCGGATTAAGGGTCGCAGCGACGATACCATCAAGTTCCGTGGCGTCAACATCTATCCCTCCAGCATCGATACAATTTTGTCGCAGGTGCCCGGCCTCGGTTCCGAATACCAGATTCACCTGACCCGGGAAGAGAGCTCCGGGCGTGATCACCTGCGCCTTGTTGTGGAGCGGGCTGAAGGTGTGGCCACGGCACGCAATGCTGAGTTGATTCACGAGAGCACTCATCAGATCAAAAAACAGCTCCTGGTTTCGGCAGACCTTGAGCTGATTGACTACGGCACTCTGCCGCGATCGGAACGCAAAAGTCAGCGGGTCTTCGATACGCGTCTGGAGGGAGATATCGTCGAAAGTTAGACCGAAAGTGACTGAAACAGGGAAAAACTTGTGATTTACAAGGGCTTTCGCGTAAGATGCGGAACAATCCGGATATAAAATTGAAGGTTACGAGGGAAAACGCCTGCGAAGGCGTACCGGGATTTTTTTGACTCTATTTGATGAAGGGAGTGACACGATGAGAAAACTTCTGGCGATGTTGACCTTGTCCCTGCTGCTGGCAACTCCGACATTGGCGGCCGACACCATAAAGATCGGTGCCTTCTTCGACCTGTCTGGTCGGGCCGCTTTCATCGGCACGCCGACCAAACTGGTGGCAGAGATGGTGGTCGATCAGATCAATGCCGAGGGTGGTGTCAACGGCAAGCAACTGGAGCTGGTGGTCGGCGACACCGAAGCGAATCCTGCCAAAACAGTCAGCTTGGCAAAAAAATTCATCTATAAGGACAAGGTCGTGGCGATTATCGGTCCGACCCTGACCGATACCGGCATGGCCGTCAAGAAGGTGGCTGAAGACGCCGGCATGCCGATCTTTATGACGGTCGGTGGCGATCCGGTCATCATGGGCGGCGAGAAATTTGGCTCGTTCAACTATATCTTCAAATCACCGCAACGCTCGAGTATCGCCGTGGAGCGCCTGTTCATGTTCCTGAAGGAGAAGGGCCTGACCAAGGTCGCCCTGCTGTCCGCCGCTGACGGTTTTGGCAAGGACGGCGCCCGCTGGATGAAAAAGCTGGCTCCTGAATACGGCATCGAAATCCTCATCGAGGAATCGTTCGGCACCCGTGACACCGATATGACCGCCCAGCTGACCAACGCCAAGAATGCCAACCCGCAGGCACTGATCGCCTGGACCATCGGTCCGGCCGGTTCGATCATTGCCAAGAACAAGGCGCAGCTCGGTATCGACCTGCCCCTGTTCCAGTGTCATGGCCTGCCCGATCCGAAATATGTTGAGCTGGCCGGCAAGGCGTCCGAAGGGGACCGCATGCCCGCCACCAAGCTGATGGTGGCCGATGAACTGTCCGACGCCGATCCGCAGAAAGCGGTCATCAAGGAATTCATCCGGCTCTATACTGAGCAGTACAATTACGACAAGGAGTTCCCGATCAACACCCACTCCGGTTATGCTTGGGATGCGATCAACATTGTCGCCAACGCCATGAAGCAGGTTGGCACCGAGCCGGAGGCTCTGCGCAAAGCGATTGAAGAGACCAAGGGGTATGTCGGAATTTCCGGAATTTACAACCTGACGGCCGAAGACCATAACGGTCTCGGGGTTGACTCCATGGTGATTGTTGAAGTCAAGGATGGCAAGTTCGTGCTGGCGCACTAACGCCGGGGTAGGAGAACTGCCTGATTACACCACGAAGAAGAAGGGCCGGCGTAAAGCCGGCCCTTCTGTCATTTTGGAGCGGTAATCGTGATTACTCGCTGCCAGCCGAGCCGGCACCAGCGTTAAACTCATAGCCACAAGCCGGGCACTTGACCTTGGCGCCATTGGAACCGGTGGCGCAGGCCGAAAGGGAAACGGTCAACAGAACGATTGTGAGCAAAGCCAGCAGTTTTTTCATGACAAGCCTCCTTATTCATCAAGGGTGTGGTGAAATGACGATTACTCATTAACTTATTTGAACCGTAGCATAGAATACGGAACTTGCAAGGGATGGAAGGGAAACGAACCTCATTTTGGCAGAAAACCGGTGGTTTGTGGTCAAACTTCCTTCGGTGCCCAGAGGCGGGCGATTCGCTTACTCAAGCTGAAGATCCGCTTTAATTTGTCGGTCAACTCGAATTCGGCGTTTAATGTTTCGAGGCGGGTCTCGCCACTCTCCGCCAGACTCTGTGCCTGTCGTTCCAGGGCGGCTTGGGTGCGACGGTAGATTTCCGGTTTCATAGCAATCACGGCCTGGGCCGCCTTCTGGTCATTTTTTTTAACCGCGTCGATGGCGTGCTCCAGGGCTTGGTAGACCCCCTCAAACAGGTCGTTGAGTAGCATCATCATGGCATCGCTTGGAACCAGGCCTTCCGTGATAGTTTTCTGCCCGAGGCTGGCGAGGTCGGTTTCCAGCACATCGCCGATCCCTTCCAGGTTGGCATTTGCCTGACTGATCCGGAAATATTCCCGACTCTCCTCTTCGCTCAGGGTGTGTTTACCAACTCGACTGAGGTAGGTGTTGATCGCCGCATATAGAATGTCCACAGCATCATCCTGTTTTTCCAGTTCTCTCAACATCACAGCATTGCGTTTTTGGATCGCATCCTGAGCCTGTAGCATCATCAGCAAAACCTGGTCGCCCAGGTGGCCGACTTCAAGCCGCGCCAGATCAAGGGCCATGGCGGGTGTGTCGAGCAAGGCCTCATCGAGAAACTTCGGGGTGATGATCAGTCGTTCCATGGCCGCGGGCTTGTCAGGCAGCAGGCGGGTGGCCAGCAGAGCCAGTGGGCCGGTAAAGCCGATGAACAGCAAGGTGTTGATCAGGTTGAACAGGGTGTTGGCATTGGCGATCTGCCTGGGGACATCCGCCGTCAAACGCTCTATGCCGGTCAACTCAGGGTGAAGTGGGGATATGACAATGGCCAGGGCGGCCAGTTCGTCGATAAAGCCGAGCCAGAGCAGGACTCCCATCACGTTGAACAAGACGTGAATAACCGCCGTACGCAGCGCTGGCCGGCTTTTGCCGATGGTGGCGAGCAGGGCGGTGACACAGGTGCCGATGTTGGCACCGAGCGCCAAAGCGATGCCGGCCGGCAAAGTGAGAAACCCCTGACTGGCCATGGCAACGACGATGCCGGTGGTGGCCGACGAGGATTGGATCAGGGCTGTGAACAGGGCGCCGCAGAGAATGCCGGTCAGCGGTTGTTCCATGTTGAGCATCAGGTTGAGGAAGGAGGGGTCGCTGCGCAGCGGCGCCATCGCTTCGCCCATCAGGTTCATACCGAAAAAGATCAGGCCCAAGCCGAACAGGATGTTGCCGTAGCGACGCAGCTTGTCGGAACGGCCGAAGAAGAGGGCACCGAAACCGACAGCCACCAACAGCAGGGCCCATTTCGTGACTTTGAAGGCGATCACCTGGGCGGTGATCGTGGTGCCGACGTTGGCCCCCAGGATCACGCCAACGGCCTGACTGAGCGACATGACGCCGGCGGAGACGAAACCGACTACCAGAACCGTGGTGACTGAGGAGGATTGGATCACGGCCGTGACGCCGGCGCCGGTCATCGCACTGCTGAAGCGGTTGGTGGTCAGTCGGGCAAGAATTCGCTTCATGCTGCTGCCGGCCGCTGCCTTGAGCGCTTCGCCGAGCTGGTCCATGCCGAACAGAAACAGCGCCAGTCCGCCAAATAGGCCGATTAGCATCTGTGTCCAGTCGAGGGGTGGGATCGTGATCATGGCAGCCTCTCGGTAAATTATAGGTGCCCAGAATATTTACACAACTTTTACGCTTCGAAGGGGCCGAAGCCGGCATAATGGAATCGACGTGCAAGAGATCGAATCACATCGAAAAATCGGGAGGAGACCATGGCGCCTGAGACCCATACGGCCCGTTACACACCTGGTGAAGAGATCGCCAACAGCATCACCCACGGCATCGGCGTGATCCTGTCGATTGCCGGCCTGGCAGTCCTGACCGCTTATGCGAGTCTGTTCGGAACGGTCTGGCATATTGTCAGCTGTGTCATTTTCGGGACCACACTGATCCTGCTCTATACGGCGTCGACCCTGTATCACAGCATCCAGACGCCCCGCGTCAAGAATGTCATGCGGGTGCTCGATCATTCGGCCATCTTCCTGTTGATTGCCGGCACCTATACACCCTTTACCCTGGTGACTTTGCGCGGGCCTTGGGGCTGGACCCTGTTCGGGATCGTCTGGGGACTGGCGGCCGTCGGCATCCTGTTCCAGGTCGCCTTGCTGCAGCGCTGGGTGGTCGCGTCGGTTCTGCTCTATGTTGGCATGGGCTGGGTGGTCGTGGCGGCAATCAAGCCGATGCTGGCGGCCATCGCGCCGGGAGGATTGGCTCTGCTGGTGCTGGGCGGGGTGGCCTATACGTCCGGGATCGGCTTTTACGTCAAACGCTCTATGCGCTACCATCACGCCATCTGGCACGGCTTCGTGCTGGCAGGCAGTGCGCTGCATTTCTTTGCCGTTCTTTTCTACGTGATTCCGTCAGCGGGATGAAGTTCGTGAGGGAAAGGGCATTGGAGCGATATGGCGCGGAGTGTGCTTTTGCACAGTCAGGGGTTGTGCCGTTCGGATTCAAACTTTACGGGTCCCCACGTAGAATCTCTTTAAAGAAACGATTATCTTAGGAACCATCAAGGGCTTGTTGTGGCAGGCGAGCCGAAAAAACAAACAAACTTCTACCTTCCCTCCCCCAAGTACGAAACCCTTACCCCGCTGTCGGCCTCCTGACAGCGGGGATTTTTTTTGTGGAAAGCCAAAGACCCTTTTTGACTTTTCCCCTTGTATGAAAAAACCGCTTCTCTATTCTAAAATGCGGCCAAAAAGGTTGCATGCTCTTTCTTCTTTGGATTCAACTGGTAAGATTAATATTCTGACAGACAACCAAGCTGGGGGGTGACCATGACCAAACTTGCCGCAATGCCCATTGCCAAGGTGGACGACTTCCTTGGTTTACTGCCGCGCATGGCCAATCGTCACGGGTTGATTGCGGGGGCGACCGGAACGGGGAAAACGGTTTCCCTGCGGGTTCTCGCGGAGAATTTCAGCCGGATCGGCGTGCCGGTGTTTATGGCTGACGTCAAGGGCGACCTGTCCGGGATGGCCAAGGCGGGCGGTGATCATCCGAAAGTTCTGGAGCGGGTCGACCTGCTGGGCCTGACCGATTTTGAACCGCAAGGGTTCCCGGTTGTGTTCTGGGACATGTTCGGTGAACAGGGACATCCGGTCCGGACGACTGTTTCGGAGATGGGGCCGTTGCTGCTTTCCCGCCTGCTCGATCTCAATGCAACCCAGAGCGGTATCCTGACCCTGGTGTTCAAGGTCGCCGATGACCAGGGGATGCTGCTGCTTGACCTCAAGGATCTGCAGGCCATGGTCCGTTTTGTGGGTGACAACGCCCGTGAATTCCGGACAGCATACGGTAATATCTCACCGGCTAGCATCGGGGCGATTCAGCGCTCGTTGCTGGCGCTGGAACAACAAGGCGCCGAGATGTTTTTCGGTGAGCCCGCCCTGGACCTTGAGGATTTGATGCAGACCGATGCCGATGGTCGCGGTGTCATTAATATCCTCGCCGCAGATCGGCTGATCCAGTCGCCGAAGGTGTATGCCACCTTCTTGCTGTGGTTGATTTCAGAGCTGTTCGAGCAGCTGCCGGAAGTGGGTGATCCGGACAAGCCGCGGATCGTCTTCTTCTTCGACGAAGCCCATCTGCTGTTCGACGATCCGTCAGACGCTCTGCTCGACAAGATCGAACAAGTGGTGCGGTTGATTCGCTCCAAAGGTGTTGGCATCTATTTCGTCACCCAGAACCCACTCGATGTGCCGGACGAAGTTCTGGGCCAGCTCGGCAACCGGGTGCAGCACGCGCTGCGGGCGTTTACGCCGCGCGACCAGAAGGCGGTCAAAGCGGCGGCGCAGACCTTCCGTCCCAATCCGCCGCTCGATGTCGAACAGGCGATCACCCAGGTCGGTGTGGGGGAGGCGCTGGTCTCATTTCTTGATGGCAAGGGGATCCCGTCCCCGGTAGAGCGCGCCCTGATCTGTCCACCGGAAAGCCAGTTGGGTCTTCTGGATGATAAGGCGCGTGCCAAAGTGCGCGCCGCATCGACGGTCGGCACCTACTACGATCAGGAGGTTGACCGGAAATCTGCGTATGAGCAGCTGATGGCCCGGGCCGAAAGGCAGGAAGAAGTCGCACCCGCGCCGAAAAAGCGTCGCACGAAAAAAAGTAACTCGGCGGGGGACATCTTCGGAGCTGCGGCCAAGAGTGCCGCCCGTTCAATCGGCACGCAGGTCGGTCGCCAGCTCATTCGCGGTATTCTCGGCTCATTTTTTGGCAAACGGCGTTGATTCCAGAATATACAACGGGGCCGAAACTGACGGACCCCGCGTCCATAACGAAAGGCGAAGTTATCCAGAAAGGCCAATCAAGGCAGACCGCAAAGGAGATGAACTTATGGCAGGGAAATTCGAGTTGAAGCAAGCGAAAGATGGGCAGTTCATGTTCAATCTGAAAGCAGCCAACGGCCAGGTGATTCTAACCAGCGAGTTGTACAAGGCCAAGGCCAGTGCCGAGAATGGCATTGAGTCGGTTCGTAAAAATGCCAATCGTGAGGGGGCGTTTGAAACCCGCACCAATTCCAGAGGCGAGCCCTACTTTATTCTCAAGGCGACCAATGGTCAGGAGATCGGCCGCAGCGAGTATTATTCCTCTAACAGCGCGATGGAGAATGGTATCGCTTCGGTTCAGAAGAACGCGCCCGATTCTGCGGTGAATGACATCACTACCTGATTGTTGCGCAGGACGCAAATAACCAGACACAAAAACGCGGGGCCGGATATTTTCCGGTCCCGCGTTCTTTTCTACAAAGACATCTCCGTCTACTTGTCCTGATGGATATCCATTTGCGGGAAGGGGATATTCAGGCCGACCTCGGCAAACTTCTTGTAAACATTCTCCTGCATATAGAAGTACACCGCCCAGTAATCGGGTGCGTTGACCCAGGCTCGGACGACGAAATTGACCGAGCTGTCAGCCAGTTCGGAAACCTCGATAAAGGGGGCCGGATCGGTAAAGACGCTGTCGTTGGCGGCCAAAAGTTCGTTCAAGGTCTTCTTGGCCAGATCGACATCATCACCATAGGCGATGCCAAAGACCCAGTCCACCCGGCGGGTCGGTTCGGTAGAGTAGTTGACCATGGATGACGTCGACAGTCCGCCGTTGGGGATGATGATGGTCTTGTTGTCAGGTGTCTTGAGAATGGTGTTGAAGATCTGGATCGCATTGACCGAACCGGTGTAGCCTTGCGCCTCGACAACGTCACCGACCTTGAAAGGTTTGAAGATCAGGATCATGACGCCGCCGGCGAAATTCTGCAGGGTGCCGGAGAGCGCCATGCCGACCGCCAGGCCAGCGGCACCAATAATCGCGATGAACGAGGTCATCTGGATGCCGGCCATACCCAAAACGCTGATCACCACCAGCACTTTGAGTAAGGTGCCGGTCAGGCTCTTAAAAAAGGGTACCAGCGATGGATCGACGTCGCTTTTTTCCATCCTCCTGCCGATCAGCCCGGTGATCATGCCGGCCAACCAGAAACCGATGATCAGGACGACGATGGCCCCGACCAGTTTGGGCCCCCAGACCACGAACAGGTTGATCAAGGTGTCCAGGTGTTGTCCTCCGTCTTGTAATGGATCTCCCATGTCTGCCTCCTTAAGTGCGAAAATGCAATTGTTTAAGAGGATTAATCCGCTAAAGCTTAACAGACTATTGGTGTGTGACCAGAAAACGGGGCAAGAAAAGTCATGTTTTTAGCAGGGTGATTTTTGAGCGGCGTTTGGGGTGAGTTCTCTCGTGCAAGAGAGTGTCCAAATGCACAGTCGATGGTTGCGTTGCCCCGATGCAAAGTATACGAGTCTCCACGTAGAATCTCTTTCAAGAAACGATTATCTTAGGAACCATAAAAGGCTTGTTGTGGCAGGCAAGTCTCGATACAAATAAACTTCTACCTTCCCTCCCCCAAGTACGAAACCCTTGCCCCGCTGTCGGCCTCCTGACAGCGGGGACTTTTTTGTGCGTTTTCCGAATGGTGTTCCGGTGGTCATGAAAAAGGGGTCCGTAAGGGCCCCTTTTGTTGTTTGGGAGTGTCTGTTGGATCAACACGTTGTCCGTCTATTTTGTGAGTCTCTTCTTGTCAACAGGCTGTGGCGGCGGAACCGGCAGTTTGGTCGGCACAACCGGCTGCAGTGTCTTTAAACTGCTCGGCGCTGTCGGTGTCGTCGGGGCCGCCGGTGAGGTGGTTGTTTTCGTCGGCAAGGGCTTCTGTAGCGCACCAGGGATCACGACCGGTGCGATTTTCTGCAGGGTTTTCGTGCCGCAGTTGGGCGGGATGGTCATGACCTTCAGGTTGTTCGCCGTGTTGGTCTCGTTGGCAAGCGGGTCAATTTCATAGCGAACATTGGTTTGGCCGATGAACTCCGGGAACTCCTGCCAGGTGAGTGTGCCGCCTGGGGGCTGCAGGACCCGTCCCGGATCCATATCCTTCAGGGCGATATAGCCTTTCTGAACGCCATCAATCGTGCGGTGCACCTTGATCCCGCTGACCAAGAAGGCGTTATTCGGCAGAGGGGACGCGCCGGTGTTGTGCAGTTTGAGGATGGCCCGGCAGTCGGGCATAAACTGGATCTGTGTCAGGGCCAGGTCAGGTTGCAGTTGCGGGCAGTTGCCGGTTACGGTCCGCGTCAACTGGTTGTTGTTTTCATTGTCTTCGACCAAGATATTGAGGGTATCAATTTCTGCAGTGAGAACATGCTGGCCGATGACGTGCGTGCCTGTGCCCATGTTGGTGACCAATGTGCCACCAGGGTTCTGGAGGGCAAAAGTCGGGTCATAATATTGGCCTCCGATTTTCTGAACACCGTCAATTTTCACGGTCACAACAGGCTTTGACCCTGCAACGTTAGCTGATGCCGGCATCGACCCCGGCCCCAAATTCTGAATGGTCAGCAGGATCTGACAGTTCTGGTTCAGGCTGATATCACTGATTGTCAGATCTGGCAATTCTGCCAAGACCGGAGTGGCGAAACTGCACAACAGCAGAAGCAGGGGCCATCTCTTTCCGGTAAAAGCTTTCATCGTCTTCTCCTTTTGTACAAAGTTTCGATAAAAACAGATATTTGGCAAACGGACGCTCTTCCCCAAAAATGGCGAGCGTGAGTGCTCAAATTATAACACGGCTATCAGGAATTTCAGGGGAGTGGCACTTCGGCAGGTGTGGCGTGACATGTACAACAAAAAAGCCCCCGCGGTCGGTAACGCGGGGGCTTCTTACTTTCTGGTGCCCAGGGACAGAATCGAACTGCCGACACGAGGATTTTCAGAATAGGAACATGGCCATGTCGAATCCTTCATTGAGACCATGAATCGCACTTTTTGTTTAAATATCAGTGGTTTGCAATTAATTTCAGTTCTGCTTTGTTCTCTGTCGTCCCATTACTTTCTGGTGTTTTCTTTGCACGATTACACCAAAATTACACACGACATGCAAATTGCAACCCTTTGATATTATTAGAACTCCATTTCACTCAAAGGCAGGGACTCACTGAATTTAACTTTGACCCAGCTTAGCATTGCTAAGTTTCTAATTGCTAAAGCAATAGCCTCTTTTTTGTCTTCAGTCGCCCATTGCTTTTTCCAATTTAATACAAAGTCATAAACATCACTTTCAGAGATTTCTTCGGTTTTCTTGGCTTTCTTCAGTTGCCTCATAGCATAGAAGACCGTAGTCACTTCTTCTGCTTGCTTAGTGCTTTTTATCCTGCTGAAAAGGTCAGTAGCTTTGTATATTTTGCTAGTAAATGCTTCTACGTCTTCTTTGTGCTTATCTCTGAAGGATTGATACTCCGGGCCAATTTTTAAAGCTGTCATGGAGCCTAGTTGCTCTTCATAGACTAAGTTTGAATTAGAGAAACTAGACAGCGCAGACTTAGCTTCTTTAGAGAAGGGTCCGTAGCTGCCTTGAACAAACTTAAAGCCAGTATCAATTCCTTGTTCAGTGATGGTGTAGCAAATCTTTTGATAGATAGTTCTCCCAACAGGGTTTGCGTAAGGCTGTCTTTCGAGTTGATGCAAAACTTCGAGAATGGGAATCCATTCCTTTTTTAACTTGTTTTGTGCCTTACCTTTTGCGTGGCTTTTGTCGAGCGAGGCCTCTTGCTGTAAGAACTCAGTCGTTAGATGGTGCTTTGGTGTTCCGTAAGGTGCGTATACTTCAACAGGAATATCAAGTTTAGAGAGCTTTTGATACATCAATGGACCAACAACAGCCCATTCTAAGCCCCCGTTGCCACACCCAAGGGGAGGGAAGGCAATAGATTGAATGCCCCATTCGGCATATTTTTGAACAAAGACATCTAGCCCTTGAATAATGTCTTCAAGTTTCGATGGGGAACGCCAATGGTCTTTGGTTGGGAAATTGATTATCGAAGTCCCAAATAGGTCTGAGTATAGGTATGGTATCCCAGGTTTGACACGTCCCTCAGAGCAACGACCAGAATATTCCTTGAACATGTCTGGGAAACGCTTCTTAAACTCTTGAGCGACACCTTTACCCATAACGCCAACACAGTTAACAGTGTTAACAATGGTTTGTGCCTCACTTGCGAACATATTACCTATTAGCACTTTGACCATTTGAAAACCTCTTTAGAAAAACATGTGTGCGTTAACAGTTATTGGCTTATTGAAGCCATGCTCCAATAATAACTGTTCGGCGGTTCTGTTGGCAACATAAGCTCCAATAATGCGGTCATTGGGTACGGCGTCCGGGACTAGGACTTCTGCACATTTTATGGATTTATGTTTGTAATATTCTATTTCATTTCCAGGGTGTGTCCAGCTGTCTGCATAAATCATATCAAGTTCAAGATGGTGTAGCCCATCAGGGGACCTAAGAAATCTGACATAGCCACTTGCTGCGTTTCTGTCAGCAATTACAACGCCCTGCTGTGTCAGAATACGTCTATCTATTTGTAAAACACATAGTTGATTTTTTAAATGTCGCCTAGAATACATCATTGGGTTTCTGGCACAAAAATAGAGGTTGGCGTAATGATGTAGTAGGCGTCCTCCAGGAACCTGTTTCCTGTCTCTACGGTCTTGAACCTCTTGCATCGCAACAGAGGCGTGTCTTAGGGCCGCTGCTCTTTCGTAAGACAGAATGCCCCCATTAGCCAGGACCGAAGGTATGTTCGATATTGGCTGTATGTTTTGAAGCTCTGACACACGTTGAGGCATCAAGCCCTCCAGCTCAAATCAGAATTAGATATCAGAAATTTACTGATTCTGACTTGAGTTAGAGGTTTTGTCAATTTCCCAATTGAAAGGGGCTGCTTTTGAATAAAAAGTAGTCTGATTCTTGCCGTTACAATTGATTGCAGCCGTTAAGCTGCTAAGCGGTTCAGCACGTTCTTAACTGCTGTAGGGGTCCAACTCCCAGCCTTGCCCCGTGCGGTCAGGATGTTGTCATCGTTCAGCTTCCGTGCAACCTGATTCAGGCTCAAGCCGTCAGAGACATGGCTGTTGATAATCGGTGCTACGTTCTCAGCGAACGCATCAGCCTTCTTCTTGCGTGATTCTACACCCAGGACCCGCCCCTTCGCCGCTGCATCCTTGGTGAGGTTCTGAGGGCTACCCAGGACCTTCCCACGGGCCTTAGCAGCTTGCAAGGCGGACTTAGTGCGGTTGGAGATAAGCTCCCGCTCCCGCTGAGCCAGAGCGCCGTAAAGGTTGATGGTGAACTGGTCGCAGCCTGGAAGGTCGCAAACGATGAAGTCAACCTTGCTCTCAGCAAGAGAGGTGATGTAGTGCAGGGAACGGCTAAGGCGGTCCAGCTTGGCAATGACAAGCCTGTTGCCTGTGAGTTGTGATTGGCGGATAGCTTTTGCAAGCTCTGGCCTATCATTGTTCTTGCCTGACTCTACCTCAACATATTCAGCGGCCAGGGTTCCGTTATTGTTGGAGATGAAATCATGAACTTGCTTCTTCTGAGCGTCGCGGCCTAAGCCGCTTTTACCTTGGCGGTCTGTGCTGACTCGGTAGTCTGCAATGTATCCGTTCATGACCTCACCTCCCTGTGTGTAATTACTGTGAACGTCCATTTACTGTATTTATACAGCATAGGTTTTAGGTTTGTCAATAGGATTGTTTGCAATTAATTTCAATAAAACGTAACATCTTCCGTCGATTATCTATTTAAAGGGGACAAGATGCCGTCACTTGATTGGATTGGGAAAAAGGCTGTCGTAGAGCATCACAAGCAAGTACCGTTTCATTTGCTCAAGTGCAATGATGACCTTTCGGTGGGGGAGCCTGGAAGCGGGAACCTTATTGTCCAGGGGGACAACCTTTTAGCCCTAAAGGCACTACTCCCCTATTATGCTGGAGAGGTGAAATGCATCTACATAGACCCGCCATACAATACTGGTAATGAAGGATGGGTTTATAACGACAATGTTAATAGCCCAGAAATGCAGGCGTGGCTTGGCGAAGCCGTGGGGAAGGAAGCTGAAGACCTATCACGTCATGATAAATGGCTGTGCATGATGTATCCACGTCTTGCCATCTTGAAAGAGTTCTTAAGCCAAGACGGAATAATCGCTGTTTCAATCGACGATAATGAAGTCAACTGGCTTGGTGTGTTGCTGGACAGCATGTTTGGACCAAAGAATAGATTAGCTTGTATCCCTTGGCTTGCTGAACCTAGTGGCGGAAAACAAAAGACTGCACTTCGCAAAGGACATGAATACATACCCGTTTACCACAACGGAACTGATGCAAATTTGACAAGCGAAGAAAAGTCTTCAGGTGACCTTAATCTCAGAGATACATTTGG
>JAQYVZ010000104.1 GCA_030145205.1 Desulfuromonadales bacterium | reverse complement strand
CGAAGATATGCGCGTGCGCACGATGGAACGGATGCGCCGTGTCTTTGTCTTGACCTTATTGGCAGCCCTGTCAAGCGACAATTAGATTTACCCATCAGCGACAACTAGAAATGCCCATGGCGAAACCAAACGATCTGGGGCGCAATACCTGGATAGTCACGTTTGACCCGACTCGCACTTGGGTGTAGGATGGCTTTACCCAAAAGGGAAGGCGAGGACGGGACTCAGCAGCAGTGAGTTTCTGTGCTCGTCTTTTGCCCCATCGGGTATCTCCGACATTATCCAGCAGTAGCATCATTGTCCCCCTTATCCACGCGATTGCGCTTTGCAGCCTCTTGAGCGCGATAGCTGGTCATCTCTTTGCCGAACTCGATAATCAAGCTGTGGTGGACGACACGGTCAATAGCGGCTGCCGTGGTCAAGGGATCCTTGAAGATCTGATCCCACTCTGAAAAAACCAAGTTGGACGTAATGACCACGCTGCGGCGCTCATACCGTTCGGCGAGGAAGGTGAACAAGACTTCCATCTCTTCGCGGCTCTGCTGGACATAGCCGATGTCATCAAGGATGACTACCTGAAAGCGGTCCAGGCGGCGCAGTTCACGTTCCAGTTCATAGTCTCGCTTGGCGCGCAGCAGACGTCCGACCAGCTTGTACGTGGGCACGAAGAGTACGCTGCGGTTGGCGTATATCCACTCATAGCCCAGTGCGGCTGCCAAATGCGTTTTCCCTGTGCCGGGCAGGCCAAAGATCAGGATGTTCTCCGCACGGTCGATCAACTCTCCTCGACAGAGTTGGGGCAGCATGCGGCGCACCCGCAGCGGCAGTCGCTTCTGATCAAAGGCCGAGAGTGTCTTGCCTTCCGGCAGATGAGACTGCTTGGTCAGGCGCTCAATGCGCCGCTGTCGTCGTCCGGCCAGTTCCTGCTCCAGCAGATGGTGGAGAAAGGTCTCCAAGGGCCAATCCTCACGTCGGGCGATGTCCAACGTTTCCCCCACGATCTGGACCGCAGTGGGCAAGGACAACGCTTTGCAGTGTTGGCGGAGGGCGTCTATGCTCGGTGCTTCAGGCTGGCGCATAGCACACCTCCTGCAGTAACTGGTCGTAGACATCCAGTGTCACCTCGCCGCGCGTGATCTCCGGTGCAGGAGCGGGTGCCAGTTCCAGGAGTCGCTCCACATCGGTCTCGTTCCACCGCGCCTCGGTGGTCCGCAATAGCCCCAGCGCACCGGCCACGTCGGATTCCCGCGTGCGTGCTGCCAGGCCGAGGACGTGCAGGTAGATCAAATCTGCTTTGCGTGGCGCATACCACTGATTCAACTGCTCCCAGGCCTGGCGAAAGACCAGAGAAGGAAAGAGAGCGTTGTGGTAACGATAGTTGCGGAATCCGCCCGGCTTGCGTAATAAGGTGTCGATCAAGTGGCGATAGTTGATATGATGTTTGCGCCTGCCCACCAAGCGAGGCAAGGTTTCCATCAACTCGTTTCCGTAGTACACCTCCAGATGCCACTCGTGAATGTGCACGGTGACCGTGTGACCGATCAGGCTCGTCGGGACAGAATATGTGTTTCGGAGCACGCGGATCAGGCTGCCCTTGCTGACCGTCACCTTCTCCTCACGACATATGGCCAAAGATGCCGTCGGCAGCGGCTTCATCACCGCCATTTCTTCTGCCAACCGTTCTTGCCGGGTGCAGTTGCGTTTGTCCATCGCCTGGCCTAGAAACGCTTCGTAGGCCTCAATGCTCTCAAAGTCGCGGCTCCCGCGCAACAGCAGGTGCTGTTTCAAGGCCCGCTTCAGACCGCCGTTGGATGACTCGATATCGCCGTTCTCGTGCGGGCTGTCGAGATGTGTCGTGCGTGGTTCCATCCCATAGTGCTCGAGCAACTGTAGGTATCCGGCCGTATAGCCACGGCGCTTGTCCGTCTCTGCTTGCTCTTCTGCGCTCAGCACGTGCGTGGCCGCCGAACTGTTGTCGGTCTGGTGAAACCGCGGCACGTATCCTAGCTTGACCAATGTACTCTGCACCCCTAGCTTGATCGCTGCCAGCGACTCCGACTGGGCTACACGACCCCATTCCCAGTTCGAGTAAGGAAGCACACAGTGCATCAGGAGGTGCTTGAACGGCTCACCCTGGAGGGTCACGCCCAACTCCGTGAGCCACGTACCGTCCGTCTGCAGCACTTCTCCAGGATGATGCACCTGTTCTAGCACCGCGACTTGGTTGCAGTGAAGGACTCGCCAACGGGCGACCCGTCGTTGAAACGTGCGTAACTGTCCTTCTTGGTACTTGCCTGGGTGTTGTTCGCACAGCCACCCGAACAAGGCCTTGCCTTCCAGTTCAGGTGCACCCAGAAGCATCTCTTCCATTTCTGGCCAGACCTCGGCAAAGGGGTCGGCTCGGGTCCGATAAGTGCGCGGTTGCTTCAACTCGCTGGGCAATTGTCCTAGCTGCTCGTATTTGGCCGCTGTTTTGCGGCTGCGCAGATTGGCTGTAGCTGCTGCCTGCTCTTGTGTCCGACCTTTTTCTCTTTCTCTCATGACAATCCTCACTTGGGCATCGGTTGCAGTCATTGTCTTCTGGCCTCCTTCACGAACTGGCCAGTTTACATCGACTCTGCCGATTCTCCTAGTGGACATTTCTAATTGTCATCAGTGGGCAATTATAGTTGTCGTCAGACAGCGCGATCATCCTGTTGATTACCTTGGGTGCTGGATGTGGGTTTTCTACGTCTCTGCTCCAGGCTCCCACGCCGACGC
>JAQYVZ010000012.1 GCA_030145205.1 Desulfuromonadales bacterium | reverse complement strand
GGGGCCAAGCAACAGCAAAATATCTCCCGCATTAATTGGGGCTTTGCGTACTTGCTCACGGATTCTTCGTCCCTTACGTGAGATGCCAAGCAGGGTCACGCTGCGACGGTAAAGTAAACGGACATCCATCGCCGTACGTCCTTCGATCATTGCTCCTTTTGGGACCACCACTTCCACCAGAGTCACCGCATCGGCGAGCATGCCAGCATGCTTGTCTGCACCAACGTGTTCTAAGTCTGCGGCAACGACGAACTGGTCGATGGTATCAGGGCGCCCTTCAAGTACCACCAGATCATTCTTACGGATGACTTCTCTCCGGGCGGAGCCGGGAAGGCGCTTACCACGCCGCACCAGACCGATAATATTGACGTCACTTTCCTCGGCAAACGGTTCGAGGTTCTTGAGCGTCTTTCCCACCGCACTGGATGCTTCCGGAACCTTGGCATTTGAGATGTAGTCCTGTAAATCACCAAGTTCCAGAAGAGTATCGTGCTTGCCGCGTTCGACCGGAATCAACCGCCAACCAATAAAAGAGACAAACAATACCCCGACAATCGCTACCACCAACCCTACCGGGGCAAAAGAGAACATGCCGTACGGCTCGCCTAGGGCGCTCTCGCGATATGTGGCGATAACAATGTTCGGCGGAGTACCGATCAGGGTAACCATGCCGCCAAGGATTGAGGCAAATGAAAGTGGCATCAGCGTCAGTGCCGGACTCCGCTTGGCCCGCTGGGCAGCCTGCATATCAACGGGCATTAACAATGCTAGCGCGGCAACATTATTCATAATGCTAGAAAGTGCTGCGGAAACAAATGCCATGAAACCGATATGTTTCGTCAAACTGCGCGACGAATCGACAAACTTGCTCGCCAACATGTCTATGGCGCCAGATCGAGAGAGACCGCGACTAACGATCAGTACCAAGGCTATGATGATGACAGCCGGGTGGCCGAATCCTGAAAAAATTTGGTCTTTTGGAATGACACCGGCCAGAGATGCCAAAACAAGTGCCGCAAATGCGGTCACGTCATAACGTATCTTGCCCCATATGAGAAAAATAAAAATGAGGGTAATCAGACTGAAGAGGATGGTTTGATCGGTGGTCATAATTATAAAGAAATTCCCAGAGACCTATATAGATAAGGCTTTACCAACTTACATCAGGCAGAATCTGAGGTCAAAGGAGTGTGCTTACTATTTATTCTCCTACCTTGGATCTGGTGTGATGAAACCCCGAAATTGGGCGATTCCTACAAAGCCTGACCTATAAGAAATGGCCGCCCGGAATTTATCCAGGTGGCCATCATTTTGTATGTCAATCATATTTATATTCTTACATTGCTTCGGGACGCTATTCTTGGCCAAAATGCGAAATTCTTACAGCCACTGCGATCTAAGAATGTGGTCCTGCCTTTAAGCCGTCGCTGCCAGCGGTGAAGAAAAAGGATGGACCTTTCCAGACAAGACAGGCCATTTCACATCCTTCATTGATGCTAAATTTTGACAAAGCTGTGGGTGTCTAGGATGCTGAATTGAAGTCCATATTGCCGATTACATCTGACGCAAGAGGGGAAATGACATGAAAGAGTTTGATCCGATTGCATATAAAAAAATGGTCAAATCTTACCAGGATAGAGACGAGCCAACTGGTTGGTTTGACAGTATCTACACGGATGCTCAGGGAGATCATAGCGCTGTTTTCTGGGCAGACCTTGAGCCCAGTCCTTACCTTTTAAAGTGGTTGAAAAGCTGTGTTTTTAAACATACAGGACGCAAGGCCATTGTTATTGGATGCGGGGTTGGTGACGATGCTGAGGCTTTGAGTGAAACAGGGTATGAGGTGACAGCTTTTGATATTTCACCGGAAGCGATACGTCTTTGTAAAAATCGTTATCCAGAGACCACGGTCAACTACCTCGTAGCCGATCTTTTTGACTACCCAATCCTGTGGGCTGAAAGTTTCGACCTGGTTTATGAGTGCAACACCATACAAGTCTTACCCGGTAAGTACAGAATACAGGCACGAGATGCTATGGTCTCACTGCTGGCACCGAAGGGGTATCTTCTTGTCTCATGCCGGAGTCGTCTCAAGGGAGAACAGGAAGACGATATTCCCCTTCCTCTTGATAAAGAGGAGATCGATGGTTTTATACGATGCGGTCTCAGAGAAGAGAGTTTTGAAGCTTATGATGATACTCAAGACCCCCCTGTGCCTCATTTCTTTGCCTCTTACCAAAAGTGAGCTGTGACGGAATTACAGTTCAAGCAGGCAAGCAAATCAGGGGCGACTCATCAAGTTTATTAGACTATTTTAGACATATCCGGTCCACCACCGCCATAACCACTCATTTAACGACCTGTTGTTCTTAATAGATAATATCAAGGCGTCAATTCGGAACATGCCATTGTGGCTTTTTTGCTTCTTGAACTTAACGGGATCAAGGTTTTGGGGTTTTTCGTGACAGAAGCCTGTTCTGGTAAGCCAGCAAGAATGAGCCAGGAACGTGCGACATCGCGGTGTGCAATCAACCCCTCGGCTTTTAACAGAGGTTCGATTTCTTTGACTCTGCCGCTACGAACGAAAGCTTGGTTCCATAGAAACAGGACAGGCACTATGGTGTCGTATCTGCTTGGCCATGGCCCGGCGTGATATCTTTTGCCCGTCCCGTCTGCTAACAGGTTCTCTCCGTGATCGCTGGTGAAGATCAGGTAAGCTGGTTCGCTTTGGTCATCAAGAATCCTTGCAAGATCAAGTAAAACCTTTACTCCATATTCGGCTGCTCTGTCGTATTCGAGTTTTTCGAGGGCAGGATCCGAAAGGTTCTCCGGTTTCGGGTCGAAAGATTCGGAGGGGTAGCGGTTTGCATAAAGATAATGCTGGCCTCTCAGGTGAAGAATTGCCGCCTTGGTGTCTTTGTCGTCCCTGGCGACAAAGTCTGCAAAGGCTTCGACAATCAGGTCGTCGTAGGTTGAATACTCAAGCGATGAGACGTTCACAATCAAATCATGCCCCCCCTCTTTGACTGGAGCTGGGACATGGTTAAAGATATAGGCTGTCGTCGCGCCCGCCGCTTTTGTCATGGCAAGGATCGTCGGCTTCGCCTCAAGTTCACTGCTGTCATCTATCGCCACAGCAGTGAACAGCCTCGGTACGGAGAGCTGTGTCGAATTCCCGTAGGCACAGGCATCTGCAGCCCGGGCGCCAAGCCCCTGCGCAAGGCGATCGCGCAAGAGCCGCGACCATGGACCTCTGTCGTCCCTGATAAGAGCATCAGCCCGCATTGATTCGCCAACAACAAAAACCGCCAAACCCTTCCTGGCCTGGAATAACTTTTCGGCAGCGGCAGGCTTCCATTCAGCCCTTGATTGTACAAAGCCAAAGTGCAGTATCCGTTGCGACTCCTGCATCATCACCAAATGGGAAAATAGCGGGACGGCACTTTTTGCTTCCCACGGAGCGAGCCGCACAACAGAATCCCTGTCAATAATGACAACTGAGATGGCGAGCAATGTCGCTACAAAGAGGAGAGAGGATGAATTGCTTGATTTTTTCGGGGTTTTTCGAGCTGCCCGGATTGCTAAAATGCCACCGGTTATTGACAATAGAGCGATAACGATTCCGGATGGCTGCTTAAAGGCTGTGTGAACAGAGGCTGAAACCTCTCCTTGTCCAGCAGTCAATGCCGCGTCAAGTAGCGCTGCAGAGGGACCTGTTCCGGTTGTGGCAACGGTACCGATCCAGATAATGGTTAAAGGCGTGAGCAAAAGCTGCAACCAGGCAGAACAGGTCGCGCCAAGCTGCCCGGGAGGAAAGGCGAGAGCAGTTGCACAGACGATCGTCCACAAAAGGATTTCAACCGGGTGGACAAGTCTGGCCTCTGACAGTAGCCAGGTTGTCGAGGGGAGCAGTGCAGTGACAAAGAGCAGGATTCTGCTTTGGTGAATCTGAACGCTTTCAACTACCACTGCGCATGCTTGTCGTATTGTTAACACTTGCGGAATCTCTTTAATGGTTGCCTGCCTGGCAAGTGCACGAATAAAGATCTTAAATATGAACCCTCAGGATAACATTTTCTCGAAAGAACCATCCATTGATTTCTCATGAGATTCTGGGAGGTAAGACACCAACTCCAACCTTTGGCCTTGGTCCGTTTGACCAATGAGGGTTGGTTCAGCCAGGCTATTGTGCTGAAGGGAGATGCCACAACTGTTCTGCATTTTTATGGGCAACCGCATGGGCTACATCTTCTGGCAATTCCTGGAGGGCGCTGCGCCACAGGGCTGCTTCCTCGATATAACGGGTGCCCCAATCCTCGGCCCAGACTGCATCCAAGGCGAGAATGAAACGATCCGGGTGAGCTTTCATCAGCTCTTGCCAGGCGGGCTTCAGCTTTCCATTGGAGAACATGTTGATCCACTGGGGTTTGGAATCGATAAAGAAAGGGCTCGCTTTCGAGGTTATGAAAAAGAGGTTGGAATAAGCCTCAATCAGGCGCTGCACCTCGTCCGGGGGCAATTGGCCCATGTGGATCAGGGCAAAGGGATGGTCAGGATAAGAAGACAGCAGCTGTGTCATTTTGACCATAAAGGGCTTTTTGTCATGTCTGGCATCCGCGAATTCGATATGCATCACCAAAGGCCAACCCTTTCGCAGTGCGCCATCGAGGGCAGCCTGAACCTGGGGAGCATCCGGTTCTACAACCCGTTTGCCAGCCCGGTCGCCTTTTGCTGAATGCCAGAGAATAAGCTCGGCCATCGCCTGGAAGGTTGGGTTGTCCAGTCTCTTCTGCAACTGCGTGTAGTATTCAGGTGTGTTCTTCTCGTATTTGAGGCTTTTGGTGCGGATCGATGGTGTGATCCGTTCCGGGTGTTGCGTGACAAAGGAGAGAAAGGTCTTCTCCTTGATCTTGCCGCGAAAGGAAAGAATCGTGCGTGAAACACCGGCCTTGTCGAGGACCGGGATGACGCGATCAAGCTGGACCTGATGGTTAACCTGGCTGTGTGCATCGATGATCGGCAGTTGGGAGCACCAGGCAGTCTTTCCTGGTGCCAGCATCAGGCAGATGAACAGGGAACACAACCGAAGCGATGGCATTGAATTCTCCCAAAAGAGATGATGAAAAGCGCCTCTTGACGTAGCTCAAGGAATTTCCATGGAGCAGGAGGTATATTTGATGAAAACCCTGAACCGACGGAGTTGCTTATGTCGAGCAGTGAACTGATTCTCAACCTGACTATTTGGATACTGACTGCATCCGGGATATTTTTTGGTGGCCGTGCGGTCTGGCGGCGGAACCGGAAGAAATAGTCTTGTATGGTCAGTCTCAACGATCCTGGGATTTTTCAATTAAGCGGGCAAACGCTTCCGCCAGGACAGCATACCCCTGGGCATTGGGGTGGATCTGGTCGCTTTTCAGGGAACGATCGGACAACACCTCCGCAAGAGTCTCCTCCTCAATAGGGATATCAAATTCTTCAGCCACCTCAGCATAGAGGGGCGCTGGTGAAAGCAGCAGACCGAGTTGCGGGACGCCGACCAGGATCACATCCATACCGCTGCCCTTGATCAGGCTGACCATCTGCCGCAGGTTCTCTTTGGTTTTTGCGCTACTGTTGCGGCGCAGAAAATCGTTGCCACCGTGGCAGAGGATCACCAGGGCCGGCCGGTGCTCCGCCAGAGTTTCCGCCAGGCGGGCCAGCCCTTTTGCTGAGATTTCCCCCGGTATGCCGGCATTGATGACCTGAAGGTGGAGGCGATCAGCGAGTTGGGCAGGGTACGACTGGGCTCGCGGTGCGCCAGTACCAAATGTCAGGCTGTCGCCAAAGGCCAGGATAACGGCACCCGGCTCGAGGTGGGCAATTTTGGGCCCTGTGTCGCAGGCTGACAGGACCAGACAGGCGAGCAGCAGGACGGAAGAAATGAGACCAACAAGAAGATGTCTATACATGGTTTCCGAAGATCAGGTTGTTGTAGGGGGCGCTTGTTATGGGGCGTCCGCATCGTTTTGCTCTTGGTCTCTGGCCTCTGTTAGCCTTCCTCCAGCCAGGACATGAGTTCGTCTCGGACGCTGTCAGCGTCGCCGGTGTTCAGTTCGATCAGTTTACGTAAATGCGTGAGGCTCTGCAGATCGACATGGACAAACTTGAAGCCGAAATGATCCTCTTCGCGGTGGGTCAACTCTGCGTCGAACGCCATGACAATATCCGAAGCGGGCAGAGTGATGGTGATTTGGCAGAGGGTGCCGAGTTCCAGTTCAAGGTCCTTGTTCCCCAGCAGCGCTCCCCTCAAGGCAATGTTGAGCAGGTTACAGTTCCAGCTATTCGCTGATGTTTTGACGACAGTTTCCGCTTGAAACGGGACTCGTTGATAGCGTCGTGCATCCATAAAGATCCCCCAGTCAAAGTTTCAATTCTAGAAACATTCTACCGCAATTTTGCATTGAAACAAATCTAAGGATGGCCATCACCGAAGGGGTGGCCGATCAGTTGAAAAAAACTGTTGATCAGCCGATAGGTGATCCCCCAGAGGACAGTTCGGTCCGGGCCGAGCAAGTCCACGGCCGGAGGTGTGATTTCCGTGCCCCGGTAAACCAGTCGCGCCAGGTGGTGGCGTTGCGGGTTGAGCAGTTCCTCCAGCGGAAACCAGAAGGTCTCGGCAATTTCATGATTGGGGGTCAGTTGCGGCGTATGTCGGAAGGCGTAGACATAACAGGACACCAGCACCGGCAGGGTCGCACCGTAAAGGTCATCCAGGCGACCCAGGTGCTCGGCCTGGCCAAGGTCCAAGTCAAGCTCTTCGATTGTTTCCCGTTCTGCCGCCTGGCGGGGATCCGTTTCCGTCGGGTTGAGTCGGCCGCCGGGGAAGCCGATATCGCCCGACCAGGGGTCTTCCTGGTGTGGCGCTCTCAGGATGAACAGCAGGTCCGGTGCGGTGGTGTTCTCGCGGAGGATCATGGAGACCGCGGCGTGGCCGCGATCAGACGGTAGAACGCGCGGCGTGTGTTCTGCCAGGGTTGAACGGATTTTGCTGAGAGACAGAGCTGGTGTGGTCATGTTGTCTGGTCCTGTTGCGGAGGATCAATCAATTCGAGGACCTGGCCGGCAGTCAAGGCGTGCAAGCGGTGACGGCGCGTTGCGAAGATCTTTGTCAGTTGCGGCATCAGGCTGGCGGTCTGAGCGCCGGTTGAGGTGTCAATCAGGACTACCGGAATGTCGGCCTGGTGGATTTTTTTGGCGGCTTCCAGCGCCTCGCGAACCGGATCGCCGCCGGGGTGCATGGCTGCGGTTGCTTCGCCATCGGAAATGATCACCAGTAGAGGTTCGATGCCGGGCTGTTTTCCCTGGGACTGACGGATGACTCGCAGGGCGGTGCCCAGGCCGTCGGCCAGCGGGGTGGCACCGCCGACGGGAAGTCTGCCGAGCTTGCGGCGGACCAAGGCGACGCTGCCGGTAGGCGGGATGACAACCCGGGCCGTCTGGTCCCTGAATGTGATCAGACTGACCTGATCGCGATTCAGGTAAGAGTGGCGGGCCAGAGCGAGGGCTGTACCAAGAGCTGCGCTCATACGACTGCTCGGTCCGTCGCCCATGGAATCGGAGAGGTCGACGGCCAGCACCACCAGCCGATGTCGCGTTTTTTGAAAGACCCTCTGCTGTAAATCCTCCGGGAGTGGCTGCAGGCGGCCGACCGGGTCTCCGGCGATTATCTGGCGGACGGCGGCTGCCGACAGACTGGCGTTGAGGTCGAGTGAGAGGCTACTGTCCAGGGGGCGGCGGGGTCGGGTACCGGTCTGACGGCCCCGTAGAATGTCCTGGCCGGCAGAGGCCCGTGGCCCTTGAGCCACACGCCTGACAGGAGGTCTCAGCCTCTCAAGACAGCTCAGGTCGATGGTTTCTTCCGGGGTGAAGGTGCGCTCAGAACTTTTTTTTTAAGGTGTGCGAACAGGCCAACGCCGGCGGCCGCCGATCCCGGGAATTCAATACTGTCATCAATGTAAAAGAGATCTTCCGGATTGTCCTCGTCTGTTGCCTCCGACTCTGCAGGTTGAGACAGGAGTGTGTCGAGCAGGGTCTTGATCTGTGTCTCTGGAGTCTGCGCCTCAGGAACGGTGGTCTGGTCCAGACGGTGTGGCAGCACGAAGCGGGCCGCTTCCGTCAATTCGGCTGTGCCGACGGTCGGCCGGTCCAGCAGGGCAGCGAGCGCCCGGGCGGTTCGGACCAGCGCCAGGTCGGCGCGGTGACCTTGAACCTTGGCGGCGGTCGCCAGAGACACCGCCTGGCTCAGGATGTGGTCGGGAATCCTGGTCTGTTGCAGCTGCCGGCGTGCTGTGATGATTTGCCGGGCCAGAGCCTGCTCTTGCTCCTCCCAGACGGCCCGGAAGGCAGCCGGATTCTGATCAAAGGCGAGGCGGCGCACAATGATCTCTTGGCGCAGGGTTGGGTCCGCAAGTCCGGTGACTTCGACACAGAGACCGAAGCGGTCGAGAAACTGCGGACGCAAGTCGCCCTCTTCCGGGTTCATGGTGCCCACCAGCAGAAAGCGGGCCGGGTGCACGGTGCGCATCCCCTCACGTTCAACGGTATTGACTCCGGATGCCGCTGCGTCCAACAGAAGATCGACCAGGTGGTCCGGTAGCAGATTGACTTCATCCACATACAGGATGCCCCGGTTCGCTGCCGCCAGCAGGCCCGGTTCGAAGTGGCGTTCGCCGGTTTCCAGGGTCTTGCCAAGATGGAGGGTGCCGACCAGGCGGTCTTCGCTGGCGGAAAGGGGGAGGTCGACGAATGGCGTCGGTACGGAAACCGTAGAGAGGGTTTCCCCTGCATCGAAACGCTGTCGGCAGCCGTCGTGCATCTGTTCCGGCTGGTCAGACGGGCAGTGGTAGGGACAGCCAGGAACCACCTCAAGCTGCGGCAACAGACTTGCCAAGGCACGTGCTGCCGTCGATTTACCGGTCCCTTTCTGACCGCGGACCAGTACTCCACCGATGCCGGGATCAACCGCATTCACCAGCAAGGCCGTCTGCATGGCTTCCTGGCCGAGCAGGGCGGAAAATGGGAATGTTTCCTGCCTCATGATGCCCCCAGCGGATCAGCAAAATCTTCCTTCTTCTTCTCAAGCTCGCTGGCGTAGCGGGCCAGCACGACGCGGCGGGTCAACATGTAGAGGACGTTTTTCGGGTCTTCCGGGTCGACCACCGGGATCTCTTCCAAGCCGCGGCTGGAGAGCTTGCGCATTACTTCAGTCAACGGTTCATCCGGTGTCGTAGTGATGACGCCCGGGATACCGATGTCACCGGCCAGAACCAGATTGGGCGGCAGGTCCTCCGCCAGAATCCGCCGGATATCATTGACTGAAAAAATGGCGACCATCTGACGTTGTTCGTTGACCACCGGGTAGTAAGCGCCCTCGGCTGTGGCAATCCGCTCCAGGATGTTCGGCAGATTCAGGTCCTCGGGGATCAGGGTTGGCCGGCGGCCTTGGTCGGCCAGGTCAGCGACATTGATTCCCTCCAGCACATCCACTATGAACTCACCGAGATGTGCCGGCGAATCCATCCGGCCGTTAAGCTGCTTGTTGTAGATGCTGTTGCGCGGGAAAATGATCATCGCGACCACACACACCAGCATCAGTGGGGCGAGCAGGGCGTAGTTGCCGGTCAGCTCGCTAACCATGATCAGCGTGGCGATCGGCGTGTTCGAGACGCCGGCAAAGAAACCGGCCATGCCGATCAGGACATAGGCGCGGGGGTCGTGGATCAGGGCCGGGAAAAGGATCTCCGCAAAGGCACCGAACGCACCGCCGAGCATGGCACCGATCACCAGGCTGGGGGCGAAGACGCCACCTGAACCTCCCGATGAAATGGTCAGGCTGGTTGCCAGAATCTTGGCGAGGGCGACCAGCATCATCACCCAGAGAGCGACCTTGCCGTAGAGGGCGGCCTGGACCATGCCGTAACCCGAGCCGAGCACCTGGGGGACGACCATCGCAAGCAAGCCAAGGATCAGGCCGCCGACGGCCGGTTTCAGCATGGTCGGAAAATCCCACAGTTTGAACAGCTTCTGGACGCCGTAAAAACAATCGACATACAGTTTGCCGAGTCCGGCGCAGAGGAGGCCGAGCAGGGCGAAGAAGATCAGCTCCGAAGGGTGCTCAAAAATAAAGTGCGGTGTTTCCAGTAGCGGCTGCCAGCCGGTGGTCGCGCCGAATAGAGAAAAGGCCACGATTGACGAGATAATCGCCGGGATCAGGCCTTCGTTTTCGAATTCAGGGTTTTTGTAGAGGACTTCAACGGCGAACAGGGCGCCGCCCAAGGGTGCGCGAAAGGTTGCGCCGATGCCACCTGCCATGCCGGCCAGCAGCAGAACCCGACGGTCGGCGGCGGATAGCTTCAGTTTGGCGGCGATGAAGGACCCGAAGCCGGCTCCGATCTGGGCGATCGGGCCTTCGCGTCCGGCCGAACCACCGGTGCCTATGGTGGCGATAGAGGCCAGTCCTTTGATGATAGGAACCCGTCCGCGGATCTGGCCGCCTTTGTTATGAAAGGCATCGATAGCGGCGTCAGTACCATGGCCCTCCGCTTCGGGCGCAAATTTGAAGACCAGATAGCCGGAAATCAAACCACCGATCACCGGGATCAGGAACAGGAACCAGCGGTGCTCCATTGCCAGACTGTCGATGGAGTTCCCGGCCAGCTGCACGATCGCTGCAGCTCCTTCCTGAGGCGGTTTGTAGCCAGCGAGGTGGTGCAGGAACAGGTCTTCGATGTTGTTGGCGGCGAAATAGAAGAGGACCGCGGCACTGCCGGTCACCAGACCGACCAAGACGCTGAGGACGACCGGTCGGGTCAGGCTGCGCCAGTTGAATTTCTGCCACAGCGGCTTGATGGTGTCGATGAAGGTTGCAAACACTGGACAGCCGCCTGAAAAAGGTCAAAAGGATTAAAAAAACAGCATAATCATTTTGTCCGGTCCATGGCAAGTAAAACAGTCTGGGTTGAGGCGGCAATCGCAGGAAGAGAATCAGTATTCAAAAAGGCGCCGGTACTTCTTGCGGGCTTCCTCCGCCCAATCGTTGTGCACAACCTTGACTTTTTTCATGTAACCGAGCGTGAGCATCTTGCTGTCTTCCGAGGTCTTGATTGCTGAACAGACCATAAAGTTCGAAAAGTCGAGCTGTCCGAAAATCTGCTCCTGGGCGCTTTCCGGAACCGGGCCAAACTGCTGCAACTCTTGCAACAGGAGCGCCTCGTGGTCGGCCTGTTTCGGATTGGTGACGTTCAAATAGACCAGACCGCCAATAATGGCCAGGAAAATGATTTTTTTGAGCATACGTGCCTCCGGAAAAGATTTTTCCCAGCATAACGCAAACTGGTTGATAAAACCAGTTTTGCCGCCTACTTGACAGCGATATTAAATTCAACCCGGCTGCGTGAAGCCTCTTTCTTTTCAGGGGGCTGATTAATGTCGGGAGCGGACAGGAACACCCGCTCCGGAGCAATCCCCGCCTGTTCAACCAGGTAGTCTCTAACCGTTTGGGCGCGCGCCTGGGCCAGTTGGGCCAGCTCTGCATCGCCAGCGGCGGTATTGGTATAGATCAGTTTGGTCAGCTCTTCGTCCGGCAGATGCTTGACCATGCCGACAAAATTGCGCGGCCGCGGGAAGTCGGCTTGCTTGTAGACTTGCCAGAGGTAGTCGGAATACTCCTCCGGGGGCAGGGTTTCGATCGCCGGCATCGTGCCTTCTCCGGCATCCTGCTGTTTGGCCCTGGCCAGGACCCAGACGCGCTCAATCTGGCGGCGCAGCTCCTCCTGGCGATAGCCTTCGGGGTCCTTCTCTGGGTCGACAAAGCCTTGGACCTCGAGATTGAGCGCAGGCCGGTTCTGGAATGCTTCCGCCATGCGCGCCAGCTTCTCCTGTTCAGGTGGCGGCAAACGGCTCAGCCCGTAATCGAAAGTCACGGAACTGAAGTCCTCGTCACCGCCGCCGACCAGGGCGCCGAGCAGAGCCAGCGGCGAGGTCGCCGCCTTGACCAGCAGATTCTTGATGATGGTCCAGACCACACCTGCAATGCTGAACTCCGGATCATCCAGCTCTCCCGAGACCGGGATGTCAAGGTGGATTTCGCCGCTACTGTCTTTGAGCAGGGCGACGGCCAGCTTGACCGGCAGGCCGGTGGCCTTGTCGCTCTCCACCGGATCCCCAAAGGTGAACTGGTCAAGGAAAACCTCATTGCTGGCCTGCAGGGAGCCTGCTTCCACCAAGTATTCCAGCGCCAGGTGCAACTTACCCTTTTCAATCAGATAGCCGAGATAAGTTCCCGAATAGGGCGACATGGGACTCATCTCGATGTCGTTGAAGCTGAATTTCAGATCAAGGAACAAGTCTTCGGCCAGAGGGTTGACTGCTCCTTCAATCAGCAGGGGTGACTGGTTGCGGAGCTTGCCGCGCAGGTCGACACTGGCCTGTGTCGCCATGTTCGAATTGAGACCGCTGATGCTACCGCCAAGTTCACGCATGTCGGCATGGAAGGGGTTGGGCAGATGTCGATCGGTAAAGTCGACCTGTCCACCCTGTAGAGTGACCCGGTCAATCCTGATCTGCGAGGACTCTTCCGGGTTTGCGGCGTCTTCTGTGGGTTCTTCCTTGACGACAGATTCCTGCTCCGCCACAACGGCGTCCTCGTCAGGCGCGTTTTTCTGGAAAGCCTGCGCGAAATTCAGTCCACCCTCTTCATCGATCAGGACTTTAGCGAAATAGTCGCTGATCGTGATTGAGCCAATGGCTAGGTCGAGGGGCGCCCAGCGGCCGTTAATGTCAGCGACCTGCAGGCTGTCCCATTTGACCAGGTCTTCCTGGTGCTCGGCGTCCAGGCAGTAGAGCTTGTCGACGCCGACCGCACCGCTGAAGCGGGCTTTCAGGCCGTCTGGTGCATTTGTGACGCGGGTGTTCAGACGTGCGTCTAGGCGGCCGTCAACCAGCTTCAGTCCAGCCTGTTCGGCAATGTAGGGCGCAAAAATGTTCAGGGGTAGTGTGCGCAGACGGCTGTTTATGGTGACATCCTGGGTGGCGATGGTCGCCTTGCCGGACAGGTTGATCCGCCCGGTCCGATTCAGCACTGCTTTCACTTCGAAGGGGCTGGCCACTTTGTCGGGTGCCACCAGATCAGAAAGGTTGATATTGACTCCGGTCAGCGCCAGATGGGCCGTCTCAGCGGGCTGCTGATCTTTGAAGTCGATCAGCCAGTCACGGATCGCCACCTTTCCGATCCGGTAGCTAAATGGTTTGCTGTCGGTTTTCGATGCTTTTGGGGCGGTCTGAGCTGACTCTCCGGGAGTGTCGGCCAAAACCGGATATTTAGGGGACTGAAAGGAGAAAAGGCCGTCGCTATTCCGTGAGAGCCGTGCTGAGCCCTTCTCCAGCGTCACACTGTTCAAGGCGAGAGCATTGGCTGACAGGTCGTAAGCCAGACCATCTAAGGCCAGTTGTTTCAGTTGGAAACCTTCCTTCTTTGGCAGTGGCAGGTTGAGGGCGCGCAGTTCGGCCTGTCCTTCACTGAGAGCAAACGGGACTCCGTCATCAATCGTTATCCGTGCGGCCAAGTCAAGCTCTCCGCCCGGTTTGATCGCCACCATCTCCTGGTAGTAGGGCTGGTAGACGGCCAGGGGCAGTTTGTCCGCCTGTACCGTGACATCAACGAACAATGGTGTCAGCCCCATGTGTCCGTCAACAGTGACTTGCTCCGCGTTGTCAGTGGCGAGCGAGGCCGTGACGCCGATCGCTGCATGCGGTTCCAGAGAGATGTTTTTCAGGTCGAGGTTGATCGTGTGGGCTGTGGTTTGAAAGCCGCCGCGGGGCAGATCATCACTGAAAGAGAGTACGCCGTCTCGCAGCTTCAACTGGTCGATTGCCAATTTTAAGGAAGACGTCTCTGCTTCCGCTTCATCGGCAGGCTCTTCCCGTGTGGCAGTTTGGGCGGGTTTGAGTCGATCAAAGTTCCAGATGCCGGCCTGATCGCGAGTGAGGTGCGCTTCGAGGTTGTAAAGATCGAGTGACGCCAGGTGGATATCCATGTCGAGTGGATGTGAGGGCGCAATCACGGCCCGGAACATCGGCAGGAACAGCAGCTCCTGGTCCTGCCGATCCCAGATGTTGAGCGCGGTCAGGTTGACGTCGCCGGAGAGCAGCAGTTCCGGAGCATGTTGCATGCCGGCTCGGTAGAGCATCTGCAAGTCGATGCCGAGTCGACCTGAGCGTAGCTCAATCGGCAATTCGACCGGTACATAGGCCAGATAGTAAGGCAGGTCAATGTCATCCAGGGCCAAGCGCAGGCTGAACTCCTGGGTTTCTGCAAACGGCTTCAGTGCGCCTTTCATCTCGACCGGGGAATCGTTGATGATGGCGCTGAACAGTGGCTGAACTGGCTCGTCCACCAGGTAGGGCAGGTTGCCGAGGAAGGGGACGGCCAGGTTGAGTTCGCGGACGGTGTGCGTGACTTCACCGGGAACGCTACGGTCGATCAGTTCAACCTGACCGTTCTCGATGACGATGTTGTTGAGGGAGAACCGGGCCGGCTCATCGTCGCCTTGATTTCCTGCGGGTTCCCCCTCAGGTGGAATCAGGTCGGAGAAATTAAAGCGGGATGCGTCGAGCCGCTCAAGGTGGACTTTGGGGTCAGACAGACGGATTTCGCGCAGCACCGGTGCCAGGTGGAACAGCGAACGCGGACTGAGGGCGACCCTCAGCTTTTTCCAAGTGACGAACGGTTGCTCCGGATCGACTTCACTCAATGCGAGGTGACGGACCTCTACGACCAAGGTGATCGGATTGATCGACACCTCGCCAATCTGCAGAACCCGTCCGGTATTCTCAGCAACCCAACTTTCCGCTTTGCTTTTAACGATGCCAGGCAGGATAAACGCTGTAAAAGCGGCCGTCAGCACAATCAGGCAGCAGATGGCGATAAGGGCACGTTTCCAGGTGAGCATCAGCGTATCCGTTCGGTCAGAGGTTCTTTCAGACTAGCATAATCCGTGTCGTTCGCAATCTCTAAAGAGAGGGTGAAGTCTTCCGATCTATCTGTAATTATTGAAACATAAGTCGGTAAGAGAGGCAACTTCTCAAGAAATAGATTTATAAAAGAACGGTCAGGGAAGTACCGTGAGTCAAAATCTGAGCACCAGGTTGACTCTGGTCATCAACCGAGAGGCCATGTTAGACTCGCTGGCGCTATGAAGACAGGCGCTTCGAAAGGCATGGACAGTGGACGACAAAGTCTTTTTCCTCATCAACAAATACTCGGGCAAAGGTCGTCGCAAGGACCTGGAAAGCTTGATCCGGGCGCGTTGTGTGCAGGCCGGTATCGAGCCGGTTCTGGAAGCGACCCAATATGCCGGGCATGCCACGGAGCTGGCCCGGCAGGCCGCTGAAGAGGGGTACCTGAAGGTGTTCGCAGTGGGCGGCGACGGCACGGTCAACGAGGCGGCGAACGGTCTGGTGGATTCTCCTGCCGTGATGGGCATTATCCCGACCGGTTCCGGCAACGGTCTGGCCCGGCACCTTGGTATCCCGATGGCGACGCACAAGGCTTTGAGCCTGCTGAATGCAAGTCGCACGGTCACCATGGACGCCCTGCGCATCAATGACCGCTACTCCTTCAATGTCTCCGGGGTCGGCTTCGATGGTTTTGTCGCCGGTCTGTTCGGCCAGAATGGCAAGCGCGGCCTGACCGGCTACGTCAACATCATCCTGCGGGAATACCCCCGCTTTCGGGAGTTCCGGGTCACAGGTGAGGGTGCTGACAAAGCTTTGGATGCGCAAGCCTTTATCGTTGCCTTTGCCAATTCCTCCCAGTTTGGCAACGGCGCGACCATTGCGCCGCAGGCGTCAGTGTGTGATGGCCAACTGGATCTCTGCCTGATCCGCAAGCCGGGCTGGCTGGAGGCGATCCCTTTTGTCAGTCGTCTGATGACCCGGCGCCTGGACGGCTCCTCCCTGGTTAAAATTATTCAGACGACCGCATGTCACATTCTCCTTGAGCAGCCGGTTGCCTGGCATCTCGACGGCGAGCCCTGCCCGCCGACAGATCGCTTCACTGTGGCTGTAGAGCCTGCCTGCCTCAGGATCCTGGCCCCCGCAACGACTCGCACGCTCTAGACCCTCGTTTTCCGGCAACAGTTGTGGCACACTATCCGCCTATGCAAACACCGGCCGCCCAACTCCCTGTCGAAACGATCCTGCCCGAACTTGCCGAGGCTTTGACGACCTCCGGAACAGCCATCCTGCAGGCACCGCCTGGCTCAGGAAAAACCACCCGGGTGCCGCTGGCCCTGCTGGACGCACCCTGGCTGGCCAGCCAGCGCATCCTGATGCTCGAACCGCGCCGCCTGGCAGCGACCAATGCGGCTCGTTACATGGCCTCTTTGCGCGGCGAGGCGGTTGGCGATACCGTCGGTTACAGCATCCGCTACCAACGGCGGGTCGGGGCGGCAACCCGACTCGAAGTTGTCACTGAAGGTCTGTTGACCCGGCGTCTGCAACACGATCCGGAACTGGCCGGGGTCGGCCTAGTCATTTTTGATGAATTCCACGAACGTTCCTTGCAGGCGGATCTTTCCCTGGCGCTCTGTCGTGACGTTCAGCAGGGGCTGCGTGAGGATTTGCGAATTCTCGTTATGTCGGCGACTCTCGATGCGGCGCCGCTGGCCCGCCTGCTCGATGATTGTCCGATCCTGACCGCGTCAGGACGGTCGTTTCCGGTGGTTGTCGAATACCTGGAAGGAGAGGGGCTGATTGCCGAAACCACAGCGCAGGGCATTCGGCACGCTCTGCAGGCGACTCGCGGCGATATTCTCGCGTTTCTGCCTGGGAGTGGTGAAATCCGGCACTGTCACGATCTGCTGCGCGATCTGGCTCCCGAAACGGCCCTGTTGCCCCTGCATGGCAGTCTGCCATTTGCTGATCAGGAAGCGGCCCTGTTGCCCGGTGAGCGGCGCCGGGTGGTGTTGGCGACCAACGTGGCCGAGACCAGCCTGACCATTGAAGGCATCGAAACGGTGGTCGATAGTGGTTGGGAGCGGCGGCCCCGTTTTGATGCCGCACGTGGCATGACCCGCCTGGAACGGGTACGGATCTCCCAGGCAAGCGCTGAACAACGTGCAGGACGGGCGGGGCGTCTCGGGCCTGGACAGTGTTATCGGCTCTGGTCGGAGGGGGAACAGGGGGCTTTGTTACCCTTTGCTCCGCCAGAAATTCGCCAGGCCGACTTGGCCCCACTCGCGTTCGAGCTGGCCCAGTGGGGGATTGCCAACGTTGCCGATCTGAACTGGCAGGACCAACCGTCGCCGGGTCATCTTGACGCGGCACGCAGTCTGCTACGGCTGTTGGGGGCGATGGACGACAATGGCGAGATCACCACGCCAGGGCGGCGTATGTCGCGCTATCCGGCGCACCCGCGCCTGGCCCGTATGTTGGTGGCGGCTGAGGATGCCGGCTGTCCCGGGCTCGGCTGCGACCTGGTGGCCCTGTTGTCGGAGCGGGATATTCTGGCCGGCGCGGCGCGCTCTGCCCGCACGACCGGGTCGAGTGATCTGCTGGAGCGCCTGGCCCTGTTGCAACGCGACACGTCTTCTCGCAGTGGTCCGGTACGGCGGGCGGCAGTCTATTGGCGCAAGCGGGTCCGGGCGGGCAAAGAACCTGCTCCCGACGCGGAGATTGTCGGACTCTTGTTGGCGGCTGCCTATCCCGACCGGGTTGGCCAGCGGCGTTCCCGGAGTGGTACCAGCTATCTGCTTCGCAATGGTCAGGGCGCTGAACTGGCTCCCGGTTCCGTGGTGCGTGACGCCGAGTGGTTGGTGGCGGTCGATCTGGCAGGCCGTGAACGGGGGGATGGGGAGATTCGACTGGCCAGTGCCTTGACGCGGGAGGCCGTGGAAGAGCTGTTCGGCGGCGACCTGGCCTGGCAACGTGAGGCCGTTTGGGATGATGCCGCCGACCGGGTTGTCGTCCGGGAAGTCCGTCGACTCGATGCGATCCTTTTGCAAGCGCGGCCAGCCAAGGTCAGCGCTGCAGATCGGCTTCCGGCGCTGCTCGGTCTGGTGCGCCGGCGCGGGCTTGGAATTCTGCCCTGGACGTCTGCTGCCCGTCAACTTCAGGCCCGGGCCGGGTTTCTGTTCGCGCAGAAGTCAGATCAAGGTTGGCCGGACCTCTCCGACGCGGCTCTGCTCGCTGACTTGGAGCAATGGCTGCCGGCCTGGTTGACGGCAGTCAAGGGCCGCACGGACCTGAGCCGGGTCGACCTGGTGGCCGCCCTTAAGGCGAAGCTCGGCTGGACTCGTCTGGCTGAACTTGAGCGGCTGGCCCCTGAACGGCTGGAGGTGCCGAGCGGTTCACGTCTCCGTCTCGATTATTGCGGGGGGGACGCGCCGGTTCTGGCGGTCAAGTTGCAAGAGATGTTCGGCTTGGCTGACACACCGCGTCTGGTTGACGGCCGTGTACCGGTTCGGATTCATCTGCTCTCGCCAGCCGGTCGGCCGCTGGCCGTGACCAGCGATTTGAAAAACTTCTGGGACGCAGTCTATCCTGAAGTCAAAAAAGAAATGAAGGGCCGCTATCCGAAACACCCCTGGCCGGATGACCCCTGGCAGACCCCTGCCACCCGGCGGACCAAGAAATCGGGATCCAGAAAACGCGACAGCTAGGTCAGTGCCCCAGCTGCGAGGCGTTGGGAACCAGATATTGGTAGTCGGTGTAGGTCAGGATTGTCTGCCAGTGACCGCTTAGCATCCCGGTCAAAACCCCACCGCCGAACAGCAGCAGGACAACCCCCACGAACACAATCCCTGGCAGGGGACGTTTCCAGAACGCCATACTTAAAGTGCCGTCCACCGGACAATTGCTGGCACAGGTCAGACAACCGGTGCATTCCGGTGAGTGGACCTGCGTTTTCTGCTGCACATCGAGCAGGGCCGGACAGGAGCGGCTACAGGCGCCACAGCCGATGCAGGAGCTGGCGCGCCGGGTGATCTTGAATGGGCTGAGCATACTCAGCAGGCCGAGCAGCGCCCCGTAAGGACAGAGAAAGCGGCACCAGAAATTTTTGAAAGGGACCGAGAGCAGGGTCAGAACCACAACGATTGTCAGACTGGTGAGGGACATCTGCGTGAAGAAGTGCAGCATCTTCACGTCGGCGATTGCCCAGTAGGGCGCGGCCATGAATCCCCGCAGCGCCAGCACCGGCATATCGATCAGCACCAGCTTGACAAAGAACAGCAGCAGCGCGTACTTGACGCCGCGCAGCAGGAGATCCAGCCAGGGCCAAATTCTGAAGTTGCGGCCGAACAGTTTCTGCCCGAGTTTCCAGGCGGCTTCAGACAGTGTCCCGACCGGGCAGAGGAAGGAACAAAATGATTTTTTCGCCAGCAGCGCCATGCCCAGAAAGGTTACAAACAAGATCAGCGCGGCTGGATGAACGGGATCGATGTCGCCAGTGAAAATCCAGGCCTTCAGGCTGACCAGCGCGCCGATCGGCAGGAACCCTTCCACACCTGGCGGTCTGGGGTAGTAGCCAGTTTGCCCCATCGTTTCGAAGTGGCGGACAAACAGGCCGAACTGCACGCCGAGGAAGAGACACCAGCCGAAAAAAAGCCACTGGATGATCAGTCTCCAGAGGCGCGGACTTCGCCAGTCGATATGTCGTTTGTCAGGTTGCATGGCCGCGAGATTACCTGAAAACCGAGGCGAAATAAATGACTCAAGTCAAAAAATGCATCATCGGCAGGAGTCAGGTCATGATGGGGGACAAGTCAGCGGTCTGAACGTCGCCGCAGGGAGCGGGCGGCGTACCAGCCGAGCATGACCAGGGCGATCAGAGGCAGTGCCGGGATAAAATGACCGGTTGTCTGTGCCAGCAGAACCGCGACAAACAGTGCGACCCCCGGCACCGGCAGGTAGCGGCCGATCCGGCCCTGGCGGGCAAGTGCATACCCTGGCGGACCGGCCAGATTGTCATTGATGTCATAGCGCCTTGCAACGGCGACGAAAAAAGCGACCATGATCCAGTCAGAGATACCGAAGATCGGGATCATGCCGGTCGCCCCCGGCAGAGCCAGCTTGACCAGAACCATATCAATGAGTGGCGGTGGCCCTTCCGGGGCCAGGTAATATCGCCGGATTTCTTTGGCAAAGTCACCGGTCGGGCCGTAGCGCCAACTGGCAAAGTCAGCCAGCGTCATGACAATGCAGACCGGAATGATTTCCCAGAGGCGGCGCACATATCTGGCGAGTGCGGTTCCGATAACTGTCGCTGTTAGCAGCAATAGGCCCGACTTCAATGCTGTCAGCAGTGGCTGCCAGGCGTCGGATGGCGTCACCTGGTTGAGCAGCCAGATGCTGAGTGCCAGCAGTCCTCCCCAGAAGAAATAGAAGCTGCGCGTTCGTTCCTCGGGGTGCATCAGCAGTGCGGGTAGGAACAGCTGGGTTGCGGCATGGAATTGCAGGGCGAGAAACAAGGCGAACCACCAGGGCTGTGCCGTTTCGGTCAGGCGACCGGCAGACCAGAGGACAAGAACGGCGCCGCTCCAGAGCAGATGGCCGACAACCAGCAGGACAATCTGGTGTCGGTTGGTTTGGCTGAAGGTAGTGAAGGGGACGTTCGGCATTTGTGCCCTGTTTTATAGCGCCGGTTGCTGTTCAGTGGATGCGAGCATGGTTCGGCGTGCTTCGGCCTCAATGAAGATTCGCTTGATGTTCGGCCAAGCTTGTTTGATCTGCGCATCGAGCCTGACGATGATGTTTTCCAGTTCGCCAGCTGAGATCTGGTCGTGAAAGTCGATGCTCAGGTTGACCAGGATATAGCTGGGGCCCATGTGCAGGGTCAGGACTTCATTGAGATGTGAAACCTGCGGATAGCTTGTGACGATCTGGCGGATTTCATCGACGACCTTCACATTGGCGCTTTCGCCGATCAACAGGCCCTTGGTCTCATAGGCCAGCCAGATGGCGGTGCCGCCGAGAATCAGGCCGATGATGACCGAGGCCAGTCCGTCCCAGAAGAGCTGACCGGTGACCTGGGTTAGAAAGACGCCGAGGAAGGCAACCAGCAGGCCGAGTGTGGCGGCCGTGTCTTCAAACAGGACGACAAAGGTAGTTGGGTCCTTCCCCTTTTTGACCGCTTCCAGATAGCTCCATTTGCCTTTGCTACGGGAAAATTCGGTTAGGGCGAAATAGAGGGCGGCGCCTTCGAACAGCATCGCTAGGGCAAGCACGATGTAGTTGATATACGGCTGCTTGACCGGCGTCGGGTGCATGATCTGGTGCAACCCCTCATAGAGGGACACCCCGGAGCCGACTGCGAAGATCAGCAGGGCGACCACAAAACTCCAGAAGTAAACTTCCTTGCCATGGCCGAACGGAAAACGCTCGCTCGCCGGCTTTTTTGCCTTGTGCAGTCCGAGCAGCAACAGCAGCTGGTTGCCAGTGTCGACCACCGAGTGGATTCCCTCCGAGAGCATGGCTGAACTGCCGGTGAATGCTGCGGCGATAAACTTGGTCAAGGCGACCAGGGCGTTGCCGACCAGGGCGGCATAGATTACTTTTTTCGATGATGCGGACATGCAGAGGGATCCTTTCACCCAGGCGTACCACGGGCGGGCTCTTTAATCCGAGACTCTGCTGTGATCTTAACGGCGAACAGGAGAAAGCGCAAATATTCTTGAGATTAAGGTTTTGGAGGTTTCATGAGAAGAGGAGGCTGAACAAAAGTGGCCACCCGACATCCCGCCAAGTTACCACCTTTGTTCGGAGGCTTTTCGGGTTCAAATCGACAATAGATATCCAGATCGTACAGGGTGAGGGGCAGAAATCATGCATGACGTCGAAAATCATCTTTGTATGTTGGTTGAACAGGACAAAGCTGCCGCCGATCGCTACCCGCAGGTAGTCGCCGGGGATGTGCGTCAGCCTCTGTTCCAGATCATGTGGCAGCCGATGGTATTCAAGGCCCGGTGGTAGTTGGCCGCGTCTGACCAGCTGCTTTTGCAAGCCTGGAGGCCGTTTGCTTTTTTTGGCCAGGCCCGGCGGTATCTGTTTCTGCTTCGTTTTGTGCGCTCCGCCGTAATAGCCACGGATCAATGCTCTGTCATGATCGCTGAACACGATATCGACCATGCCATGCTCGTCCTGCACCACCACACGACCAGACGTGCTGTAGGGGCCAACGCAACCACTCAGGACAAGAAAGCTCAGACCGGCCAGCAACAGCAATTTCGAAGAATGTGTCATCAGACGCCTCCTTTAATCCAGGATGTTCTATAATTATGTTGCCAGATATTGGGGGGGCTGTTTTAGCTCGTTCTTCGAGTGGGCGTCGGATTTTAAGAGGATATACACTTCCGGTGTCTTCTTGACGAAGCGTCTGAAGTCAAATGTGCTGAAAGGGAGAAATCACCCAGGCGAACCCGTTCGGTGCGTCTGCAAGAAGATGCCGATACAAAAAAGCCGCAGAAGCGGCGACGGGAGAAATTTCGGCAAAAAGTTACTCGGGGCCCAGCATATTCAGCTGTTTCTTCCTGCGGTGATAAGGAATCCCTGCCAGCAGGAGCACGTAGGCTGCGTGGTGGTGCTCAATGTTAAAGCCGAGCGTGCGGAACCTTTTCCGAATGAGATGCACCAATGCTGCCCAAAGCAGGGCTGGCAGCCAAATCCACCACGTCAAAAGAATTTCTGTTCCCGTGAGTAAGCCAAAGGTGAGAATGGCGATGCCGCCGAAAAAGTAGGGCAGGAGATAATACGCCGAAACGCCCAAAACCACCCCGAAGAGCGGCAGCACAACGGCAAACAACAGAAAGGCAGAGACAGCGAACAAGAGAAAGTCGACCATAAAGACACCCCCTTTCCACGGGTCGTTGAATGCGAATCAACATTAATCCCGGCGCCGCAACGACAAACGCCGGGGCCAATTTGTGTTTGGCAACCCGGCGGTCCGAAGCACGATGCGGGCGGATCCGTGGTTTTCCGCACCTACCTTGCGATAGGGATGGCTTTGTCATCTGCTACATCCTTATTCTGGCAGAATGCTCCCAGTTGTCAACTCGTTTGATGTTAATTTAATCTTAATTTGCTAGCTTTTTGGTAAAGATTTTTTAATCGCTAATTCAGATACATAGAAGATTTATAGCGATTCTGTAAATGAAAAGTGAATGTTAAACAGTGTGCTGAAAGCAGGCACAAGTTGAGGCTCTGGTGCGCCTGAAAAATGCGAGGATAGGAGTTCTCGAGGTCTTGGTCAGAGTGCAACGGAAGCAGGCCGGGAGAAACGGGAGATCTCGTTATCAAAGGTTATAGCGCCAGACAGCAATCGCCAGGAGCAGCCAACCGGCCAGGAAGGCGACCCCGCCCAGCGGCGTGATGATGCCGAGCCCTCGGACACCGGAGAGGACCATCAGGTAGAGAGAACCTGAAAAGAGCAGGGTGCCGACCAGTAGCAGCCAGCCGGCGGTGCGTAGCTGGGTCGCTTCTGGCAGCATGTGACAAAGGATGCCGATCAGCAGAAGCCCAAGGGCGTGGATCAGATGATACTGGACCCCGGTTTGCCAGACCGTCAGCATCTCTGGCGTGACACGTGCTTTCAGGCCGTGAGCACCAAAGGCTCCCAATGCGACGCCTGTGAAAGCGCTCAGACTGCCGATGATGATGAATACCTTCATATCTCCTCCGGGTGCAGATTGCTACGATTTTGGTAAGGCCCAGTCGTAATGGATCGCCAGCAGACGAATGGCGATCACCGTGCCGGCGGCCAGCAAGGCGGCCAGTGTTCGGTCTGTGTCAACAACCTCAAGCAGCACCAACAGGCCGCCGCCGGCGACGCAGGCGGAGGCATAAATCTCCCGACGCAAAATCAAAGGAACGTCGTTGGCGAGGACATCACGGAACACGCCGCCGGCCGTGCCGGTCATTACACCCATCAGCACCGCTCCCAGCCAGCCCAACTGGAAGTCGAGCGCTTTGGTGGTGCCGATGACCACAAAGGTGCCAAGGCCGATAGCATCGAAGTAGAGCAACGGCGTCTCGAATGCTTTGAAACGGGTGCGATTGATAAAGACAAACAGGGAGATCCCCACGGCAATCCAGATATAGGTCTCGTCTTTCAGGGAGAACGGCGGAATGTCGCCCAACAACAGGTCGCGCAGAGTGCCGCCGCCGACCGCCGTGACCATGCCGAGCACCAGTACACCAAACAGGTCCATCTGCTTGCGGACACCGACCCAGGCGCCAGAAGCGGCGAAGGCTGCGGTGCCGATCAGGTCGAGGATGTAGAGGATATTCACGAAGAGCTCCGCACAGGATTTCCTGCCGGCAGCCAATGGTGTTGCATGACACCTGTCTTAAAGAACAGGTTGTCACTGTTGTGGCCTTCGCAGCCGGTCAGGCTCGACAGCAGAACGATTGTTGCCGCAACTCCGATGAGTGTTCGGATTGAAATCGCTCTCGCTGATTGGTTTATCTGTTTCAGGAACATGCTGTCTCCTCCCGCAGCCCAATGTTCTTTTCGGGGGCGAGGTGCCATCTCCGAACGGATTATTCGTCCTGTTGCAATTTCCTGATGATCACCTTGATGGCGAGTTCGGCTGAGGTGGCGCGCAGGATGCAACCGCCGGCGCCGGGGTGGCCGCCGCCGCCATAGTTGCGGCAGAGTTCGCCCACGTTGGTATGACAGGAGCGGTCAAAGATACTGTGGCCGATATTGAGGGCAACAAACTTCTTCTCGGGTCCCCACTGGATGCGTAGTGAGACGTTGCACTGTGGAAAGGTCGTATAGATCAGGAAACGGTTGCCGGCCGGAGCGTTGGTAACGGGGCGGTAGTCCGTGACGACGACATTCCCGTGAACCGTGGAGTTGGCGAGGAGGAATTCGCGAAATCGCTGGTCATCCTCTTTGAGTAGAGTCGTTTTTTCGATGATGTCGGGATCCTGAAGGACTTGTGCGACGGGTCTCTCCCGGAGGCGCTGAACCAGGCTGGCAAAGAACTCTTTAAATTCTCCCTTGATGCCGGTGCGTGGATCGATCAGGAAGCCGAGAAGGATTTCGTTGCTCGGGTCTTCAACGTCTGTACGGTCCAACTTTGCGGAATCGAATCGATCTGTTTCGGCCACCAGCCGCGAGAACTGTTGCAGTTTCGGTGCTGCGTAGTAGTCATAAATGACCCGGGCGACACTTGGTGCGACTTTGTAAGACCCTTTGAAGGATCCTTCCGGCATGACCGTATGGGCATGATGGTCAAACCACATTCCGCAGCGCGGATCGTAGGGAAGGTTGGCGAGGATATCGTCCGATCCGATCGAGACTTTGCGGTCGGTAATATCTTGCGGGTGAACCAAAAGGAGCTTGTCGACCGGCTCCATCTCTGAAATCAGAACGGCAGCTGTCAGTCCGTCCAGGTCTCCACGGGTTACCAGGCGCATGCGTCTCCTTCGTGACGTAGTCGTCAATAGAGTCATTTGACTCAGGCTGCTTGGGCCCGAACGGAGTGAACGGGCCGTTCCAGCGCAGAAAAACTTTAGTCGACCTGCCGTGCTTTGCCGACGACCTTCGCGTCATCGCCCATCAGCTTGATGCCGATATCAAAGCGGGTGTAGTCATCCTTGGCCATGTCGACCCGGAACTTGCGGGTAAAGCTGCGCCCCTTGACTTCGTTCTTGCGGACGCCGTCCCAGAAGGCTTTACGGAACTTCACGATAACCTGGTAGCTGCCAGGCTCCACCAACTGGTCGAAGGCGATCCCTTCGGAGTTCGGCTGGTAGGGACGGTTATTAATGTAGATCGCGATGTCGGTCGGGTAAACGGAGCTGCGGCCAATTTTTTCCTTGCTCTCATAGGTGCTCTGGTAGTTCGACTTGCTCTTGTAGTCGCCGGTGCCGGATGACGAATAGTCGTTAGAGTTTTCATATTGGCCGCCGTACTGGGCGGTCGTACCAGAACTGCCTGAATAGGTGGAAGTGCGGACGTTGAATTCATCCATTGAGTTGCCGGAAGAATCGACGAACACGACCAGCCGGGTCTGGCCGATCTGCTGAGCCTGCTGCACGCGTAACTCATAATCTGTTCTGAAATCGGCAAACTGCTGGTCGTAAAAGGAGGCCTTGGGGTAGGTTTTCGAGACGGTGGCCACGACCTGGCCGGACTGACCGTCCATGACTTCGGCGTCAATCTTGATAAACTTTTTGCCGAGTGAATGCAGGCTCATGCCGACGAGGCAATCTACGCCCACCTTGCCGAAGTCACCGATAACAAACTGGTTGCCATCCTCCAGGGAAGTGGCAACGCCATCGTAGAAGAAATCCTTGAGCAGACCGTTGTCATCCACGGTGCTGGTGAAGTCGTTGAGATAGACCCGGATAATCCGCCGCTTCTTGAAATCGTAATATTTCGTGGCAATTGCTTTTTCAAGGGTGAAAATCACCTCGTCGCGGTTCGATTTTTTCTCTTCGGCCGCGGCATTGCCGCAGAACACGCTGGTGATGACAGCAAAAGAAATGATGGTGGTCAGCAGAAAGGTGAAAATGCGGTTCAACATGAAGCCTCCCCCGAGTATCTTCGTTGACGAGAATGCACCCTGACAGGTGCACTAGCGGTATTGTCTCGTGTTGCGATCAAGAACTTAATATTACGAGTGAAAATACGCGAATTCTCAAAAAGCGTCAAGAACTCCCGCAGTTGATGATGTGCATGCAGTTGGCCAAAAAGCGCAGAGAAACTCAAACGTTTGTTTTAATCAAGTGTTTGAAGTATACTTATCTTTGTTCGATATTTTCTGAGGAGTATGGAATGAGTCAACCCGATACCAAACAGCGCCTTCTGGATGTGGCTGAACGGCTATTTGCCACCGGCGGTTTTCATGCAACCTCGCTGCGGGCGATAACCTGTGCGGCTGAAGTCAATCTGGCAGCAGTCAACTATCATTTCGGTTCCAAAGAGGCCCTGCTTGAAGCGGTCATGGCACGCCGCCTTGGTCCGCTCAATGTCATTCGCCAGGATCGACTTGAGCAGGTTGCACAGCGTGCCGTAGCAGAGGGCGAAAAGCCGGATCTGCGAGCTCTCTGGACAGCATTTATTACGCCAACCCTGGAGCTACGTCGCCCCGAGTCGGGCGCTGAATATTTCCTGAGTCTGATCGGCCAGGTGCTCGCCGACACGAACGGCGTGTTAATGCAGGTGTTTCTGCGGCAGATGTCACCGCTGTTTCAGCGTCTGTTCGAACTGACGTGTCAGGCTTTGCCGGGGGTTCCTCGTCAGACCCTGTTCTGGCGGGTGCATTTTGCCATCGGCTCAATGAGTCATCTGATGCGCTCTAATGACCGGGTGCCAGTTAAACCGGAGGGCGTCGACACCGATGTCGATATCGATGCCATAACTGAAATGCTGCTGGATTACACCCTGGCCGGGTTGGAGGCGCCACTATGAACCTGAAGCGCATCCTGTCCCTTTGTGGGATTCTGTTACTGGCTGGCTGCAGTCTGCACCGGCCAGAGCCAGTTGAACTCGGCTTTGACCTGCCTGATGAGTATCGGCGGGTGGCGGCTGGGGAGCCATCCGTCGCTGGCGAGTTCTGGTGGCAGCAGTTTGGCGACCATCGACTCGACCAACTGATGACGGAGCTGTTTGCCGAAAATCTCGGTCTCGAGCGTGCCATGGCCCGGTTGCAACAGGCTCGGGCCAGCCTCCGCGGGGCTCGCTCCAGCCAGTTGCCGACCGTGACCGGCAGTGGACAAGCCAGTCGGGATCGCTCTGCAACCGATCTCCTCACTGAAACTGCCCAGGGGAGTGTGAGTGTTGCCTACGAACTCGATCTCTGGCGGAAATATGCGTCACGCAGTACCGCCGCCAGCCTCGAAGCAGAGGCAACGGCGGCGGATGCTCGTGCCCTGTTTCTCAGTTTGTCGGCTCAATTGGCCGACCTCTATTTTCTGGCCGTGGAACAGCACGCTCAGCTTGAACTGATCACGGCCAACCAGACGGCGTTTCGCGACACTCTGGAGCGAGTTACGCGGCGTTATCAGGCAGGTCTGACCGGGGCCGTAGATGTGTACCAGGCGCGTCAGAACCTGCTGGCGGTGGACGCCCGCCGACCGGCCATCGAAGCCCGGCTTGCTGCGGCTGAACATGCAATTGACGTCCTGCTGGGTGATTATCCGGGGATTGGTTCGGCAGACAGGATCGAAAAGCTGCCAGAGGCCCCCGCCCGCTTTGATGCGGGTCTGCCAGCCAACCTGCTGCTGCGGCGCCCCGATGTCCAGGCGGCCTTCGCCCGGTTGCAGGCCAGCGATGCCCGCTTGGCGGCAGCCATCGCTGACCGCATGCCGGCCGTCAATCTGCTTGGCACGCTGGGCCGTACCAGCACGGAGCTGATCACCGGTCCGCTGACCGGCGACTTTTGGAGCCTGTTGGCCGGTGTGGCCCTGCCGATCATGGATGGTGGCCGCAGGCGCGCCGAAGTCGATCGCCAGGAGGCGGTGCGCCGTGAGACTCTGGCCGGCTATCGGCAGACAGTGTTGAATGCCTTCCGCGAAGTGGAGGATAGTCTGGTGGCCAACCGTACCACGGAGCAGCACATTACCATTCTGGTTGATCAGGCCGACGCTGCCGAAAGCAGCTTGCGCTTGGCACTGGACAACTATCTGAACGGATTAAGTGATTACCTGCCGGTTCTGGTGGCCCAGGCCGGACAAATCTCAACGCAGAGCCAACTGCTCAGCGCACGCCGACAACTGGTTTCCGATCGGATCACCCTGGCCAAAGCGCTTGGTGGTCACTGGATGGAAGACGCTCTGACCCGACGCATGTCGGTGGAACAGGATTGAGCCAATGAGTAAACGAGACCTTCTGCTGAAAATATTTTTACCTCTTTTGATTCTTGTCGGAGCGATAATCATCACCCTGATGATGGTGAGATCGCGCCAGCTGCCCCAGCCACAGGAGAAAGAGTTTGCCGGACCGCTGGTCGAGGTCATGGAGGTGACCCGAGCCGAACGAACTATCATGGTGACTGGCACCGGGACCGTTCAGCCGAGCCGTGAAGTTGCCGTGACACCCCAAGTCAGCGGCCAGGTGGTCGAACTGTCTCCTCGCATGGTCGCCGGGGGATTTGTCGAAGCAGGTGAGCTGCTGTTTGCCATCGAAGCGACTGACTACCAGCTTGCCCTGGAGAGTGCCCGGGCTAACCAGGCGATGGCGGAGCTGGAGCTGGCCAAAATTGCCGGTCAGGCGGACGTGGCCAGGCTCGAGTGGCAGCGGCTGGCCCTGCCGGGGCAGTCCGAGCCGGAGCCATTGGTGGTTTTTGAACCGCAGCTGAAGAGTGCCGAAGCCCAGGTCGCTGCGGCACGGGCGGCTGTCTCCCAGGCCGGGCTGAATCTGAAGCGGACCCGGCTGGTTGCGCCGTTCAACGGCTATGTTCGGACCGAGAAAGTGGAGGTCGGTCAGTATGTGAAGTCGGGGACCAATGTCGCTACATTGGGAGGTACTGATGAAGTTGAAATTGTTGTCCCACTGCCGCTTGAGGAGCTCGACTGGATTGACCTTCCCAAGCGCAACGGGCAGATAAATAACGTGAGTGTCGAAGTGCGTTTGACTCTTGGCAATCGACTCTCGACCTGGACCGGTCAGGTGAGGCGTTTGTTGGGTGACATCAACCCGCAAAATCGGATGGCCAGCCTGGTCGTCTCCGTGTCCGATCCTTTCGGGCGCAGCAATTCTGCAGAAAAAACAGCTGTGCAGCTTGCACCGGGGACCTTTGTTGAGGTGCGGGTGCAGGGACGTTTGTTATCCGGTGTGGTGGTTGTCCCGCGGCTGGCACTGCATGATCATGATACCGTCTGGGTGGTGGACGAGCAGCAGACACTGCGGATTCGCAGTGTCGAGGTTGTACGCCGTGAAAAGGAAGAGGTTCTGCTTTCCGGTGGGCTGCAGGCGGGTGAAAAGATCGTGCTGACCAACCTGTCCGGTGCTGCAGACGGCATGAAACTCCGGCCGCAACCGGTGAAGGAATAGCCATGAATGGAGCCATTCGCTGGATGACAGAAAACCATGTGGCGGCTAACCTGCTGATGATGGTGTTGATTGTCGGCGGTCTGATCATGGGGGCGAAGGTCAAGCAGGAAGTCTTTCCCGAAGTAACTCTCGACCGGGTCATGGTCAACGTTGCCTACCCCGGTGCGGGTCCGGAAGAAGTCGAGGAGGGGGTGATCCTCAAGATTGAGGAGAACCTGACCGGCATCGACGGCATCAAGCAGTTGACCGCTCAGGCTGCAGAAGGTTTCGGCTATGTGATTGCCGAACTGGAAACGAACGCTGACGCCGATACGGTCCTGCAGGACATCAAGAGCGAAGTTGACCGAATCACGACCTTTCCGTTGGATTCCGAAGAACCGGTGATCAGCAAGATGCTCAATCGGCGCCAGGTCATCTCGGTTGTCGTCTATGGTGATTTGCCGGAGCGCAGCTTGCGGGAACAGGCGGAGCAGTTGCGTGACGAGCTGCTGCTGCTGCCCAATATTACCCAGGTCGATCTTGATGGCGTGCGTCCTTACGAAATTGCCATCGAACTGTCGGAAGAGCAGTTACGGCGTTATGGGTTGACCCTCGATCAGGTGGCCTCACGGGTCAGGCAGGCGTCTGTCGATCTGCCCGGCGGGACCATCAAGGCGCCGGGTGGTGAAATCCTGATTCGGACCAAGGAGCGGCGCTACACCGGTCATGAGTATGCCGATATCGTAGTGCTGACGACTGAGGCCGGCACGGAAATAACCCTTGGCGACATTGCCCGGGTGCGCGACAGCTTCGAGGAAACCGACCAGTTTGCAACCTTTGACGGCAAGCCTGCGGCCATGGTCAAGGTCTACCGCGTCGGCGATCAGAAGCCGACTGAAATTGCTGAAACTGTTAAGGAGTTTGTGGCGCAGAAACGTCCAGATTTGCCGACTTCTGTGCGGGTTGATACATTGAAAGACGACTCGGAATTGTTCAAGAGTCGTAAGGATCTGCTGGTCAAGAATGCGACAATCGGCCTGGTGCTGGTGTTCCTGGTGCTGGGTCTGTTCCTGGAAATTCGCCTGGCGTTGTGGGTGATGCTCGGCATCCCGATCTCTTTCTGCGGGGCGCTGATGTTCATGCCGGCCATGGACGTCTCGATCAACATGATCTCGCTGTTTGCCTTTATTATGGCGCTCGGTATCGTGGTTGACGATGCGATCGTAGTTGGCGAGAACATCTACGAGCAGCGCCAGTCTGGTGTGCCTTACCTGCTGGCGGCAAAAAATGGGGCTACCGAAGTGGCGCTGCCTGTGGTTTTTGCGATTCTTACGTCGGTGACGGCGTTCATGCCGCTGCTTTATATCAGCGGGATTATGGGCAAGTTCATTGGGGTGATTCCGACAATTGTTATCGTGATCCTGCTGGTCTCGCTGATCGAGTGCCTGTTTATCCTGCCGGCCCACCTGGCGTTGGGTAAACCGCGTCAATATACGCATGGCCTTATTGGGGGAGTTGATCGACTGCGACGTCGTTTTGGCGAGCGCCTGGACGTTTTTATCCAAGGCCCTTACCGGCGACTGCTCGATTTGAGTCTGCGTTACCGTTATGCAACGGTGGCTGTGGCACTCGGCGTCCTGCTGGTCGCCGGTGGCGGCCTGGTCGGTGGTGGCATAGTTAAATTCCGTTTCATGCCGGAGGTGGATGGTGATGATATCCGGGTCGCGCTGGAGCTGGCGCCAGGGACGCCGGTTGTCCAGACGGCCAAGGTCCAGGAGCGCATCGTCCAGGCCGGTCTGAAGGTCGCCCGTGAGTTCGATAGCCAGCTGCCGGAGGGTGAAACTGTTATGCGCAACGTTTACGCGGTGGTTGGCTCTTCGACTCTGGACCGCGGCCCGGGTGGGACCTTCACCAGCTCAGGCGGCAACCTGTCAAGCATTGTCATGTACCTGACCCCGAGTGAAAACCGCAGCATCGTTGCTTCGGAGATCTCGGAACGTTGGCGGCAGGAAATTGGTGAGGTCCCCGGTGTCGAGACGTTGACCTTCACTTCGAACCTGATGCATTTTGGCGCCAATATCAATATCCAGCTGGCCCATGAAGATTTTGATGTACTCGATCAGGCTGCGGAACGGCTGAAGACCACCATTGCCGCCTACCCAGGAACCAATGATATTACCGACAACTACACGATTGGCAAGCGTGAGCTGAAGGTTCATCTCAAGCCGGAGGCGCGGACGCTTGGGATTACCGAGCAGGAGCTGGGTCGGCAGTTGCGGGCCGCTTTTTACGGGTCCGAAGCGCTACGGCTGCAGCGCGGGCGCAACGAGGTCAAAATCAAGGTGCGCTACCCGGAGGAGAGCCGGAAACGGCTTTGGGACCTGGAGCAGCTGCGTATCCGAACTCCGGGTGGCGGTGAACTCCCGCTGAACCGGGCGGCAGAAATTGTGGAGAGTCGCGGGTTCAGTACCATCAATCGGACTGACCGCAAGCGGGTGATCAGCGTTGAAGGCTATGTGAACAGCCAGGTCGCCAACGCCGAGGAAATCCTTGAGGAGTTGAAGAGCAAAGAGCTACCGGACCTGATCGCTGACTATCCGGGACTGAGTTACGATATGGAAGGGGAAGACAAGAACCGCAAGGAATCGATGGAGAGCATGAAGACCGGTTTCCTGATGGCCCTGCTCGGCATCTTTGCCCTGCTGGCGATTGCTTTTCGCAGCTATGCACAGCCTCTGTTGATTATGGCGGCCATTCCGTTCGGGATCGTTGGCGCAGTGATCGGTCACTTCATTATGGGCTTTGACCTGAGCATCCTGAGCATCTTCGGACTTGTTGCCCTGGCTGGAGTGGTCGTCAACGATTCTCTGCTGCTGATTGATTACGTCAACCGCCATCGCAGTGATGGGCTGCCGACCTTCGAGGCTCTTATTGTCGCGGGTCAACGTCGTTTCCGGCCGATCCTGCTCACCTCGTTGACCACCTTCTTTGGCCTGATGCCGATGATTCTGGAAACCAGTGTGCAGGCGCAGTTTTTGATCCCGATGGCGATCAGTCTGGCGTTCGGTATTATGTTCGCGACCGGCATCACCCTGTTGTTGATTCCAACCTTGTATCTAGTTTTGGAGGATGTGAAGCGGGGCCTCGGATTTTAGACACTTGCCTTGGTCTGACGAATACAGCTAATATGTCGGAAACACAATAGAAAGGGCTACGGGTGACCATTCCCGCTGAACAGCAGTTCCGGCAGATTCGCCGGCAGGTCGGTCGCGCGATCGGGGATTATGGCCTGATCGAGGCTGATGACCGGATTGCCGTTGCCGTTTCCGGTGGCAAGGATTCCTGGCTACTGCTGCAAGTGCTGGAAGATTTGTATCGTCGGGCACCGGTTCCGTTTGAACTGATTGCCGTGAATGTCGATCCTGGTTTTCCCGGCTACCGCGTCGACCTGCTTGAAGTGTATCTGCAGAAACTCAACATACCCTACCATCTGGAAACGGCAAATTTCCGTGAGATCATCGCCGAGAAGCGTCGACCGGGGAGTTCCTACTGCGCTTTTTGTGCCCGCTTGCGGCGGGGTGTGCTTTACACCGTGATGGATCGTCTTGGCTGTAACAAGCTGGCCCTCGGTCATCATCTCGATGACGCAATTGAAACACTGCTGCTGAACCAGTTTTATGTCGGCCGGCTTGCGGCAATGAGTCCACGACTGTTGGCAGAAAATGGCCGGCATACGGTTATCCGTCCGCTGGTGTATGTGCCGGAACAGGCTATAATTGACTGGGTTGCTTCTCAGGACCTCCCGATTATTTGTTGCAGCTGCCCGGTATGCGACCAGACTGATCAGAAACGCCAGGCGATGAAACGGCTCGTCAACGATTTGAGCCGCGACATTCCCAATCTTCGTCAGAGCCTGTTGCGGGCTATGTCGAATGTGCAGCCGCGGCACTTGCTCGACTCTGCTTTGATGGAGTCGTGTGAAACACAACGGGAGGACTGCCCATGGGAGATGTGCTGACCAGGGAGGACCGCCATACCAGCCTGCCGATCGATATGCTTCTGGCCGGGGAGGTCCAGGCACTGCTCTTCCCGAAGAGTTCGCCGCTCTGCAACTGGTGCTGCATCGGTGTTGAGAATCACATGGCGGCGGTGCTTGGCGGCGATTATTATGATTTTATCCCGCTCGGAGATGGCTGCCAGGCGCTATTGATCGGTGATGTGACCGGCCATGGCCTGCACGCCTCGATCATCATGTCTTTGGTTTACGGTTACCTGCACCGGGCGGTCCAGGGGACCTGCGACCCTCTGGCGACGGTAACCGAGCTGAACTGTTTCCTGCGATCTTTTGCGAAGCGATCATCGCTTTACGACCATTTTTTTTCGACGACCCTGTTCTTCGGCGTGATCGATCCGGACAGCTTGAGCATGCGTTATGTGAGTGCCGGCCACCCGACTGGCCTGGTGCGCCGCGGCGATTCGCTGTTGAAGTTGGTCACGACTGGCCACCCGCTCGGCTATTTTGATCAGCCGGATCTGGAGGAACAAACCTTCCGTTTTGAGGTGAATGATCGGCTGCTGCTCTATACTGACGGTCTGGTCGATGGTTTGGATCCAGCGGGTAATGTTTTTGGCGCGACCCGGCTTGAGACCGCGCTGGCAAGCCTTCAGGGTGATCACTTGGAATGTCTGGAGGGGGTGTTTGACGCGCTACGCGGTCATTTGGCCGGACAGCCGACGGTTGATGACTGTACGGCCATTATTCTGGACATGCACCCGTTCGGTGGAGGCTTGTGATCCTGGTACAGGTATAAATAGAGGGGGGAAACATGTTGCTGGACAAGCAAAAAAAAAGACGACCGAGTTTGGCTGTGGTGACCCGCAATCGCGAAGTCACCAAACTGTTGACGGCGGTGTTCGAGAACTGGAAGTATGAGCTGACGGACCACCTGCCTTCTGCAGGGCTGGTTTTTGTCGAATGGGGAATTGCGGAGCCCATCCCCGCTGACAAACGGGTCTGGCTGGCACCCCTGGAGGTCGCTGAGCGCCATCTGAAGATACCGCTTTCGCTGGTTGCTCTTTACCGATGCATTGAGGAACAGTTTTTCCCGAAGCCGCGGACCCAGATGCGGATTTCCCTGAAGTTGCCGGCCAAGCTGTTTGTGGCGGGGCAGATGATGTCGGTTGAGTTGTCGTCGCTGTCCGGAAGAGGTGCGCGGCTGATCTGTCCTGAGGAGCCGCCCCCAGGGGAGTCCCTGGCAATTGAGGTTGTTCTGGGCGTGCGCAGCCTTTATCTGCCGGGCGAGGTGCTTTATCAGCTCCCCGCCGGGGATGTCTCCGGAAAGCGTGCGGTCCAGCTCGGAGTTCTGTTCCGACTGGATGATGCCTGGCTAAGTGCGACACTGGCCCTGTACGTGGAACGGGTCTGTGCGGAGAAAGCGTGCGCGCTGGCGGGGATCACCCCGCAGGATGCCTGTCTCAGTTGGCTGGCCTTGCCGAGTGACCCGTGGGGGCTTCTTCCCTAATCCTTCGGTTTTCTGAAAAATCCACCCCGTTTCGAACTCTTCTCGGTCTCCTTGTTGCGCATTTTGTACAAGCGCAGCTCGCGCACAGCGTCGGTACAGTCGGGGTTGTACTGAATCGTGCGTTCAAAGCGGCGCAGCGCTTCTTTCTCTTTGCCTTCGTTTTTCAGAAGGTATCCCAGGTAGAGATGGGTCACGGCAAGTCGCGGGTTCATCTGTACCGATTTCAGCAGAGCCTGCTTGGCCTTTTCGGCACGATGTGAGTCGTTCGGCGCGTTTTTGACGGAAGCCCAGGCCTGATAGGTCAGGTATTCTGCTTCCAGGGGAGCGTGTTCGACAGCCTGATCAAACTCTGCCAGGGCCTCGGCAAATTTTTTCCTGCGGAAAAAGGTCATGCCCCGGTGGAAGGCCGCCTCCGCTTGGAGCAAGACGTCCAAGTCGGTCTTCTCCGGTTTTGGTCCTCTTAATTCGCTGAGGTACTGTTCTCTCCGGATCGGATCAATCAAGGTTTCGTGGGCCTCGTTGATTCTCTGGAACAGGGCGTTGACCTGTTCCTTGAGGTCGGTCAGCAGGTCCTGTTCGAAAAAGCGGTCGGGGTGGTACTTTTTGACCAGACCGTAATAGGCTTTCCGGATGTTTTCCCGGTTGGCCGTTTCATTTTGTCCCAGTAGAGAGAAAAAATCCTGCTGCATCATCCAGGTGTACTCTTTCAGGAATGTTTCACGGCGTTCCCGTAGCTGGGAGGCCTCTTCACACGGTTCCGCTTCGCTTGCCAGGCAAGGCTCCGGCCTGCTGATCAGAATGCCGGTGGCCAACAGGGCGGCGAGCAGGGGATCAACTTCCTTGCGTGACAGTTGGTGCCGGTTGAGAACCTCGGCGAGAGTCGATTGGCCGTCGCATTGTTCCAGAATGCGGTTGTCGTATGAGGAGATCTGAATCTCTTGAAACCGGTAAAGCGGGTTTTCCGCCATTTGCGGATAGCGCTCCATGTGCGGTTCGAGAATGGCCGCGATCTGTTCCCGGCTGGCATGCTGCTTTAGCCCCTGCAAGATCAAATTAGCCGGCGACAGGACAATACTGGTGACCCCCTGTTTGAACTCGCGGGCCTGGACAAACCGATAGTCGCCTTGAGGCCAGGCGAAAATGTCCAATAATTTGTCGACGATCTGTTGCTGCAGAGCGTCGTTGAGCTGATGTGGCGTCAGTAATCCCATGGTAACCAGCGCCGTTCCGTGCTTCTGGCCGGTGTCTTTAGCCAGATCGAGGGATGATGCCAACTCATCGGCAGAGATGACGCCATCGTTGACCAGACGCTGCCCCAGAAATTCCCGGACCAGGTTGGACCGCACGAAAATCGGATAGCCGTTTTTGATGTAGACGACCTTTTTCAAGTCGCCTCGTTCCAGATGCAACAGTCCGGTGGCGCGCAGGCTGTAGAGGTTATGCAGGATGCGTGGCATAGAGGTTTCCTGCAGATTGCCGTTGATGTCAATGCGACCCTCAACCGCTTGTTGCTCCACAGCACCGATCAATTGATCGATTTTGGCATGCAGGGTTTGCAAGGGGAAGGGTTTGAGCAGGTAATCCGTGGCCCCGTACAGATCGCGCGCCTCACGGATCTGGTCAGCCTGACGGTAGAAGGCGGTCATCATGATGACCGGCAACGATTGTTTGTCGGGCAGACTGCGAATGGTTCGACAGAGCTGCAGGCCATTATCTCCGGGGAGCAGGATGTCGAGTAGTGCCAAATCATAGGCCGACTCTTCCAGAGTTTTCAGGGTCTCTTCCGCCGAAGCGAAGGTATCGACGGCAAAGCCTCGCAATCGTAGAGATTCGCTAATGAAACGACAGATATTCGGGTCATCGTCCACCAGCAGAATGCGTTTTTCTTGTGCCTGTGTGTCGCTCATTCGTGATCTCCCCCCAGAGAGTGTTCGAAGATGTTGCGAATATCCTCAGTGATTTGCGCATAGTCTCGTTCAAAGACCTGTTCTGGGCGCTGACCGGGTGTCTGTTGGTATCCCAGATGTCTGGCCAGTTTGTTCAGATAGGTTGGGTCGGCAGAGAGCTGGTTGATCGACTGGTCATGGACCAGGCGCAGTTTGTTCTCCAGGCGTCGCAGAAACTTGTAGCCGTTGGACAAACGCTCGGCGTCCTCCGTTGGCAGCAGGTCGGCTTCCTGCAGCGCCTGCAGGGCGTCCAGAGTGTTGCGCGACCGAATTTCGGTATGCTGACGGCCATGTTGCAATTGTAAAAACTGAACAAGAAACTCGACGTCAACCATGCCGCCATGTCCGGTCTTGATGTTTCTGTGTTGGGAGTCTTCTTTGCCGAGCTCTTTCTCCATCCGTTGTCTTAGTCGATAAATTTCGGTGGACAGACTGTCTGGCAAGGGCCGTTCGTAAACAATCTCGGTCGTCAACTTCTGTAGCCCGGCGGCCAGGCCCACATCGCCGGCAACGACCCGAGCCTTGAGCAAGGACTGTCTTTCCCAGGAGGCGGCACTTTCCTCATGGTAGGCTTTGAATGCCGGCAAGGAGGTTACAAGTTGGCCCTGATTGCCCGACGGGCGCAAGCGGGTATCGATTTCGTAGAGAGTGCCTTCACGGGTCATCAGGGTCAATACGGAGATGATCCGCTGGGCCAGGCGTGCAAAGTACTGCTGGTTGGTCTGTGACCTGTAGCGCCCCGGGTCGGTGCCTTCTGCGGGAAGCGTGTGTCCCTCCCCTTCATAGAGAAAGATGATGTCCAGATCGGAATGGTAATTCAATTCCATGCCGCCCAATTTCCCCAAGCCGATAATCGCGAATGTCGCCTGATGTTCACAGGTTTCGTCCTGGTGGCAACAGAAGGGCAGGCCGTAACGCGGGATCAGCTCTTGCTGGGCGATGACCAGTGCTTGTTGCAGACAGACTTCAGCAACCAGCGACAGCTGACGGGCGATCTGCCCTTGAAGAAGGTCTCCTTGCAGGTCATTGATGGCGATCCGCAGGACCTCTTCGTTCCGGAAGCGCCGTAAGGCATCAAGTTTGTCTTCGTAGATTTCTGTCTGGTCGAGATATTCGTTGAGACTCGTGTGCAGTGCCTCGGCGTCCTTAGTGGTGACCGCATGGCTGCTGGAAACCAGGGAGTCAAGAATTTCCGGGTACTTGATGAAAATTTGGGACAAAAACTGGCTGGTTGCAAACAGGGACACCAGCGTCTTGATAATTGATGGGTTTTCGGCCAACAGGGCATAGTAGGTGCCGCGAGCCCGTCGGCAGACAACCAGGAACTGTTCCAGTTGCCGTAGTGCCAGTTGCGGGTCCGGGCTGTCCAGAACCTCCTGGAACAGCAAGGGCGCGATCCGGTCCAGTTCCCGCCGTGCGCGCTCCGTCAAACGGCCGTGTCCCCCTTCGCGAAGCATGAGCAGGCTGTCGTAGGCCGCATCCGGAGTTTTAAAGCCTTTTGCTTCGAGAATATCCTTGCACTGGTCGGAGTCTGCATCCGGGCTGAACAGGAAAGCAACCCGGGGGTTGACCTGTTCCGGGAGCTCCTCTTCGCTGGTGTAGAACAGGTCGCGAAAAATGTTGTTGACGCTATCCCGATGCTGTTGAAGGGTGTCGCTGAAACTTTGAATCTCTTCGAACCCACAACGTCTTGCCAACGCGTGCAGGTCCGTATCCCGGGCCGGCAAATTGTGGGTTTGCTGCTCCATGTAGACCTGGACTCTATGTTCGACTGTGCGCAGAAACCGATAGGCGTCACTGAGTTGCGAGAACTCTTCCGGTTTGACCAGCCCCTCTTGCTCAAGGATAACCAGGGCCTTTAGAGAGTTTCTTTCGCGCAGCGCTGGCGATTTGCCGGCATAAATCAATTGTAGGGCCTGAATGAAAAACTCGATTTCCCGGATGCCGCCTTTGCCGAGCTTCAGATTCAAGACTCCTTCCCGTTCACGGGTCAGGCTGTAGTCGATTTTCTGTTTCATGATCTTGATGTCCTCGATCATGGCGTAATCGAGATGCCGGCGATAAATAAATGGCTCCAGTCGATGCAGCAGATGTTCGCCCAGCGAAAGTGAGCCAGCAACCGGACGGGCCTTGAGCATGGCTGAGCGTTCCCAACTTTGGCCCCAGCTTTCGTAGTAGATCTCCGCTGCGAGCAGCGAATGGGCCATTTCGCCGCTGTTGCCTTCCGGGCGCAGACGGAGATCGACTCGGAAGACGAAACCGTCTTCAGTGACCTGCCCGAGCGCTTTGGTCACCATCTCTGATAGACGGACATAATACTTGTGCAGGGGGATCTGTTGACGAAGTTTCCCGGCAGCGTCTGCCACGCCTGTCGTTTGGCCTCGATCCGTGGTGTAGAAGTAGATCAGGTCAATGTCGGAAGAGAAGTTCAGTTCAAAACCACCGAATTTGCCCATACCTAAGATTGTGAATTCCGGTGTCTGCTCACAATTCCCTTCCGTGTCGTCCAGGACGGGTTCACCGTATTCGTCGTTTAGACGTTGACTGCAGATCTCATAGGCGCGTTGCAGACTGGATGCCGCCAGGGCGGTCAGCTCACCAGTGACTTCTTCCAGGCGGGCGTGGTCGCACAGGTCACGGCTGCCGATGCGCAAGATCTCGCGAGACTTGTAAAGACGCAGACCTTTCTGGAGTTCGGCAAAACTTGCCGAGTCGGGGATACGGCTGCGCAGCTCCGCCAGCATGTCGGCTTCCTGTTTCGCCTGATAAAATGCCTTGGCCGGGAAGAGTTCGGTGAAATAGGCGGGCTCGCGACAGAGAATACCGGTCAAAAATGGCGAGGCGCCGAGAACAGTCAGCAGGTAGCGACAGGTTGTGCTGTCGGTGAGTGTCGGTGCGAGGTCAGCGCCCGACACGGTATTGGTCAGACGCTCCAGGTTGTTGAGCGCCATGTCGGGGTCGGCTGCTGTCAGGGCGGTTTTGGCGATGTCCAGCAGCAGGGTCGGGTCGTCCAGAATGTCGTGCAGCAGGGACAGGTTCGCCAGACATTTGCGTTCCTCTGCAAAGCCGAGAGAATTCACCAGTCGTGCCAGGGCAGCTTCATCCTGTTGTTGCAGGGCTGTCGACCACTCCTGTAACGACAGGGTCTCCATTCAGGACCCTTTCCCGGTTAATTTCTTCAGGCCTACGACATAGTCGTCTTGCACAACACCCCGCTCAGTGATGATAGCAGAGACCAACCGGGCCGGGGTGACATCAAATGCCGGATTCAGTATGCTGATCCCTTCCGGAGCCAGTTGGGTTTCGCCGATGTGGCTGATCTCGCGGGTGTCACGTTGCTCGATCGGAATGTCTTTCCCTTCGGCCAGATTCATGTCGATCGTCGAGAGCGGCGCGGCGACATAAAAGGGGATGTTGTGCTCTTTTGCCAGGACCGCAACGCTGTAGGTGCCGATCTTGTTGGCGACGTCGCCGTTGGCAGCAACCCGGTCGGCGCCAACGATGACGCAATCGATGCCACCCAGGCTCATCAGATAGCCGGCCATGTTGTCGCAGATCAGGGTTACCGGAATCTTGTCGCGCTGCAGTTCCCAGGCGGTCAGGCGCGCTCCCTGTAGGAAAGGTCGGGTTTCATCGGCCAGCACCATGACCTGCTTACCGGCATTTACGGCGGCACGGACAACGCCGAGGGCGGTGCCGTAACCTCCGGTTGCCAGGGCGCCGGCGTTGCAGTGGGTCAGGATACGCGACTGGTCCGGGATCAGCTTTTCGCCATTTTGGCCCATGGCGATGTTGATCCTGAGGTCTTCCTCAAAAATGGCCAAGGCTTCGTACTCAAGGCCTATCTTGAGGTTAATGGGGGGTTGGTTGAGGTTGGCGCGGACCAGACGTTGCATGCGCTCCAATGCCCAGGCGAGATTGACTGCCGTCGGTCGGGTCGCATTGAGCGTGGCGCAGATCGCGTCAAACTGTTGGGCAAAATCCTCGGCGTCTTTGGCCTCAATTGCCGTGGCACCCAAATAGGCGCCATAGGCTGCGGTAATGCCGATTGCAGGGGCACCACGCACGACCATGCTGCGGATGGCCTCCGCCACTTCCTGGTAGTCGGTGTAGTCGATCCAGATTTCCTCCCCCGGTAGCTTGCGCTGGTCGAGTAGGGAGAGGACGTTGTTCTGGTATTTGATCGGTCGGATGCCGGCGTAGGTGTTCGCTGAAAAAGCGCATTGGCTCATGGGTTCTATCCTAACAGTTTCTTGCGGAGAATTTGATTGACCATGCCGGGATTCGCTTTGCCCTGACTGGCTTTCATGACTTGGCCGACGAAGAAGCCCATCAGCTTCTCCTTGCCGGCACGGAACTCGGCAGTCTGCCCCGGATTGGCGGCAATGATTTCGTCGATCATGGCCTCGATGGCCGAAGTGTCGGTCACCTGCTTGAGCCCTTCGGCTTCGATAATGCTGTCAGCATCCTTGCCGGAGGCCCACATTTTCTCGAAGACCGTTTTGGCAATTTTGCCCGAGATGGTGTTGTCTTTGATCCGTTTGAGCAGGCCGGCTAACAGCTCCGCTGAAACCGGTGCGGCGTCGATGGCGATGTTCTCATCATTGAGACAGCGCGAAATCTCGCCCATCACCCAGTTGGCGCAGAGCTTGGCGTCACCGGTCAGCGGCACGCAGGCTTCAAAATAAGCGGCCAACGCCTGATCGGCAGCCAGGATCTCGGCGTCGTAGGCGGAAAGCCCCAGATCGGTTTCAAAACGGGCGCGCTTGGCGTCAGGCAACTCTGGCAGGGTGCCGCGCACCCGTTCGATCCAGGCCTCATCAATCACCAGTGGGACCAGGTCCGGATCGGGGAAATAGCGGTAATCGTGCGCCTCCTCTTTACCGCGCATCGAGCGGGTCATGCCGGTTTGACTGTCGAACAGGCGGGTCTCCTGGACAACTTTGCCGCCGTTGTCCAGCAGGTCGGCTTGGCGCTCGACCTCGTATTCAATCGCCTGCTTGATGAACCGGAAGGAGTTGATGTTCTTCAGTTCGGAGCGCGTGCCCAACTCCTCCTGCCCGACCGGTCGAATCGAGACATTAGCATCGCAGCGGAAACTGCCCTCTTCGAGGTTGCCGTCGCAGACGCCGAGGTAAACCACGATCTGGTGAAGTTTCTTCAGATAGGCAATCGCTTCGTCGGCAGAGCGCATGTCCGGTTCGGAGACAATCTCCAGCAGGGGGGTGCAGGCGCGGTTCAGATCGACAAAGGAGGTTCGTGCGTTTTCGGACGTCTCGCCATGGATCAGTTTGCCGGCGTCCTCCTCCATATGGATACGGGTGATGCCGATTCGCTTCTCGCCACTCTCTTCGGTGTTGATATCCAGCCAGCCATGCTCGCAAACGGGCAGTTCGAACTGGGAGATCTGGTAGCCTTTCGGCAGGTCTGGATAAAAGTAGTTCTTACGGGCGAAGATCGAGCGCGGCGCAATGGCGCAGTTGGTGGCCAAGCCCGCCTTGATGGCGAATTCGACCGCTTTACCGTTCAGAACCGGCAAGGCGCCCGGAAGGCCGAGACAGACCGGGCAGGTTTGCGTGTTCGCCTCCTGACCGAAGGTCTTGGAGCAGCCGCAGAAGATCTTGGTGTCGGTGGTCAGCTGGGCGTGGACTTCCAGGCCGATGACGGTTTCGTATGTGGTGGACATGGTTTAAATATTCGCTTTCTGCTTGTGCCATTCCGTGGCCTGCTCAAAGGCGTAGGCGGTTTGGAGCAGGGTGGCTTCATCAAACGGTTTGCCGACCAACTGCAGCCCGATCGGCAGGCCGGTGTCCGACAGGCCGCACGGCAGGCTCATGCTGCAGGTGCCGGCCAGATTGACTGGGACGGTAAAGATGTCTGACAGGTACATCTGCAACGGGTCATCGGTCTTTTCGCCAAGAAGGAAGGCCGGGGTCGGCGCCACAGGTGTGAGTAGGACATCCACCTTGGAGAAGGCCTCTGTGAAGTCCTGTCGTATCAGGGTGCGGACCTTTTGTGCTTTCAGGTAATAGGCGTCGTAGTAGCCGGATGACAGTGCGTAGGTGCCGAGCATGATGCGGCGCTTGACTTCAGCTCCAAAGCCTTCAGCGCGGCTGCGGGTGTACATATCGATCAGGTCCTTGCTGTCGGCCGCTCGTCGGCCGAAGCGCACGCCATCATAACGGGCCAGGTTGCTGGAGGCTTCAGCTGTGGCGATCAGATAGTAACACGCAACAGCATAGTCGGTATGCGGCAGGCTGACTTCCACCAGTTCGGCGCCGAGGCTCTTGTAAGTTGCAATCGCCTGATCGACGGCGCGACGGACATCATCGTCCAGGCCCTCAATGAAATATTCGCGTGGCAAACCGATTTTCAATCCGGCAACCGAGTCGGCGAGGGTCGCGGTGTAATCCGGGACCGGCGTGTCGACCGAAGTGGAATCGGCCGAGTCAAATCCAGCGATCGCCTGCAGCAACAGGGCACAGTCTTCGACATTCCGGGCCAGTGGGCCGACTTGGTCGAGAGAAGATGCGTACGCAATGACACCGTAGCGCGACACCCGCCCGTAAGTTGGTTTGAGGCCGACCACTCCGCAGTGCGCCGCCGGCAGGCGGATCGAGCCGCCGGTGTCGGTTCCCAGAGTCGCAACCGCTTGTCGGGCCGCGAGTGAAGCGGCACTGCCGCCGGAGGACCCGCCAGGAACACACTCCGTGTTCCAGGGATTGTGGACCGGGCCAAACGCCGAGTTTTCGTTGGAGCTGCCCATGGCAAATTCATCCATGTTCAGCTTCCCAAGCAGTACGGCGTTCTGATCCTTCAGGTGGGCGACTGCCGTTGCGTCATACGGGGCAACGTAATTTTCCAGAATCCGTGAAGCACAGGTCGTGCGAATGCCGGTCGTGTTAAAAATATCTTTAAGCGCAATCGGTATGCCGGTGAGAGGCGCCGCCTTGCCGGCAGCGATGCGTTGGTCTGCCGCGCGGGCGTCTGCCAGGGCTTCTTCCTTGCAGATTGTGATAAATGCGTTGATATTTTCATTTGTCGCGGCGATGTGGTCGAGGTATTCCTGCGTCACCTGCTCGGAGGTGATCTCTCCTGCATCCAGCTGTTTGCGCAGTTCCGTCAGAGATAAATCGTAAAGCGTCATAGGGGCATCCATTCAGGGAAGTTGCAAATTATTCAATCACGCGGGGAACGCGGAATCCAGAGGGGTCCGAGGCCGGAGCATTGGCGAGCGCCTGCTCACGGCTGAAGCCTGGCCGGATGGTATCCTCGCGCAAGGCGTTTTCCATGGGGACAGCATGCGCCGTCGGTGTGATCTCCTGCGTCTCCAGTTGATTGAGCTGCTCGACATAGCCAAGAATCTGGTCCATATCCTCCTGCAGGGAGGCGATCTCCTGGTCGTCCAGAGCAAGACGAGCCAAACGGCTGACGTGCTCCACTTCGGCACGTGAAATTTTCATGATAGGTGAACCTCCGCAATTGATGATGATGACTGCCGCATGAGGCGGGCTTTCGTCTGCCAGGAAGACCTAGGGTAACCCCCCGCAGGCAATAGAGAAAACTAACATGCAGAAAAAAAAATGGCAAGCATTGGCCGGCCCCGCTTTGCTGCAGCTCCAACCGGACGCTGTGGCCATTGAGCGAGTGAAATGAGTTGTGATTGTTGCGTGTTGCCGGAAAAGGAGATACGATTGTGAAAGGGTGATTTATACAACACTGAGATTGACCTCAGAAATAGCAAAGGAGAGATGATAATGAAAAGGTTGTTACTTGTGGCGTTGATGGCGATACTCGCTATGGGATGTGTTCAACCCACCAACAAAACCCAACAGGGAGCAATGATCGGCACCGGAGTTGGCGCCGCAGTGGGGGCCGGACTCGGCCAAGTGATCGGTGGCGACACCGAGGCTACCCTGCTTGGCGCCGGGATCGGGGCTGTGCTTGGCGGCGTCGCTGGTGGCGGTATTGGTCGTTACATGGACAACCAGGAAGCCGCCCTGCGGCAGCAGTTTGCCGCCTCTGAATCGGCCAATATTCAGCGCAACGCCAACCTGCTGGCTGTGACCTTCAAGTCGGATGTCTTGTACGATGTTGGTTCTGCCTCACTCAAGCCAGGCGCTTATACGGAGATCCAACGGGTGGCCCAAGTGTTGAATCAGTATCCTCAGACCCGGATTACTGTCGCTGGTCACACTGACAGTACCGGTTCGGAAGAGCTGAATCAGGAACTCTCCGAGCGGCGTGCCATGGGGGTCAAGAATGCCTTGATCGAGCAGGGCGTCGCTGTTGGTCGGGTCACGACGATCGGATATGGGGAAGGTCAGCCGGTCGCCAATAACTATACCGCTGAGGGTCGTCAGCTGAACCGGCGGGTAGTGATTACAATCGCCCCACAGGGCTAGTCCCGGAGTGGAGTTCGGACTGGGCTTCTGCCTGGCCCGAAGAGGATGCTAAACAAAGAGAGCCCCGTAACGCAGTTACGGGGCTCTCTTTATGTGTCATCTGGCGCTGCAGACAGCTCAGGATTTATCCTGATCGTTGTTTTCGAGCTGATCCGGGTCAGCCTCATCCTTCTCTTCGGCGCCGTCTTTTATGCCGTCCTTGAAGTTGCGCAAGCCCTTGCCCATGGCACCACCTACAGAAGGCAGCTTGCCTGCGCCGAAAATAATCAGCACGAGCACCAGAATGATAATCAGTTCTGTGGTTCCTAATCCAAACATGTGAGACTCCTTCTGAGTTGGGAAACGTAAGGATATCTCCATTTTTAGAAAAATTCAATATCGATTTAATGCCGGTCATCGAGGACTGTTGCTCAATAAAAAAGCGGGGCTGAGTACTCAGCCCCGCTTTGCTTGCCCTGCGTGTAACATCCGACTTACTTGGCGTCCAGTGGATCACCCTGGTAACCAAGAGCCTGCCAGTCGAAGCGGCCGTTGTCGCCATGACATTCGAGGCAACCAAGCGACTCTTCCTTGGGGGAGACCATGTGGTTGAGACGCCAGTACATTTCCGTGGCGGCGAAGCCGTACTCGCCGCTGTACTTCAGGCCGCTGGCTTCGGAGCCGAGGCGGGCTGCTTTGTCCCAGTCGAACTCAGTCCAGTAGCCGCCGTCACCGTAAACCTTGGCAACCAGGAAGTAGTTGTGCTTGGCATCGTAGATCTGCTTGCCGCGATGAACCTTGAAGGGATAGATCTTGGCATCCATGTCTTCGATGCTGCCCATCGGGTAGGCCAGTTTGGTGACCTGGGCCGGGTCCATCTTGTCCCCTTTGTTATAGGCACCGCCCACGCCGTTGTACCAGGCATATTCTGGCTGTACCATCTTGCCCCACATGAAGTGACCTTTCTTCTTCGCATAGGCGTGCTTGCCGTGCTCATCCTTGATGTCGCCATGCTCATCGCTGCCGGCGGTTGACCAGTCCCACGCAAGCTTGGTGGGGACTTCCTTGGCATAGTAAGGAATGTGGCAGGTCTGACAGGCCACTTTTGCCGTATGCTGGTTCAGGCGAGACTGCTCATGCGGCTCAGCAGTGTGACAGGAGGAACAATCAAAGTGGTTGTCGGCAGCCGGCGAAACGCCCAATGAGTTGCCGGGGATGTTGTGGGCTTCGGTTACGTGACATTCCTGGCAGGAGAAGTCGTTGCCGTCGGCGTCCATGTGAACATCAATTTCACGAGTCGGGTATTCGATCGAGGAGTCGAGGTCACCATGCTTGACCGCGTCGCCGCCGCCGCCGTAGAAGTGGCAGGTGCCGCAGTTGAAGCGGGTCGGTTCGCCAACCTTCTGGGCCACTTTGAGCAGGTTGACCGTCTTGAACGGCCGGCCCGCATCGGTGGATGATTTCAGATAGGTGCCTGTGGTGTCGTGACAGACCAGGCAGTCGACGTTGGTTGCGTCGTTAAAATCAAAGTTGGCATCTTCCCAACCGTAACCGGCGTGACAGCTGGTGCAGCGCGGCCAGTTGCTTTCGATTGAGGTGCAGAAGTTGTTGATCACGTTCTTCTTGCCACGGTTGACCGTTTCACCATTAATCACCTGCTCTTGCGACCAGGTCCAGTGAGTAGTTTTCATGAAGTCCTGGGCATGTCCCTCGTGGCACTTGAGGCAGGCTGTGGTGACTTCTGGGCCGGTTTCAAAGGGGCCCTTGATGAATTTCGAATGATCGGGACCAGCGATGGCAGGTTGGATGGCGACTGTGAGGGCAAATAGCCCCAGCAGAATGCCGGTTCGGAAAACGTTCTTCATGATGAGTGTCTCCTGTTGGCTTGGTGAAACAATACGGCCGTGAATTTAAATGTTTATCAGACGCTGTTGGAAATGCAACGGTCGTATAATATAGATATATTGATGTTTTTTCGCAAGTAAAAGGGAGAGGAACTCGCCTCTCCCTTTTACATTCTGCAGGTTTAGAACTTCATTGTAATTGATGCATTGAGGTCCCAAGCTTTGTCCACAACGGGCAACAGGGAATAAGCTGTGCCGTCCTGGATGTCTTTGATCTTCTTCGGTGCGCCGACTGGCGAGCCGCTGCCGCTGTACTCGTAGTCGTAGTAAATGCCACCGAACTTCAGGAACATACGCGGGTTGACTTCGACGATGTAGTAGGCTTCGCCGACATGACCGCGGGTTGCCAGCTTGCTGCCAACCACATCATCCTGCACCTGGGTGAAGGGGGTGTACCACTTGGATCCGTAGTTGTACTCAAAGCCGACCTTACCCATTGGAGCCGGGATCTGCACGCCGGCGTAGAGGCCATAGCCGTCGCGAGTTTTGCTTTCGGTTGCTCCAACCGGAGCCATGAAGACTTCACTGCCATCGTCGCTCAGCTGTGCCTGGAAGACTGCATCGGTTCCCATGCCGCCGAACATACCGGCTTCACCGTTGGGGCGCAGCTGCGTCCAACCGCCCGAAACGAACCAGTTGATGCCATTGTCTTCCTGACGGGAAAAGACAAGGCCACCGAGGTTAATGTCGCCGATGTTGACGCTTGGCTGATAGCGCGTCACGAAGTTAAAGGTGGGGAACTTCTGCATGTCGCTGTACAGCGTCGGAGCAAACAGCTCGGCGTACTCGGTCGGGAACGCGAGAACCCCTTTGAAGCCGTCGGCGATGTCCTGAGCCGTGAAAATCGTGGTCTGCAGGAAGGTTTTGCCGTCGTTGTAGAGGTCGAAGTTGAAGCCCGCGAAGTGAGTGTCTTCAGTTTCGACGTTGTTGAACAGTTCGCCGTTACCCCATTCCGACTCGTAGCCCTGGCCGTAGCAGAAGCGGGCGACCATGCCGGGGATGCCGGTAATGTCTTCCAGATGACGACCGATGGTGATGCCGTCGAAGTTGAGGTTCATGACGTTGCCGGTCGGGGTGCCGCCGCGCATTTCGTTCTCGCGGAACTCGGTCGGCGGACCGTAGGTCGAAGGACGACGGCCGATCGACAGGTAGACGCCCGTGTCGCCAATGTTGCTCCAGTCGAAGAAAGCGCGATCAACATGCAGCAGATCGCCGGTGGTATTGCCGCTGTTGGTGGCGTCCATGGTGAAGCTGTTCCAGGAGTCGAACACCTTCGAACCGGTCGAATCGCCCCAGTTCTTGTACATGACCAGACGACCGGAGAACTTGACGTTATTCCAGACTTTGGCCTTCATGTTGAGGCGCAGGCGCGAGGTCTGGAGGATACTGTTGTCGAGGTCATATTTGCTGGGAGCATCAATCAGGCGGAAGTTGCCGATGGCAGGCGCGCTCGGCATTCCTGCACCCGCCCATCCCTGGAACTGGGTCATCAGGTTGCCGAAGGCAGTGGGGTCAGTGTCGTAAATGTTTTGGAACAGATAGTCCAGCGGGTAGACTGGGGTCCCCGTTGACGGATCGTACATCGGGGTCATCAGGCCCAACCCGGCGTCCTGGCCCATTTGAGCCGACATGACTTTGCCGAAAAAGTCGTAGTAGAAGCCCGTGTTGAGCTGACCAAATGCTTCCGGGTCATCGTTGTAAAGATTGGAAAACATCTCTTCCAACGGGCTGCTGGGGTTTGCAACGTCGAACAGTGGATTGAAAGATCCGAGAGGGCCGTCACCCTGATAGAGGATGCCTTCTTCAGCCTTTTGGAAAAAGTCGGCAAAGTCAACAGCAATGCCCGGATTAAAGGTCACATCCTCGTACTGCAGGCTATCGACCTTGTGGCGCATGTCGCCGGTAAACTCAATGCGGTCGAGTGAGGAATGCCGCTCGGCATCGTCGAGACGATCAGTCAGATCTTCAAGCTCTTCGCTGAGATCCGCGATCTGCTTCTGCAGCTCTTGCATCATGGCTTCTTCGCTGCTCGCAGCGAAGCCCGTCATGGGCAGTGCCAGCAGGGCTGCCAGGAAAAATGAAATCATTCTGGTCATACGTTCTTCTCCTTCGTGTTAAGTGGCAGATTGACGTAATTAACCGCAGGTTGCGGGCTGATCGGAATCAGCAGCAAAATCAAATAGGAACTGGTTGATATCCAGCAGATCCTGTTCGGACAGGTTTTCAATAGCCGCTGCATCATGCTTTTTTTCGATTTTTTTAAAGAAGCGATCCCACTGACTCATGGTCTTCGTCATGGGGGTCAGCTCGCCGCCTTCACCGCCGGCGCTATGGCAGGTTTTGCAAGACTTTTTGTACAAGTGCTTGCCCTTGCGGGGGTTGCCGCCGTCTGCAGCCAGAACAGAGGTAGCAAAAACGGCAATCAGGGCCAGAGCCAGCAGGGATTTGAGGGATGTTTTCATGATGTTTAGCCTCCAATTTTGAATAATAGTTTTGCGGGGATGTCCCGCGGTCCGCCGAACAATATGTCGCTGTCGTAGGCCGGTAATTGTCGACGGAATCTATGCCTTGTTTTGTATATTCGAAATTCACGATGTGTGCCAAGTTTTACAAGTACCCAGTTTGACGACTATTTCTCTCTTGTTTAATGTGAGCGGAGCCGAGGAGATGTAAAATATCAGGTGATATGGCTATATGAATAAGTGAAAAGACCGAAGCCGGAAGGCTAGGGCTGGTGTCTTCGCGGATTTGAACCGGGTTTGTGGCTTTTTCTCCTCTGGCCCTGTGATTGCATGTTAATCTTGACGACACAGATATTTTTCGACGTGAAGTGATGTGATCGTCCCCCCGGAGCATAGGTTTTAGTGTTCTGAGGCGTTGGTGGGGCGACCTGATGGATACTATTCAAATGTCTGCAGCTGAAAAACATAAATTACCCTCCTGGGCGACTTCTTTGGGTGAGAGGTTGCATCGCAAAACCGGGGAAACTCCTTTGCTGGCCAGTCGGCAGCGCTACCTGTTGCTGATTCGCGCTCGCTGGTTTTTCCTGACCCTTGTTGGATTCTACGGGGTTGGTGCCGCGCTCTGTTACCTGGTGAGTGATTATGGCTGGTTTCTGACCCCGCAGCAGTTATCCGGCTTCCTGGTCGGCCTGTTTGTTATCCTGATTTACAATTCCCTGTTGCAGCGCGGCTGTCATGGCCTGGCAGAATACCCGTTGGGGAGTGCTCTACAGATCATCCCCGACTATCTCTGTGTGACCCTGCTGATTCATTTCAGCGGCGGCGCGGTCAGTTGGCTCTGGCCACTCTACCTGCTGGTGACACTAGAGGCGGCTATCCTGATGGAAGGCCGGTGCAAGGTTATACTGACCGGTTTGGGCGGTTCTCTCTGCTACGGTTTGCTGCTTGCGGCGGAGTATTTCGGTCTCCTGAATTACTTCGCGATGCCTTTTACTGACGCCGGCCTGCATGAGCGTGGTCTGTTTCTCTCTCTGATCTGGTTGTGGGTGTGCCTGCTGAACCTGGTTGTCGCCGTTCTCGGCGCTTTTCTGATGCAGATTCTTCGTCATGAGCATACCATGACGGTCACTACGGAAAACCGCCTGAAGGATTTTCTCGATCGTGCGCATGACCTGATTTTCAGCATCACTCCGGAGGGCCGGTTTATTTACGCCAACCAGGCATGGCACACCATCCTCGGTTACAGTGCCATGGAGCTGCGCGATATGCTGCTGGAGGATGTCATTGATCATGATATGAGCTCGCGCTGCAAAGAGGGGATTCGTAAGGCGGTTGCAGGAGAACAGATTGAGGCCCTGGAGGGCCGGCTGATTACCCGGACGGGTAGTCAGGTGGATGTCGAAGGGTCAATGCTGTGTGACTTTCAGGATCATCAGCCGGGTGCGGTCTGGATTATCTGTCGTGATGTGACTGCACGGAAGAAGGCGCAGCATCAATTGCAGCACCTGGCGCACCATGACGGACTGACCGGCCTGCCCAACCGGATTGTCTTCAATGACCGGGTGCATCAGGCGTTGGCCCTGGCTCGTCGGGAAAAACAAGTCTCCGCAATTCTGTTTCTCGATCTGGATCGTTTCAAGATTATCAACGATACCCTGGGGCATTCTGTCGGTGACCACCTGCTGCGGGAAGTCGCCCGCCGTCTGAAGAGTTGCGTGCGCGAGGTGGACACCGTGGCGCGTTTGGGCGGTGACGAGTTCGCTGTCATTCTGGCGAAACTGGGCAGCCGGGCAGATGCCGAGCAGGTGGCAGGGAAATTCCTGCGGGCGCTTGCTCGGTCGGCGCAAATCGACGAACATGAACTGTTTATTACGACCAGTATCGGGATCAGCTATTTCCCCGAGCATGGCGAAGATGTTGAGACCCTGTTGAAGCGGGCCGATACGGCAATGTATCAGGCGAAATCTCACGGGCGCAACAATTACCAGATTTACGATGCCAAAATGGAACAGGGCTCACAGCGTCGTCTGGTGCTCGAAAGCGGTCTGCGTAAAGCGCTTAACAATAACGAATTTCTGCTCAATTACCAGCCGAAGGTTGACGTCGAAAGCGGTCGCATCACGGCACTGGAAGCCTTGATCCGCTGGCAGCATCCGGAGCTTGGTTTGCTGGGGCCGCCCGATTTTATCGCCCTGGCAGAGGAGACGGGACTGATTGTCCCAATTGGCGAATGGGTTTTGCGCGAGGTCTGTCGCCAGAATCGTGCATGGCAGGATGCCGGTCTGCCCAAGGTGCGTGTGGCGGTTAACCTGAGCGGATTTCAGTTGCAGCACCAGGGCCTGGTCGAAACAGTTGCCGATATTTTGAAAGAAACCGGCCTGTCGGGGGATTCCCTTGAAATCGAGATTACGGAGACGGTGATCATGCAGAACCCGGAGTATGTGGCCGGGCTGCTCAACCGCCTCAGCGAGATAGGGATTCATATCTCCATAGACGATTTCGGGACCGGCTACTCCTCGCTGGCACATCTCAAGCGCTTCTCGGTCAACACGCTGAAAATCGACCGGTCGTTTGTCAAGGATATCGAGGAGAGCTCAGCTGACGAAGCGATCACCAGCGCTATTATTTCGATGGGCCGGAGTCTCAACTTGCAGGTGATTGCGGAAGGGGTGGAGACCGAAGGGCAGTTTGCCCTGCTCAAGCAGAAGCATTGTGACGAGATGCAGGGTTACCTGTTCAGTCGGCCGGTTTCGCCGGATGAAATGGCTCGGCTGCTGCGCGACGGGTTGGATCGGAGAAGTGGTTCCGAAGAGTAGCCGCGGGTGTGTTTTCTTTAAGCAAAAAAGCGGAACCGGCGTGTGCCAGTTCCGCTTTTATGTTTTGTAGAAGTCAGGGTCTATTCGCGAACGAACGTGTTGATGTCAGTTTCGTGAACCATTCCCATCAGGCGGGCGTATTCCGATTCGATAATTTGATAATGGTGGTCGGTCGAGGTCGCATTTTTTTCAAAGATCTTTTTGATTTCCGGATCGTCGATTTTTGCGGCCATGGCACGCAGATGTTCTGCCAGTTGCTGTTCCTTCTGCATGGCCAGTTCCATCGCCTTGCGCTCATTGAATTCTTTGACGTCAACACCTCTGAGCTCGCCCAGCCATTCGGAGCCATCATCCGGGTTCTCGCTCATGAATGCGTCAAAATTGATGTCGTCACCCGGATAGACATTGTAGAACCATTCAGCATGCTCCCGCTCTTCACGTGCCAGCAGTTCGAAGACTTTCTTTGCTTCGGGGTTTTGCATCATAGCCGCGCCACGGGTGTAGAAATCCATGGCATTTTTTTCAGTCTGAATGGAGCGCCGGACGGCCTCCTTCAGGTCAATGGAACTGGACATGTTCTCCTCCTTTGTCGCATGACAATGTGTTGTTGTGACTGTCAGTTGAGGTCGAAGGGCTCTGTTGCCGCTCGACCGATGAATACAACAGCACGTTATTCGGCCGTTGTGGTGGCAACAAAAGCGCGATTTCCGAGTTCGGAATCGACCATCAACAGGCCGCGACCGTCATCAGCAATCCGCTCCAGCTTTTTCACAATCAGGCCGAAGCTTGACTCTTCTTCAACCTGCTCGGTTACAAACCACTGCAGAAAAATCTGTGCAGCATGATTGCTTTGCTCCTTGGCCATATCCATCAATTTGTTGATGCTGGCAGTGACAAACTTTTCATGTTCGAGGGAGTATTGAAAGCAATCCAGGGGGGACGCGTAGTCGTTTTTGGGGTCATCAAAGCCACGCAGGTTAGTACGGCCACCAGCTTCACAGATAAAATTGAAGAATTTCTCGCCGTGGGTCAGTTCTTCCAGAGCCTGCACCCGCATCCAGGAGGCGATGCCAGGAAGATCCTCCGATTCGAAGTAGCCTGCCATGGCTAGGTAGAGATGGGCTGACAGAAATTCGTTCTTCATCTGCTCGTTCATTGCATCCAATAGTTCTTCACTGAACATGGTTGACTCCTTCCGCATTTGTGAATTGATACTCTACAAGTCAACAATATATCGGGTTGAACCGATTTGGCAACCTCGTAACAGAATTTGCAAAAAAAAAGCGGGGTCAAATGACCCCGCTTTTTACGTTGTGTTGTTCTGCAGCTCAGCGCTTGCCATCCTCAAAGATAATCTTGCGTAGTCCGTCGATCGCGGCATTGGCTTGCAGTGTTTCCCCGGTGAAGGGGTTTTTGTAAGTATAGGTCAAGTAGCTGCAGTTGCAGTCAGCAGGTAAAAACGCATCCAGTAGGACAAACTGCTTGCCATCGGAACGTCTGTTCAGGCCGAGCTTGCCGGTCTTGATGTCGTTGCCGATAATACTGTAGTCAACCTGGGGGGCATCAAAGAAGGTGATCTCGGAGACGGTTTCAATCGGAACCGTCAGGGCGGAGCCGTTCCACCAGCCCTTAACGATGTCACGTTCGAGGATGCCGTCGAAGACAATTTCCTTGTTGTCAAGGGTCACCAGGCGACCAGGCCTTTTTTGATCCGCGCTAGCGATTCCGGCCAGCAAAAAAACCGTCAGCAGGGATACTGCGATCAGGCGCATGCTCATGCGAACACCCATTTCATGACACTCCTTTGACGAAAAATTTCATTGAAAGACACTTTATCGATGAAAGGTCTAAATTGCAAATTCTAAATAGACCGAAACAGTACGTTCTACCGTTCCTCAGTTTCGCGGGCGAAGGGTTCTCCTTATACTTGGTGGTGCCTGCCCGTGCTGATGGCCTTCAGAAGAGCCCTAGAACAGCTTATTGGATAACAGTTTTTAAAGAAAAAATCAACGCTTTTCCCCAGGAAAAAGAGGTGTTTCCATGCAGTAAATTCGGGTGGTCAGGTCGAATCTGGTTTTGAGTTAATACCCCCTTCTGTGTTAGAGTCAACAGCTGAAACAGCAGTCTGTTTTTATCTCTAGAGGAGAGCGTGTTCGGCCATGATTGTGCATTCCGCCAGCTTTGAAATCAGTGCAACCTCGCTTGCCAATTGCCCCGAGTCTGACTGGCCGGAGCTTGCCTTTGCCGGACGCAGCAATGTTGGCAAAAGCAGTTTGGTTAACTGCCTGCTGAATCGCAAGGGGCTGGTACGGACATCGTCGACCCCCGGACGGACGCAACTGCTCAACTTTTTTGCCGTCAACGAAGCCCTGTATTTTGTAGACCTGCCTGGCTACGGCTTTGCCAAGGCGCCGCGTAGTGTACGTGAACGCTGGATGCCGATGGTGCGGGGGTATCTGACAGGACGCTCGAATCTGCGAGCGGTGGTTTGGCTGCTGGATGCCAGACGGGAGCCGAGCGACGAAGACCTGGCGTTTCTCGACTGGCTGGAAGAGGCTGGCGTTCCGACCCTTCCGGTGGTGACCAAGGTTGACAAGATCAGCCGCAATCAATTGGCACGCCAATTAGACACGATTGGTCGCCGGACCGGGCTCGACCCGGACCTGTTTATCCCCTTTTCCGCCGTGACCCGACAGGGCCGAGACGTCCTCTGGGAGATGATCGCTGAACTGCTGACGCCTCAAGCGTAAGGGCCGGCAACTCGTGCAGAAGAGCGAGGCGGATTGTGATAAATCAATGGGCTATCAAATGAAGCCAACGCGATTGTTCCTCCTGCGTCATGGCCAGGTGGCCGGGTTTGAGGAAAAGCGCTACAACGGGCAGTCAAATGTGCCGTTGACCGAGGCTGGCCGGACTCAGATGGATCTCGTGTGTCGGGCCTTGCACGACGCTACCCTGGAGGCGATCTATTCCAGCGATCTGGACCGTTGCACTTATGGTGCTGCGCAGCTTGGGCAGGCCCTTGGGGTGTCAGTCTTTACCGACGCCGCATTGCGTGAGCTGGACTGTGGCCAATGGCAGGGGCTCCCCTGGTTGAGCCTCGCCAAGGATTTTCCGGAAGACTGGCAGGCCAGACTGCAGGATATCGTTCATCATCGCATGCCTGGAGGTGAGAGCTTTCATGACGCGGCCTCGCGGGTGCGTCCGGTTCTGCAGGCGATTCTGACGCGGCATGCCGGACAGCAAGTTGCTCTGTTCGGGCATGGTGGCATCAACCGGATTTTTCTCCTGGACGCCTTGGGGGCGCCGCTCGATGCGGCCTTCAGCATTGTCCAGGACTATGCATGCCTGAATATCATTGACTACCTGCCGGATGGCAGTTGCCGGATTCAGTTGATGAACGGCACATATTTATCTGTCCCAGAGCGTGTGCGGTCGGCTTGACGTCAACCGGGTGAGCAGCTAGGCTGTTGAAGATGTTATCCCGATGCGGACCTGACGAGGCGAGTGATTGCCCGGAGAGGAAAAGACCATGAAAGCAATTCATGTGATCGGTGCGGGGGTCGAGGGCCAGGAGGGGTTCAGCCAGCGGGCTCTTGATTTGATTGGAAATGCTGACCTGCTGATGGGCGGTGCGCGCCAGTTGGACCTGTTTCCCGAGTTCTCCGGTGAAACTTTCGTGATCGGCGACAACCACGGCCAAGTCATTGAACGGATCGGGAAAGCGGCCGGTTCAGTTGTCGTGCTGGCTTCCGGCGACCCCCTGTTTTTTGGGATCGGCCGCGACTTGTTGCGCAATCTGCCGGAGGCAGAGCTGGAGTTCGTGCCGAACGCCACTTCGGTGCAGTATGCTTTTGCCAAAATCCGTGTCCCTTGGGACGACGCCATTTTTGTGTCGGTGCATGGCCGTGGCCTGGTCGGTGCGATCGACCAGATCGTGGCCCACGACAAGATCGCCGTGCTCACTGACGAGATTCATACGCCGCAGGTAGTGGCCCGCGAACTGGTAGAGCGTGGCCGGGATGGCTACCGGGTTTATCTGTGTGAAGACCTTGGCTCAGCGAACGAACGCATTCTTCAGACCGATGTCCGGGGACTGCTGGAGATTGAGGCTGCACCGCTGAACGTCCTGATCCTGATCAAGGAATATGAGGCGGGTGGAGATGGTGCCCTGCCGGGTATCGGGATTCCCGACGAGGATTTCGCGGCGGTCAAGAAGTTGATGACCCGCGAAGAAATCCGGGCGATTAGTCTGGCCAAGCTGCGGCTTCGTCACGATATGATTCTCTGGGATGTCGGCGCCGGCTCGGGGACGGTCAGTATTGAAGCGGACCATCTGTTGCCGAACGGCAGGATCTTTGCGGTGGAACGCAACGCTCAAAGTCTCGATTTTCTGAAGAAGAACCTGAACACCTTCCGTTCGCGCAACGTGACCATCGTGGCAGAAGAAGCGCCGTCCTGTTTCGAGGACCTGCCTGATCCGGACCGGGTGTTTGTTGGTGGTTCGGGCGGTCATCTCTGGGATATCCTCGAGTCGGTGGATGGACGACTGCCGTCCGGCGGTCGGGTGGTTCTGAACGCCGTGACCCTGGACACCCTGACCTCGGCCAGTGAGTTTTTCGAGAACTCCGGGTACCAGTTGGAGGTCGTGACTGTTAACATCGCCAAAACCATGCCGTTGACCGACTACAAGGTGTTCGAGGCCTTCAGCCCGGTATTTGTGGTGACGGCGGTCAAAGACTAGCAGAGCTTTGCCAGAGGTAAGGCGTCATTCTCCCGAGGGGCTGTTTCGATTGAAGCGGCCCTTTTTTTACAATAAAGGTCAGATAGTGAAAAAATCAATTTGGTTTCGAGAATATTCGCTGGAAGAGCTTGACCATCTGTCGCGTGGCAATATGGTTGAGCACCTGGATATCCAGGTGAACGGAATCGGACCCGATTTTTTGAGCGGCAGCATGCCGGTCGATCATCGTACCTACCAGCCGGCCGGTCTGCTGCATGGTGGTGCCTCCGTGGCGCTGGCGGAAACCCTGGGCAGCTTTGCCGCCAATCTCTGTGTCGACCCGGAGCGCAAGGCATGCGTTGGTCAGGAAATCAGCGCCAGCCATTTACGCTCGGTGCGCCAGGGGCGGGTCATCGGCACAGCCCGACCGCTGCATCGGGGGCGTTCTTCCCAGGTCTGGGAGATCAAGATTGTCGATGAGCGTGACCGGTTGGTCTGTATCTCGCGGTTGACGGTTGCCGTGGTCTCTCGTGGCCACGGGGGTGGTAAGATGAAGGTGTTGGGTGATGACAGCTGAACGTTGAGAGAATGAGGTATCTGAAAGCAAAACGGGCGACCTGAAAGGTCGCCCGTTTTTATTTGTGTCTTGCCGAGAGGCTGAGTGCTCAGGGCAGGATCGTGGGATTGAGGTAGAAGGCACGCTTGTGGTTGTTGATCGTATAGGAGAAACCGACAATTTCGCCACTATCATTAATATCGACTGCCTTGCTGAACGGATAGGGCTCGCCGAAGCTGAACGTGTAGAAGTCGTTATGCGAACCGAGGTCGTACATCTTGCCGTCGTCCCAGAGGAAGCCATGTACGATCAGTTTGGTGACACCATCCTGATCGTACAGTTCACCGGTTTCCGAGTAGCCGACGACCTGGCCGGCATCGTTAATGGCTGTGGCATAGCTGTTGTCACCGCCGAGGGTACCGAGGTCAACCATCGTCTTGGTCGCATTGCTCCAGATAAAGGCGTGAGTTGTGCCTTCATTGGTGGTCGCATTGCCGGTGATCTGGTCGAGGTCGTTCATGTCGACCGTCTCGCTGGTGCCACTGTCGTCATCAGCAAGGGTGCCGAGCGGCAGCATGGCGCCGCCATCCCAGAAAAAAGCAATATCGGCTGAGTTGCCAGCGATGTGCGAGACCTGGTTGCCGCTGCCGCCCAGGCTGACGCGGTTGTTGATGTCGACGCCGACAGAACTGCCGTCAAAACCGTTCAGGGATTCGACGATGCCTTTGTCAATGTCACACCAGACAGCCGTGCTACCAGAGTTCATGACAGCATGCTGCAGTTCGTTTATGGCGACGCCCTCGGAGTCCTGGTTCAGAATGCTACAGGTTCCCTGGTAGAGGGGGTAGTCCAGAATAGGGATATTGTACTCGACGTTATCAATAGTCACTTCAAAGACTGGGTCTGCACCATAGATGTCTTTGTAGAGCGTGGTGCCGTCCCAGAAATAGGCGTGTTGCCCCTCTTCATCATCCAGGGTGACCAGGACATTGCCAAGTTCGTTGATGTCATTGGCTTGGGAAAATTCACCAATTTTGAGATTGCCGCTGTTGTCATAATAGGGGACGGGGGGCAGGTCGAAGAAGCTTCCGTCGGCTTGGATCACGAAGGCACGCAGTTCACCTTCATCCGGCCAGCCGGACCCCGTGGTGGAGTGGCCAATAATGGTCCCGGAATCGTTGATCTCGGTCGCTTCACTGTAGATCAGCCAATCGTCGGGAGTTTGCGATTTCAGGTAGTAATAGTCACTATAGGGCCCGCCGGTGTGGCCTCCCAAGGCTTCCATCGTCTCCGAAGATGCGTCCCAGTAGAAGGCTTCTTTGGGGGAGCCATCGTCGCTGTTGTTGGCTTGACCGACGACCTCCCGCACATTGTTGATCATCGCCGTTTCAGTCCAGAACCAACTGTCAGTGTCACCGATCAGGTCGCCAAGGTCCACCAGAACACCGATCGCGATAGGTGTCCCCGGATCACCCGGGTCTACCGGGTCTACCGGGTCGCCTGGTACCGTCGTGCTGCCTCCAGAAATGAAGGGAGAGCTGCTGCTGCTGCCACCACCACCGCAGCCGGCAGTCGCCAAGAGGGCCAGGAGCATCATGACAGAAACGAAAAACTTGAACATAAGCATCCCCTTATAGAGTTTTGATTGCATCTGAAAAAGAATTCAGCGCACCGGAAAAGGAGCCAGTGCGCTGAAGACTGTCTAGAAGTTGTAGAGGACTTCGATGCCGCCGGAGAAGTCGGTTTTGAACTGGACTTCGGCGTTGATGTTGAAGCGGTCTTTCACCTTCCAGCTGGCACCGACAAACCCGCCGAAGTTACCATCTTCTTCAACGGTTTCCGACTCGCCAGCTGCTTCGAGGTCCATTTCCCGGACATAGAAGACCGGGCCGGCATACAGCTTGGCACCTTCGATCACGGTCTCTATGTTGAGACCGGCGTTGATTTCGTAGAGGCTGCTGACTTCCAGGTCGCCATCGTCATAGTCGCTGAAGAAGTCGCCGTCCACGAAGCCGCCGAGCACGAAGTTACGGCGCTTCATGAGAAGGGTCTTGAAACCACCCCCAATATAGGGGGCAAAGCTGTCATCATATTCCTCAATCTCGATATCAGCGACACCGGCGCGAACGTAGGCTTCAAAGTTCTCGGAGAGACCAGCGCCCAGGCGCAGATAAGCCCGGTTCTGCTTGAGAGTGGCGTCACCGACATCCAGGTCAGCACTAGAATAAAAATAGCCGCCGCCGACGCTTGTTCCTTCCGCCGGGGTCGCAGGTCCGAATGGGCCCGCCACGGCGGTATGTGCACTCAACAGAAGAACCCCAAAAACAACCAATGCGAGACAACGCTTCATGACAACCTCCTGAGAATTGAAGTTAAATTCCAGACAATTTAATACAAAAAGGTTGAAATGACAATGATTTATTGGAAGGTTATCAATTGCAAACAGTCTGTTTGGGTTGGTGTAAATCAGCTGACGTCTGTTTTTAGCGGGGCTGAGGATAGCAGATTGTTTAGAGGAATGGGGTTGTTCCCTTTGAAGGTTTGTTGACACCGAGGTGAGGTGGCACGACAAAAAAGGCGACCCTTGCGGGCCGCCCTTTTGATTTGGTTCGTGGTTACGGTCTAGTTACCAGCCATGATGGCGGCGACGTCGTCCTTGACATCACCGATCGGCTTGATGTCGAAGTTCTCCACCAGGACCTTGGCCACGTTCGGCGACAGGAAGGCTGGCAGCGTCGGACCGAGGCGGATGTGCTTGACCCCGAGAGCGAGCAGGGCGAGCAGGACGACCACGGCTTTCTGCTCATACCAGGCAATGTCGTAGGAGATCGGCAGGTCGTTGATGTCCTCCAGGCCGAAGACCTCCTTCAGTTGCAGGGCGATGTAAGCCAGCGAATAGGAGTCGTTGCACTGGCCGGCGTCGAGGACACGGGGGATGCCGCCGATGTCACCAAGGTTGAGCTTGTTGTAGCGGTACTTGGCACAACCGGCTGTGAGGATCACGGTGTCGTTCGGCAGTTCTTCGGCAACGTCCGTGAAGTAGCTGCGGCTGGTGTGGCGACCGTCGCAGCCAGCCATCACGACGAAGCGCTTGATGGCGCCCGACTTGACCGCATCGACAACCTTGTCGGCCAGAGCCATGACCTGGGCATGGGCGAAGCCACCGACGAGGGTGCCGGTTTCGATCTCAACTGGGGCTGCGCAGGTCTTGGCTTTCTCGATCACTGCGGAAAAGTCCTTGGTGCCGCCGTCGGCGCGCTCAGGAATATGGGGGCAGCCGGGCCAACCTGCCATGCCGGTGGTGAAGAAACGGTCTTGATACGCCTCTTTCACCGGGGTGATGCAGTTGGTGGTCATCAGGATCGGACCGTTGAAGGAGGTGAACTCTTTATCCTGCTGCCACCAGGCGTTGCCGTAGTTACCGACGAAGTGCTCATACTTCTTGAAGGCCGGGTAGTAGTTGGCCGGCAGCATTTCACTGTGGGTGTAGACATCCACGCCGGTGCCTTCGGTCTGCTTGAGCAGTTCTTCCATGTCTTTCAGATCGTGACCCGAAATCAGGATGCCGGGGTTGTTGCGTACGCCGAGATTGACTTCGGTAATCTCGGGATTGCCGTAGGCGCCGGTATGGGCCTCGTCGAGCAGGGCCATGGTGGTCACGGCCACCTCGCCGCATTTCAGAACCTGACTGACCATCTCGTCAACACTGAGGTCTTTGGTGGTCGAAGCAAGAGCGGAGACCATGTATTCGTAGATTTCTGCTTTCTGGTGACCGAGCATCGCGGCGTGGTCGGCGTAGGCAGCCATGCCTTTCAGGCCGTAGATCAGCAGTTCACGCAGGGAGCGGACATCTTCATTCGCCTGGGAGAGGACGCCAACTGAAGCGGCCTTGGCGGCGAACTGATCTTCCGGGCCGTTCCAGGTGACACAGTCGAGGTCGCTGCTGAAACCGATCGCCAGCTTAAGAGAATCACGCTTGATCGTGGCTTCTTTGATCAGGGCGACAAAGCGGTCATTGTCGAAGTTGGCGTTGGTGATGGTGGCGAACAGTGCCTGGCTGACGAACAGACCGATGCTGTTATCCAGCTTGCCTTGGGTTGCAGCTTCTTCGGCGACCACAGACAGACCCTTGGTCACATAGACCAAAAGGTCCTGCAAGTTGGCGGTCTCTTCTTTCTTGCCGCACATGCCGGCGATGTTGCAGCCGGTGCCCTTGGCGGCTTCCTGACACTGAAAACAGAACATACTCATAATTGTGTACTCCTTATATGGGGGGGTGGTTGTGTGCGTTTCGTTGCAGCCACCTTCTCACATAGAGCGTATCGGAAAATTGACGTGCGTCAAAAAAAGTGAAAATTGTTTTGAGTGATGAGCGAAAAACACTTCACCACGGAGGTACGGAGGGGGCCAAGCACAAAAATGGATGTTCAGGACGTTTTGAATTAAACGCGTGCGGTCAGTAGTACTCGATGGTTCATGAAACCGTAATCGCCCTGTTGCTGTTGCGGTGAAAAGTTGCGGTGGAGTGTGACATCCGCAAAGCCGGCAGCATAGACCAGGGATTCGAGCTGTTCCGGGGCGTAGGTCCGGATTGCATAGGTCTGATCGCGGATCAGACCTCGTTCCTTGCACAAGACCACCTCGCGAACCCGAACGGCATCCTTGTCCAGTTCCCGCTGACGACAGACGACGATATCCTTGGCGATCTCGTGCCAGGCGTTGGGTTGGAAACGCTCACGGATGACTGCGCCGTCGGTGATGTCAAGTAACAGGTGCCCTTGCGGTTTGAGCAGACGGCGAGCTTCTTTCATGATGCGCAGGTCATCGGTGGCTTGCGGCAGGTAGCCGAGCGAGTTGCCAAGAATCATCACGTGGTTGAATGTGCCGCCCGGGAGTTCTGTTTGGGCGGCATCTCCCTGGACAAAACGGACCGAACAACCGTTGTCTGAGGCGATTTGTCGGCCACGTTCCAGGAGGACCTCGGAATAGTCGAGAACCGTACAATCACCAAAGCCGCGCCGCTGGAGTTCCAGGCTGTGTCGGCCCTGCCCGCCACAGAGGTCGAGGATCGCATCTTCCGGACGCAGTGGCAGCAGGCTGCAGACCACATCGATTTCGTGCTGAGTGACTTCAGCGTTATCGACGGAGCGGGCGTCGGTCAACAGGTAGACCTCATCGAACAGGGATTTCCACCAGTCGGGGTTCACTGTGAAACTCATGGCCCCTCCGGATGGGCCCCAAAGCTGAAAAGCCCGTCAGTTGCGAAAATGGCCGCCGAGCCGGCCCAAGGCTGCGTGCGGCAGATGGCCAGTTCCTCCTCTTCGATATCGATCATCTCCTGCAGCGCTCCCCCCTGGTACATCTTTTCCAGGAGCAGACAATCATCCCAGACCGCTTCGGTGTAGCCCTGCAGTTGGTGCAGGTGGTCAGCTGTGATCAATCGTGGTCGCAGTGCCATCTTGATCGGGCCAAGCAGGTAGGTGAAGCGATGGTCGAGCGCAAGCTGCTGCTGCATTTCCAGGACGCCGCTGAGTTCAGCCGCATCGATGCTCATCATCGCATCATTGATCCGTTTGGTCGCTTCGCGAATCGACAGGTTGGATTTCAGCAGGGCGAGAGGTTGGACCCCGCCGCCGCTGCCGACATTGGTCGGTACGCCGCCGTAACGGACCAAGAAACCGAACAGGCCGCTGGTGCCGAACAGACAGCGGAAATCGGTCTGCACGCGTTCAAGGACAACACCCTCGGTCTGGTCATAGGTGACGCACTCTTCTGCCCAGAGGTGCAGGGGGATTTTTTTCTGGACGATGTACTCTCCCTTGGACAAAGCTAGTCCAACCGCCTCGTCTGCATCGGGATTAACGCCGCCGACGCGCACCCCAAAGCCTGAATAGCCGCGTTCCGGTTTGAGTACCAGATTCTCCCAATTGCGTCGTGTCCACTCAATCAGGTCATCGATTGCTTCGCCGTTCGGTCCCAAGGCCCGGCCAGGCAGAAACCGGCGTGTCCAGGGGGTGCGCTCGACCGATTCCGTGCTGAAGCGCGAGTTCCCTTCGGAGGTGAGGATCTCGAACATGCTCTTCACGTTAATCGGTTCAGTTCCGCGTGGGTTAACGACCCGCCCTTCACTGACCAGCTGCAACAGCGGTGTCAGTGTGTACTTGCGGTGCAGGTCGAGCATGATGTCGGTGTTGAAGTCGACAAAAGCGATCGAGACGGGCGTCCCCTGGTAGCAGGCGCGACCGTCAACCAGTTCCAGTTCATATGGTGCCATGAGAGCGCCAGAGAGACCGTCAATGCTATTCAGCCGTTTTGCCAGGTTGATGTTTTCGGTGACATCCGCCAGGGTCTCTTCTTCGGCAATGACGGCGATCAGACCCTGGTTGCTGCCGGAGAGGCGGCGGTGGCTGTCGGTGAGCATCTGCACGAAGCCATCTATCGGATAGAGCAGCGGATGGTCAAAGTCGAGTTCAATCGCCATTGGCTTGATCTGTTGGAGCCGTGACCAGACTGCCTTGCCGATTTCCTGGGTGATGCGTTGATAATCCCAACCGCCGGGACTGCCCAGGTTCCATTCCGAGTGATATCCCCAAAACCTGTCCACTCAGCTGACTCCTTCCAGAGACAAGATCTCTTCCAGTGAGGCAAAGCCGACCTGACCCTTGCGCAGCAGGGTTCGTGCGAACGCGGCAGGATTGTTCGCTCCGTAAGTTTCCAACAGTTTGAGCCCCTGCCTCAGGCCAAAAGCATAACATACCTGGTAGCCTGGGCGCAGGGCATACTTCGGGATCATGGCGGCGGCCTGCCTTGGGCTTATACCTGTCTTTTCCAGGAGCCGGGCGGCTTCATCCAGATGCATTTGCCCGGTTTGCAGGCCGATGTCCGCCAGCCCTCTGGCGGCTCGCCTGATGCGTCGCCGTGCCAACAAAAAGGGATCCCAGGGATTGTCAAAGTAACCGCTTCGATACATCAGCTCCTCGGCCAGACAGGCCCAGCCTTCATAGCAGAGAGGTCGTTCGATCGATCGACGGATCTGTTGCGGCAAACTCCAACGGCAGACGTCGAGCAGATGATGCCCTGGCCAGGTTTCGTGCGCTGCGGTCATTCGGTATTCGAGGTGTCTGCCCACTCGGTCTTGTGGTGTGTCGTCATGCGGATAGATATAAAAGATGCCGCCACGAGGGGGAGTCCCCGGTGTGGCCGTGTAGGCATCCGAAGCCCGCACTGCTGACATGGTTGCCGGGACCTTCTCCAGTTGCGGCTTCAGGGTAACCTGCAGTTCGGGCGGGATGAATTCAGCCTGACGGACATGCTCTTCCATCCGCTCCAGCTCCCGCCGGTACAATTCCAGCAGGTCGTGGCCGGGAGCCTCGATATAAGGGATGAGCGCGTCCAGATCCTGCCAGCGTCGGCCGGGTGCCAGATGAGCCGCTTCCTGGTTCAACAGTTGCTCCATCTCATTCCATTCGGAAGTCAGCTCATGTTGAACATTATCGAGGCCTTGCTTGCAGCCCAAATGCTCGCTGATCAGTCGGGCAAACTGATCTTTCGGGAGAAGAAAGTCATCACGAGTGGCGGTTTTTTTCAGTCGTTCCACAAACAGGTCGAGTGCCGGCAGGGCTTTGCCGATGTCAAGGCCTGCTGCTTGCAATTGCTGCAGCCAGCATTTCTGATCCTGCGCCATGGTCAGACCCGGAACCAGAAAAAGTCGTGGGACCTCGACCAGACTGTTGGCGGCCCGTTGCAGAAACTCCGGCAGGCCGGCGATCCTGCCTGCCCACGCTTCGGGTTGACCCGCTAAGGCCTCGCTCAGACCGGCGGCAAGGATTGTCAGGTGAAATGTCGGCTGGGTGGTTTGCGGTGCAACCTCAATCAGCTGTTCGCGCAAGGTGCATAAGGTGCTGTGCAGCAGCTCAATGTCTATTTTCAAAGAGGCTGATAGCTTGGGGTTTTTCAGGCTATCAAGAGTCTCTACATAATGACGAAGCCTGTCAGTACAGGCGAACACGTTTTCGGAAGAAAAATCATCCCATTCCCGCCAGTTCAGATCACTTGAGACGACTTGGGGAAAAAAGTAAAACTCGTCACTGGCCGCACATACCGGGAAAGCATTGGCGATGTCTGCAAAGACCTGGTCTGTAAGTTGTGTGAGGCGTTGCTCTATAAGCATCAGAGGAGGTCTCGCGTCAGGACAACGGATGTTACGACGTTGTTCGTTGTTGGTCAAAAGCCCCCTGCTTGATGAGGGGGCTTTTGGAGGAACAAGTGATTTGTTTGGCCCTTATTCACGAACATAAGTGCCCACATCCGTGTGATGGATTCCGGTGGTCTGGAAATTGTATTCGGATTCAATCACAGCGTAGTGCTTGGCGGCATCATCTGCCACTTCAAGAAAGACTTCGCGGGCCAGCGGGTCGACTACCCGCATGGCTGCCGAGCGGAAAGTCTCCTCCATTGCCTTCTCCTCGCGCATGGCGAGTTCCCGGGCTTTTTTCGCATGGACATTTTTGTCGAGAGCCTTGCGCAGTTCTACCAGCATGACCGATTGCGGGTGGGGCGGCGAGATCAGAAACTCTCCCAACTCACCAAACTCCTCGCCGCGATAATGTTTGAAAAACTTGGCAATATTGACTTCAATTTCACCGCTGAGGCGGTTCAAGACGGTTTTTCCGGCGATGTCATCAGTGAGCTCCGCTGCTTCACGGTAAAAGTCGCGGAGTTCTTTCTTGGCCAAGATGGCCTCTTTGATGGCTTCCTGCAGGGTGTACTCCTGGGGCATGGCAACCTCCTTTCATGTGTGGCTGGGAGAGAGATTTAAATCCCTGGCGACGTTGCATTGCCAGGCAGTCATTTCACTAAATTATGACGGAAAAAAGCAGCATGTCAAAGCCGGTCGACCGTTTTCGTGTCTCTTGGCGACTGAGAATAAAGGAGGTGCTGGAATGCAATGTCGTGCGTTGAGCGTAAAGCGGCAGCCTGGATGCTGTTGTCGAAAGCAGCCGGGTGTTATCTTCAAAAATCCCGGCTGTAGTGATGCAACAGACTGCAGAAGGCGTTCGCCGCCGGCGAGAGGGTCCGATCTTTCAGGGTGGCCAGCCAAAGTTGCCGTTCAATATTCAGCCCCTGCACCGTGACGGCATAAAGTTCGCCGGCCTGCAGCTCCCGACGGATTGACAAATGAGACAAAAATGCGCAGCCGACTCCTGCCGAGACGGCTTGACGTACCGCTTCGTTACTGCCGAGTCGTCCTGCGACTTTGAGCTGTTCACGGGGGATGCCGGCTGACTGCAGTGCCTTGTCGAAGGCCTCTCCGCTGCCCGACCCGGTTTCGCGCAATAGGATCGGTTCGGCCACAAGTTCGTCAAGAGAGATGGTGTCGTGCTGTCGCCAGGGGTGGTGGTCGCCGACGACCAGGTGAAGCCGGTCTTTCAGCAGGGGTTGAAAACGGACTCCCTTCTCGGTGAACCGACTGCCGATCGTGGCCAGTTCGATTTCCGCTGCCAGCAGGCTGTCCAGCATCTCCCGGCTATCGCCAGTGCGCATATTCAGGGTGATGCCCGGATGAGCCTCGTTCAGGGGGTGTAAAAGACCCGGAATCAGGTAGTTGGCGGGAACGTTGCTGGCGCCGATCAGCAGTTCGGCTTGCTGCAGTCCGCGAAAGCCGGCCATTGCCTGCAGCAGGGTGTCCTGTTCACCGATAACCCGACGGGCATGTCGCAAGAACAGCTTGCCGGCCGCGGTCAAAACGGCGCCCTTGCTGGTGCGATCCAGCAAGCGGGCATCAATCTCTCGTTCCAGGCTGGCCAGGTGCTGGCTGATGGTTGACTGGGTCAGCGACATCCGCTCTGCAGCCCGGGAAAAGCTGCCGGTTTCGGCGATGGCGACAAACAGTTTCAAGTGATGGAGGTTCATTGTTTTCGAATGAGTTGGCGCGGGTTATGGTCGAAGCGGCTGCGCCTTGGCATTGCCTCTCGCGTAGAAAGTATATTGATGGCTTCATTATGCATGAGCGCAGATGGGGGTCAAGACGTTCTGTTGGCCTTCTTTTGCAGGCCTTCTGCTGTGGGGACTTTATCCGGAGGATCACACAGTCTGAGATCCATGGTTGTGCTCTGGAAAGGGTGCGAAATGACATGATTTGACGGTTTTTGTCCAGTTTAATCCACAGGCTGTCCACCGATTTATACACAATATATAGTGTTTAGTCCGCAAAAACTTATCTATATCTAGTGTTTTTTTATTTTGACAGGCGCCTTCCTTGTGATAAATTTGCCAATGTAGATTTGAGGGGAGGTTGTGATGCCGGAATTTATCCGTAAACGGGACGGGCGTCTCGCACCATTTGAAGAACAGAAAATTAGTGCCGCGATCCAGAAGGCGGTGCGCGCTGTTGGTGGCAGCGATATGGAGCAGGCGGGCCAGATTGCCCATCAGGTGGTCGGCATCCTGGAAGTGCTCTACAAGGAAGAGCGCATTCCAACGGTCGAAAACGTTCAGGATCTGGTTGAAAAGATCCTGATTGAAAACGGTCACGCCAAAACGGCCAAGAACTACATTCTGTATCGTCAACAGCACGCAACCCTGCGTGAAACCCGCACTTTCATCAAGGAATCGATCGAATCGATGGATTCCTACCTGACACAGGAGGATTGGCGGGTCAACGAGAACGCCAATATGGGCTACTCGCTGCAGGGGCTGAATAATCATATCGCCGCCAATATCACCAGCAGCTACTGGCTCAACAAGATTTACCCTAACTATATTGCTGAAGCACACCAGGCAGGCGACTTCCACATCCACGACCTCGGCATGCTGTCGGTCTATTGCTGTGGTTGGGATCTGAAAGACCTGCTGATCAAGGGGTTCACCGGCGCCTACGGTAAAATCCAGAGCGCCCCGCCGAAACATTTCCGGACGGCCCTCGGTCAGGTCGTCAACTTTTTCTATACCCTGCAGGGTGAGGCGGCCGGCGCCCAGGCCTTTTCCAACTTCGACACCCTGCTCGCGCCCTTTATCCGTTTCGACCAGCTCTCTTATAAAGAAGTGCGTCAGGCGATGCAGGAGTTTATCTTCAGCATGAACGTGCCGACCCGGGTCGGTTTTCAGACGCCGTTTACCAATATTACTCTTGATCTGACGCCGCCGCGCGGTATTGCGGACGAGGGCGTCATTATCGGCGGTGCGGTGATGGATGTCGGCTACGGCGACTTCCAGGAGGAGATGGACCTGTTCAATCGGGCCTTCAGCGAAGTGATGATGGCTGGCGATTCCTCTGGCCGGATTTTCTCTTTCCCAATCCCGACGGTGAATATCACCAAGCAGCTTGATTGGGAGAACCCGCGCCTGCAACCGATCTGGGAGATGACCGCCAAATACGGCATCCCTTATTTCAGCAACTTCATCAATTCAGATATGGACCCGGAGGATGCCCGGTCAATGTGTTGTCGACTGCGGCTTGACAATCGGGAGCTGCGCCACCGGGGCGGCGGTCTGTTCGGCTCCAATCCGCTGACCGGCTCTGTCGGCGTGGTGACAATCAACCTGCCGCGGGCTGCCTACCTGGCCGAGAGCCTCGATGACTTTTTCGAGCGCATCTCGGAGTTGATGCGGCTGGCCTGCGAATCACTGGAAATCAAGCGTAAGCAGCTAGAGCGGTTCACGGAGGATGGCCTCTACCCCTACAGCCGGTTCTACCTGTCCGGTATCCGTGAGCGCAGCGGTCGGTTCTGGGACAACCATTTTTCAACAGTTGGCCTGATCGGTATGAACGAAGCGATGCTGAATCTGGCCGGAGAGGGGATCGATACCGGTTCCGGGCGCAGCCTGGCTGTGCGAGCTCTGCAGTTTATGCGCAGTCAGCTTGAAGTCTTCCAGGAGGAGACCGGCCATCTCTTCAATCTCGAGGCGACTCCGGCGGAGGGAACCAGCTTTCGACTGGCCCGTGCTGACCGGCAGCGTTTCCCCGAGATCATTGCCTCCGGCTCCGATGAGCCCTATTACACCAATTCGACTCATCTGCCGGTCAATTCGACGGCGGACATTTTTGAAGCCCTGACACACCAGGATGCTCTGCAGACCCAGTATACAGGTGGTACGGTGTTTCACGGCTTCCTCGGCGAGCGCCTGGACGACTGGCGTAGCGCCCGGCTGATGGTTAAGCGGATCGCGGAGAATTTCCATCTGCCCTACTTCACCATCAGCCCGACATTCACTATCTGCCCGGTGCATGGCTATATTCCGGGTGAACATTTTTCGTGCCCCTATCATCACGAGGAGCATGCAGCTTAAATAATCGTGGAGGAGGATTTATGTCGACCAAGTGCAGTGGCAAGACCGAGGTGTATTCACGCGTGTGCGGGTTCTTCCGTCCGGTGCAGCAATGGAATAAAGGCAAGAAGTCGGAGTTTAAAGAGCGCCAGGAATACGTGGTTGATCCGCAGACGAAATAGTATCTTCTGATGAGTGTTAAAGGTTTCCAGGGGACCAGTCTGCTCGATTTTCCGGGGCGGATTGCTTCCCTGGTTTTTTTGGGCGGCTGTAATCTCACCTGTCCCTTTTGCCATAATCCCCCTCTGGTGATTGCGCCTGAGGATTATCCGGATATCGAGGTCGACGCGTTGCTGGATGATCTGCAGGAGCGCAGGAAATTCATCGATGGGGTGGTCTTTTCGGGCGGCGAGCCGACGCTCGACCCGCTGTTGTTCGATTTGGCGGCGTCAGTTAAAGCGATGGGTCTGCTGGTCAAGGTTGATACCAACGGTCTTGCGCCCAAGGTTTTGGAGCACCTCCTCGAACAGGGGCAGCTTGATGCGCTGGCGATCGACCTGAAAACCTCGCTGGCCCGCTATCCCGACCTGCATGACCGGCCGGTTCACTGCGACAGCTTGCTACAGAGTGTCGAGTTGGCTAGGCAGGCCCAGGTTGAACTGGAGTTTCGCACGACCTGCGTGCCTGGTTGGGTGGATGCTGACGTGATCCGTGAGTGGGGCGAGGTGATTTCCGGGGCGCCGGTCTGGGCGATCCAGCAGTACCATGCCGAGCATGCGCTGGCTGAGACGATGCGTGAAACCGGGTCGATGTTGCCGCAAGAGGTGCAGGAGCTTGCGCGGATTGCCGAGGGGTATGTGGAGAGGGTGATTGTCAGGGGGCTTTGATGCCCCCTTTTGTTTTTTTTGTTTGAGATGTATGTTTAAAGCATAGTCAAAAGCAACGTCGGCGGGTCGCGTCCCGGCGGACGCCTTACTCTTTTGCTGGCTCAAAAGAGTAAGCAGAAAAGAGCCTTAACATCCCCTGGCAGGGGGCATGCGCGGACTTGTACGGCGGCAATGGTTTCATCCTGCATTACTGCTCATTCTGATTATATTACTGCGAGAACACAGACGAGCGTGGGCCATTCCTTGGGCCCACTTATTCTTGCTGCCGTTGCTGTTAACACCCTTCCGGGATCACGATTGCCAATTCTTTTTCATTACAAACAGTCACGCAGCAAGAAGGGGGCCTTGAAGGAGAAAGGCCCCCCAAAAGGGAGCAGCATCTCCGTCGGTTGAGACCCAGTGACGTGCTGTTCGCAAACAGTAGACCTCGCCCTTACAAACTTGAGTCTATAAAAGCCTTTTTCTGCATACTCTTTTGGGCTTGCAAAAGAGTATGGCGTCTGGCGGGACGCGTCCCGCCGACTTGTTTTTAAATGTCTCCAACAAAAAAACAAGGGGCGGTCACTCCAAAATGACCGCCCCTTGTTGCTATAGATATTTCCCCCGCAACGCCCTCTTGTCAACCTTCCCGACACTCGTCTTGTCAATTGCCTCAACGAACCGGACTTTCATCAACAGAACCTGTTTGGAGATGATGCCGGTCTCTGTGTACTCATGCACGTGGGAGGCGATCTTTTTCTCGGACGGGGTTTCACCGAAATCTGCTTTTAAAACAACCAGGGCCAGGGGACGTTCTCCCCAGCGTTCGTCCGGTTGGCCGATCACGGCGACTTCCGCGACGGCCGGATGGTGGCCGATAATATCTTCCAGCTCCAGCGAAGAGATCCATTCGCCGCCAGTTTTAATCACATCCTTGATGCGATCGCTGATCTTCAAGTACCCCTGGGCATCAATGCTGGCGACGTCGCCGGTGTGCAGATAGCCACCCGCCCAGAGCATCTCCGAGTTCTTCTTGTCCTTCAGGTAACCTTGGGTCAGCCAGGGGGTGCGCACCACAATCTCGCCGGTCTGTTCGCCATCATGTGGCAACTCATTCATCTCTTCATCGACGATTTTTAGATCAACCAACGGCAGCGTCAGCCCGGTTTTGCAGCGGATTTCAGCCTGCTCTTCGTCCGGCGCGTCAAGCTTGTCCGGTTTGACGAGCGCCAGAGTCAAGACCGGGCAGGTTTCCGACATGCCGTAGCCGGTATAGATGTCGATGTTGCGCCGCAGGCCCTCCAGGCAGAGCGCCTTCGACAGGGCGGCTCCTCCAATCACCACTTTCCAGCAGGACAAGTCAATGTTGTCAATGTGCGGGTGCTTGAACAGCATGTGTAGGATGGTCGGCACACAGTGGGAGAAGGTCACCTGCTCTTTGTCGATCAGGTTGAGCAGCATATCGGGGGCGTAGCGGCCGGGATAGACCTGTTTCAAGCCCATGCTGGTGGCGATGTAGGGAAAACCCCAGGCATGCACATGGAACATCGGTGTGATCGGCATGTAGACGTCATTCTGGTGCACGCGTCCCTGGCTTTCCGGGGTGCCGATGGCAGCCATGGTGCCGAGAGTGTGCAGGACCAGTTGACGGTGACTGAAATAGACCCCTTTCGGCAGGCCGGTGGTGCCAGTTGTGTAGAAGGTTGTAGCGCGGGAGTGCTCGTCGATGTCAGGGTAATCACAAACAGTGTCCGCTTCTTCAAGCAACGCTTCGTATTCGCCGGAGAAACGAATATGTGATTCGGGTGCTGTCTCTTTTTCGTTCAGCAGAATGAAATCACGCACGGTGCTGATGCGCCCCTTGATCTGTTCGAGAATGGGTAGAAAGTCGGTGTGGACCAACAGGACGTCATCTTCGGCGTGGTCGATGGTGAACAGGATCTGCTCCGGCGACAGCTTGACATTGATGGTGTGCAGGACCGCTCCGATCATCGGCACCGCGAAAAAACATTCGAGGTAGCGGTGGCTGTCCCAGTCCATCACGGCAACTGTGTCGCCCTGCTTGACACCCAGAGCACGGAGAGCGTTGGCGAGCCGCGCGACCCGTTCATGCAGGGTGCTGTAAGTGTAGCGCAGCTCGTCACGGTAGACGATCTCCTGTTCGGGGTTGTTGACGACCGGGAATTGCAGCAGGTTCTTGATCAATAGCGGATAGGTGTAGGCCGAGGCCGTGCGAACAATCAGATTGTCGGACATGGTGTGCTCCTGTCAGGGGGATCCGGCGTTCATTGAATTCTGGGATTATAGCGATTTGTCGCAGTAGAGGCAAAGAAAGCGTCTTGCTGTTTCTGCTCAGCCGAGGTCGTCAAGTAGCTTGGTGAAATTTTGCAGAGTTTTCGCTTTGCGCAAGCCGATTAGCTGCGGATCGAGCTCAGGATCACAGATGAACAGGACAACCCCTTTGAGCTTGCTCAGGACCTGTGCTTCACCGCAGAAAAGCGTCTGATAGCGTTCCAGCAGGCTGTGCAGGTAGCGGTACAGCGTGGCGGTGCGTTCTTCGGGCTGTATGGCTGCGGGCAGATTCCCCCTGAGTCTCTCGAAAAGCAGCGGGTCGCTGATCGCACCACGCCCCAGCATCAGCCCGGCAGCGCCCGTCTCATGCAGAATACGCAAGCCGCCAGCGGCGCTGCGGATATCACCGTTGGCGATGATGGGAATCCTGGTTTTCCGAACAACTTTCGCCGTGATCGTATGGTCGGCGTTGCCCGCGTATTCCTGGATGACCGTACGCGGATGGAGAATCAGGAAATCGACGTTGCATTCTGCAAACAGCGGCAAAAGATCGAAAATCTGGTTCGGGTCATCGTAGCCGGCGCGCAGCTTGATCGAGAATGTACCGGTGATACTGCGGCGCAGCTCGGGGACGATTTTCTCGAGTGCATGCGGAGTTTGCAGCAGCTTGCCGCCGGTGGCGCTGGTGGTCATGCGGCCGTAGGGACAGCCAAGGTTGAGGTTGACGTGCTCTGCCCCGACCGCCTCGACGACCTTGGCCGCAGCGCTGAGGGTGTCGTGACCATGGCCGACCAACTGCACCACCAGCGGGGTGCCCTGTTCGCTCGCGGCGACATCACGCAGGTCGCTTTTCGCCAGACGTTTGCGGCCGACGGCGCTGACCCGCATGAATTCACTGAAGACGACATCCGGTCTGACCCAGTCGATGAACAGGGCTCGGGTTGCCCGGTTGGTGACACCCTGCATCGGTGCCAGCATCAGCGGGGTTGTGCCCCGTTTCCAGGGGAGGCGTGCCGGTGTGTTTAGCATATTGTCGGAAGCGTTGGACATGGAGTCGTCTAGTCTGTTTTAATGCATTTAGAAACTTCAGGCCGGCAGGATAACCGATTGCTGTTTTGGCGACAACTGATTCTGCTTGCCGGGACAGTTCCACTCATTTCTCAATACGCGGAAGTTTGAGCTTTAATTTATGCTGCATCTTTTTGAAAAATTGACCCCGAGCCTGGTGATGGACGCGATTGAAAGTCTCGGCTACATTTGCGATGGTCGCACCTTTGCGTTGAACAGCTACGAGAACCGGGTGTATCAGGTCGGGTTGGAAGAGGGTGATCCCCTGATTGCGAAATTCTACCGGGGTGGTCGCTGGAGTGATGCGCAGATTTTGGAAGAGCATTGCTTCAGCGATGAACTGGTGAAGTATGAACTGCCGGTGGTTGCTCCGTTACGGGATGAACAGGGCAGGAGCCTGTTTGTCTACGAGGGATTTCGATTTGCTCTGTATCCCAGACAGGGTGGCCATGCTCCGGAATTCGACAACCTGGATAATCTACTGATTATGGGACGCCTGCTGGGACGCTTACATGGCATCGGTGCCTTGCGTCCCTTTGAGCACAGGCCGGTTCTGGATTGCCAGAGTTTCGGTTACGAGAGCGTTGCGTTGATCGGCGAAAACTTTATCCCCAGTGCATACCAGGCCAACTATCGGGCGTTGACCGGCGATTTGCTGCAGACGGTTGATGCGCTTCTTCAGGATGTCAATGCGGTCTCAATCCGTACGCACGGCGACTGTCATGCCGGCAATGTTCTCTGGCGCTACGACGTGCCGCACCTGGTCGACCTGGACGACGCCCGCATGGCGCCGGCGGTGCAGGATGTCTGGATGATGTTGTCGGGCGACCGGGCGCGCAAATCGGCCCAGCTGTCAGAAATCCTTGAAGGCTATAGTGAATTCAACGAGTTTGATGTTCGCGAGTTGCGTCTGATTGAAGCGCTGCGCTCCCTGCGGATTCTTCACTACAGCGCTTGGTTGGCCAGGCGCTGGGATGACCCCGCCTTTCCCCATTATTTCCCCTGGTTCAATACGCCGCGCTACTGGGATGAGCACATTCTGGAGCTACGTGAGCAAATCGCGGCCCTGAACGAGCCGGTTTTGCCTTTCTGACAGTATAAAAAGCGTGTCCCCTCCGCTTCCTTCCGAAGATGGTCCATCATCATTGTTTTCATAATGTCAGGCCTGAGCGCTAAACAAGGTGTCTTTTTAAGTCAAAATGCCTTCTGTGCCGCGTCAGGACGGCATCCTGCAGGTTCCCATCCCTTTGAAAAGTAAAAAAATAACCACGACAAGGCTTTCTTTCGGCGCTTATGTTTTTGTAACGAGTTGATTTGATTGAAAAGCTGTGGTTTTGATAGTTTTATTTCACAGAACTACAATGTATGTGGAAATAGCTTATCTTGAGTTTTTTTGTAGGATAAATAAAACTGAAGGTCAAATTGATGTTTATTGCTCTATTTTTTGGGGAGACCGGAATGCCGTTTACGCAGGCTGCTCACTGAAAGGAGTTCAGGTTATGAAGAAACAGGTCATGTTGTTGAGTCTATGTATCATTCTGCCACTTGTCTTTGCCTTACCTGCAGTAGCTGCCGACTATGTCGGTTCGGAAAAATGCTTCGAGTGCCATACCGAACAGTTTAACGAGTGGCAGGCCAGCGGTCATCCCTGGAAATTACGTAAAGTAGAGAAAGCCAAATATTCCGGGTTGCCTCTCCCTTCTGGATACACGTGGGATGACATTTCCTACGTGATTGGCGGGGCGAACAAGAAAGCACGGTTTATCAACAAAGAAGGCTACATTATCACCACCGCCAAAGATGGTTCCGAAGCAAAAACCCAGTACAACATGCAGGACGGTTCCTGGTCGTTCTATCACAAGGGCGAAAAGAAAGCTTACAAGTGTGGCCCCTGTCACATGACCGGTTACGACAAGGAAGGCAACCAGGACGGGCTGCCGGGTATGATCGGGACCTGGGCAGAGGATGGCATCGGTTGTGAAGAGTGTCATGGCCCCGGCTCGGACCATGTCAAGACGCCGAGCGTTACGACGATTGCCATCGATCGGTCTGCCGAGGCTTGCGGCAAGTGCCACCAACGAGGCGGCATGGGCGACCAGCCTCCGGCCAAGGGCGGTTTTATCAAGCATCATGAGCAGATCAACGAACTCAAGGCAGGCTCACACGGATCGATCGCTTGCCTCGATTGCCATAACCCGCATCAGAGGGCGATCCAGGCCAAAGATACCTGCATGAGTTGTCACGATGACAAGTACCAGAACTTGGCCGAGAACATTCATGGCGCAACCGGGTTAAGTTGCAAGGACTGCCATATGCCGAAAGCGACCAAGTCAGCCGTCAAGGTGTCGGATACCGAGGGTGACGTCAGAACTCATCTGTTTAAAATCAACACCGATCCCAAGGCGAATATGTTTGTCACGGTTGAGAAAGATGGCAAGAAGAGCACCTATGCCAAAGGATTTGTGACGCTTGACTTTGCCTGCCTCAACTGCCACAAGGCCAGAGATGTGGAGTGGGCCGCAAAGAACGCCAAAAAGATCCACTAGTCAGTATCACGTCTGACGATGCAAAAAGGGGTTCCTTCGGGAGCCCCTTTTTGCCAAACATTTCCTTTGGGCGGTTTGCTTTTTCCGGCCCGTCGTACAGAAAGATCAGAAAGCAGGACATCAAATATGTAGCCAGATGACTTTCCAGCGGACTTCTTTTGACCTATGATGGAGGCATGGTGATTGAAGAGTATCTCATTTTTCCGCTCTACCTCTTTTACGGCATGGCTTTTTTTGCCATGGGCGTATCGATTACGTCACGAGATACCCGCGCCAGCAACCTGGACATTGCCCGCTGTTTGTGGTTGTTCTCCCTGTTTGCTTATACGCACGCCCTGCTGGAATGGTTTTCCCTCTTCCTGATTCTTTATTCGCCACTGTTTCAGCCGTCGATGCTGATGCCGGTCAATAATGCCAAACTGTTCCTGCTACTGCTCTCTTTTTGTTTCCTGTTGCTGTTCAGTGTCAGTGTTTTCGGGACGATTTTCCCGCAGCGCAAGCGGCAGTTTTATCTGTTTGTCCCGGCTCTGTTTGTTCTGCTGCTGGTCGTATCCATTTTTAATGGCGAGGGAACAGGGTTCTCATTGGCACTGGTTGATTTACGTATCCGGAACCTGATCGGTTTTCCCGGGGCGCTCATCTCCGGACTGGGCCTGGTTCTCTATTCGCAGACGGTGCGGCATATCAGCCGACGCGGCGCCCTCCATTTTGTCGGCGCCGGGGTCTCTTTGGCATGCTACGGGGTCTTGGCCGGGCTGATACCGTCCGGTCATCCACTGCCATTGCTGGGAGGGCCCATTGAGCTGTACCGGGGACTGTCTGCCTTGGTCATTTTCTATTTTGTCATGCACGCCCTCTACACCTTCGATGTTGAGCGGAAACTGCAGATTGAAGAGCGTCTGACCCGCTACGCTCACTCCGAGAAGCTGCGCTCCCTTGGCAAGCTGGCCTTCGGGGTGGCCCATGAGATCAACAATCCACTCAGTAACGTCTCTATCAATGTCGAGCTGCTGAAAGAGGACCTGGCCGGAACGGAGGCTTTTTCGCACTATGAAAAGCGGCTGACGGCGATTGAAAGGAACCTCGATCGCGCCTCGAAAATTGCCAAAGAGCTGTTATTTTTCTCAACCAATAAAGAGGCCGATTTTCAGCTGATCGATGTCAATGATGTGTTGAACAGTACGTTTGAGCTGTTGGGGGCGCGCCGGAAGGCTTATGACATCAGCACGAGCCTGGGTTCGACGACATACATCTCAGCAATACCCTGGAAGCTGGAGGAAGTGTTTCTCAACATTATCCTGAATGCGATGGATGCGATGCCGGACGGCGGAAAGATTGACATTGTCACCGAGCACATCGGGTCACGTGTACTGGTTCGGATTAGTGATGATGGTCCGGGGATTTCTTCCGATGATTTGCCGAGTGTTCTCGATCCCTTTTTCACCACCAAGGCCGTAGGTAAGGGAACCGGGCTGGGTCTGTCAATCTGCTACGGCATTATGGAAATGCACGATGGGACGATCGAATTAAGCAGTCCGGTTGGTGGTGGGGCGATGGTTGTGCTCGATTTTCCGGTAGGAGTTGAAAATGAAACATAAAATCCTCGTGGTCGATGATGATAAGGATATGCGGGATAACCTCGTTGAAATCCTTGCGGAAGACGATTTTGAAGTGACCGCAGTTGAAGATGCCGAAGGGGCTTTGGAGAAGGTGAGGGCGGCCTCTTTTGACCTGGTTCTACTTGACCTGCTCATGCCGGGTCTCAGCGGTATCGAGGTGCTGCCGATGATCAAACGAGAGAGCCCTGCTACCCTGGTGATCATGGTGACTGCGTTCTCTACCATAGACAACGCGGTCGAGGCGATGCGGAAAGGAGCCGATGACTATATCACCAAGCCGTTCAAGGTCAACGAACTGCGCATGGCCGTGAAGAAATGCCTGGAGCAGGCGAAGTTCAGGAGCTGCAAGATGTTGCTCGACATGGACGACACTTTCAGTAGCCTGGCGAATTCAATCCGCCGGGAGATTCTGCTGCTGATCGATCAGGAAGGGAAGATCCGTTTTATGGATATTTGCCGGAGCCTGGAGATTGAGGATCATACCAAGGTCAATTTTCATCTCAAGGTGCTTAAGGAGGCCAGCCTGGTCCAAAAGGATGAACGGAAATTCTATACATTGTCAGACGGCGGCCGCAAGGTGATTGATTGCTTGAATACGGTTGTCAAAGGATTAACCAGTTGATGCATGGAATGGCGTTCCACAATAAAAAAACGGCCCCTGTTGCGGGCCGTTTTTTTGTTTACAAAAAGTTCTTCCCGGTATTGCCGGGAGAGACACTGAAAAACTGGTCATTGCATCACAAAGACGCGTGATACTCCTGGAGGCTCTTGACGGCCCCTTTCCCTTCACTGCTGCAGGCTGCGATCCCTTCCGCCGCCGCTATGGCTGCTGCGATGGTCGTGATGTAGGGAATCTTCTGCTTAATCGCTGTCTTGCGGATATAGGAGTCGTCATGCACGCCAAGCCGGCCGATCGGGGTGTTGACAATCAGCTGGATCTCGCCGTTCATGATGGCGTCGGCAATGTTCGGACGACCTTCGTGCATCTTCAGAATCTTCTCTGCGGCCACATCATGGGCGTTGAAGTAAGCACAGGTTCCTTCGGTAGCCAGGATTTTGAAGCCGAGTGCTGCGAATTGTTGTGCAGCCCGTAGCCCGCCGGCACGGTCATTTTCATTTACAGTGATCAGCACGGTCCCCGATTGCGGCAACATGGTGCCTGTACCTTCCTGTGCCTTGAAGAAAGCACGGCCGAAGTTGTCCGCTAACCCGAGGACTTCGCCAGTTGAACGCATTTCCGGTCCCAGCAGGGGGTCGACCTCCGGGAACATGTTAAACGGAAAGACCGCCTCTTTGACGCCGTAATGCGGGACCTCCTTTTGGGTCAGTTTCATATCGGCCAGTTTTTCGCCGAGCATGGCGCGCACCGCCAGACGAGGCATCGGTATGTTGCAAACCTTGGAAACCAGCGGGACCGTGCGGCTGGCACGCGGATTAGCTTCAAGAATGTAGACCTTGTCTTGGTAAATGGCGTACTGAATGTTCATCAGGCCGACGACGCCCATTTCCACGGCGATTTTCCGGGTGTAGTTGTTGATGGTTTCGAGATGCTTCTGTGGGATGTTCACCGGCGGAATGACACAGGCCGAGTCGCCGGAGTGAACACCGGCCATCTCAATGTGTTCCATCACGGCCGGGACAAAGGCGTCAGTGCCGTCGCTGATGGCGTCCGCTTCCGCCTCAATGGCGTCTTCCAGGAACCTGTCGATCAGGATCGGGCGCTCCGGGGAGACATCAACCGCCTTCTGGACATATTCACGCAGCATCTTCTCGTCGAAGACCACTTCCATGGCACGCCCACCAAGAACATAGGAGGGGCGGACCATCAGCGGGTAGCCGATCCTTGCGGCAATTTGCAGGGCCTCATCGAGGGTGCTGGCCATGCCTGACTCCGGTTGTGGGATGCCGAGCTTCTCCATCATGGCGTTGAACTGTTCCCGGTCCTCTGCCATGTCGATGGTGGCCGGCGAGGTTCCCAGGATGGTCACGCCTGCTTCCTGCAGTTCTGCGGCGATATTCAAAGGCGTCTGCCCACCAAACTGCACAACGACGCCTTCCGGCTTCTCCTTGTGGTAGATGGAGAGGACGTCCTCGACGGTCAGTGGCTCAAAGTAGAGCTTGTCGGAGGTGTCATAGTCGGTCGAAACCGTCTCCGGGTTGCAGTTAACCATGATGGTCTCATAGCCGGCTTCGCGCAGCGCGAAGGCGGTATGCACGCAGCAGTAGTCGAACTCGATTCCCTGACCGATACGGTTCGGGCCGCCGCCAAGCACCATGACTTTTTTCTTGTCCGTTACGCCGACCTGGTCCGGGGCGTTGTAGGTCGAGAAGTAGTAGGCGGCATCTTCCACGCCACTGACCGGCACAGGTTCCCAGCTCTCTGCCAGGTCGAGAGCCAGCCGCTGCTCGCGAATTGCCTGTTCGGTCAAGCCGAGGATCTGGGCCAGGTATTTGTCGGCGAAACCGTCACGTTTGGCCTGGAGCAGCAGTTCGTTTGGAGGCAGGCTCCCTTTGTGCTGCAGAAGCTGTTCTTCCAGCTCGACCAGTTCTTTCATCTGCTCAAGGAACCATGTCTTGATGTGGGTTCTGGCGTGCAATTTCTCGAGGCTGGCACCTTTGCGCAGCGCCTCGTAGAGCAGGAACTGGCGCTCACTGCTCGGTTCGAGCAAACGATCCATAATCTCGGCCAGATCGAGATTGTTGAAGTCGCTCGCAAAGCCGAGTCCGTAGCGGCCGTTCTCCAGGGAGCGGATCGATTTCTGGAAGGCTTCCTTGTAGTTCTTCCCGATACTCATGACTTCGCCGACCGCGCGCATCTGGGTGCCCAGTTTGTCTTCAACGCCCTTGAACTTCTCAAAGGCCCAGCGGGCGAACTTAACGACCACGTAGTCGCCGGACGGCGTGTACTTCTCCAGACTGCCGTCGCGCCAATAAGGGATCTCGTCAAGCGTCATGCCTGAGGCCAGCATGGAAGAAACCAAAGCAATCGGGAAGCCGGTTGCTTTGGAGGCGAGCGCCGAAGAACGCGAAGTGCGCGGGTTGATTTCGATGACCACGACGCGGCTGGTTTCCGGGTCGTGTGCGAACTGGACGTTGGTGCCACCGATGACTTCGATGGCATCGACGATATCGTAGGAGTATTTCTGAAGGCGCTGCTGCAACTCCGTGCTGATGGTCAGCATCGGCGCCGTGCAGAAGGAATCGCCGGTATGGACGCCCATGGCGTCAACGTTTTCAATGAAGCAGACTGTGATCTTCTGATTCTTCGCGTCGCGGACAACTTCGAGCTCCAGTTCTTCCCAGCCGAGAACTGACTCCTCAACAAGAATCTGGGTGACCGGGCTGGCCGCCAGGCCGCGTTGCGCCAACTCCCTGAACTCCTCCATGTTGTAGGCGAAGCCGCCACCGGTGCCGCCCATGGTGTACGCTGGTCGGATCACGACCGGCAGGCCGATTCTTGCGACAATCTCTTCCGCCTGCTCCTGGCTGGTGGCGATTTCGCTACGCGCGGTCTCAATGCCGAGCTTGGCCATGGTCTCCTTGAAGGTTTCACGGTCTTCGCCCCGCTTGATCGCGTCCAGGTTAACGCCGATCACTTTGATGCCGTATTTGTCGAGGACGCCTGCTTCAGCCAGTGCACTTGAGAGATTCAGGCCTGTCTGACCACCAAGATTCGGCAAAAGCGCATCGGGGCGTTCTTTGTCAATGATCTCGGTCAATGTTTTGACATTTAGAGGCTCGATGTAGGTTTTATCCGCCATGCCCGGATCGGTCATGATCGTGGCCGGGTTTGAGTTGACCAGAACAATTTGATAGCCGAGGCTTCTCAGAGCCTTGCATGCCTGGGTGCCGGAGTAGTCAAATTCGCAGGCCTGGCCGATAATGATCGGGCCGGAACCTATAATCAGGACTTTTTTTACATCGTCTCTTCTTGGCATTACATCGCTCCCTTTAACTAGATTTTGTGCGGCTACAATACACCGTCCGAACAGGTCGTTTAAATAGTAAATTTCAAAAATCTAAAAAAACGGCCCATGCAGCGGGGCCGTTTTTTGGTTACAGATAAATAATCTTTCCACGACAGGTGTTTCTCAGTCTTCACGCAAGAAACAGAGTAGTTCTTGTTCCACCACGTCCGCGTGCAGGGCCAGGTTCTGCTCCGGGAAGGAGAAGACCTTGACAACATGTTTGAGATGGCTGCTGGAGGGCATCAGCCCTTCCAGGGCGTTACGTAAATTCTTGGTCCAGTCATGGTTCAGGAAGCAGTTGCGGTTCTCTGGGAAAAGTGCCAGGTAGAAAATCCCGGTTTCAACCAGATCCTGGAAAAAGTGTGAACCGTAGGATAGCTCCGGCATCAAGTCACCGGAGGTAAAGGCGACTTCACTCAGGGCCGAAATATTACTGATCTCGGAAAAGCTGATCGGGACACCCAGCGAGGGGGTTGAGGTCCCCCAGCGCCCCGGACCGAGCAGTAGGGTCGGGCTCTTCTCCCGGTCGGCGATGCGCTTGTTCAAGCGACCGATCAGGCGGGCAACCTCATGGCGT
>JAQYVZ010000011.1 GCA_030145205.1 Desulfuromonadales bacterium | reverse complement strand
AGGTGCTGGCAACGGTATGGGTGTCGCCTCAGGTGCCGGGGCAAGCCGCCCAGGTGCTGGCAACGGTATGGGTGTCGCCTCAGGTGCCGGGGCGGGCGCATCTCCCCAACACAGTGCCGCAGTAAGAGCCACCGCAACAACAGGAACAACGCACAAAAGCCCTTTCATAACAACCTCCAGTCATCAAACGCTTCTATAAGAACGTAGTTCTGAAAAACCATGCAGCCCGACTGCCTCACAAAAGGGTTTGTGCTGTATATTTTCACTACAAAACTGGTCTTTCCTTCATTTAACAAGCAATCTTCACACTGTCAATGCTGGCAGAATTAAAAAATTGATTTATCGAATATTTCTGGAGGGTGTTTGCAAAGATGCCCGCAGAGCAGAAGAGAGAAAGGTCCGGAGGGCCGACATCGAGGTTGCCTCTACTCGTCCTGTCACTTTAGACCGAGACCTGTTCAAGCCGCTGCATCACCTGTTTCATATCTTCCCAGACCTCTCTTTTCCCGGCCGGATTGCGCAACAAGTAGGCCGGGTGGAAGGTCGGCATCAACGGGACCCCCTGGTATTCCTGCCAAGTACCGCGCAGCCGCCCGATCGGCGTCTTTGAGCGCAGCAGACTCTGCGCAGCAAAACGTCCCAGGGCGACAATGACCTGCGGCCGAATCGCCGCTAACTGCCGGATCAGGAAAGGCTCACAGGTTTCAATTTCGCCAGATTCGGGGTCGCGGTTTTTCGGAGGGCGGCATTTAAGCACATTGCAGATGTAGACATCAGCCCGCTCAAGGTTCATTGCCTTCAGGATACGATCCAGCAACTGGCCGGCTTCACCGACAAAGGGTTCTCCCCGGCGATCCTCCTCCGCTCCAGGAGCCTCGCCGACCAACACCAGACGCGCGGCCGGGTTGCCCGTACCAAAGACCAACTGATTACGTGACGGAGCAAGTCCACATCGACTGCAATCGCCAAGATCGGCACGGACGTCCTCCAGAGTTTCCGGACGACAACTCCCACCGGAAGCGGCTGAGGTGGTACCAACGGGGCAGACCGGCAGACCTTCCAGAGGGGGCGGCTGCACGACCTCCGCTTCACCAAGGTCCCGCAGATATTCCAGCTGGCTGCGCGCGGCCCTTAAGGCATCATGGATTTCATTTTTAAGACGATCTGGCATGATTGCTTTGCAGTTCCCCGGCAAGGTGTATTATTGTATTTAAGAGGCGGTTACTCCCTATGAAACCTGCTTACTCTTTATCGGCCCTGCTGTTTTTCTGCTGGCTCCTCTTCCCTTCGGAAGCTTTGGCCTGGGGGATGGGGGTCCATCTTCAGGTCGGTTCCTGGCTGCTGGACAACCTTCATCTCGTTTCCGAACAGCTGCAGCCGCTGCTGGCCGCCTACCGCAACGACTATCTCTACGGCTGCATCAGCGCCGACATCACCCTGGGAAAGAAGCACACCCACTACCTGAAGCACTGCCATTCATGGCGCGTCGGCAAAAAAATCCTGAAGGAAGCGAAAACCGACGCTCACAGGGCCTGCGCCTGGGGCTACCTGAGCCATCTGGCCGCCGACTGCATCGCTCATTCCTATTTCGTGCCCTACAAACTGATGCGCACCTACAATACGGTGATGCTCAAACACGCTTACTGGGAATTGCGCTTCGAGACTCACGTTGATCCCGAGATCTGGCCTCTGGCCCGCACCATCGGCCGCAAAGACTTCTCCAGCAACGACCAGATGATGCGCAAGGTTCTGGCAGACACGATCTTCTCCTTCGGAACCAACAAGCGGATTTTCAACTCGTTGCTGCTGCTCAGTCGCCTCCAACAGTGGCAGAAGATGCTGCGGTCCCTTGCGGAGACATCAAAATGGAGCATCGACGAGACCGACAAGGAGGAGTACCTTGGGCTGGCCCAGCTGGCGACCCTGAGCCTCCTGCAGTACCCCGAAAGTTCACCCTACCTGAACGCCGACCCCACCGGGGAAAGGGCGATTGCCGCCGCCAACATGATCCGCAAGAACCTGCACCTGCTTTGGGTCGACGGAAAAATTGACGATCAGAAAGCGGATGAAATCTTGAAAGGGTTGAAGTTCAACCTCTACAACGGGATTCTCCAACCTGATGACCTGCTGGAGCTCCTCTCCGCCGCCTGAGTCCGTCTCCGTAAAAAAGACTCCTGCTTATTGCTGCTGCCGCACAATCCGGTCCAGCAATGCCCAGGCCACCTCGTCCTTGCTCATCAGGGGGAGTTCTTCCCTCTGCCCATCTCGATAAAGCAACTGGACGGCATTGGTGTCACCGTCGAATCCGGACCCCGGCTGCGACACATCGTTGGCGACGATCAGGTCGAGGTTCTTTGTTTCCAGCTTTTTGCCAGCGTTCGCCAGCAAGTCATCGGTCTCTGCTGCAAAACCGACCAGCAACTGCTGTCCCTTGAGACGCCCCAACTCCGCCAAGATATCGGGGTTGCGCTGTAAGCTGAGAACGGCCTGTTCTTCACCGCCCTTTTTGACCTTCTGGCCGTTGCGCTCAGCGGGACGGAAATCGGCCACCGCAGCCGCCTTGATAATCACATCAGCCGACGCCGCACGCGACAGAACCGCGTCATGCATCTCCATGGCGGTTGTCACCCCTACGAATTCAACCGCCTGAGGTGGAGTCAGCTGCACCGGGCCGGACACCAGAATGACATTCGCACCGCGGTTGCGGGCGGCCCTGGCGATGGCATAGCCCATCTTCCCCGAGGAGTGGTTGCTCAGGAAACGGACCGGGTCCAGCTCTTCACGGGTCGGCCCGGCAGTGACCAGCACGGTCTTGCCTGCCATGTCGCGTTCCGCCCTGACCAGGGTCTGGGCGTAGTCAAAGATATCCGCTGGATCGGGGAGTTTGCCCTGTCCCTCCCAGCCACACGCCAAGGCCCCGACGGCGGGCGTCATAAAGTAATAGCCATACCGTTCAAGCTTTGCCTGGTTCTCGCGGTACAGCGGGTTCTCCCACATGTTGACGTTCATCGCCGGCGCGAACAAAACGGGGGCCTTGGTGGCCAGCAGCGTGGTTGTCAGCAGGTCATCCGCCAGACCGTTCGCGGCCTTGCCGATCACGTTAGCCGTCGCGGGAGCAACCAGCACCAGGTCGGCACGGTCTGCCAGGGAGATGTGACCGATATCCTGTTCCTGGATAAGGTTGAACATTTCGGTATGTACCGGGTTGCCCGACAGCGTCTGAAAGGTCAATGGAGCGACGAATTCGCAGGCATTGCGGGTCATGACAACATGCACATCGGCTCCCGCCTTGACCAACAGGCGCAACAGCTCCACCGCCTTATAAACGGCAATCCCGCCCGACACGCCCAAAACGATCTGTTTATTTCGGAACACGTTCACTCTCCTTGACAACAAGTCTTCAGCCACGTGAAGGCAACTTTTATCAGCGCAGCTCCCGCGCGCCGACAAAAGGATTAAACTTTTTTTCCTCGCCGAGCGTTGTGTCGGGGCCGTGACCGGTATGCACCAGAATTTCATCAGGCAGATCAAACAGCTTCTGGCGGATACCAGCAATCAATGCCTGATGATCTCCTCCCGGCAGGTCCGTCCGCCCGATCGAGCCGGCGAACAGCACATCACCGACGAACAGGTGGTTCTGGCTGTGCAGACAAATCCCTCCCGGCGAATGTCCCGGTACATGCAAGACCGAAAAGGACAGGCTACCGACCTCGATGATGTCCCCTTCGTCGAGCAGGCGATCCGGCTCGGGAGAAGGTGTTGTTGTCAAACCAAACAGTTCAGCATGCTCCTCTGCCGTTTGATACAAGCCGGCATCGGCCCGATGGATCAACAGGTCTGCGCCAGTTGCGTCTTTCAGGGCGCGGTTTGCACCGATATGATCAAAATGACCATGGGTATTGATCAGGCAACACACGTCCAATTCATCATCAGCGAGCACCTGTAAAATGCGCTCGGCATCATCACCGGGGTCAATCACCGCCGCCTGCCGTGTTGCCCTGCAGGCAGCGATAAAACAGTTGACCTGTAAAGGACCAACAACCACCCGACGTACCAACATCGCTTCACTCATGAAGTTTCATCCTCTTTTACAGGCGCAAAGAGATCAAGGCTCTTCCCGGCCAGCTGCTCTGCCATGGTATTGCTGAAACGCTCGCGCCGTCCGGACGGCTCCTGTGAGCGGGGGCGTGCCTGGCTTTCTTGCCGAACTGTTTCAGTCTGACCCGGTGCGGCAGCATCCATGGACAACTCTGCCTCTCCAGCTGTAGCCGACCCATAGCCCTTGAAAAAATAGCGGTCATACAGCCGGTGGTACTGGGTCCAGGCCGACGGGCTGTCCGGTTCTTTCTCGATATGGGTCTGCACTCCGTTGATCTTGGAATCAAGGTCATCGAGAAAATTGAGGACCACGGCTTCAAGGGTTTTCGGCCGTTTGGGCGAGCCATAATCATACTGCCCATGATGAGAGAGCAGCAGATGTTTGACCAGAATCTTCTTCTCCAGAGGGAAATCAGTGATTAATCTGGCCTTCTCGTCAACCATCTCGACCCCGATCACGATATGGCCCAGTAATTTGCCGGCATCGGTGTACTCAAAAGAACGTTCATACTTCAGCTCAGCCACTTTGCCGATGTCATGCAGCAGGGCACCCACGACCAACAGATCACGGTCCAGAGCGGGATAGCGATGGCTGACATCGTCGGCCAGAGCCGCAACGGCCAGAGCATGCTCCAGCAGGCCACCCAGGTAGACATGGTGCATCGCCTTGGCCGCCGGCGCACGGCTGTAATCGGTCATAAAGGCTTCGTCAGCCAAAAAAGCCTGCATCAACGCCTTCAGGTCCGGGTCGGTCAGGCTTTCGACCAGTTCGCGCAGACTGTTAACCATCTCTGCCTGGGGAGCCGAAGCGACCGGCAGGAAGTCGGCGATCTCGACATCGGCATCGGCCAGCGGCCACAGGTTCTGGATGACCAGCTGCATCTTACCCATGTATACGCTTGCCCGGGCCTGAACCTGGATAAAATCGTCACGTTCAAAACTGGCGCCCAGTTCATCGACCCGGTCCCAGACCCGGCCTTCGACCTCGCCAGTCCGGTCCATCAGTTTCAGAGTCAGGTACGGCTTGCCGTTTTTGGCCATCGCCTGGGTTTTCTGCCGAACCAGAAAGACCTCTTCAACCTGATCGCGTTCTTTGATCTGGTTTACAAATTGCTTCTTCACACACAACTCCTGTGACACATTTTCTGAATTACCTGGTCAGCCACAAAGAGACCGTCCAGAGCGGAACTCATGATACCCCCGGCATAGCCGGCACCCTCACCGGCCGGGAACAGACCGGGATGCGAAATCGACTCCCCCTGCTTGTCCCTGAGGACACGTACTGGCGCCGAAGTGCGGGTCTCAACACCGACCAGCACGGCTTCACTGGTCATAAATCCTCGAATCTTCCGGTCGAAATGCGGCAACGCCTGACGCAGACCAGCAACGACTACGGGCGGCAACACCTCATCAAGCCGAGCTTCGACCACCCCCGGGCGACACGTCGAAACGACCGGACCTTGCCCCGCACCCATAAAATCCATCAGGTTCTGAGCAGGAGGTGTGTAACCACCAGCAACTGCAAACGCCTTGCGCTCCCACTCCTGCTGATACGCCATCCCGGCCAAGGGACCGGCAGCGGCGTTCCAATCCTCCGGATTGACCGTCACCACCAGGGCGCTGTTGGACGCCTGTCCGGTCCGGGTTGAACGACTCATGCCATTCACGACCAGCCCGCCAGCTTCCGAAGAGGCATTGACGACTTCACCGCCGGGGCACATACAAAAAGAGTAAACACCGCGCCCGCTCGCTTTATCATTGAAGCGCAGGGCGTAATCGGCGGCGGGCAAGCGGTCGCAGAAATGTCCGTACTGTGCCCGATTGATCAGCTCCGCCGGGTGCTCGACCCTGACACCAATCGCAAATGCCTTCGGTTCCAGACTGACACTATACCGCTCCAGCAGACGATAAGTCGCACGCGCACTGTGGCCAGGAGCCAGCACCAGGGCGTCGCACGGCAACGCGTCCCGGTCGTTGAAAACAGCTCCGACAACCTTGTCCTGAGCGACCTCCAGCCCAGTAAGACATGTTTCAAAGCGAAGGTCAACACCGAGGCCTTCAAGCTCCCGCCGGAACCGGATCAGGACATCACGCAGCCGATCCGTGCCGATATGCGGACGGGACTCAACCAGGATGCGCTCTGGCGCCCCCAGTCCGACAAACGTTTCCAGAATAGACCGCAAGCGCGGGTGGTTGAGTCGGGTGGTCAACTTACCGTCGGAAAAGGTTCCAGCGCCCCCTTCGCCAAACTGCACGTTGCTAGTAAAGTCCAGCTCCCCACCTTGCCAGAAACGCTCGACATCGCGAACCCGTGCCTCAACCGGACGACCTTGTTCGATCAGGACGACCCTGGCCCCGGCCTCGGCGAGCCGTTTGGCGGCAAACAGCCCGCACGGGCCCATGCCCACGACCACGACCTGCGGCGCGCCTTCGATCGTCGGAAGCACAGCGTCAGTCAATTCAGGAGCCGTTGCTAACGCAGGCTTATCCTGACAGGCCGCCAGCAGTCGAGGTTCATCATCGACATTAAATTCGACGGTATAAACATAGAGAATCCGGCTCTTTTTGCGCGCATCGATAGCCCGTCTGACAACCTTGAAGTTAAGCAGGTCCTCCACCGCAACACCGAGCAGCTCGGCGCTCACTGCGGGCAAACGCGACTCATCTTCCGTCAGATCAAGCTTTATGTCACGCAGCCACAGAGCCATGGCAACCTTCCTGGAAATGTCCCGTGTACCATGTACAGCGAGACCATGAACCGTTCAGTGGGAGATCCTCAACCCAGAGGAAAGGAGAGCTCAAAACGGGTACCAACATCCGGATCACTCTCAACCTTGATCCTCCCGCCGTAGGTCTTGACAATGCGCAGAACAACCGACAAACCGAAGCCTGTACCTCTCTGCTTGGTGGTAAAAAACGGGTCAAAAATCTGGTTGAGGTCTTCCTGTGGAATCCCGCCGCCCGTATCCCGGACCAGCACATATGCCTGGTCATCAGCATGCCTGAGCCGGACCTCAAGTTCGCCGCCGTCCTGCATTTCAAACAGGGCATTCGCAACCAGGTTGGAAAAAACCTGGCTAAGTTCATCGTTATCCGCCAGGATCGGCGCGGGTTCGGTTTCAAATGTTTTAATCAGGACCACGCCCTGCGAAGCGATCTGATCTTCAAAACGTTGCAGAACATTATCAATAACATCCTGCAGTTTGATCGAACGAAGCTGAAACGGAGAACGCTTACTGGTCGCCAGCAGCTTCACCAGAATATCGTCAATCCGTTCGACCTCCTGGGTGATCTTCTCGCTGTAGGAAATCATCTCCGGGTCGTCCTGAAGCCCGGAACTCAAAACCTGCACAAACAGGCTGATCGAGTTCAACGGATTCCTGATTTCATGAGCCATCCCGGCGGCCAGATGACCAAGTGCCGCCAGTTTTTCAGACTGAAGAATCTCGGTATGCGCCTTTTCCAGCTCCGCCGACTTCTCCTCAACTCGTTGTTCAAGTTTGCGGTTCCAGCGTTCAATCTCCTTGAGCAGGCGCTCGCGCTCTTCAAGCAGTTCAAGGTTGCGTAACTCAATCTCACGCAATCGCAGCACATGTTCGATGCGATCGACCAGGTTGGTGTTGCTGAATGGCTTGGGGATATAATCCGCAGCACCGGCCTTCATCAGTTCAACCGCGATTTCCTCGTTGCCTTTGCCGGTAAACATGATGACATAGGTCTGCGGGAAGCGGCGGCGAATCTCCTGCAAGGCGGTCATACCGTCGATTTCCGGCATCATGTAGTCAAGCAAAACAACGGCAGGAGCTTGCTGCTCGATGATCTCATAACCGGACTGAGCATTGTTTGCCAGATGGACATCGAACTTCTTGTCCCGCAGCACTATTGCAGTCAGGTCGAGGATCATTCGTTCATCATCAATAACCAGGATTTTTTCTCGCATGGGAGGTGCCCCTGTTGAGTGCCGCAAAAGGTGGATATCATAACTTTTTTACCTTGGCTTTGACAAGCGGGATCAAAGTCAGGTTTCGGGTGACGCATCCGAAACCTGATGGATGAGCGTCAAAAAGCAGGACAAACAAAAAGGGGCGCCACAAGGCGCCCCTGCAATCAGCATTTAGCAATAAAACCTTACCCAACCACCTCTTCCCGAGTGAACACCGCCTTCAAAGCCTGTCCCTGCTCGGTAATATTCTCCTCAGCGCCTTCCTGACGATCCACCAGGGTGATGATACCAAGAACCTCAAGGCCCTCCTGCTGCGCACGCTCAACGGCCTTTATAGAGGAACCGCCGGTGGTGGTGACGTCCTCGACGATCACGACCCGCGAACCTGGCGGCAGGTTCTTACGGCCTTCAAGCCACTGGCCGGTCCCATGCCCTTTCGGTTCTTTGCGGATGATAAACGCATGCACCTGCTCCCCTTCCAGGGCCGCTGCAATCGATGTCGCTGTTGCAATCGGGTCTGCGCCCATGGTCAAGCCGCCGACTCCATGAATCGGTCCGTCAAACTCTTTAACAATTTCCCAGAAAGCTTTACCGACCAGCAGACCGCCGACAGCGTGCAGCGTCGTCTGCTTGCCGTCGAAATAAAAGTTGCTCTTCCGTCCGGAGGCCAGTGTCACTTCGCGCTCTTCGTAAGACAGCTCCCGAATAATTTCCATCAATTCACTACGTTCCTGCTTAGTCATCACTCACTCCTTAAATATAATTTTATTCTTTAACAATAAGGCAGTAACTCTCTAGATATACATTAATATTTTCGCAGAGGTTAAAACAGCCCCAACTGACTGTCCGCTTTGAGCCGCGGGAACTTGACGGGATAATCACCGCTGAAGCAGGCATCACAGAAGCAACCGCTCGGCGTATTCGCCGGGACTCCAGCAGCGGCCCGCATTCCTTCCCGACTAAGATAGCCGAGGCTGTCCGCTGTCAGATAACGGCAGATTTCGTCAATGGTGTGCGACGAGGAAATCAACTCCTTGCGGGAGGGAGTGTCGATCCCGTAGTAGCAAGGGTAGCTGGTCGGCGGACTCGACAACCTCACGTGCACCTCACGAGCCCCGGCGTTACGGAGCATCTTAACGATCTTGCGGGCGGTCGTCCCACGCACCAGGGAATCGTCAACCACCACCACGCGTTTCCCTTCCAGGATTTCGCGGACCGGGTTGAGCTTGAGCTTGACCCCGAAATGGCGGATCGACTGTTGTGGCTCAATAAATGTCCGACCGACGTAATGATTGCGAATCAAGCCAAGTTCCAGCGGTGTGTCTGATTCTTCGGCGTAGCCCATCGCCGCCGGGACCCCGGAATCAGGGACCGCAATAACAACATCTGCCTCAACGGCATGTTCCCTGGCCAGCTGACGGCCCAGTTCCTTACGAACACCGTAAACCTGCTTGCCGAAGATCGTACTGTCGGGGCGAGCGAAATAAATAAATTCGAAGATGCATGGCGACGGCGGCACAGGCTTGAATGGTTTAAACGATTTCAGCCCGTGCTTGTCGATCACCAACATCTCGCCCGGCTCGATTTCACGGATGAACTCAGCCTCAATCAGGTCGAAGGCACAGGTCTCGGAAGCGACCACATAGGCTTCGTTCAGCTTGCCAAGCGCCAGGGGACGAAAACCGTTAGGGTCTCGTACCGCGACCATTCGGGTTTCCGTCAGGAATACCGCGCTGTAAGCTCCCTTGACCGTCATCAACGCCTCGGTAACACGTTCCGACAGCAGGTCGCACTGCGACTTGGCCAGCTGATGGATGATGACCTCGGTGTCCGAGGTGGTCGAGAAGATCGAACCGGCCTGCTCCAGCTCATTGCGTCGTTCCTGGGCATTAACCAGATTACCGTTGTGAGCAACGGCGATGCTACCGCGGGCATAATCGACCATGATCGGCTGAACGTTCTTGAAATCGCTGCTGCCGGCGGTCGAGTAACGAACATGGCCGATTGCGTTGTGACCAGGCAAGTTTTCGAAGGTCGAATCCCGCTTGAACACGTCTGCGACCAACCCCATGCCGCGCCAGGCACTCAGCTTACTGCCATCCGACGAAACAATACCGCAGCTTTCCTGCCCGCGATGCTGCAGGGCATACAGCCCCAGATAGGCCAGATTCGCTGCTTCCGGATGACCGAAAATTCCGAAGACGCCACATTCATCCTGAAACTTGTCAAACATTATAGGTAATCACTCCCCGCCATCGTCTGATGGCGTAAAAACGTTCTCTTCTGCTTACAACTCTTCCCGAATAAACTGGACGGCATTCTGGTAAAGCCAGAGGCCCATACCCTCCTCTGGTAGTTCTTCCCGCGTCCAGCGCGGATGATGCGTTCGGTGAACATAGGCTTCCGGGTGCGGCATCAGGCCAAACAGCCGACCCGTTTCGTCACAGACTCCGGCGATGGCCGCCAGGGAACCGTTCGGATTCAACGGGTAGTCCATGGTCGGTTCCAGAGTATCGGGGTCGCAATAACTGACCACCGCCAAGTGCCGGTTCTCAATCGCATCCAAAACAGTCTGATCCGCAACGAATTTCCCTTCGCCATGCCGGACCGGCAGGTAGAGGGAATCGAGACCGCGGGTAAACACGCAAGGAGAGTCCTTATCGACCTTGAGAGCACACCAGCGGTCTTCAAAACGACCGCCGTCGTTGAACGTCAGGGTTGTCAACTGGCTCCGGTAGTCACCATCTATCGCCGGCAGCAGACCCATCTTGACCATCAACTGAAAACCGTTACAAACGCCCATGATCAACTTGCCGTCGGCAATGAAGCGCTGCAGTTGATCGCTCAGGGTGTCTTTACTGCCCTGGACAGCAGCATGGGCTAAGCGATTGGCACCCGCCTTGGCGCTGCCGAGGTCGTCTCCATCGAGGAAACCACCCGCCAGGTTCAGGAAATGATAGTCGTCCAGACGGACGCGCCCTGCCAGAAGTTCGGCGACATGGACGATGTCGGCGACGTCGGCGCCGGCCAGCTTGCAGGCATGCGCCACTTCACGTTCACAGTTAGTGCCGTTCCCGGCGATGACGATCGCTCTGACCTGTTTTGCCATATCAGTGTCCTATCATGTGTCAAATGTTCTACTCAGAGCCTCACAAACGCATCAAGACAAGGCGCAGGACGCTGAGAAAGGGAAAGGGCTGCGACGCTCGCTAAAGCTCCCTCAGCGGGCTCTGCCACGCTTCCTTAAGTGTGTCGATTGAACTGTTGACCAGCTGGCGGCCTTGCTGCCCGGTCACGACAAGTTCTGTCGCCTCTGTCACCTGGCCGATGCAGGCAAAATCCTGACCAGCGAACAAGGCTTCGAACTGCGCCTGATGTTGCGGCCGCACGGTCACCAACAAACGGCTGGCGGACTCGCTGAACAGCAACCGGTCCTCACGCATCGCTGCGTCTTTCGGAACCTTGTTGAGGTCGACCTGCATACCGAACCCGCCGGCAAAGGCGGTTTCCGCCAGAGCGACACCCAGGCCACCATCGGACAGATCGTGACAGGAGGCCAGCAGCTCCTGTTTTTGGGCGCTGTTAACAACCCGGTAACGCGCCAACGCCACTTCGGCATCAACCTGGGGGACCCGGCTGCCCAGTTCGTCGCGCAGGGCGAAGTATTCGGAGCCGCCGAGCTCGTCACGGGTTATGCCGAGCAGGTAGACCAGGTCGCCAGAACGTTTGGCGTCCATACTCACCGCCTGACGGACATCGTCGATCCGGCCGATCACCGAAAAGAGCACCGTGGGCGGGATTGAAATCTTGGTGTCGCCGACCATGTAGTCGTTCTTCATCGAATCCTTGCCGGAGATCAACGGCACGTTGAAGGCCAGACAGTAGTCATACAGTGCCTTGTTGGCACGCACCAGCTGGGCCGCCTTATAGGCGCCGTCCGGGGTCTTGGGACTCTCCACCGGGTCGCACCAGCAGAAGTTGTCGAGACCCGCGACGTGCTCAATATCGCCACCGACCGCCACGTAGTTGCGCAGGCCTTCGTCAATGGCGTTGGCCATCATATGATAGGCGTCCAGGTCGCTGTAACGCGGATTGATACCATGCGACACCACCACGCCCTCAAAGGAATCGAATAGAGGCCGAACCACAGCGGCGTCGGAAGGGCCATCGTTGGCGACACCGACCAGCGGCTTGATCACCGTGGCGGCCTGCACTTCGTGGTCGTAGCGTCGGACTACGCTCTCCTTGGAGCAGATGTTCAACTGCCCCAGCAGTTCGCACAAGACACCATCCAGATTGGCCGGCGGCTCGAAGTCGGGCTCAACCAGCTGCGGCGGCGTCCACTTGGCCGGCAGCACCAGCTGCGGCACACCTTCGTGGACAAACTCCATCGGCAGATAGGTCACATGTTCGCCGTTGTAGAGACAATGGAAATAGCCGGAGTCGGTAAACTGACCGAGATCGGTCGCCTCGACGCCCATATCGTTCGCCAGCGCCATGAATTCGTCGAGCTTGTTCGGCGGCACCGCCAGCGTCATCCGCTCCTGCGCCTCGGAGATAAGAATCTCCCAGGGCTGCAGACCGCTGTACTTGAGCGGCGCCCGGTCGAGATGCATCTCAAAGCCGCCGGTATCCTCCGACATTTCACCGACCGACGATGATAAACCGCCGGCGCCATTGTCCGTGATCGCGTTGTAGAGGCCGCGATCACGAGCAATCAGCAGGAAGTCGAACATACGGCGCTGGGTGATCGGGTCGCCGATCTGAACGGCCGTAACCGGTGAACCTTCATGCAGCTCTTCGGAAGAAAAGGTCGCGCCGTGAATACCGTCCTTGCCGATACGGCCGCCGGTCATAATGATGCGATCGCCGACCAGTGCTTTCTTTTCGTGGCCAGGCTGACCATTCAGGTCGCGCGGCATGATGGCACCGGTGCCGCAGTAGACCAGCGGCTTGCCGGCGAAACGCTCATCAAACACGATCGAACCGTTTACGGTCGGTACGCCACTCTTGTTGCCGCCATGCTCCACACCTTCAACCACGCCATCGAAGATGCGACGCGGATGCAGCAGACGCGGCGGCAGTTCCTCCGTGGTAAAGGGGGATGCGAAACAAAAGACGTCGGTGTTGAACATCAGGCGAGCGCCCATACCGGTACCGAAAGGATCACGGTTGACACCGACGATGCCGGTCAACGCGCCACCGTAGGGGTCGAGTGCGCTTGGGGAGTTGTGGGTTTCAACCTTGAAGACCAGGCTCCAGTCATCCGTGAAGGTGATTACGCCGGCGTTGTCCTTGAATACGGACAGGCAGATATCTTTCTCGCCCATCTTTTTGCGGACATCCGCCGTCACCTGCATGATGTAGCTTTTGAACAGCGAATCGATAGTCTCACGATTGCCCTGTTCGTCTTCATATTCTATCTTCGCGGCGAAGATTTTGTGTTTACAGTGTTCGCTCCAGCTTTGCGCCAGAGCTTCCAGTTCCCCGTCAGTCGGCAACAGCGGCAATCCGACCTGCTGCCGTGCCGCCCGGACTTTCTGGTCACGATAATGATCGCGGATCTTCTGCATCTCTTCGAGATTCAGCGCCAGCATCCCCTGCCGGCTGATCTCCATAAGCGCGTCATCAGACACCTCGAGGTCAACGGTCTTGACCTCTGGTGGCGCCAGGCTGGTCACCTTCGGTACGCTGACCGGCACCCCTTGCTCCGGGTCAAACTGGTCGCGCGACACGATAGTCCAACGCTGGATCAAGCCATTTGCAAGAAAGTCACGGGTGATGCGCTCGGCATTCTCGACAGTCAGATCGCCGCTGAGTAGGTATTGCACCGAGGTGTAGACCCCCTCGCCATCCGCAAATTCACGTCCGGTCTGGTACTGGATCGCTTCACGCGCTGTACGACCGACATTATCGGTGACCCCCGGCCGGAAGCCAACCTCGACCAACACATCGAAATCGTGGGCCAGGGGCTGATTGACGGTCACTTGCTGGATCACCGGATCGCTGAAAGGCCCGGCCGCAGCCGCTTCAACCTCGGCATCGGACAGCTCCGCATCCACCGTATAGACATCGATCGTCCGCACGCTCTGCAGGTCGATTCCCAAGTGCTCCCGAATTTCCCGACGCACCCGTTCGCCGCGCGCGTCACGTACTCCGTCTTTCAGGCCGACCACAATACGCCAAGCCATGTTGACTCCTTTGCAAATCGTTTTTTAATTCAAATCTGTCTACGCCCCGCCTCGCTTGTGCGCCATAACGCTGCAGTGCGCAGGCAGAGCAAAAAAGAGGGAAAAGGCAGAAGACTCAAGATAAATTTTCGTTTTTCATGTGGCCTGCGGCTTACACCACGCAACCGGAGTGCCTTGTTTACCGACCAGTAGCTGCGGCGCGCAGCGGTTCTGACCGGCGAGCGTTTCGACTGCCACGGCGCGGGCAAGCTCGGGGCAGTTATTGGTTTCGCTCAAATGGGCCAGCAAAACCGCATCAAGGCCATCCCACGTCAACTGTTCCAGCAGAGAGCTGCTGTCACGATTGGAGAGATGGCCATGTTTGCTGCGCACCCGTTGTTTAAGCGGCCAGGGATAGGGCCCGTCACGCAACAGTTCCTCATCATGGTTTGATTCGAGGACAAGGACACGACACCCTTGCAACTGATCAGCCACTAGGCGCGTTGCAATACCGAGATCCGTTGCGACCCCGATCTTGCCTGCAGAAGCGTTGAAGATAAAACCGACCGGGGAGCAGGCATCATGCGTAACCGGAAACGCCTGAACAGCGACTTCTCCGACTTGAAAGCCTGCCTTTTCATCAAACTCCCTGACCCGCTCGGGATCGCCAACATCCTTCAGAACACCAACCACATCGGTATGGATGTGAACGGGTATCCCGAGGCGACGAACCAAGGGGCCAAGCCCGCGCACATGGTCGCTATGCTCGTGCGTGACCAACAGGGCATCGAGACTCTCTGGTGCGACGCCGACAAGCTCAAGGCGCCGACAGATTTCCCGGGCGGACAGGCCGGCATCGATCAGGAGTCTGGTTTTCGCCGTGTCGACCAGAATGGCATTTCCGCGGCTTCCACTGGCCAACAAAACAACGTTCACGAAACAACAACTCCGTCGGGAATCAACGCCGCAGGATAATTAACGTAAAACCGCATGACTTGCAAGGAGAATCGAGGGTATTCCGACAGCGTCATCATTCCTGTTCAGCCATCTGTTCAGGAGCGCTTTCCGTAACCGGCAGCTGGACAAAAAAGGTACTGCCAGGCATGGTCTCCTGGTCATGGCCAGGGCTCTCTACCCAGACTGCCCCACCATGGATTGCAACGACACCTTTAACAATTGTGAGGCCTAAGCCAGCCCCCCGACTTCGGAAAGCAACCTTGCCCGAAGAGTGCTCTTCGACATCGCCAATCTCGTAGAATTTTTCAAAAATCGTATCCTGGTCTTCCTCGGCAATCCCGATTCCCTGGTCAGCGATGGCGATTTCCACGTAAGGGAAGAGCCCCTCGGCAACTTGGCACAGGCGGCCTTCGCTTTCCTGAGAAAACCGCTCAGGCAACCGCGGCCGTTCCACCAACCGTGTCCGCAAGGAGATCATGCCGCCGTCCGGCGTGAACTTGATCGCATTGCCGACCAGGTTGCCGATCGCCTGGAGCATACGATCGACATCACAACGAATCATCGGTAGCGATTCAGACAATTCAAGATGGATCGTCTGCTTGCGCAGTTCCAGCCCGGATTTCACTTTGTCCGCCGCCCGTCGAACCAGGTCGTTCGGATCCACCACCTGACTGACCAGATCGATCGTCTTGCTGTCCAGCATCGACACATCCAGCATGTCACGCACGATCTCTGCCAAACGTTCACTGGCATTGGTGATCTGCTTGACCATATCCTGGGCATGTTCATCCAGTTGATCTGAGAATTCCGACGACAACAGCTCCAGGTACCCCATGATGATGGTCAGGGGTGTTTTCAATTCGTGGGAGGCCAGTCCCAGGAAGGTATTCTTCATCTGGTTCAGACGTTCCAGCTCCCGGGTTGCTCGCTCCAGATTGTGCCGGGTCTCTTCTTCGCTGGTCGCATCACGAATAATGATCTGGACCAACCGTTTGCGGTCCCGACCAACAATCGCCGACATCACTGCCCAACCGATCAGGGCCTTGCGATCTGCAGGACGCACAAAGCGCAACTCCGTGTCGGCAGAGGCCCCCGGGCGTACTGTCTGGTAGCGCCCGAACTGTTTCTCTACGTCACCACACGACAAAGTTTCAAGGAACGAGAAATAATTCATTTTCTCGATATGCATCCGGGTCAGCCCGAAAAAAGCTTCGGCTGACTTGTTCGCCATGATGATCATGTCATCTTCATCACAAACCAGGATGGCGTCGGAAGCCTCATCCAGCAGTGACCGATACATCTCACGACTGCGGCCCAGCTCCGAGCTGATCGATTCCAGCCGTTCGTACGAAGTTTGCAGCTCGTAGTTGGCTTCTTCAAGCTCCTTGCAGTTTCGCTTAATTTCAGCGTCACGCTCCCGCAGGGACCGTGCCATACCCTCAAGAGCGTCACCAAGAACATTCAGCTCACGACTGCGCATCAACGGCTGCTGTGCCTGAAAATTCCCCGCCGAGATTTCCTCTGCCATATCACACAATTTACGAATCGGAGCCACCAGGTCGCGTCGGGCAAAAAACAGGATCAGGGCAAACATGGCTGCAAAAGCGCCGCCGAGGACCACCAGGGCCTGATACAGATGCTCGAGAGCCAACTGGTCCAGTACGGCGTTACGGAAACCGATCCGGACACGACCGGCAAGGTCATCGTCAAAATCATAGAGCGGCACAGCCAGGTCGTAGACCGGTCCAAGCGAACCCGTATCGATCAGATTCACCTGATCGGAAAAGTTCTCGACAAACTCGGCGTGCAACATTCTCGGGTAAGGAGGGTTGCTGTGGTACAGCAGGCTACCGGAATCGTCTTCGATCAGACAGTAGGCAATTTCTGGGTCATTTTCCACGACCGCCTGACATTTCTCGGAAAGGCCGTTGATCTCTTTCAGGGACAAGCCCAAATCAAGGACAACTTTTACCTGGCGGGACAGCCCCCCTGCAAGCGTTTCGCAACGCCGCAGCACACCATCGCGGTAGCTCCGGCGGAAGCTATCCACACTGAACCAGGTATTGCCGGCGATCGTCAGCGTCAGCACCACCAGGCTAAAAATCAGAATGCGTTTTTGCAGGGAAAGTTTCATAAAATAGAGAGTCGAGATCTCATCTCAGATCGGCCGGGATGAAAGCCGAACATTCAACGCTTAAAGGGTTCACCGCAGTTCTCTCCCGTAACTGAAATTTAATACCACAGTAAAGGGATTTGGGGCAACCGGGATAATTATTAATTCCTCCAAAAAGCATTGACGTTTTGCGCTATATTCCGTTATCATCCGTCACCAAAAGGCACCCGGCATTTTCTGTCGGAAACTCATACCCACCAAGCATACGGGAGGATTATTTTCATGGCAGCAAAAATCGCCATCAATGGCTTTGGACGTATCGGTCGTAACGTTTTTCGGGCAGCCCAAGGTAACGCCGACTTTGAAGTCGTTGCGATCAACGACCTGACCAGTGCAGCAACGCTCGCCCATCTACTCAAGTACGACTCCATCCACGGCACCTTTGCCAGCGATGTCACCGCCACTGATGACGCCATTGTGGTTGACGGCAAACCGATCAAGATCTTCAGTGAACGCGATCCGGCAGCCCTGCCCTGGAAAGAACTCGGCGTGGAGATTGTTGTTGAGTCGACCGGCTTTTTCACGAATGGTGCTGATGCCGGCAAGCATATCCAGGCAGGCGCCTCCAAGGTGATCATCAGCGCCCCGGGTAAAGACGTTGACTTGACGGTTTGCCTCGGCGTCAACAACGATGTCTATGATCCCGCCAAACACCACATCGTCTCCAACGCCTCCTGCACGACCAACTGCCTCGCGCCGGTCGCCAAGGTGCTGCTTGAAGAATTTGGCATCGTCAAGGGTCTGATGACGACCGTACATGCCTACACCAACGACCAGCGCATCCTCGACTTCCCGCACTCCGACTTGCGCCGCGCCCGCGCTGCCGCCCTGTCGATGATCCCGACAACCACCGGCGCCGCCAAAGCGGTCTCTCTGGTTCTGCCGGAACTGAAGGGCAAGCTCGACGGGCTGGCCGTTCGCGTACCGACGCCGAATGTGTCCCTGGTCGACCTGGTGGTCGAGACAGAGAAACAGACCTCGGTGGAAGAAGTCAACGCCGCCCTCAAGGCCGCCGCCAACGGCCCCTTGAAAGGCATCCTCGACTTCTGCGAGCTTCCGCTGGTTTCCAGTGACTTCAACGGCAGTTCGGCATCTTCCTCGGTTGACGCTGCAACCACCACCGTCATCGGCGGCACCATGGTCAAGGTTATGAGCTGGTACGACAACGAGTGGGGTTACTCCAACCGGATCGTCGATCTCGCCCTGCTCATGGCCAAAAACTGATTCAAACGAGATAAATTGAGGAAGGGCGGGTTATGAACACCCGCCCTTTTTCCTTTTTCTTGCGCACGTTTCAACACGAGGTCTCCAATGCTTGAAAAACTCTCCATCAGAGATATCGACTTCAAAGGCAAGCGGGTGTTCTGCCGGGTCGATTTCAATGTCCCGTTAAACGACAAGGGGCAGATCACGGACGACACCCGCATCATGGCGACTCTACCGACCGTCCGTCATATCATCAACAATGGCGGCAAACTGATTCTCGCGTCTCATCTCGGCCGCCCGAAAAACGGACCGGAAGCGAAATTCAGTCTGGCCCCCGTGGCGCCTTGCCTGGCCCAGTACATCGGACGCCCGGTCAAGATGGCGCCAGACTGCATCGGCCCGGATGTCGCCCGGATGGTCGGCCAGATGAAAGAAGGCGAGATCCTGCTGCTGGAAAATGTCCGTTTCCATGCCGGCGAGACCAAGAATGACGCCGGCTTCGCCAAAGCCCTTGCCGAAAACGCTGATATCTACGTCAACAACGCCTTCGGCACCGCCCATCGCGCCCATGCTTCGACAGAAGGTATGACGCATTACCTGCAGCCGGCGGTCGGCGGGTTCCTGCTGGAAAAGGAGATCAAGTATCTTGGTCAGGCCCTGGCCTACCCCGATCATCCCTTCGTGGCGATCGTCGGCGGCGCCAAGGTCAGCGACAAGATCGCCGTGATCGAAAACATGATGGCGAAGGTCGACACTCTGGTGATCGGCGGAGGCATGGCTTACACTTTTCTGAAAGCGAAGGGTCGCCCGGTCGGTAAGTCGCTGGTCGAAGAAGAACGCATCGACCTGGCGAAACGTCTGCTGCAGCAGGCGGAGGAAGCCGGCGTCACCCTGCTCCTGCCACAGGACCATGTGGTCGCCGCCGAATTCAGTCCTGATGCACAGCACAAAATCTGCAGCGATGCTGATTTTCCAGCTGACTGGATGGCGCTGGATATCGGACCTGCTACAATTGCAACTTACACCGGCGTGCTGCGTAACGCTCGCATGGTGATCTGGAACGGCCCGATGGGCGTGTTCGAATTCGACGCTTTCGCCCGCGGCACCATGGCCATGGCAGAAGTTCTGGCCGAGTCCCCGGCCCGCTCGATCATCGGCGGCGGCGATTCCGTCGCAGCGGTCAAGAAGGCCGGCGTCGAATCAAAGATGACTCACATCTCTACTGGCGGTGGCGCCTCGCTTGAATTCCTGGAAGGCAAGATCCTTCCTGGCGTCGCAGCCTTGACGGATAAACAGACTTAGTACTCAGAACCAGACACACCGTACTGACTCCAATAGGAGGAGATTTTTTATATGCGTACACCCATGATTGCCGGCAACTGGAAACTGCACAAAACCTGCAGCGAAGCCGTTGAGCTGGTCGAGGCCCTGAAGCAGGCGGTTGCCGACGCTGCCGATGTCGAAGTTGTTGTCGCACCGGTCTTCACCGCCCTGACCTCAGTCGCGGCAAGCATCGACAACAGCAACATCACCTTGGCCGCCCAGAATTGCTATCCGCAGGAGAGCGGTGCTTTTACCGGCGAAGTTGCCCCTTCCCTGCTCAAGGACGCCGGTTGCAGCTACGCCATCATCGGCCACTCGGAGCGCCGTCAGATTTTTGGCGAGAGCGACGAATTCATCAATCAGAAGGCACATGCCCTGGCCGCAGCTGACCTGGGGACCATCTTCTGCATCGGCGAAACCCTAGAGGAGCGCGAAGCGGACCGGATGTACGATGTGCTGCGTCGCCAAGTCCGTCTCGGCCTCAAGGGGCTTGATACCGCAGCCATGGCTTCGGTCGTCGTCGCCTACGAGCCGGTCTGGGCGATCGGCACCGGTAAAACAGCGACCAACGAGCAAGCCCAGGAGGTGCATGCCTTCCTGCGCGCCCTGCTGAAAGAGCTGTACGACGAGAACGTCGCCGCAGCGACCCGCATCCTCTACGGCGGCAGTGTCAAACCGGACAACGTTGATGGTCTCATGACTCAGCCCGATGTGGACGGCGCCCTGGTGGGCGGTGCCAGCCTCAAAGCCGATGATTTTGCCCGCATCGTCAACTTCCAGAGTCTGTAAACAGCAGTGCAATTAGGGCTTTTCATCCCTTTTGAAATGTGCTAGATTGCGCCGTTGTTAATCGTGAATAAAGTAAGGACACATTATGAATACATTTTTATTGGTACTGCATCTTCTGGTTTGTCTCGCCCTGATCGGCATCGTTCTGATCCAGGGAGGCAAAGGCGCTGAAGTCGGCGCAACCTTCGGCGCTGGCGCCAGCCATACAATCTTCGGTGCATCAGGCGGCCAGACTTTTGTCGGCAAGATGACCACCGGCGCGGCTGTCATCTTCATGCTGACCAGCCTGTCGCTCGCCATGTTCTGGGGCCAGCCCGGCTCCGAAAGCATCATGCCGGGCCAGATGGCAGCACCGGCTCAGACCCAGCAGGCAACACCTGCTGACGTTCAGCCGGCAGCCCCCGCTCCTGTTGAGCAGGCCGCTGAAACCGACGCCGCACAACCGGCCGCACCGGCCGAAACCAAATAAGTAAATTCTGTTGACAGGAGACATGCATCACAGTATAAATATTCTCCTTTTGCCGAAGTGGTGGAACTGGTAGACACGCCGTCTTGAGGGGGCGGTGGCTTAACGGCCGTGCGAGTTCGAGTCTCGCCTTCGGCACCAACTAATAGAAAAGGGCTGCAACCTTAAATGGATGCAGCCCTTTTTATTTTCCCATCGATGTCTCCGCCCAGCCTACTCCGGCAACAACGGCATGAACAGTCGCAAGAGAACCGCAACGACAACGGTAATTGCAACCACGTAAGCCGTATTGCGTCCAGGCTTTGGACTAAATCGGTCGAGAAGAAACACTTTCAGGTAGTAAAGGACGATCGAGCCGAGCACCAGGTCGAAGAGTTCCACAACCAGATTGGAGAGGCTCTGCGGCCCGACACCGAGACCGGCAAGAGCGACCCAGCACAAAAAACCGGGCACGACGGTAAGCAGTGACCAACCGCTGGCCTGTTGGCGTCGTCTGGATGCAAACCAGGCCGGCAGGCAGGACAGAACCCCAAAAATGACAAAAAACAGAAATATCAAAGTCATCGTCTATTCACTTTCAGCACGCCTGGGCCAAACGCCCGGCGGCATTTCACTTGTCAAAACCTGAATTAGACCTTACCCTTGAACAAACCATAGCTTGCCTGATGTCTTGCTGACCGGGACGCGACCAACCTCACAAGGAGGCCGCATGCACAAGGGGATGTTCCTGCTGACAATCTTGTTTTTTCTCGCCCTGCCCTCTCTGACCGTTGCAGTTGAAGGCCCAACCCTGGAGCTCGGCAAGACCCTGTTCGAATCAAACGAACTCGGCACTGCGGAGCGCAGTTGTAACAACTGTCACCCGGATGGTAAAGGTCTGGATAAAACCGGTCAGTCTGACGATGCAACCATCAAGGAGCGGATCAACCGCTGCATCCGCAACGCCCAGGGGGGCGAAGTCCTTGATGCCGGTTCACAGGAAATGGAAGCGCTGTTGAATTACGTCAGGTTTTTGAGCGAGAGCTAGCAGTTTGTCGGACGAACAGGCGGCTAGCACCCACACCCGCAATCATGACAGACAATCTTGTTGCTGCCCTCCGGCTCTACCATCTCCGGAGCGAATGCCACCCGGCTCACGCCACGCCGGATATCCTCCGCCAGATCACAGTTGGCGCTCTGCCCGATTACATGCCCCAGGCACATATTGGAGATACTGTCTTTCGGTGAACGAATCCGCACAGTGTTCAGAAAATCGCCATAGCCACTGACCTCATGTACCGTGTCAGGCTCCTCCCTGCTAACCACATTGATGCCGAGCGGCGCATACTCTTCCTGAAGGCTCTCAACGCAGGCGCGCGAGGATTCTTTCGCCGCCGGGACTTCCCATTCCGAATTGACCAGACGGTATCCCTGGAAAACGACCGTAATCACCTTCTTCATCTGCTCTTCAGTAACAATTTCGACACGTGTCTGGACCATACTCGCGCCTTCTTGAAAAAAACTCACAGAAATGTTTCAGTCCTTGCCCTGCTCCTGAACCGCAGGACTGACTGTCAACCGGGGCGCCAGATTGGTACGGCGCAACAAAACGGAATGAGCCCCCGCAACACCGGGCCGCAGGTAATGCAGGGTCACTTCACTGCCGACCGGCCCCCAGAGGTACTTGGCGACTACGTCGGCGAACTCGCTCCCCTTCAGAGAGAACGCGTTGACCTGGTAGATCAGGTCGCCGGTGTGCACACCGGCTGCGGCCGCAGGCCCGTCCGGCACGACGTTCAGAACGACCAGTTGACCTGTAACAGTCGGCACCACCTGCACACCAACCCCACCGAACGTTGCTTGTGGTTCCGGGTCAGCTGCAAAGGCGGAACCACACAGGACCAGCAACAGCAAACAGGCGGCAAGAGTTTTCAGCCAGGTCAATCGATCCACGAAATATCCCCGCTGCCTTCGCGTAGCACCTCAACCCGATCGTCGATCAGGCTGATGATCGTCGACGGATCGCCGAGCCGATTGCCGCCATCGACAACCAGGTCGAGCATCCGCCCCATAACCTGATCGATCTCCTGCGGATCATGCAACGGTTCATTGCCCGACTCGTTGGCGCTGGTTGTCACCAGGGGATGCCCGAGCTCACGCACGATCGCCAGGGCGATTTCATCTTGCGGGATACGGATACCGACGGTCTTCTGGCGGGTCGTCAGGTTATCCGGAACAACGCGGGTCGCCTCCAGGACAAAGGTGTATGGACCAGGTAGATGCCGCTTCATGATCTTGAAGGCAAAGTTGCTGACCTGAGCATAATTGGCGACATCGGACAAATCGGCGCAGATAAACGAGAATGGCTGACGTGGATCGCGCTGTTTGATCTGGTAGATGTTCTTGACGCCGCGTTTGTTGAAGATGTCGCAGCCAAGGCCGTAGATGGTGTCGGTCGGGTAAGCGATCAAGGCACCCTGCTTGAGCTCACTGACAACCCGTGAGATCAGGCGAGGCTGGGGATTTTCTGGATTAATTTGGAGGATCATAGGTCACCTGAATAAAAGAAAAATCTTCAAATCATTTGGCCGCTGATGCACGCCGATGTGCGCAGATAAATCTAAGTCAAAAACGATATGCCTTATTTTTGTTGTAAAGACTTAAAACCCAAATTCTTGCTTTTATGCTTTGATTTATCGGCGAAAATCAGCGTGCATCAGCGGCTAATCAAGTTTTTGATTTTACAAAAGGTACTTCAACCCTTCAATCTTTTTTAGCTCAGCGTAGACCTGTTTGAGCTGATCACTGTTGTGCAGGCGAACGCACACGCTGATGGACTGGTAACGACCACCGGAGCTGGTCCGTGACTTCATGGCGTCGGCTGCGACCGAAACCACTCGGCCGACAGCCTGCTTGACCGCCTCCGCAAAAGCCTCATCGGCCGATCCGAATGCTTTGAACACGTAATCGCACGGGAAATCGAGCAACAGATCCGGATCAACGCTCTGATGCATGGTTCCCTCTTCCAAAACCGGTATGGCCAAAACCACCGCTGTCGCGCAGAGTCTCTTCCAGATCAACCACCTCCAGCAAGGTAACCCGTTCAACCGGGGCAATTACCAGCTGGGCGATGCGATCACCCGGCTCGAAGACAACCGGTTCCAAACCGTGATTAATGACAATAATACCAACTTCGCCACGGTAATCTGCGTCAATAGTGCCGGGCGAGTTCGGCAGGGAGAGCCCCTTTTTCAAGGCCAATCCCGAGCGTGGCCGGATCTGCCCTTCGAAGCCGGGCGGGATCTCCAGTGCCAGACCGGTCGGCACCAGCAGCCGCTGGCCAGGAGCCACCGTCAGCGACTCTTCAAGGGCCGCATGCAGGTCCATCCCGGCAGCATGCTCCGTCATGTAGTTGGGGAGAATAGCATTTTCCCGCAGTTTCTTCACTCGCAAAATGGTCTGAGACATAGTGTCACGCTCCCAAACGAATCCAGGCGTTCTGCCCGTACGGACAGAACGCCTGGAAAAGGATCAACAGACGATCAAACCGTCGAATCAGGCATCTTCAGGCAGGGTTTGCCCAAGAGCCTCTTTGCGCGACAGCTTGATCTTACCCTGGCGGTCAACACCGATGCACTTCACCAGCACCTCGTCCCCTTCGTTGAGGACATCAGTGACCTGTTTGACCCGCTCCTTGTCCAGCTCGGAGATATGGACCAGACCGTCGGTACCGGGGAAGATTTCGACGAAAGCGCCAAACTCCATCACCTTTTTGACCAGACCCTGGTAAAGCTTGCCAACTTCAGCTTCCTGGGTCAGGTCGCGGATCATCTTGATAGCCTGCTTGGCTGCATCACCATCGGTCGAAGCGATATTGATGGTGCCGTCGTCCTGAATGTCGATGGCGCAACCGGTCGCTTCGATGATGCCACGCACGTTTTTACCGCCCGAACCGATAACGGTGCGGACCTGGTCCGTTTTGACCCGGATGCTGGTAATGCGCGGTGCATACGGAGAAAGCTCTTCGCGCGGTGCATCAAGCGCTTTCGCCATTTCGCCGAGGATATGGATCCGGCCCTCTTTGGCTTGGTCAAGCGCCTGCGTCATGATCTCCCTGGTGACACCGGAAATCTTGATGTCCATCTGCAAGGCAGTGATACCTTCAGGAGAACCGGTCACCTTGAAGTCCATATCGCCGAGGTGATCCTCGTCACCGAGGATGTCAGAGAGGATGGCAACGTCGTCGCCTTCCTTGATCAGACCCATGGCAATCCCGGAGATGGCCTTGCTGACCGGCACGCCGGCATCCATCAGCGACAGAGAGGCGCCGCAGACCGAAGCCATCGAGGAGGAACCGTTCGACTCCAGAATGTCGGAGACAATCCGGATCGTGTACGGAAAGTCTTCGTGCGCCGGCAGGATCTTCGAGGCGCTACGCTCGGCCAACATACCATGACCGATTTCGCGACGGCCCGGGAAGAGGCGCATGCTGGTCTCACCAACGCAGAACGGAGGAAAGTTGTAGTGCAGCATGAACTTCTTGAACTCCATCCCCTGTACATTGTCCATGCGCTGCTCGTCCATCTTTGTGCCGAGCGTTGCAGCAACCAGCGCCTGAGTCTCACCGCGGGTAAACAGCGCACTGCCGTGAGCGCGGGGCAGCACACCGGTTTCGCAGGTAATCTGGCGGATGGTGTTCATGTCACGACCGTCGATGCGGACGCGATCCTTGGTCACCATCTGACGCACAACCCGCTTCTCAATCGAGCCGAGGATTTCGCTGATCTCGTCTTCACGACCCTCAAACTCTTCAGCCAGCTGCTCTTTGACGGCAGCACGGTTGTCACCAAGAGCCGCGTAGCGCTCTTGCTTGGTCTGGATCTTGACCGCTTCCAAGACCTTGGCTTCAGCCAGTTCGACCACCTTGGCTTCCAGCGCAGCATCGGTCTCGGCAACAATGAACTCGCGCTTCTCCAGACCGACCAGTTTGGCCAGTTCAGTCTGTGCTTCGATCAAAGGTTGCAGCGCTTCGTGACCGAAGAAGATCGCTTCGAGCATTTCCGCTTCGGACAAGAAGTTAGACTCACCTTCAACCATCATCACCGCATCTTTCGACCCGGAGACCACGATTTCGAGATCGCTCTGCTCCTGCTGCTCGATCGTCGGGTTGGCGATCAGAGTCCCGTCGACACGGCCGACGCGCACGGCGGCGATCGGACCTTCGAAGGGAATGTCGGAGATAGCAACGGCAGCCGAAGCGGCCACCATGGCGATGGTATCAGGATCGTTGACCATATCGGCCGAAATGACGGTCGGCATGATCTGCGTTTCAAACATGTAGCCCTTGGGGAAGAGCGGGCGCATCGGACGGTCGATCAAACGACAGATCAACGTCTCGCGCTCGGTGGTGCCCCGCTCGCGACGGAAGAAAGATCCGGGAATCTTGCCGCCGGCGTAGAATTTCTCCTGGTAGTTAACGGTCAGGGGGAAGAAACCTTGCCCTTCACGCATTTTTCTTGCCGAGACAACGGTACAAATCACCTTGGTCTCGCCGTAAGTAATGACAACGGCGCCATCAGCCTGACGAGCCATCTTGCCCGTCTCCATGGTCAACGGCTGACCGTTGAACTCGATTTCGACTTTTTGATAAGCCATTCTGTCCTCTTTCTGACCGGCCTTCCGGTCCCTTGTAAAAAACATGCTTCCTAAAATGGCAGAGGAGGATGGCCTGAGACAAGTCCTGATGCAAATCTGCTCAGAACCTCTCTCCGGACAACCTCCCGGCCATGACATTCACAAACGAAAGGCAGCAGATCCTTCTCAGGAGCGTGCTGCCCGTCATTTTTACCTACGGATACCTAGTTCCTTGATCACCACACGATACCGCTCGACATTCTTGCTTTTCAGATAATCGAGAAGGCGTCTACGCTGGCCAACAATCTTCAGCAGGCCGCGCCGCGAATGATGATCTTTCTTGTGGGTGCGGAAATGCTCGGTCAGATAGGTAATTCGCTCCGACAGCAGGGCAATCTGGACTTCGGGAGAACCCGTATCCGCATCATGGGTCTTGAATTTTTCGATGATTTCTTGCTTACGTTCCGTGGCCAACAAAGCGCCACCTCCTTGTTTAAATAATTGCGTTAAATAAAAGTGATTTGCTCGATTGTTTTAAAGGAGTATCACTTACCATAAAAGGATCACTATGTAAAGTTTTTCTCGCATCAAATGACTGCCGGGAACACCTTGAGCAGTTTCAGCGACGCTCCGGCCCCTTCACATTCCTGCCGTGGAATTTCGGCAATGGCCGCCAGCTGTCCGCCGACCATCAGTTTGACGCGTCGACCCGGCTCCGCCAGGCCTGAAACCTCGGCGCAGGGCGGAGCGATTCCATCCTTGAGTCGCGCCGCTATTTCGCCCTCGATCACAATTTCGGGCCAGTCGGCCAGAGCCTGCGCCGGGCTGAGCAGAGGCAATTCTTCTTCGGCTGCCGCCATGCGAACAATCTCGTCCAGCGTAACACTATCAGTTTCATCGAACAAGCCGTTGCGACAGCGGCGCAGAGCCGTCAGATGGGCACCACAGCCAAGCCGGGAGCCGATATCGTGACACAAGGTCCGGATATAGGTCCCCTTGCTGCACGTGACCCGCAGATCGATCAGCGGTGGTTCAAAGCGCAGGATCTCAATTGCCTCGATGCACACTTCGCGTGCCGCCCGCTCGACCTCAATCCCTTGCCGCGCCAAGCGGTAGAGCGGCTGACCATTCTGTTTAATGGCCGAATACATCGGTGGGACCTGGCTGATATGTCCAGTCATCTCCGCACACACCTGGTCAAGCGCTGCGCGGGTCACAGCCTGCCATTCGGCCTCCGCCACCACACGCCCTTCGGCATCCTGGGTGTCTGTCGTCACACCGAGCCGGAGCGTGGTCTGGTAGACCTTGTCACCGGCCATCAGATACTCGATCAGCCGCGTTGCCTGCCCGATCGCAACTGGCAGAACGCCGGTCGCCAGAGGATCTAGCGTTCCGGCATGGCCGATCTTGCGCGTTCGGCAGCAGCGTCGCAGCTGCCGGATGACGTCAAAGGAGGTAACCCCGGCGGGTTTATCAATGATCAGCAGACCGTCCATCAGCGTCAGCGCAACAGGCGCCCAACCTTGGTAAAGACGTGGTTCTGGGCCTCTGCGAGCGTCCCGTCTACCATGCCTCCGGCAGCATTGTGATGACCGCCGCCACCGAGTTCGCGCGCTAAGGCCCCGACATCAACCGTCCCGCTGGAACGGAAGCCGACCTTGAAGCGCGCAGCCTCGATCTGACGGAAGAAGATCGCCACTTCAACACCGCGAATCGAACGCGGATAGTTGACGAAGCGATCCGTATGCTCGCTGGTAGCCCCCGTCTGCTCATACATCTCAAGGGTCACAGCGATTGACGCGAAAGTACCGCATTCGGCAACGCGCAGGGTTGGTAACGCCAGAGCCAACAACCGCAGACGCACTTCCTCCTGGCTCTCATACAGACCCGAAGAAATTGACCAGGGGTCAACACCGAGATCCACCATTTCTCCAGCAACCCGGAAGGCCTCACCATCCGCGTTAGAGTAGCGGAATGAGCCGGTATCGGCTAACACGGCCGTGTACAAGTTGATAGCAATTTCCTCGCTGATCGGCCAACCAGCAGCCTTGATCAAGCGATAAATCAGGGCGCCGGTGGCGCTGGCTTTATCATCAACGAAGTAAATATCGCCGAAATCTTCAGAGTGCGGGTGGTGATCAATATTCACCAGAGTGGCGCAACGTTCTTTGATCCAGCTGCCGGCACGCGACAACTCGCCGGCGTCGAGGACAAAAGCGACATCGAACTGGCTGTCGGCAGCAACGTCGTTGACGATTTTGTCACAACCGGGCAGGAAGCGGTAATCCCCTGGGACGCCGTCGCAGTTGTAAGCCGTCACCTGCTTCCCCTGCCCTTCGAGCGCAAGAGTCAGAGATAAGGTCGAGGCCAGCGCGTCGCCATCCGGACTTTCATGGGCTGCGATCAGGAAGGTCTGACCCGCCTCAATAACTTCAAGTATTTTCTGAATCATCCGAGTCTTCCTGCTTGATTTCCCGAAGCAATCCCTCAATACGACTGCCGTAGTCAACGGAGTCATCGTACTGGAACAACAGGTCCGGGGTATATTTCAGCCGCAGACGACCACCCAAGTGCTGACGAATAAACGAGACGGAACTTTTCAATCCGGCCTCGGTCTCGCGACGCGCTTGGTCATCACCGATCACCGAGTAAAAGACTCGGGCCAGACGCAAGTCCGGGCCCACCTCGACCGCGGTAATGGTCACAAAGCCGACCCGAGGGTCTTTGAGCCCGCTGACCAGCAGCGTTGAAATTTCTTGATGGATAAGTTCGCTGACGCGACGTGAACGTTGAGACATGATTTATTCAATCCAGCTTACGGCTGATTTATTCAGCAATGTATGTATTCAACTTCGCAGGAGATAAGTTCGACAAGACCGCTGTCGGCCACTTCATCTTCGATCCGTTGCAAGATCGGATCGACCACCTGCTCGCTGGTGCTTAATACAGCAAAACCAAGAGTTGACCGTTGCCAGAGGTCCTGATGATCGACCTCGGCACAGCTCGCCGGAAAACGATTACGGCAGCGTGCCAGCAGTTTCTGAACAACGCCCCGCTTTCCCTTCAGGCTCTGCACGCCATGCAGGCGCATCTCGAGTCTCAAGACCCCGACAACCATAGTCGCCTAAATGGAGAAACGGCAAGAGGTTTGACCCTCTTGCCGCCTGCGTGTATCTAAAGCGATGTTTTGACTTCCTTGATCTCGTAAGCCTCGATCACATCGCCCGGTTTGACATCGTTGTAATTTTCCAGCCCGATGCCGCACTCATAACCGACGGTCACTTCCTTGACATCATCCTTGAAGCGCCGCAGTGATCCAAGTTTGCCGGTCCAGATCACCACATCGTCCCGCAGCAAGCGGGCGTTGGCGTTCCGTACGAACTTACCGTTGGTGACATAACAACCGGCGACAGTGCCAACCTTGGTGACATTGAAAGCCTCGCGAACATCCGCCCGGCCAAGTTCTTCTTCGACCAGCGTCGGCTCCAGCAGACCCTCCATAGCGCTCTTGATGTCGTTAACGGCATCATAGATAACGCTGTAGAGGCGGATATCGACGCCTTCTCGCTCGGCCAGACCGGCGGCCTGCGGCGATGGCCGCACGTTGAAACCGAGGACGATCGCATCAGACGCTGTCGCCAGACTGATGTCAGTTTCAGTAATCCCGCCGACCCCGGAGTGGGTCACTAACAGACGACAAGCGTCTGTGGACAGTTTGGACAGAGTATCGGCAACCGCTTCGACCGATCCTTGCACGTCCGCCTTGATAATAATCTTAAGCTCTTTGACGTCCCCTTCCTGGAGGCGGGCATAGAGCTGATCAAGAGAGATCTTGCTGTGTTTGGCCAGTTCCGCTTCACGCGACTTATGCTGACGGTGCTGGACCACATCCTTGGCCGTCTTCTCATCTTCAAGGGCGTGGAAAGAATCCCCAGCTGAAGGAACACCGGACAGACCGGTCACTTCGACCGGCACGGAAGGCCCGGCTTCGGCGAGAGCCTGGCCGCGGTCGTCAACCATCGAACGAACCCGGCCATAGTGCAGCCCGGCCACGATCGGGTCTCCGACCTTCATGGTGCCATGCTGCACCAGAACAGTTGTTACCGGGCCGCGGCCACGGTCCAGACGTGCTTCCACGACGGTTCCTTGGGCCAGCTTGTCCGGATTTGCTTTCAATTCCATCACTTCTGACTGGAGCAGGACCATCTCGAGCAGCTGCTCGAGATTAGTGTGCTCTTTCGCAGAGACCTCGACAAAGATGGTTTCGCCGCCCCAATCTTCGGGAAGCAGACCTAATTCAGAGAGCTCCTGCTTGACGCGATCGGGGTTGGCGCCCGGCTTGTCAATCTTGTTGACAGCCACGATCATTGGCACACCGGCATCCCGCGAGTGGTTGACTGCTTCCTTGGTCTGAGGCATCACCCCGTCGTCAGCGGCAACAACCAGGATGACGATGTCAGTCACCTGGGCACCGCGAGCACGCATCGAAGTAAAGGCCTCATGGCCAGGCGTATCGAGGAAAGTGATTTTGCGACCGTTTATGTCCACATCGTAAGCACCGATGTGCTGGGTAATCCCGCCAGCCTCACCTTCCGTGACATTCGCTTCGCGGATCGCATCGAGCAGGCTGGTTTTACCATGGTCAACGTGGCCCATGATGGTGACGACCGGCGGTCGCCCCTTCAACTGCTCCGGAGTCTCCTCGGTGATCTCAATATCTGAGTGCGCCAGGATGGTTTCCTCATCGAACGCGACATTCTCGACTTCGTACTGGAACTCCGATGCGAGCAGAGCCGCTGTCTCGAAATCGAGAGGATGATTGATGGTGACCATCTGGCCCTGGGCCATCAGCTCCTTGATCAGGTCGTTGGCCTTAACGCCCATCCGCTTGGCCAGCTCGCCCACAGTGATCACATCACTGATACGAATCTTACGCTTGATCGCCTTGGACACCGTGATTTCGGTCTTCTTGGCCGGACGGTTGGCTTTGCGTCCCTTGCGGTAGCGTTCGTTGCGGTCCGGCTCGTAGACTTCGCGCTTATCCTTACGCCGTGCGGGACGGCCATCGCCGCCAGCAAAATCGCCCTTGGTGCCCTTCTTCTTTTTCTTGTTGCGGCTCTCCTTACCGAGAGCATCCGGTGACGGCGGCGGCGCAATAGTCGCCACATTAGGCACGCTGGGTCGCTGCGGTCTGGCAGGACGGGCGGGACGGTCGGGACGGTCGGGACGTTTAGCTGCACCTGCGGCAGGCTTGCGCCGCGCTTGCGGCGGAGCTTGTTTGGGCAACTCTACACGTCCGAGAATCTTCGCCTGTGTTCCCGAGCTCTTGGCTTTTGGCGCCGGCTTCTTCCCGGATGCAGGGGCAGCCTTCGCTTCAACCTTCGGCTGCGCCTCAGATTCAGAAGCAGGCTCGGCTGTGGGAACGGCGACATCCGCAGCCTCCTCAGCAATCTCTTCAGCAGCCGGCTTCGTGACCGATGCGTCCTCGACTTCCGGCTGCGGCTCAGCGGCAACATCTTCAACCGGCTCTGCAGCTTTTTCGGGGGGAGTCGCCGGAGCTTCCTCAACAGGGGATTCCACGGGGGCCGCCGGAGCTTCCTCAACCGCCACAGGAGCTTCAGTCACGACCGGTTCTTCAACCGGCGGAGCTTCGACATCAGCTTTCTTGACCTTGCTGCGCCTGCGGATCAGGCCGGAGCCAAGACGTTTCTCCTGAACTTCCACCTCAGGTGAAGCGACTTCAGGCTTGGGCGCACTGCTGAACTCTTCGAACTTGCGGACATCCGCCTCGTCCAGAACGCTCATGTGCGTTTTGCCTTCGACGCCCGCTTCAACGAGCTTGTCGACCAGTTCCTTGTTTTCCAGGCCAAGTTGCTTAGCCAAGTCGTACACACGAATCTTTGACATCAATTCTCCCCTAAAATCCGGCAATACCTTTTCCATTCAAGCAGGAAAGCTTCGACCAGCGCTTCGTCAGTCAATGCGAACACGCTGCATTCAGACCGCCCCAGTATCCGCCCGAGTTCCTCTTTGTCAAACAGGGTCAAACGTTCGGCCCCATGGTGCCCCGCCTTGCGGTCAACCTTCGCAGCCACTCCAGCTGAAATGTCTGCCGCAAAAACAACCAGCAGCGGTGCATTTGTCCGATCAAACGCAGCCAACACGGCGCTACTTCCGAAAACAGAGAGCCCCGCCTTGCGCGCCATTCCCAACAGGCTGGTCATCCGCGTCAATAAAGCCTTCCGCAGAGCATCGGCCAGGTTTTCCATGCTGACCGGATGGCATTCCTTGCGAAATGCCCGATTGAACAAGCGTTTCTGAACAACCTGTTCCAGACAGTTCCGTTCGGGGCAGGCATATGCGCCGCGCCCGGGCAGACGGTGTCGGTAATCAACCAGAACCTGATCATCCGGTGCACAGACGAAGCGAACCAGTTCGGTCTGATCCATCACCTGACGACACGCCAGACAAGTCCTTTGCGCCTTACCTCGGCCCAAACGTCAATCCTCGTCGCCTTCAACGGCGGCTTCGTCATCATCAACGGCAGCTTCGACATCCTCAGCAACAACCTCAGAGGTCTCGACAGCAGCTAATTCCTCCTGACGTGCTTCAGAAGCGCGCAACACCGTGACGCGACTCTCTCCGCCGATCCAGATCTGCAGCGTTTCAACATCTGCAGCCTCCTGAACCAGCGCGATCGCTTCCTTGGCCGGCAAGTCGCGAGTCAACGTCGGCGCAGCGGCCTCGGCGGCCTCGTCAGCAGCATCCTCACCGGTCGAAGTCAGCTCATCGAGCTCCGCCTCGGCAGCGCGGGTTTCACTCATGATATCGATTTTCCAGCCAGCCAGTCTGGCGGCCAACCGAACATTCTGCCCCTTCTTACCAATCGCCAGGGAGAGCTGATCATCCGGGACGATAATTTCCAGAGATTCTTCTTCATTATCGACGTAAACTCGGGTCACGTCGGCCGGAGCCAGGGCTGCACAGGCAAAGCGTGCGATGTCCGGCGTCCAGGAAATGATATCAATTTTTTCGCCACGCAGTTCCGAGACCACATTCTGAACACGAGAACCACGCATGCCGACACAAGCGCCAATCGGATCGATGTCGGGGTCGTGGGACACCACGGCAATCTTGGCGCGGCTGCCCGGTTCACGTGCCACGGCTTTGATCTCAACAAGCCCTTCAGCCATTTCGGGAACTTCCAACCTGAAGAGCTCGGCAATCAGCCCCTCATGTGTTCTCGAAAGGATAACCTGCGGCCCCTTGGTTGCAGTCCGCACATCTGAGATGTAGGCTCGAACCCGGTCGCCCTGACGATAGTTTTCACGCGGCACCTGCTCACGATGCGGCAGCAAGGCTTCAGTCCTGCCCAGGTCGATAATCAGATCACCACGCTCGTAGCGACGGACAATCCCGTTAACCAGCTCACCAAGACGGTCTTTGAACTCGTTGAAGACACCTTCACGCTCGGCTTCACGCACCTTCTGGATAATAACCTGTTTGGCCGTCTGGGCAGCAATTCGACTGAAATTGCTCGCATCCAGTTTCATGCCGAGGGAGTCGTTGACTTCAACGTCAGGGTCAATTTCACGCGCTTCCCCCAGGTCGATCTCCTGGTAAGAGTTTTCCACATCTTCAACGACCGTCACAAACTCGAAGACTTCTACTTCGCCGAGTTCATCATTGAAATGGGCCTCAAGGTCTCTGGTGTTGCGGTACTTCTTGTTAGCCGCCGACAGGACTGCAGCCTCGAGAGCCTCGACCAGGACATCGCGATCAATGCCCTTGTCCTTGACGACCTGATCGATGATGTGATTGAGGTTGATATTATCCATTCAAGCCCCCTGGATAACGAACGACCAACCATGGCCGTCCGACGTTGTCTTTGGTTAAAATTCGGGCTCTAGGTGAGCCTTAGATATATCTGCTAACGGGAGGAGAACTTCCCCTCCTTTCTTGTCGCTTTGTTCAACGCGCACGCTGTCGTCCGCCATTCCCAGCAGAGTCCCCTTAAAGGTCTTTCTGCTGTGACCGCGTTGGTCAGGATCAAGCATTATCACCATCTTGATCGTGACCGGCTGTCCGGCAAAACGTTCAAAGTCACGGGGTGTTTTCAACGGCCGATCAAGTCCCGGCGAAGAAACTTCGAGCCGATAGGCACCGGGCACCGGGTCGTCTATCTCAAGGACAGCTCCCAGTTCCCGACTGACGCTAGCGCAGTCGTCGAGATTCACACCACCTTCTTTATCAATAAAAATACGCAGGACCTGGCCTTGTGTCTCCCGCTTAAACTCGATCTCGACACACTCGAGTCCGAAATCTTCAAGAATCGGGTCAACCATTGCCTGTATTTGCGTCAAAAAATCGGTCGCCATGTATTTTTAACCAATAAAAAAAGCGAGCCGTGAAGCCCACCTTTTTGTAAAGCATAAAAGATGTTCGAAATATGTAGCAGGAACAGCCGCGAAAAGCAAGCAAAAAATCGGTGTCAACCCTGTCTCTGCAGCAGAGACACGCTTTCGATATGCCAGGTTTGAGGGAACAAATCGATCGGCTGGCTCTGCACGACGGCATAGCCGTTACGAACCATCAGCTGGAGATCTCTGGACAGGGTTGCCGGATCACAGGACACATAGATGACCCGCTCCGGCTTGACCTGCTGCAGCTCCTTCATCACAGCATAGCAGCCGCTCCGCGGCGGATCGAGAACGACCAGATCAAAGGGACGCTCGCCCTGGTGCTTCAGGGCAGCACCCCGAGCGTCTCCCGCAAAAAACCGGGCATTGTTAATTCCGTTGTTTGTAGCATTTTTGCGAGCAGACGCAATGGAGGGGGCATAATCCTCAACACCGACCACCTCGCCGGCCTGCCGAGCCAGCGGCAGGCTGAAGTTGCCAATTCCACAGAACAGGTCCAGGACCCGCTCCTGCCCCTGCAGATCGGCCAGAGCCAGAACATGATCAACCATCCGGCTGTTCTGGTCCGGGTTTACCTGGGTAAAACATCCCGGTCCGGCCTGCAGAGTCACAGGGTCACTACCGACCTGGTGCGACATGACTGCTGTCTCGCGCACCGTCTGCAAGGACTGTTTGCGACCGCTCTGCAGAAAAGCGTTGAATCCACCCTGCTGCGCGGTCTCGGATAACCAGGGACGCAGCTTTGCCGCGGCATCGGGCAAGGCATGCAGAATGACCTCAACCACGCCAGCCGCATCGCAGCCGACATCAATCTGAGGGATCGCCCCCTGCACAGGTACGGAGGTCAGCGCCTTGCGCAAGAACACAAGGGTCGACTGAATCGGATTGGCAACCAGCATGCACTGTTCAGCGTCGACCACGAAATGGCTGCCGGACCGATAAAAACCGAGTACGACGCCAGAGTCCGTCGCGTGGCACTTAAACTGAACCCGGTTGCGGTAAGCGAACTCATGCGGAGCTGCGAGAATCGGCCCAATCTGGTCCACTGAAGCAATCTGCTGGCGAGTCAGCAGCTCCCCGAAAATCAGACTTTTCCATTCAGCTTGCTGAGCGTAAGGCAGGTGCTGCCACTGACAACCGCCGCACTGGCCAAATAAAGGACATGGAGGCACGCGCCGTTGTGGTGACGCCTCAAGGACTTCGACCAGTTCAGCTTCGGCAAAGCGGCCCTTGTCGCGCGTCACCCGACACCGCACCTGGTCTCCCGGACACGTCAAAGGCACGAAAACCGCCTTGCCATCCAGACGCCCCATGCCGCGACCCCCATGGGTCAATTTTTCAATCTGAAGTTCAATCATAAAAGCAGATGACCATCTCAAGTCCTCTCCCGCCAAGGGAGAGGGGTTTTATAATAAAACTGATTGTTTCAAAAAAACCGGACGACCTTCTTGTGTTTATCCATCTCCACCTGCGCGAGACGCTTCGGATAATCGGGGCGGGCCATATAGTCGTTGGCGGCCGTCAGGAATTCGTCTGTCAGGGCTGAGACTGTTGCTTCAACCTCGGCGCCGGGCACACCCATTCGCACCAGGCTCTTTTCGATCTTGAAGTCGTTACCGAGAGCATCATGCACCTCGGACCAGAACTCTGTATCTTCAGAAGCCGCTGCTGCAACCCGCAGGTCAACGCGCATGACAACCCGCAGGCAGACCCTGTGATAGTCGCCAAAGTAACGGTTGGTTTCGTCCAGAAATGTAATCAGCAGACCGTTCGGCAGCTGTTCTTCCCTAGGTATCTTCATCGTCACTCCCCTCACCGGCCAGGCGACGCTGTTCACTTGCAACCCAGTCAATACTGCTGAGCAGGCCGCGCAAGGCTCTGACTTCGCGTGGGTCCAGTCCAGCCCGACCGAGCAGGCGACGATAGGTCCGCAGGATGTGTTCCGGGTTTTGCGGATTCAGGTAATCAATATCCAAAAAGGTGTGCCGCATGTGCTCAAACATCGCCTCGACCTCATCAAGGTCAGCCAACGTTTTAACTTCCGTGGTCTTGCCTTGCGAACGCCCGAGTTGACGATATGTTTCGTACAAACAGATGCCGACCGATTGAGCTAGGTTCATGGATGGCAGATTGTCATCGGTGGGAATCGTAATCAGGCGTTGACAGAGATCGACCTCCTCCGTCTTCAGCCCCTTATCTTCCCGACCAAACACCATCGCAATCCGGCCGCCTTCGAGCAACGGCAGTAACTGCAGAGCAGCATCATCAGGATTGAGGATGTCGACCCGGTATTTACCAAGTCGACGGGTGGTCCCATACGAACAGTGACAGCCCTCAAGTGCTGACTGCAGATCGGGAAAGAGCTTGGCGTTCTCGAGAATCCCGCCGGCCTTGACCGCCATCTGCCGAGCTTCTTCCTGCAAGTGGTCGGTTTGCGGTTGCACCAGGCGCAAGTCGTGCAGCCCGAAGTTCGCCATAGCCCGGGCCACCGAACCGACATTGCGGGGTCCTCGAGGTTCAACCAGGATGATGCAAAGGTTTTTGAGAATCATAAAGTAACCAAATTTATTTAAAGAAAAGAGCTAAAAAAATCACAAAAAACCTCCTCTCCCCTGGCGGGAGAGGATTGAGGTGAGGGGGATGTCCCTGAATTGGTCACCATCTCCCCTCAATGGAGAAAGAAACAAGCGAATAATTAACGTAGATCCCCAACCCGGTTCTGCACGATGGCAGCAGCAACAATCGCGGCGGTCTCCGTACGCAGGATCCGTGGGCCGAGGCTGACCGGCAGAACGCCTGCGCTCTGAGCGGCATCCCGTTCCGCTTCGCTGAAACCACCTTCCGGACCGACCATCAGAGCGACACTGTTCGGTTTATAGTTGCCGACCCCCTCATCCAGAGTCCAGCGCGCCTCCCCTTCATACAGCATCAGGGCCAGTTCAGCCTGGCCTGCCATCTGCAGAGCTTCTTCAAATGGGACAATTTCGTGGAGCTCAGGAAACATGGCGCGGCGACATTGACGGGCAGCCCGTAACAGGATATCGGGCCAGCGGTGTGATTTTTTCTGGCCGGCGTCGTGCTCAGCCAACGACAAAGAGTGCGACGTCTGCATCGGGACTATCCGGGACACCCCCAGCTCCGTCAGCTTCTGCAGAACCAGTTCAAAGCATTCCTTGTCCGGCAGGGCCTGGTAGATGTCGATGGAAAGAGTGCTTTCCGGGGTCTGGCGAAGGCGTTCAAAGGGAACACAGCGTGCCTCGGTCTCAGTCAAGACCACCAGTCTGACCCGATACGCCGTTTGGTCCGGTCCTTCCACCGTCAGAATTTCACCGACACGCGCCTGCCAGGCGGCAAGCGCCCCCAGGCACTCTGGCGCAAGGCAGATTTCCTGTTCAAGGGTCGGGGTTGATGCCAGCCGGAGCCGACTCTCATGGCCACCCCGGTTAACGCAAACTGACATGGAATCCCATTTCCCGGCAGACTTTGTAGCGATCCCGCGACTGCTGCGCCAAGGCGTCGTCGTAAACCTCCGCGAAATCAATCACCTGCTCAAACTGACGCACAAAACCAATTGGACAGGGCCGCCCCTGGATCAAAACCCGGGCACCATTACGATTTTCCTCGCGGGTCGTAATCACAACCGGCTCATCGATGCAATCAATGGCGCCATTGTCGTAGACATGCGGGACAAACGAGCCTTTACTCCAGGTCCACATGAAGCGATCCAGAGTCACACCTTGATTGTCATCCTGAACGACGATCACCACCCGCTGATTTTTCTGGAAGAACTCTTCCGCCAGCTCGCACAGGATCACCGCCCGCTCCGGACGTTCTAATTTGATGAATTCGACAGAAGGCATAAAACTCGCTACGTGCTGATTGGGACTAAATCGTCCCCTTCACCAGGCTCTTCATCAGAAGGTGCCCCGGATCAAGGACAACACCCGTTGCGCGGGCTTCCTTCTCGGAGTAGCCGGTCGGAGCTCCCACCGGGGCAAACTCCCCAGCCGAGCCATAGAGAATAAAAGGTACGGCATCCCGCGTGTGCGTCATCAGCCGCAGCGGGGTCGGGTGATCAGGCAGAACAGCGATCCGGTAATCACCGAACCGGCCGATTCCTTCGCGGATGGTTCCAACGACATCCTGGTCAAACTTTTCGATCGCCATGATCTTGTCTTCCAGATTGCCGGCGTGACCAGCTTCATCCGGAGCCTCGACATGCACATAGACAAAATCAAGTTGTTCCAGCGCCTTAAGAGCCGCTTCGGCCTTACCGAGATAATTGGTATCTACATAGCCGGTCGCGCCCGGCACATTGATGACCTCGAGACCGGCGTAAATGCCGATGCCTTTGATCAGGTCAACCGCCGAAATGACTGCGCCTTCCAAACCATACTGCTCCTGCAGGGTGGGCATCTGCGGACGACGGCCCTGCCCCCACAGCCAGATTGAGTTGGCGGGCAGCTTCCCTGCCGCAACACGCTTCTGGTTGACCGGGTGCCGGTTAAACAGCATCTGGGCAGAGTTGACGATCTGGACGATCGGGTTCGCCTCTGCGCTGCGCGGCAAATGATCGCGGATGCTCTGTCCGGTCAGATCGTGGGGAGGCGTCAGGTGAAACTGATCCCGGCCACCACGCCACACCATCAGATGACGGTAAGAAACCCCCGGATAAAACTGAAACTCGTCGTTACCCAACTCCTCCTGAAGGCAGGCGATCAACTCCGCAGCCTCTTCACTGGAGATATGGTCGGCTGAGAAATCCTGCATGTAAATATCACCATGCTGGACCTCCAGCGTCACCAGGTTGAGTCGAAAGGCGACGTCTTCCGGAGCCAGTTCGACCCCCATACTGGCCGCTTCCAGTGGCGAGCGACCGGAATAGCAGCTGGCGGGGTCATAACCGAACACCGACAGGTTGGCGACATCGGAACCTGGGTGAAAACCTTGAGGGACCGTTTCGGCAACCCCCAGGACTCCAGCCTGGGCCAAAGCATCCATATTCGGCGTTTTGGCCTTCTCCAGCGGAGTCAGGCCACCTAATTGCTCCATCGGCTCATCGGCCATGCCGTCACCGAGCAAAATAATCTGTTTCATATCAGTACCCTAAACCTTCGTCCGAAAGGACAGTTATTTAAAAAACCTTACCACCCGCTCGCACTGCTCGCTGGAGACGCGGAGGGCAGTAAGTAAATCATATGGTTGAACCCACCGTGTTCGCCGTGAACTCCGTGGTAAAATCGCAAACCATCATTTAATCATTATCCCCGCGGATGATGCTCCGCATGCAGCTTCCGCAGCCTCTCTCGGGTTACGTGGGTATAAATCTGCGTGGTCGAGATGTCGGCATGCCCCAGCATCGCCTGCACTGAACGCAGGTCAGCCCCGTTGTCGAGCAGATGTGTGGCAAACGAATGCCGCAGAACGTGAGGGCTGATCTTGCGGACGACCCCGGCCTCCGTTGCGCGGCGCTTTATCATCTTCCAGAAGCCTTGGCGTGTCAAGCCCTCCCCGGAGCGATTCAGAAAAACATAGGGCGAGTTGCGCTGCCGATCGAGCTGCGGCCGCGCTGCATCGAGATAGTGGCCGAGCGAACGCACAGCCATCTCGCCAAGCGGCACAATCCGCTGCTTGCTGCGTTTCCCGAAAGCCGTCAGATAACCGACGTCAAGCTGCAGATCACTGATCTTCAGGGACACCAGTTCCGACACGCGCAGTCCGGTCGCATACAGCACTTCCAGCATCGCCCGGTCACGGCAGGCCAGAGTGCCATCTCCTTTCGGACTGGCCAGCAGACGTTCTACTTCGACCGGCGACAGAGTGTGCGGCAGAGCCGACATACTGCGTGGCACCGCGACCTGACGGGTCGGATCCTGAGAGACATGTTTTTCCCGCAGCAGGAAACGATGAAACACTCGTACGGCTGCCAGAGCACGCGACTGGCTGCGAGAAGACAATCCCGCCTGCTTGAGAGCCACCAGAAAACGCACCACGACGGGAGACGTAACCTGTTCCAATGCAGCAATGTCCTGCTTTGCCAGGAACTCGAGGTATCGACGCAGGTCTCGTCCATAGGCCTCAAGCGTGTTCTTTGCCAGACCACGCTCGATGGCAATATAGTTCATGAACAGGTCGAGATAGATATCCATGCTTAATTGGCCCTGGCGGGAAGAGATTGAAGGGAGGATTCGTTTCTGAACATGCAACCCTCACTCCATCCCTAGTCGATTGCTTCCAGCAACCTGTTGCGGACTTCTTCCAGTTTGATGTCGTCACGGACCTTCTGGCCGAAGATGTCCTTCACATAGAAGGTGTCAGCCACCTGGTCGACTTTGGTGGAGATCTTGGCGACGTGAATGTACAAACCGACCTCAGAAAGGGTACGGCTGATGTAGTAAAGCAGACCCACCTTGTCATGGGCAAAAATATCAATCACGGTATGTTCGACGGAGATCTCGTTGTCGAACTCAATCCGGCTCGGGTATTGCGGCAGTTTCTTCAGAGTCAGGCCACTCGACTGCTGGCGTTTTTCGATCAGATCATCAAGCGGAATGCGGCCTTCAATGACACCGGACAGTTCGGCTCTCACCCGATCCCACTTCGCCGGATCGTCGATAATGCCACCGAGCGGGCGATTGACATGGAGCAGGTCCAGGGCCATGCCGTTAGTCCGTGTATAAATCTGGGCGCCGAGGATATTCACACTGTTGGCAGCAAGGACGCCTGTAATCATACTGAACAAACCGACGACATCCAGTGTCGAAATAGTCAGGCTGGTATATTCGTTCTCGACATTGTGGTTCACTTCCAGCGCGAGAGTGCTGGCACCACGCTGTAGCTCCAGACGCACATGTGGAGCAATCTCCCACGACCGGTGCGTGAGCAGGTAGCGCAGCCCCATCGTACGCATGTGACCCTTGACAACCCGTTCGCCGAACTCCTCTGCAAGAGCGGCCACGACTTTGCGCTTGCGGTTGCGGACTCTCTCGGAGCGCATGTCGCGCATAAAGTTGCCACGCTCCATGGCGTCATAAGTCTTTTCGTAGAGTTCCTGCAGCAAAAACCCCTTCCACTCGCTCCAGACATCAGGGCCAACCGCCCTGAGATCAGCGAATGTCAGCAGGTAGAGCATCTTCAGGTTTTCTGTCATCCCCATGGTCTGTGCAAAGTCACGTATCAAACGATCATCATGCAGATCTCGCCGTTGGGAGATATGTACCATGTCGAGATGCTGACGCACCAGGAACTCAAGCCGCTGGCTGTCCTCACGGTTGAGATTCAGACGCCTGGCGATCTTGGGAACCATATCGGCGCCCTTGTTGCTATGGTCTTTGCCCTCACCCTTACCGATATCGTGAAACAGCACCGCAAGCATCAGCAACCCGCGTTTTTCAACATCATCAGCAACGCTCGTCAGCAGCGGCCTGTCCTCGGCATACCCCCCCTCCCAGAGTTTTTCAATCTCGCCGATGGCAAACAGAGTGTGAATGTCGACCGTATAAACATGGTAGGCATCATGCTGGACCTGGCAGAAGATGCGTTTGAACTCGGGAATATAACGATTCAGGAACTGAAGATGATGCATGTCCTGCAAGGTTTCAAAAATCCCTCCTGGCGTACGCAAAATCTCCAGAAACATCTTGGACACCTTGCGTGAACGGCGAAAGGCATCGTTGACCAGATTCAGATTGTCGCGTATCTGGCCCTTGAGTACTCCGCTCAGATGAACACCCTGCCGCTTGGCCGTTAAAAAGGCCTCCATCATCGCCTCGGGGCGATCCTGAAACAAGGCCTTGCGAGACGCCTTGAGCTCTCCCTGGTAGATAAAAAAGTCATCGCCGGCAGGCCGCCGCGACAGGTAACCAAAAATACGGGACGGAACATCACTCGACTGCCAGACACGGTTGATCAAGGTCGTCGAGAGATGTTCGATTCGGGTCGCTTGCGCGTAAAAGTCCTGCATGAACTGCTCGACAGCCTGGGCCTTACGCGTGTCCCGGTAACCGAGAAAACGGGCAATCGCCTCCTGTTGATCGAAATGCAACTGTTCATTTTTACGCTTCGACAGGTAATGCAGTTCGTTGCGAATCCGCCATAGATAGCTGAGCGCTTCCCTGAAATCTTCCACCTCCTGCTCACTCAAAACACCCTTGATGACCAAGTCGCGCAAGTTCCCAGCCTTGTACTTGACCCGTGCCATCCAGAGCGCAGTGTGAAGATCACGCAGACCCCCTTCGCCTTCTTTGATGTTCGGTTCAAGCATGTAAACGGTCGAACCGAACTTGGTCACCCGGGTCTGGTGTTCTTCGAACTTTTTTTTCAAAAAAGCCTGAGTATTCTTACCGATGATCTGGGGGAAGACCTGACGTTCGAACTCCCGGTAAAGATCTTCATCGCCCACAATCAGGCGCGCGTCAAGTAGTGCCGTCCGGATGGTCAGATCCTGCCCCGCCAAGGTGAGGCAATCACGGGATGTACGCACACTGTAGCCGACATCAAGGCCAAGATCCCACAGCAGGTAGAGCATCCGTTCAGCCACCAGGTCAGCCTGGTCGCGGTCATTGTCACTGCAGAAAAACATCAGGTCGACATCGGACAAGGGATTCAATTCACGCCGACCGTAACCACCGAGAGCGATTACAGCCGAGCTGGTATAACGTCCGAAATCGGCATCTGCTACCAGACATTGATACAAGCTCTGGATCAGGGTGTCGGTCATTTCGGTGATGCAAGTAACGACCTCTGCACCACTCGCGCCCTGATTGTGCAACTCCTGACACTGCTCACGGTGATGGGCCAGAAAACGTTTAGCCGTTTCAAGCAGGCTGTCACGCCGCGAGTTGAAACTCTTGTCTCCGGCCACCATCAGTTCGGTAGCGAAAAAATTTTCAGGGTCTAATAGTGACATCGACTTATTTGACTGCAACCAGTTTGTTGTTTTCGGCATAGTGTCTGACCGCCTTGGCAATCGCGTCGGCGGTCCGCTCCTGGTAGGTCCCGCTGATCAAGCGTTTCTCTTCACGAGGGTTGCTGATGAACGCCGCTTCGATCAGCACCGAGGGCATGGTTGCTCCCAGCAGAACATAAAAGGGGCCTTGCCGGACACCCATATCCTTAACCTTGCTGTAATGGCGACTCAGTCCCGAGACCAGGCCTTTCTGAATTTCAGCCGCCAGTCGACTCGATTCATTGATCTTGGCATTGGCCATCAAGTCAAACAGGATCAATTCGAGATCGGAGACCTCCTTAAGCGAGGTCCCGTTTTCCCGTGCAGCCAAAGCGGCAGCCTTGTCGTTCTTGGAAAAGTTCAGGTAATAGGTTTCCACCCCGTATGGTTTACTGCTCTTGTTGGCATTCGCGTGCAGGGAGATGAACAGGTCAGCGCCGACCTTGTTGGCAATCGCAGTCCGTTCCTCCAGCGGCAGGTAGACATCTCGACTACGGGTCAGGATCACTTCACAGCCGAGCGATGCCTCCAGTTTCTTGGCCAGCCGCTTGGCAAGCGCGAGCGTGATCGTTTTTTCATAGGTTCCACCGGGGCCGACTGCACCGGGGTCTCGTCCGCCGTGCCCGGCATCGACAACAATCCGGCGCAAACGTGACGAAGCGGGGGCCTCTGGGATATGCAGTTTCGCCTGATCGCGCGGAGCCTGTTCCAGAACCTTGGCAATCTCATCCTTGCCGACGGAAGCCGAAGGCTGCGCGGCAGGGATCGGTGGTGACTGCGGCGCAGCAGCAATCGACGCGGCCTCTTTCCGGCCGGAAATATCAACAACAATCCGGAAAGGGTCGCCCAGCGGGAAGACCGTGTAGTCATGCACGCTCTCCAGGTCGAGCACGACCCTCACAGTTCCTTCGCGCGGCTGGCCGGTCCGGACTTGTTGCAGCAAACCATCATCGACAATCGTCGGGGCGGACATGCCCGGGCCGAGTTCTGCTGCCGAGATATCGAGGTAAAGGCGGGGCGGGGCACCCTCCGCCGGCTCGGCGGGCAGAAAATGCGTTGTAAACTCACCTTCTCCCGACAGGTCGAGCACAATGCGCGTGTAGCCAGGGTTCGACCAGAAGCGCACGGCTGCAAGCTGAATTCTCCCGCTAACCGCCGGAGAGCTTTTCGCTGCAACAGTCGCAGGACTTTCCTCAGCGCGACTGCTGATAACAGCCGTCTGCTTTGGCGGCGCGGGGGCAAAAGCTGCCAGGCGTTTCAGACGCCGTTTGGCCTGGCCGGCCATGTCCCCATCGGGGTAGGTGTCGACCAGCTGTCGATAGACGCGCCAGGCCTCCGAACGTTTCCCCAGAATCTCCTCCAGGAGCGTGCCGGCATGCAGCAGGGCATCATCCGTCAGAGAACTACCAGGATGATGCAGTCCCATGTCGCGGTACAGGGCAACGGCATCAGCGGCGTCTTTTTTCAAACGACTGATTTTATAGAGCTGAGCCATGGTCTTGGCTCGCATGAACAGGGCATCATCAGCCCGCGCAGAATCGGGGTAACGCTCTTGCACATGTTCAAACCGGCTCAGCACTTTCTGCCACTGGTCCCGGTAGAGCTGCTTGCGAGCCGAGTTCTGCAAAGCGTAATAGGCATCACGCGCTTCCTGGTAGGACGCCTCCGGACCGGAGGCACCAACAGCAGGCAGTGCCAAAAAAAGCAGCACCAGGCAAACAGAAAGTTTCAAAAATATGCGCATCACATTTATGCCAGTTTCTTCAATTCATCAAGTAGGTTCAAGGCTTCGAGAGGCGTCAGCACCGACACGTCGACCTCGGACAGGCGGTTGCGTAAAGAATCGTCGGCCTGGTCGAACAGTCCGAGCTGTGGCTGTTCTTCAGCAGTTGACACGCGCAGGGAACGAGCCAAGCGAGGCGAGCCCGCTTCAAATTCCCCACTTTCAAGGTTGCGTAGCACTTCTTTAGCACGGTCAATGACGTCCTGTGGCAAGCCAGCCAGGCGCGCCACCTGGATGCCATAGGAGTGGCTGGCGCCACCCTTCACGATCCGACGCAGAAAAATAATTTGGTCGTCCCACTCTTTGACCGCGACATTATAATTTTTCACGCGCGAGCGGGTCAAACCGAGCTCAGTCAGCTCGTGGTAATGGGTTGCAAACAGAGTGCGAGCCGCCACCGAAGGATGATCGTGCAGGTATTCGGCGACTGACCAGGCGATGCTGATGCCGTCGAAAGTCGAGGTTCCCCGGCCGATTTCATCCAAAACGATCAGGCTGCGATCCGTCGCATGGTTGAGAATTTTAGCTGTTTCGGTCATCTCCACCATGAAGGTCGACTGACCACGCGCCAGATTGTCGCTGGCACCAACCCGGGTGAAGATGCGGTCGACCAGGCCGATCCGCGCCGAACGGGCCGGCACCATACTGCCAACCTGGGCCATCAGGCAGATCAGAGCTACCTGGCGCATGAAGGTTGATTTGCCCGCCATGTTCGGTCCTGTGATCACCAGAATCTGGTTGTCGGCGGTATCCATCTCGACGTCATTCGGTACAAAGCGCTCGCCGAGGTCCATGGTTTCGATGACAGGGTGACGCCCCTCTTCAATCGAGAGGGAGGTCGATTCATCCATCACCGGCCTGCAGTAATTGCGTTCATGGGCCAGTTCAGCAAAACCGAGCAGAATATCCAGAGTGGCCAGCCGGTCGGCGGTCTCCTGAATGCGACTGCCTTGGGACGCAACCTGGCCCCGGACCGTCTGAAACAGATCGTACTCGATCACCACCACCTGCTCTTCCGCCGTCAGAACCTTCTGCTCATACTCCTTCAACGCCGGGGTAATATAGCGCTCCGCGTTGGCAAGGGTCTGCTTGCGCTCGTAATCTTCGGGTACGCGATCCAGGTGGCTGCGTGTCACTTCGATATAATAGCCAAACACCTTGTTGAAACGAACCTTCAGAGACGGAATACCGGTGCGCTCTTTCTCCTCCTGCTCCAGTCGTGCGATCCAGCCTTTGCCTTCACGGCTGATCGAGCGCAACTCATCCAACTCCGCGTGATACCCTTCGCGGATCAGACCGCCTTCTCGCAACACGAACGGCGGGTCATCGACAATCGCGGTATCGACCAATGTAACCAGGTCAGGCAACGGATCGATTTCGCTCCGCAGGCGGGCAAGCAATGGGTCGGCACACACCCCCATCTGCTCGAGCAGCTCAGGTAACTTCTGCAAGGAACTGCGTAGCGCCACCAGGTCTTTGGCGTTGGCCGTCGCCAGAGCGATGCGTGCATTGAGTCGCTCAAGATCATAAATCCCGTCAATCAGCGAACGCAGCTCGTCACGCAGCAGGCTGGCGCCGACCAGTTCTTCAACGGCAGCGTGGCGACCCTGAATCGCCAACAGATCGATCAGCGGGTGCGTCATCCAGTGCCGCAGCTTCCGCGCGCCCATGGCCGTCACTGTGCGATCCATCACACCGAGCAGCGACCCCTTGCGACGACCGTCATGCAACGTTCCGGTCAATTCAAGATTACGCCGGGTAAAATCGTCCAGAACCATGAAGTCGTGGGCCTGGTAGGTTTGCAACGGCTGCAGGTGTGACAAGGTCCCCTTCTGGGTCTCCTCCAGATAATGCAGCAGAGCACCGGCGGCACCGATGGCACCGGGTAGCCCTTTGCACCCGAACGCCTCCAGAGAACCGGCGGGGAAGAAGGTATTCAGCAACTGTCCGGCCCGGTCCTCGGCAAACACCCAATCGGGGACCCGGTTGACCACCAGAGGTCGAAGCGTGGCATCGAGCTGTCGCGCCAGCAGGTCGCCCTGCTCCCCTTCAGGCAGCAGCACCTCGGTGGGGTTACGCGAGGCCAGCTCCCCGGACAAAGGTTCGAGCCCTTCCAGTTCAGTCGTGCGGAACTCACCGGTCGTGATATCAACAAATGCCAGTCCCCAACGTTCATCACCGGCCGGCCCCAGCGCCAGCAGGTAGTTATTGCTGCGCGGGTCGAGGGTGTCAGTGTCCACCACCAGGCCTGGCGTCACGACACGAACGACCTCGCGCCGGACAATCCCCTTCGCCTGTCTGGGATCTTCGACCTGCTCGCAGATCGCCACTTTGCGTCCAGCCTGGACCAGTTTGGCAATATAGGGTTGGCAGCTATGATAGGGGATGCCACACAACGGAACCTCTTCGGCAGCTCCCTTGTTGCGTGACGTCAGGGTAATATCCAGTATCCGCGACGCCTCAACGGCATCGTCCATGAACATTTCGTAAAAATCGCCCAAGCGGAAAAACAGGATCGCATCCGGGTAATCCGATTTGATTTCCAGGTACTGCCGCATCATGGGAGTGCTTTTTGCCATAGATCTCAATCAGGTACGTGGCTCGGGGTTCAGGACGCGCGTCACAAAACAGCAGAGTCCCATATCGCGCAGCCGGTTTTGCTTCTAAAAAAACGACCCTGTTGCAGGGCCGTACCAAAAGCACTCTTTACAGATGTTATGTTAACAAAATGACCCTAAATCTGTAAATAGACAAACCGCTGTTTGCCGGTTGCATCACACGGAACAGTCGATTATCTTAGTGTGGATTGCATCCCCATAAGATGGAGACCGCCGTTCATGACTGAAACCCCGCAAAATCCACTCGATCTGAGCCGCGTAACCCCTGAGCAATTTGACATCACCTCTCTGGATGACGAAATGCGGGTCGACGCGCTCTGTATCACCATGATACGCACGTTTTTCTCGATCATGACACAGCAGACCGACCTGGAACCCGCTGATATCGGCCGCTTCTGTCACGGCATCGATTATTTTCTGCGCGAATTTGTCATTGCCGAATGTCGCGACAACCTGCTACAGCTGGACGGCAGCCATGTGCGCCGCTTTGCGGGACACTGGTATATTGTTAAAAACCTCGAGCCAAATATCGGTGAGCTCGCCCTGATTCTCGACGGAGTTGCGGCCTTCTACAGCTTCCTCGCCAGCCATGACCTGGTAACCTCCGAACAGGCGGACATCATTCGGACCTGTTGTGCAGAGCGCGACTTCTACCAACAGCGGATTGAAGATTTCTGGGCGATCGAAGGCGACGGGTTTCTCGCCTGGCGGGACGAAGTTCCTCTCTGATCTGCAGCAAGCAAGCAACCAGCCAGACCTCGCACTGTGCTGCTCTATCGAGGTTGGTCAGTTTCGATTTCAGACATTAATCATGCACCGGTTACGATATGCCTGCTTCAGCCAAAATTACCGCAGCCCGTTTTTCGGTACTGACCGCCGTCTCCCTGGCGTTGCTCAAGCTGGTGGCCGGCTTGCTGACCGGCAGCCTTGCCGTTCTGACCTCTGCGGTCGATTCCTTGCTCGACATCCTGATGTCCGGGGTGAACTTTGCCGCGATCCACCACGCCGAACAACCGGCAGATGATAAACACCCTTACGGCCATGGCAAGTTCGAAACTCTGGCGACCCTGTTCCAGGCCCTGGTCATTGCCGGTTCCGGCGGCTGGATCATCTACGAAGCCGTGCAGCGAATCATGCAGGGTGCCCAAGTGGCGAAACCTGTCGGCGGTATCGCCGTCATGACAGTCAGTCTGGTCGCCTCCTGGCTGATCAGCCGTTACCTGAAGCGGGTCGCCAAACAGACCGATTCTTCCGCTCTGGAAGCTGATTCCCTGCACTTTGCAATGGATGTCTACACCAACCTCGCCCTGCTGGCCGGGCTGATCATTCTGACCCTGACCGACATCGCCTGGATCGATCCGGCCATGTCGCTCCTGGTCGCCATCTACATTATTATCGAGGCCGTCAAACTGCTCCGAAAAGGTCTGGGAGATATCCTCGACGAGCAGCTCCCGGCCGACATTCAGAACCAGATCGAACAACTGATTGCCGATCATAAACACGAGCTGTTTGGCTACCACAACCTGCGCACGCGGCGCGCTGGTTCACAGAAGCTGATCGATTTTCACATGACCGTCTGCAAGCACCTCTCCGTTGAAGAGGCACACCAAATCACCGAACATCTGGAAGAAAAAATTGCCGACCGGATCAGCGGCACTGACGTCACGATCCACGTGGAGCCTTGCCGCCGGCACGATTGCCCAGGCCGCGATGTCTGTCCGACCCAGGCGATTCGTCCTGCCCGGGATGAAGACCATACGTGGCTGAAGCCAGAAAAAACTGGAGACTGAAGACACGTTTATCGACATATAGCCTGTAGCAATAAAAAACGGCCCTGCTTCACGGGCCGTTTTTTATTGCTGTTGTCTCTGGTGAATTTTCAATGTTCTCCTACGCTTCACCTCGCTGGACCCGCTGCAGATCGTCGATGACCTCGCGACTCCCCACCCGGCGCTCATCCATTTCGTCGAAAATCCGGTTGGCAAGGTCGGCGACCCGATCCACAGCCGTATCGATCTGCCGGGTACTCTCTACCTGCTTATGGGTCGCAGCGACCATATCTTCAGTCATTGATTTGACATTTTCAACCGCAATGACAATGCTCTTGGCGCCCTGGGACTCTTCGCGCGACGCATTCGATGCCTGAGTCGACATCTCGTTCAGTTCCTCGATCGAGCGGGTCACCGAGTCGATCGCCCCTGAGATTTCCTCATTCGACTTGCGGATATCGTTAGACATCTCCATCGCCGACACGGAACTGTCAAAAATCTGCTGGAGGGAATCAGCCATCACCTTACCTTGCTCGACACTGTCATCAACCATCTGGCGCGTAGAACCGATATGATCCACGCTGGTTTTAACAAAAGTCTGAATCTCTTCAATAATGCGGTTGATCTCTTCGGTTGACGTCGCAGATTCCTGAGCCAGGGCGCGAATTTCGTCGGCGACCACCGCGAAGGAGCGTCCATGTTCGCCGGCCTGGGAAGCGATGATTGCTGCATTCAGTGCCAGCAGGCTCGTTTTCTGGGTGATGTCGGTGATGACCGAGGTAATATTGCCGATCTCAGCGCTTTTGCCGGACAGCCGTGAAATTACCTCTTCGGCCTGAACGACCGAACTTTCAATCCCCTGCATACCGTCAAGAACCTGGCTCACCGCATTGACACCATCTTCCGCCTTGACCTTAACGGCCTCCGACATGGCATAGGAGCGCTCGCCGCTCTCCTCAACGGCATTGACCGTATAGCGAATCTCGGTCATCGACGAGACCGATTTTTCGATGAAATCATTGAGAAGATTCAGGCTGCCGGATACTTGGTCAATCGATACTGAAATCTGGCCGACCGAAGAGAGAGTCGCCTCGACCGCCTCCTGGATCACCCCGGCGCCACCGGAGATATCGGAGGTCGCATTGCTGGTAGACCGGGCCTCATCCAGCAACGACTGGATCAGATTGGCATGTTCGTCCCGGTAACGCAGGAAGTCGCTGAAGGTCTGATCCAGCTGCCCTGTCAGTCCACCCATCATCTCGAGCAGGTTGATCTTGGTCAGCGACGCCGACACCTGGTCAGCGAACAGTTTGACGGTATCAGCATCGGTATCATCCAGCGGTCTGTGCTTGTACTTATTGTCGACCGCCAGTAATCCGATCGCAGTGTCGCGCACCACAATCGGACAGAGAATAAAACTGCGCGAGCGGATTTGCGGGATGGTGTCGAACGGCGGCTGCAAACGGTAATCCTTTGGCATATTACGAAGATCCTCAACCAGGATCACCTGACGGTCGCGCACGGCTTTGAAGATGCAGCCAGACCGCTCATCCATCGGCAGGAACACGCCTCCCTCAGACACCTCGACCTTCACGCCCCGACTAACAGCGAAGGTCATCTTCGTCCTCGCCTCATCGATCATCAGGATATTGACACGGTCGAAACCGATGACTTCATGGAGACCGTTGGCCGCTAGCCGAATCACCTCGTCACGATCGATCGATTTTTGCAGGTCGGTATTGATCGTGTGGAAATTCTTGATGCTGCCGTCAAGATCACAAAAACGTCGCTCAAAAACTGCTTTTTGTTCGTCGATCTCATGATTCAACTGGTCGAGCTTGCGCGCTCGATTGAGAATTTGCTGTGTGGAACGACCGATGAAAAAACCGAAGAACCCGAGAACACCAGCGGTACCAAGACACATGTAGAGGTAAAGAGCCACCTGTTGCGGGGTGCGGACAATATCATCAACCACCTGATCAACCAGGCCTTCGCCCGTCTTCCAGAATAGAATCAGATGCAAGAAAATCCAGCCCAGCGGCGCCATGACACCGAGGACCATACCTGCAATCGTGTAGATCAGGACCCGGCGCTTTTCACCCTCGCGGTTCTCACCCACAACATTTTCAGTCAGATCACTCACACAACCCTCCATCATCCGGCATTGAGCTCACAGAAACCTTTTCCCAGGAGTCTGCGTGCAGGTACGTTTTTACAACATAAAATATCCAATTCACTGTCCCGATCCACTGAAATGATCGTTTATCGACCGAGGCAAATACCCAAAGCTTCCGCTGCGCCAGCCAGCTCACCATCAGGGTCAACCAAGTTCAAGCTGTCGACAGCGTCGCTGATTTCCACATCGACCACCTGACGACCGCGCAGGGCCACCATGCGACCATACTTTTCAGCAGCAATCAGATCGACGGCCCTGATCCCGAAACGGGAACCGAGAATACGGTCAAAGGGGGATGGAGTCCCACCACGCTGCACATGACCCAACACCACGACCCGGGTTTCGATACCGAGCTGCTGAGAAATCTCTCCAGCAACAAACTGACCGATGCCACCGAGTCGTTCTACGCCCAAATTCGCCTCGGCACTTAACTGGACAACTTTCTGCCCTTCGGCCGGGAAAGCCCCTTCAGAGACGACGATGATGGAGAACCGACTGCCATGCTCACGGCGGCGTTGAATTGAACCGAAGACGGCATCGAGTTGAAAAGGAATTTCCGGGAGAAGAATCACATCAGCCGAACCGGCCAGCCCTGATTCCAGCGCGATCCAGCCAGCATCGCGCCCCATCACTTCGACGACCATCACACGATGATGACTTTCGGCTGTTGTATGCAGCCGATCGAGCGCTTCAGTGACGACACCGACAGCCGTATTATAACCAAAGGTCACATCTGTACAGCGCAAATCGTTATCAATCGTTTTGGGGATACCGACCATTGGCATCCCCTTGTCCTGCAGGGTGCGAGCGATTTTCAGGGTCCCGTCGCCGCCTACCGCGATCAGGGCGTCGGCGCCAAGCGCGTGAAAATTCTCGACAACTTCATCCGACACATCGACAAGCCGGGATTCGCCATCTTTCGTCACCGGGTAGGCGAGCGGATTGCCACGATTGCTTGTCCCCAGAATCGTACCGCCGCGCGGCAGAATTCCGCGCACCGCGGCCGGGTCAAGCTCGCGCCAACGCGGTGTACCAACCAAACCGTCAAAACCGTCCTCGATGCCGATGACCCGCCAGTCATGCTGCAGCACCGCACTGCGCACCACCGCCCGAATGACGGCATTCAAACCAGGGCAGTCGCCACCGCCGGTGAGAATTGCTATGGTTCGTTTCATCACTCTATTCCTTACCCTTTAAGGGTTTCTGTTCAGTCGCAATTGCCAGCTTCAGGTAGCCGGCCTCGCGGGCCATATCCATCAGGGTCACGACTTGGCCGTGCTCGGACTTCTCATCGGCCATCAGCAGGAAGGTCGTCCGGTCAGCAACTTCGCGGCCTTCGTCGAGCAACGCCTCGAATTCACGGAGCGACAGCAGTCGTTCACCGTAATAGATATCCCCCTCACGGGAGAGAAAGATTTTCAACTCCTCCGGCGCGCGGTCAATCGCCTCTGCCGAAGATTCCGGCAGATTGATCGAAAGTCCCGGTGTCTCGATGAAGGTCGTGGAGATCATGAAGAAGATCAACAACAGGAAAACCACGTCAACCATCGGCGTCAGATCGACGCGCGGCACATCTGGTTGTTTGCGCAGAAACGACATTTACTCCCCCAGCAGATCAACCAGACGCAAAGAATATTCTTCCATCTCGATGACCAAACGCTCGAGACGACCGGACAGATAACGATGAGCCAGAATGACCGGAATAGCGACTGTCATGCCAGAGGCTGTAGTAATCAATGCCTCGGAGATTCCACCACCAAGCGTTGCCGGGGTACCCATCCCCTGCATGGCGATCACGTTGAACGCGCGAATCATACCGAGCACCGTACCAAGCAGGCCCATCAAGGGAGCCACGGTAGCGATGGTCGACAGCAAAGGCAGAAACCGCTGCAGTGGCACAGCTTCACGACGCCCAGTCTCTTCGACGACCGCCTTGACCTGCTCACGGGAACGGCCGGCAGCGCGCAACGCTGACAGAAAAATGGCAGCGATTGGTGTCTCAGATTGATGGCAAGCTGTCGTTGCCTCATCGAGTCGGTCCTTCGCCGCCAGCGGCTCAACCCGATGAGCCAGGGAGCGAATCTCACGGATCACTCGATTATAGGTCCAAAGACGTTCGAGAAAAATAGCGAGCGCGATAATCGAACAGAGGGCGATCGGGTACATCAGATAACCGCCCTTAACAAATAATTCCCACATAAAAGCAACCTTGGAGACGCACAGCGCGAGACACAAAACAGGAGCCGACATCCATCACCGAGCCTGTGCTCACACTACACAGTGTTTCAATCAACAGACATATCAATAAACGGATTAATTCTAGGGCCTTTAAGAAGAGATTACAACGAAAACCGTGCAAAGCACTCGCTGAGTTGCTGCCAGGTTTCGTCAAGGTGCTCGGGAATGACCCGCACATCCGCGAAGATCGGCATAAAGTTAGTGTCACCGCACCAACGTGGCACAATGTGCTGATGAATATGTTCAGCAATGCCGGCCCCGGCCGCTTCGCCGATATTCATGCCGAGATTGAACCCCTGGGCGCCGCAACAGGAACGTAGCGTCGTCTGGCAGGCAATGGTTAGCCGGTGCATTTCCAGCGCCTCTTCCGGCGCCAATCCAGCCGGATCGGCCAGATGTCGGTAGGGTGCCACCATGAGGTGACCGTTCGAATAAGGGTATCGATTCATGATGATAAAACTGTGCTCGCCACGAAACAGCACCAGCCGTGACCGATCCTCTGCCGGGTCATCACCGAGACAGAAAACACACTCGTCTGCACCGATCGACCGCAAATATTCCATCCGCCAGGGAGCCCAAAGTCTTTTCATAAATCCACCTCAAATGAACAATGTCAAAAGCAAAACTTAAGTTTGTTTAGCCGCAGATACAATCTGATCAAATCTGATGGTTAGTCAAAGTCAAAATCTTTTTTAGCCGCTGATGCACGCTGATTTTCGCGGATAAAATCTAAGTCAACAACAACAATCCTGTTTTTTTGTTAAAAGACTTTGAATTCGAAAACCTGATTTTCAGCTTTTGATTTATCAGCGAAAATCAGCGTACATCAGCGGCCATAATTCTCTGATTATGACTTAAATATCAGATTTTATCCGCGGCAGATAATGACTTTTAATGCCTCTCTCATCAATCCAGTCGAATAATACTCCCATTAATTTCAGCACCTATTTCAAGAATGCCGACGCTGTGGTACGGCATGTTACGTCGGTCGGTGGCACTGCCCGGATTGAACAGCAGGATGCCGTTGCGTTGATAGCAGACCGGTCGGTGGCTGTGACCGTAGATCAGAACATCCAGATCGGCACCATGGAACTCTTTCAGCAACCTGTCTTCCAGATCATAGGAAGCACCCCAGCCATGCATCAGACCGATTCGGGCATTACCGACCTCTATCACGCGCTTTCCCGGGAGGCTAGGCGTAACAGGATCCATATTGCCACGCACCGCCAACACCGGGCAGCGGGTAAACGCCTGGAGAACATCCGCTTCGACCACATCCCCAGCGTGCAAAATCATCTCCACGCCTGCAAACGCCCCTTCATCCAGGTCTGCCAAAAAAGCCAGCGCATCTCCGGTCGCAGCCAGGTGCGTATCCGACAGGACACCAATCCGATGAATCATTACAACAACTCCCATACCCGGGCAAAAGCTACATCTTCAAAGTGTTATCACACAAGAAATATCAAAAATCGCCCAACACGTCGATGATCGCCACGTTCGCATCGGATCAGACAAGTGCACCAACAGGCGATCCGCCTTGACTCCACTGAAAACACTGTTATTTTTGGTAAGATTAACATACTCTAAATGCTTGTCACGGTCCTGAGCTGTTGATACGACGATTGCTCTTTCTATCTGACTGTAACAGGTTTAAGATAATATTTTCCTTGACAGAATGCCTGCTACGGCATTACAACGCTTTTACTCTAACTAAAATATTTTACTGTCAGAAAAATCATAAAACACCACATCACACCTGTTGTGGGTGAAGTCATCAGTCACGGTTTCCAGCGCAGGAAGCCAGGGAGGTTAAAAAATCATGTCGAAACGCCAGGAAGCTTTAGACTATCACAGCACAGGCCGCAAGGGGAAAATCGAAGTCATCACCACCAAGCCCTGTGCAACCAGTCGCGACCTGTCACTGGCCTACAGTCCGGGTGTCGCTGAGCCCTGTCTGGAAATCGAAAAGAATCCGAACGACGCGTACGAGTATACCGCAAAAGGCAACCTCGTGGCGGTGGTGTCCAACGGCACTGCGGTTCTCGGCCTCGGTGACATTGGCGCCCTCGCTGGCAAACCGGTTATGGAAGGGAAAGGCGTCCTGTTCAAGAGTTTTGCCGACGTTGATGTCTTTGATATTGAATTAGACACCAAGGACTCTGACGAATTGATCCGCACGGTCAAACTGCTTGAACCGACTTTCGGCGGTATCAATCTTGAAGACATCAAGGGTCCGGAATGCTTCTACATTGAGGAAGAGCTCAAAAAAATCATGAGTATCCCGGTCTTCCACGACGACCAGCACGGTACCGCAATCATCTCGGCCGCCGGTATGCTCAACGCTCTTGAAATCGTCAAGAAAAATGTCGCTGACGTCAAAATTGTCGTCAACGGTGCCGGTGCCGCCGGCATCGCCTGTGCCAACCTCGCCATAACCATGGGCATCGACCCGAACAATGTCATCCTGTGCGACACCAAAGGAGTCATCTACAAAGGGCGCACGAACGGCATGAATGAGTACAAAGAGCGTCTCGCTGCCGACACTGAAGCCCGCACTCTTGAAGACGCCATGAAAGGCGCCGACATCTTCTTCGGGGTCTCGGCCAAAGGTGCTTTGACAAAAGATATGTTGCGCTCAATGGCCAAAGACCCGATTGTCTTCGCCATGGCCAACCCCGACCCTGAAATCACCCCGCCTGAAGCCAAAGAGGTGCGTGGGGACGTCATAATCGGCACCGGCCGTTCCGACTACAACAACCAGGTCAACAACGTGCTCTGTTTCCCCTTCCTGTTCCGCGGTGCCCTCGATACCCACGCCAGTGCGATCAACGATGAGATGAAACTGGCGGCGGTCAAGGCGCTTGCCGAACTGGCCAAGGAAGACGTGCCCGATTCGGTACGCAAGGCTTATGCCGGTGAAGCAATCACATTCGGCCGTGAGTACGTCATTCCGAAGCCTTTTGATCCGCGCGTTTTGCTGCATGTTGCCCCGGCCGTTGCGCAAGCTGCCATGGATTCAGGTGTAGCCCGCCGTCCGATTGAAGATATGGCTAAATACGTCGAGCATCTGGAATCGTTGCAGGGTCGTTCCAAAGAAATCATGCGCGTTCTGATCAACAAGGCCAAGGCCAACCCGAAACGTATCGTTTTCCCAGAAGGTGATGAAGAGAAGATCCTGCGCGCCGCCCAGATCATCGTTGACGAAGGCATTGCCGAACCGATCCTGATTGGCGAAGAAGAAGAAATCCACGCCAAGATCGCCGAACTCAACCTCGACCTTGAGGGCGTCACCATTATTAACCCGAGCAATAACGAGATGGCCGAGCAGTACACCCAAGCCTTTTTCGAGATGCGTCAGCGTAAGGGTGTCACTCTTGCCGAAGCGCACCGGACCATGACACGTAACCGCAACTACTTTGGCGCCATGATGATGCAACAGGGCGACGCCGATGCCCTCCTCTCAGGCATCAACCATCACTATCCGGAAACCATTCGCCCCGCCCTGGAGATTATCGGCCGCAAGCCAGGTCTCTCCAAGGTGCACGGCATGTATATGATGGTCACAAAAAAAGAAGCGGTCTTCTTCGCTGACACCACGGTGACCATCGAACCGACCCCCGAAGAACTGGCGGAATGCGCAATTCTGACGGCCCAACAGGCCCGTCATTTCGATGTCGAACCGCGGGTGGCGATGCTCTCCTTCTCCAACTTCGGTAGCGCCATGCACCCACTGACCGTCAAGGTCCAAAAAGCTACAGCCATGGTCAAGGCCGCAGACCCCGACTTGATTATCGACGGCGATATCCAGGCCAACGTCGCGCTCGATCCCGATCTGGTTGAGAAGCAGTACCCCTTCTCCAAACTCAAGGGCGATGCCAACGTCTTCATCTTTCCCGACCTGCAGTCGGGCAACATCTCCTACAAGCTGCTCAACAAGCTGGGCGGTGCCGAGGCGGTCGGCCCGATCCTGATGGGCATGAAGAAACCGGTCCACGTGCTGCAGCGTGGTGACGACGTCGCCGACATCGTCAACATGGCCGCGGTCGCCGTGGTTGACGCTCAAAAGAGTGAATAAATAAATAGGCCGGGCTGAGAAGCCCGGCTTTTTTATTAGTGACGTGTGGCGGGTGTTAATCCTGATCTTTCTTGTCACGCGCCACGGGTTACTCGTCACGCATCACTCAAAAAGGCCGTTAAACCTTGCAGGGTTAACGGCCTTTTTGCTAAGATGCGCCGGCACACCACAACCGGAGAAGAACATCAATGAAATACATGAGCACCCGTGGAGAAGTTCGTGGCATTCCGTTTAAGGATGCCGTCATGATGGGCCTGGCCGAAGATGGCGGTCTGCTGCTACCGGAAGAGATTCCGGTGCTTGCGGACCATGAGCTGGACGCTCTGGCAGACCTGACCTACCCTGAGCTGGCGTTCCAGATCATCTCCCGTTACGCGACGGACATCCCAGCCGCGGACCTTAAAGAGCTGATTGACCGCTCCTACGCCAGCTTCACCCATCCCGCTGTGACCCCAGTGGTGAAGAAAGATGGCGTGTATATCCTCGAGCTCTTCCACGGTCCGACGCTCGCCTTTAAGGATGTCGCCCTGCAACTGCTCGGCAACCTGTTTGAGTACCTTCTCGCCGAGCGCGGCGAGAAGATGAATATCATCGGCGCCACTTCAGGCGACACCGGCAGCGCCGCCATTTACGGCGTGCGTGGCAAACAGAACATCAACATCTTTATCCTGCATCCGCTCAAAAAGGTCTCGCCGATTCAGGAACTGCAGATGACCACAGTCACGGAAGAAAACGTCTTCAACCTGGCAGTGGACGGCACTTTCGACGACTGCCAGAGCATCGTCAAGCAGATCTTCAATGATCTGGAGTTCAAGCGGGAGTTTGCGCTCGGTGCGGTCAATTCCATCAACTGGGCGCGGGTTCTGGCGCAGGTGGTCTACTACTTTTATGCCTGGGCCCAGGTCAGCAAGGAAACGGGCGAACGCGAGGTCTACTTCTCCGTACCGACCGGCAACTTCGGCGACATCTTTGCCGGCTATATTGCCAAGCGCATGGGCCTGCCGATCCGTCGTCTGGTGCTGGCCACCAACGCCAACGATATCCTGAGCCGTTTCATCACAGCTGGCGATTACTCGATCAGCGAGGTCAACCCGACCTACTCACCCTCGATGGACATCCAGATCGCCAGCAACTTCGAGCGCTACCTGTTCTACCTCTACGACGAGAACCCGGGCATGGTACGCAACGTCATGGCGACCTTTCAAGAAAGCGGCGCCCTGCAGTTCCCGCAGCCTTTGAAATATCGGATTGCAGATGAGTTCCTCGCGGCAACCGTCAACGATGAGCGTACCGTTGAAACCATCCGCAGCTTCCATGCCGAAACCGGCTACACCCTTGACCCGCACACCGCTGTCGGCGTCTGCGCCGCCCGCGACCTGCAGTTGGACGATGCTCCGGTCATCTGCCTGGCAACAGCCCATCCCGCCAAGTTTGATCAAGCCGTGGAAAAAGCGATTGGCCAGAAACCCCAACGCCCGGCCAGTCTGGACGGTATTGAAGATAAACCGGCCCGCTGTTCGGTCATCGAGGCGGACGAAGTCGCAATCAAGGCGTATGTCGAGGAACATGTAGACTGATTGATAAGTCAAATTGCCCCTCCTTCCCAAATTGAGGAAACCTGAGGGGGAAGCGCTGGCCATGATAAAAGCCACCGACACGCATGTCGGTGGCTTTTGTATTTGTGATTGAGCGATTATTTGCTATCGACAGGAATGTCGACAATCGGTATCCGGATCATTTCATGACCATTGTCATCAAGGCAGTAACAACTGCGGTCATCACTGTTGCGCGGCGGCATGCCGCTGCCATTATAACCTCGCTCAAGGCAGAAATCACTGCAGAGTTCCCCGTCCGATTTCGGCCCGAGATTGCCAACACTCCACTGCTGTAGCAGTATCAGTAGAATCGGCACGACGGTCAGCACGACAGCAATCGTCAGATGCTTCCGGTTAAACTCCGCTTCCGCTTCGTGTCTTTTCCCAAGGAGAAAACCCTGAATCACCACCAGCGTCCATACCGCCAGCAACACGATTCCGAAAAAGAGCGGCATCAGCCGAACGACTGCTTCCGGCCAGGGATCATCACCGAACATGAAAAGCCACATCCCGCCGGCCACGGCGCCGAATACCGCCAAGGCGACCAACAGGGCTATAAAGAATCCGGGGACCCCGAACATCAGGGCATAGATGTAGCGTTTTTTCATGGCGACCGACCGTGATCAGGAGAGCTTCATTCCAAAACCCCGCAGTCGGGGTTAACAGAGAAACTCAGCAGACATGCTTTTACTGTTACAGGATCAATAATAGAACAGCAAGGGGAAAACCGGGATCAGACACCCGGCGATCGTCAGGATAAAGCAGCGTCGCCGCATCTTGCCTCGCGGCAGGAGCAGCAAACCGGTCAAGGCGAGCAGGATCAGGCCGCCAGCGTAGATATCGGCGACCCAGGTCCAGGCTTTTTTGGGGTGATTGAGGTGAAGATAGTTGATCGCGTGCCAAAACGCGCGTGGTTCGACCTGCTCATGCAGCACCTGGCCGCTCGGTAAGTCAAATTCGATGACGCGTCCTTCGACAAACACCATCACGCTGGTCGGGTCTGACTGGAAGATATTGTCGTAGGTCGTCGGCTCGCCGATCTGCCGCAACAGGTCGAACACCATCGCCTCACTCAAAACACCCCGGTAATTGCTCGGAGCGACCTGGCTGGTAACACGGACCACCTTGTAACTGGGATTCCAGTCACGAAGATGATTAACCGCGATACCGGAAAGCGCATAGAGCAGAGTCAGGCCAATACAGAGGTAACCGGCATCACGGTGCAGGGCATGTGATAGCTTGCGCAGACTCATGGAGGGAGACTACTTGTCCTCGATCTCTGCACCCAAGCCACGAAGCTGGAAGAAGGTTTCCCCAGAGGTCACGCTGGCCGGATCAAACGGCTCGCCGGTCTCTTCGGCGTGATGGTTCTTGCGAGCGAGCACCTGCTCCTTGGTGAGTACGAACTTCTGCAGGATCCCTTCGACAGCAGCCTCCTTACCGCGTGCGGTCATCGGGAAGACCATGTCGCCGTCGGTAACTTTGAAGCGCAATTTCTGGAACGGCTTGTCGCCAGCAATGTACATCCAGCAGCCGCGTGTCGCACAGACATCGACGATCAGGCCCTTGACCTGAAGGGTCTTGCCGACGTAATCATCCGGGTTCTCCAGAATGGCCGATACCAGAGTGGTCTCCTTAAGGGTCAGGCCTGCACCGTAAGTTTCGGCAAACAACGAAGTGGCAAACAGTGTCAGGGCGAGGCTCATACCGACCAGAGAGGTCAAGATTTTCATCTGGATATCCTATCGTTTTGGTTATTGTTGACGTCCGCATACTAGTCAAGACATCGTATACTGTCAATAGAATATCAGACTATTTGGATTAAATGATAGACAGCGAGATCATTTCTCAGGAAGCCGCTCGAAACAGGTAAGCACCCCGATCTCCCTGACCCAGGGGAGGATGCTTTCACAGAAGATATTAACGGCGGGAGCAACTAGGCCGGGCTGATCAAGGGAACCGATCTGGACCATGCAGCGCCCCGGGTATTTCTTGTGCAGGTTGTAGATAGGAGTTCCGCAGTTGCCACAGAAATGTTTTCTGGCATTTTCGCTAATCTGGTAAGTGCTTAGCGCGCCCTCCCCCTCGACAATCTCCAGACTTTTTTCCCTGATCACGGCAATGGTTTCAAAAGCGCCGCCGGTAATCTTCTTGCAGGTGTTGCAATGGCAGTTCACCACCGACTGGATCTCTTCGTTGATAATGTATTTGACCGATTTACAGAGGCAAGAGCCGGTTGTTTTTTCGGGCATGGGTGACTTTCATGGATTGTTCTGAATTATAACTTGATGGAAAAATCAACACGATATCAAGAGAGGCATTGTGTTTCTGAATCTTCTTTGCGTGTTTCTGGATCCTCTTTGCGTTTTGCAGGGCCGATCTTCAGGGTTTTATTCAGCAGCTCTGAACTGACTTCCAGCCCTGTATTTTCGGAAATCTCTCGAAGTGTCGAAATAGTCTCTTGTGCCAACTCGAGTTCGTGCCGGTCCAGCAACGCCCACCCAGAGGCATCGTATAAGTTACAAGCCTTGAGTAAATAACTGTGGCCTTCATTGAGTTGACCGAGGGCACACAAGGCCTGCCCGTAATGCTGATAGACAAGTTCATTATTGAAGCTGGGGTGCTTCATACATTTATCCAGCAATGCAACGGCATTTTCGTAACTGCGCGAGTTGAATTCCGTAACACCTTTCATATAGGCGCGGAGTGCCGGAGCATAGGTGATGATTTTAGTTATTGGGTTCAATGGGTTCTACCTCCCAACGGCTAAGACTATCAGTACAGCTTGTTCTGGACAGTCGATCACTTTTCCCTTTATCAGAGGCCACCTTCATTAACAACAAAAGCCATTAAATAGTCATCTTAGTCGATATTAATCTTAATGGCAATTCCATTTCATGAAAACCAGCAAGGCAAAACGTTTAGCGCAGGGGAGAGAAGACCCTTCCGTGTTGAGATTATCTACAAAAAAAAGGGCAGCCTATTACAGGCTGCCCTTTCCTTCATTTATACAATCAATCTCTAGTAACGCGCATCCGCATACTCGACCCAGCCACCTGCTTCGACCAGAGCCTTGTCAAAAGGGCTGATCTCAAAACTGAAAGTCGCTTCACCAGCCGAGCCAGTCGCTTTGATGCTCTGCTCGTCGAGTTTAACGTCAATCTGCATCGTTCCAGCAGAGTCTTTTTCCAGCAGCATCAACTGATCGATGTCGCTTTTAGGTAGTTCGATCGCCAGCATGCCGCAGTTAAACATGTTCTGACGGAAGATGCGAGCATAGCTCTCGGCGATAACCGTGTGGATGTCGTTGACTTCCAGCACCCAGGGAGCATGTTCACGCGAGGAGCCGCAGCCAAAGTTCTCACGGGTGATAATCACCGTGGCGTTGTCTAGCTTCTCACCTTTCGGGTCAAAGCCCTCCAGCTTGAGATCTTCGAGACAGTAGGGTGTCAATGCCTCTTTAGTCGCCTCAGTCAGGTACTTGGCGGGAATGATCTCGTCGGTATTGATATCGGCACGGTCAAGGCTGATCACCGGGCCTCCAAAGCTTTTTTTCATGTCAACTCCTCCTACAGGGTCCGGGCGTCGGTGATCACGCCGGTGATGGACGTTGCCGCAGCGGTGGCCGGGCTCATCAGGTGAACCATGCCGCCTTTACCCATGCGACCGTTGAAGTTCCGGTTGCTGGTCGAGGCGCAAACCTCCCCTTCCGACAAGACGCCATTGCTCATGCCGAGGCAGGCGCCGCAGGTCGGGTTGGTGACACAGTAACCGGCATTCATAAAGATCTGGATTAGCCCTTCATCGAGCGCCTGCTTGAAGATATCAGGCGTCGCCGGCGAAACGATACCGCGCACCGTGTCGGCAATGGTATTGCCCTTCAGAATAGCGGCGGCTTCACGCAGGTCGTCGATCCGACCGTTAGTGCAAGTGCCAATATAGACCTGGTCCACCGGAGTGCCGCTCAGCTCTGCAGCCGACTTGACGCAATCCGGCTTGTAGTCGTAGGTGACCTGTGGGATCAGCGTGCTGACATCGAAATCGAGGACCTTGACGTAGTCAGCGTCGGCGTCGGCGCACCATTGCTGATAGGCTTCGAGGGCTGCCTCCTTGCTGGCGAACTCCTCTTGGATGAAAGACCAGAGGTATTCCACCGTCGTCATGTCCGGCTGGCAGATACCGCAGGTGCCACCGGCCTCGATCGCCATATTGCAGAGCGTCATGCGCGCGTCCATGCTCATCGCCTCGACGACTGGGCCGTGGAACTCGATTACGCAGTCGGTCGCGCCGTTGACACCGAGCTGACCGATGACGTAGAGGATCACGTCTTTGGCGAAGACGCCTTTGCTCAAAGCACCTGTCAGGTTAACGCGGATCGTCTTCGGCTCACGGAAGGCACAGACGCCTTTCAGAATACCGACTTCAAGGTCGGTCGTACCGACGCCAGCGGCAAAGGCGCCGAAAGCACCGTGGGTGCAGGTGTGCGAGTCGCCCATAATTGCCGTAAAGCCGGGACGAATGAAACCCTTCTCGGGAAAGAGCGCATGACAGACACCATTACGACCAACATCGAAGAAGTCCTTGATCTCGTGACGACGAGCCCAGTCGCGCAGCATTTTCGCCTGCAGGGCGGTCTTGCTGTCTTTCGACGGGGTGACGTGATCGATCACCGCCTTGATCTTGGTGTTGTCGAACACACGGTCCTTCTCGCGCCACTGCAGATCGGCTATGGCGATCGGGGTGGTAATCTCGTGGCAAAGCACCCGGTCCAGGTCAAGCACTTTGGTGCCCGCAAAAGGTTCGTCGCGCAGGTGCGCGGCAAAAATCTTCTCAGCTGTGGTCTGTCCCATGCATCTCTCCTTGAACAGGCAGTGACCTTAAACAGGTCCGCGCCCTGGATGTTTTATGAAAGCGGCAGACCGAAGATTACCGATCTGCCGCCTGTTTTGCAATGAAAAACCTCGCGCCGCACCAGGCGACCGGGGAATCAGATGGTGACTGCACTGGTCCGTTCCAGCACCGAGGCCATCTTGTTCAGCGCGTTAATGTAGGCCTTGGCGCTGGCGACGATGATGTCCTCATCCGCCCCTTGGCCGAGCACCTCGCGTCCGTTCTCATTCAGCCGCACGGTGCACTCGCCTTGGGCGTCGGTCCCACCGGTGATGGCACCAACGGCAAACTGTTTCAATTCCGCCTCGCTGTTAGTCAGGTTACGGATCGCCTGGAAGGTGGCATCGACCGGTCCGGCACCGAGGACTGCGGCCTTCTTCACCTCGCCGAGAACCTCCATCTGCACCGTGGCGGTTGGTGCCGCGAACGAACCAGAGGTGACGTTCATCTGCAACAGGCGGTACTTCTCTTCAATACGAATCACCTGATCGGCGACGATCGCATCGAGGTCCTCGTCGAAGATCTCCTTCTTCTGGTCGGCGAGATCCTTGAACCGTGCGAATGCCTTCTCGATGTCCTCTTTCGTCAGATCGTAGCCGAGTTCCTCGAGACGGGCAATAAAGGCATGGCGCCCCGAGTGCTTGCCGAGCACCAGCTTGTTCTGGTTCAGGCCGATTGACTCAGGGGTCATGATCTCGTAGGTTTCCTTGTCCATCAGCACGCCATGCTGGTGGATACCCGCCTCGTGGGCGAAGGCGTTTGCGCCGACGATCGCCTTGTTTGGCTGAACGACGATACCGGTAATGGTGGAAAGTAAGCGGCTCGCCGCGTAGATGTGTTCGGTCTTAATTTCAGTGGTGTATGGCATGATGTCGTAACGGGTACGCAGCGCCATCACCACCTCTTCCAGCGAGCAGTTACCGGCCCGTTCGCCGATACCGTTGACGGTGCACTCCACCTGACCAGCTCCGGCCTGAACCGCGGCGAGCGAGTTGGCGACCGCTAAGCCGAGATCGTTGTGACAGTGAACTGAGATAACGGCCTTGTCGATATTCGGCACATTGTCCTTCAGGTATTTGATGATGCTGAAGAACTCGAAAGGAATCGCGTAGCCGACAGTGTCGGGGATATTGACCGTGGTCGCACCGGCGTCGATTACCGCCTCGACCATCTGGGCCAGAAACGGCAGCCGAGTCCGCACCGCGTCTTCACAGGAGAATTCAACGTTGGCGGTATAGCCGGCGGCACGCTTGACCGCTTTGACTGCGGTTTCCAGCACCTTCTCCGGCGCCATCTGCAGCTTGCGCTCCATGTGGATATCAGAGGTGGCAATGAAGGTATGGATGCGCCCCCTTTCGCCCGCGTACTGCAGCGCCTCCCAGGCGCGGTCGATGTCCTTGTCGTTGGAGCGACACAGGCCGGCGATCTGCGGCCCCTTGATCGTTTGGGCAATCTTCTTTACAGCCTCAAAATCACCGATCGAGGCAATCGGAAAGCCCGCCTCGATGATATCAACGTTCATCTTCTCAAGCTGGTGGGCAATCCGCAACTTCTCGTCGATGTTCATGCTGGCGCCCGGCGATTGTTCGCCGTCACGCAAGGTGGTATCGAAAATTTTGACCGTTTTCATTTCACTCATAGCTTTCTCCTCAAACCGTCCTGAAGTGGACATCGAGTCCGGAGTGGCCCGGACAGGGAATGTTCATGTACGAGACTGCAATTTCGTAGACCATCTAGATCACCTTCCACGGGACCACCTCCTTCCATAAAGTTTGTGCGGATGAGACAAATAAAAAAGCTCCCGCCCCGGTCAGGGGCGAGAGCTTACGCTTCGCGGTACCACCCTGTTTTGGCCCCATGGATCGGAGCCCTCATTGTTTCCATTTTCGCAGGATCACGGTGGAAATTACTCAGGCCAGAGGCCCGTTCACGTCCACAGCTCGGAGGCGAGTTCAGGTTTCAGCGTACCGGTTTGCAGCAACCACCGGCTCTCTGGAACGCTTGAGGGACCCTACTACTCCTCTTCAACGCTTTCAGAATTTAGGCAAGTTAAACAATAAAGCGGAAAGCTTGTCAAGCTTAACTCTTATTTTTTTGCAGAATACATCCCGGCTGCAGCATCGTTCTCTGCGGCGGTGACCTTCGCAGCCGGCTTGCGAAAATGCTTCAGCACAGCGCCGATCGGCCCGGAAACCATGAAGGCCGACGCCATCAGGAACAGCATAATTTCCGGTTGAGCGACCACCACAATGATGAAGATAATGGCAATCACCAGGGTGCTGAACGGCTGCCGTTTAACCAGCTCCGGGTCCTTGAAGGAGTAGTAACTGAAATTGCTGACCATCAGGTAAGCGAGCACGTAGATCAGCAGAAGCACCGACACCTTCTTGATATCACCGGAACCACCCAAATGATAGAACAGCAGAACGCAGGACGCCACCATCCCGGCCGCGGCCGGAATAGGCAAACCGACAAAACGCTTCGACTCGACAGTTTCGACCTGGACGTTGAAACGCGCCAGGCGCAATGCGCCGCAAACAACATAGAGGAAAGCTGCCAGCCAACCAAATTTACCGAAGGATGTCAAAGCCCAGGAATACATCAGAAGTCCGGGAGCAACCCCGAATGCCACCAGGTCCGCCAAGGAATCATATTCGACCCCGAACTTGCTACAGGTTCCGGTCAGACGAGCCACCTTGCCATCAAGGGTGTCAAAAACAGCCGAGATCAGGATAAACCAGGCGGCGATTTGATAGTCGCCTTTGGTTGTCGCGACAATTCCGTAAAAACCAGCGAATAAACCACCAGTGGTCATCAGGTTCGGTAGGATATAAACGCCCCGACGCAGACCCTCACGCCGGTCTTGTAATTGTTCTTTGTCACTCATGACAAAACTCCCATCACGGTTTCCCCTCCGACGGTATGATCGCCCAGCATCACACGGATATCGGTCTCGACAGGCAGATAAAGATCAACACGAGAACCAAACCGGATCAGGCCATAGCGACAACCACGCTCCAGCATATCATCGACAACCGGATAAGTCACGATTCGACGGGCAATCAACCCTGCGATCTGCACGCACAGGATGCGCTGACCGTCAGTCGTCTCCATCAGCATTCCAGCCTGCTCATTCTGCAGACTGGCCTTGTCGAGAGACGCATTGAGGAACTGACCGCGATTGTAAAACTGCTCAACCACCTTGCCGCTCAGCGGCGCGCGGTTTACATGTACGTTAAACACGTTCATGAAAATGCTGATTTTAAAGACTTCAGCGCCGCCGAAGTAGCGCTCTTCCGTGACCTTGCCGGCAAATATGACTTTGCCGTCGGCCGGTGCAACAATAAGCTGTTCCCCTTCGGGAATGTGTCGCTCCGGGTTACGGAAGAAGTAGATACTGAACAGGGTCAGGGCCAAAAGCGGCAGAGCCAGTAACGTCCAGTCCAGCACGCCAAACAGCAATGTCAAAAAGGCAAAAAAGCCGATGAAGGGATAACCCTCCACGGCAATCGCTTGATGCTTGTTTTTCAAATTCAGGGTCGCTTCCTGTTGATGAAATCATGGAGGCAACCCGAAGGCTGCCTCCATAATTTAATTGTTAAACGGCGGACACTTATACCACAACAGCGGTGTCCGGCCAACTATTATTCTGCAATCTGCATATCAGCCCTTATGCCGATTTCCAGCCCTTCGGACCGCGACCAATGACCACTGGCCCGGTACGTACCAGTTCTTTGACGCCGAGCGGCTGTAGCAGGTTCATGACAGCGTCGATCTTGGCCGGCGCGCCGGTCACTTCCATGGTGTAGCTCTTCGGAGTCACGTCGACGACCTTGCCACGAAAAATATCGCAAATCCTGAGTATTTCCGCACGGTTGCGATCTTCACAAGCAATCTTGACCAACGCCATTTCCCGCTCGACAAAGTCTTCGCCGGTGAAATCGATGATCTTGATGGTGTCGATAAGCTTGTTGAGCTGCTTGACAATCTGCTCCAGAACATTGTCGTCACCCGAGGTGACAATCGTCATCCGCGAAATGGTCGGATCAAGGGCCGGTGCCACAGACAGGCTCTCAATATTAAAACCTCGCCCGGAAAACAGGCCGGAAACCCGTGACAACACGCCGAATTCATTTTCAACGAGAACCGAAATGGTATGTCTCATTTTTTCTACTCCAAAACTCACTAAGAGTTGATTGATTTTACTCTAGCCAAAGTGCTCAAGACGCGAGAACGATCTCGATTAGCCCAGAACCATCTCATTCAGGCCGGCTCCGGCCGGGACCATCGGCAGCACGTTCTCCTCACGGGCCACCTTAAACTCCATGATAACCGGGCCGTCAGTCTCGAAAGCCTTCTTGATGACATCCTCCACCTCGTCCACCTTGGAGGTCCGTAGGCCGGTCGCGCCGTAGGCTTCGGCCAGCTTGACAAAATCGATCGGCAGCTCCATGCAGGTCTGGCTGTAGCGCTTATCAAAGAAGAGCTGCTGCCACTGGCGCACCATGCCGAGGAAGTTGTTATTAAGGATGACGATCTTGACCGGCAAACGATACTGCACCAGAGTCGCCAACTCTTGCGAGTTCATCTGAAAAGAACCGTCACCGGAGATGTCGATCACCTGTCGCTTCGGGAAGGCCACCTGGGCTCCCAGGGCCGCCGGCAGGCCGTAGCCCATCGTCCCGAGGCCACCGGATGACAGAAAGGTCCGCGGCTGGATAAAATCGAAGAACTGCGCGGCCCACATCTGGTGCTGGCCGACTTCGGTGGTGACAATCGCATCGTCGTTTGACAGCTCACGTAGCTTTTCAATGACGTACTGCGGCTTGATCACCGACTTGGATGCCTTGTAAGACATCGGATGCTTCTCGCGCCATTCGGTGATTTCGTCGTGCCATGGCTGCAGTCCGTCAACAGTCGTCTTGACCTCGTTCTCCTTCTCACCCAACTGTTTGAGAAGCTTTTTGAGAACATCACGCAAATCACCAACGATCGGCAGGTCAACCCGCACGTTTTTCTTGATCGACGTCGGGTCGATATCAACATGAATGATCTTGGCGTTGGGAGCAAAGGTCGCAATCTTGCCGGTGACCCGGTCATCGAAACGTGCGCCCAAAGCGATTAACAGGTCGGAGTTAGTCACCGCCATATTGGCATAATAGGTGCCATGCATGCCGAGCATACCAAGTGACAAAGGATGCGTCGTCGGGAAGCTGGCCATACCCATCAGGGTGGTGGTCACCGGCGCCTGGGTCAACTCAGCCAACTCCATGAGTTCAGCATGAGCGTCGGTAAGTGTGGCGCCGCCACCTACGTAAAGGACCGGCTTCTTCGCAGCCAGAATCATGCTGGCCGCCTTCTTGATCATGCGCAGGTTGCCACTGTAGTTCGGCTTGTAGCCGCGCAACTCCACCTTATCGGGATACTCGAAGGTGGCCTCGTCCATCTGCACATCTTTTGGCAGGTCAACCACGACCGGGCCGGGCCGACCGGTCCGGGCGATATAAAAGGCCTGTTTGATGATCTTGGGAAGTTCCTTAACGTCCCGTACCAGGTAATTGTGCTTAGTCACCGGACGGGTGATGCCCATGATGTCCGCTTCCTGAAAAGCATCATTACCAATCAACGGCGTCGGCACCTGACCGGAGATCACCACCATCGGAATCGAGTCCATATATGCGGTCGCAATACCGGTAATAGTGTTAGTGGCACCGGGGCCACTGGTCGCGAGGGCAACGCCAACCTTGCCAGTGGCCCGGGCATAGCCGTCAGCGGCGTGTACCGCCGCCTGTTCATGACGAGTCAGAACATGCTTGACCGGAGAGTCCATCAAGTCATTGTAGATATTGATGACTGTTCCGCCAGGGTAACCGAAAATCGTCTCGACCCCTTCAAGCGCCAGACATTCAAGTAAAATTTTTGATCCAGTCAGTTTCACAAGCTATCTCCCTGCAATCTATCGTTGTCACCACAATCAGCCGTTATGGTGAAGTTAGCGAATCAAGAGGCTTTTCAATCAAGCCTTGCAAACCGCCCCCGTATATGCGGAGGTAACGACCTTGGCGTAACGCGCCAACCAGCCGGTTTTGATCTTCGGTTCGGGAGCGACCCAGTTCGCCCGGCGTTTCGCCAGTTCTTCCTCATCCACCAGCAGTTCGAGTTTACGCTGTGGAATATCGAGAAGAACCTTGTCGCCATCCTGAACCAGCGCAATCGGTCCGCCTTCTGCGGCCTCCGGTGAAATATGGCCAATACACGGGCCACGGGTTCCGCCGGAGAAACGCCCATCGGTAACCAAGGCGACACTGTCGCCCAGACCGAGACCCATCAGGGTAGCGGTCGGGGCGAGCATCTCCCTCATACCAGGGCCGCCTTTTGGCCCTTCGTAACGGATGACGACCACGTCGCCAGCCACAACCTGGCCGCCCATCAAGGCGTCCATGGCCGCTTCCTCAGAGTCAAAGCAACGTGCGCGACCCTCAAAGGTCATCATTTTTTCAGAAACACCGGACTGTTTGACCACAGCCCCTTTCGGTGCCAGGTTGCCGAACAGTACGGCCAAGCCGCCTTCAGCCCGCACCGGGCTGGCGACATCATGCACCACCTCGTCATCCACCGACTTCACGCAGGAGATAATCTCCTTGATCGACGGACCGGTCAGGGTCGGGTTATCTGCAATCTGGTCGCGCAGCTGGTAAAGCACCGCCGGCACACCGCCGGCCGCATCCAGATCTTCCATGAAGTGGATACCGCCCGGGTTCATCGAGGCGAGCTGTGGCGTTTCACGACCGAGACGATCAAAGTCCTCCAGAGGTAGATCAACTCCAGCTTCGTGGGCAATTGACAGGAGGTGCAGAACCGTATTGGTCGAGCCACCGAGGGCCAGGTCGACGCGGATAGCGTTTTCGAACGCTTCTTTGGTCAGGATCTGGCGCGGAGTGATTTGTTCGCGAACCAGGTCGACAATCCGCTCGCCGCTGGCAAAAGCAAGACGCTTCTTCATCGAAGAGACCGCCAGAGAGGTCCCGCAGCGCATCAGGCTCATGCCAAGGGTTTCGGTCAAAATGGCCATGGTGTTGGCCGTAAACAGACCCTGACAGGAACCGGCCGTCGGGCAGGCGTGGTCTTCACAGACTTTCAGTTCTTTTTCATCGATCACGCCGGCCTTGAACTGGGCCATCGCCTCGAAGGTGTCGGTCACAAAGGAGTAACGTCGCCCTTCCCGGCCGGACCCAGTCATCATCGGTCCAGCGGTGACGACGATGCAAGGAATGTCGAGTCGCGCCGCCGCCATCAACATACCAGGAGTGATCTTGTCGCAGTTGGTCAGCAGTACCAGACCGTCGAGACGATGTGCCTCGGCGATCGACTCTACCATGTCGGCAATCAGCTCACGGGTCGGCAGGGAGTAGTGCATCCCCTTGTGGCCCATGGCAATGCCGTCGCAGACACCCGGGATGCCAAAAATGAAAGAGTGGCCACCGCCGCTGTGCACACCTTTTTCGATAAAGCGTTCCAGATCCCGCATCCCGGTATGGCCGGGAATCAGATCGGTAAACGAGGACGCGATCCCGATGAAAGGTTTATCCATCTGCTGCTGTGGAACTCCCGTTCCTTTCAGTAGCGCCCGATGCGGTGTTCTTTCGAAACCCTGAGTAATAGCATCACTGCGTTTCTGGCTCATTGACGCCCTCTCCTTCGTGATTTATGTGAGTGGTTCGGATAAGTTAAAAAGTGTAACATCGTTACATCGAAAAAAACATATCTTTTCTATATACCTTTACCGGGGGGGGCCGGTAAAGCCCAAAAATAGAAAAGCGGGCATTCCTTTACAGGGAAATGCCCGCCTCAGTCACAATTGACACGCTTTTACGCGTCAGCAACGTTGAACTATACAATCAGACCAGCTCATTCAGGTCGATATTCTTGCAGAATTTTCTCCATTTCGTCTTTGCCTGCAAGTTTCAACTTCTGAAGCTTTTTCCGGTCGAGTTCATCTTCAGCAGTGAGATAGACTCTATCGTCCAGCTCTTGCAGTTGTTTCTCGAACAAAGTGTGTTCTTCGTGCAGCTTTCTGAAGCGGGGATTCTCTTCACAAAGCCGCTGGGTCAACGTCTGCTCGGTTTCTGTCATGTGCACCTCCTGAGCTGGGGGTTTATATCAACCTGTCCAACCGGTTTCCTCCCTTAGAAAATAACGAATTGGAGCCGGAATTGTCAACTAATGAATTCCGAAAAATTCGTTCATTTCGGCATGTTGAGCTCCGCCTCCGAGGGACGAATATACCGGGGCTGAATCTGCTCTGCTGAACAGGCGTCCCCCGCCTGCCAACCTCGGTAGACAAGTTGCGCGGCAAGTGCCGCTCGCGGCAGGTCGTAGAGACCCGACAGGAAGTGAGCCCTGGGACCCATCTGTCGCATGAGCAGGGTCCGATAAGCAGTCGCGCCATTGCCGATAAACAGTGTCTCTTCAGGGCAATACGCAAGAAAATCCTCCGGAGCGACAACTCTCTCATCAACCAAGGTACGCACTTCCGTGCCCTGGTGGGCGTAGAGTGCTACGTAGACCTCCTTTTTGCGAGCATCCAGCATGGCACAGACCGGCATGGCACAGTAAGGCGCCTGCAAGGCCAGGCACTCCAGCGAGGAAACGGCCACCACCGGCTTGTCAACCGCCATGGCCAGACCTTTAATAGTGGCCATCCCGACTCGCAGACCGGTAAACGCCCCCGGTCCGGCAACGATACCAAAAGCATCCAGATCAGCAAGCTTCAGTCCGGCGCTCTCCAGCAACGTATTCGCCCCATCCAGCAGCCAGTCGCCGACAGGTCTGGGCGTATTCAGACAGAATTCACCGAGCAGCTGATCGCCCGCTGTCAAAGCAACACTCCCACCCGGCGTCGCCGTCTGAACCGTCAAAAACCGTGGTTCCATACTAGCTCCCGAGGATACGTACGATATCGTTATAAAATGCCAGCACCATCAACATAATCAGCATGACCAGGCCAATTTGCTGAGCGATTTCCCTGGCCCGCATAGACAGAGGCTTGCGGAAGATCAATTCAAACACGTTGAAAAACAGGTGCCCACCGTCAAGGATCGGGATTGGCAGAAGGTTCAGGATGCCCAACTGGATGCTGAGAAACGCCAACACACTCAGGATGCTCGACATGTCGGTCTGAGCCGCCTGTCCGGCAATCTGAACCACCGTGATGGGGCCACCGATATTGCTGGTGGAGACATGCCCGGCAAACAGTTTCTGAATGAACACCAGGGTCAGATCGATCAGCTCCAATGTCCGGTCAACTCCCGCAGTAACAGCTTCCCCAAATGCGAAACGCTTGAACAGCGTCTCCTGCAAAGGCGCGATGCCGATCAAATAGCTGCCCGCATCGCTCTTATGCGAGGGTGTTATCTCGAACGTCATGACCTGCTCGTTGCGAAGGACTCGAAACGCAGTAGTGTCTCCGCCGACCTCCTGAATGATCGACCGAAGATCGTACCAGGAGGACACGACGCGTTCGCCGATCGCAAGAATCCGGTCGCCGGCCTGCAACCCCGCTGCAGCCGCAGGCATTTGCGGCGAAACAGCTCCAATCACGGCATCTTGGCGCGGCAACAAACCGATCGCCTGCAAACCTTCCAGGGCACCGTTGTCAGCCGGCATCGACAGGACATGCTGCTCACCACCACGCTCAATCTTGAACACCAACTCTTCGCCAGCACGATTGATTAGGGCCGGTCCAGTATCGGTCCAGCTCCCCACCGGCGTGCCGCCGATATCGACGATACAGTCCTCACGCAGAAAACCTGCTGCGCTGGCTTCCGTGTCAGGGATCACATAGCCGACACAGGGCGGCTGATCGAGGTAAGCTGGCAGATTGACACCAATCAGGTACGCTGCGGGCAGGATCAGAAACGGCAGCAGCAAGTTCATGATCGGCCCGGCGGCGATGATCGCCATCCGCCGCGAAACAGGCTGTTTGGCAAAGGAGCGAGCCTCCTCTGCAGAACTCAACGCCGCCTCCTCACCCTGCTCGCCGCTGCCCTCTCCAAGCATCTGTACATAACCACCCAGAGGAATGGCGCTGAGGCAATATTCCGTTTCACCCCATTGCTTCGCCAGCAGGCGCGGCCCGAAACCGAGAGAAAACTTGAGAACCTTGACACCGCACAGCTTGGCGATACAGAAATGGCCCAGTTCATGAACAAAAACCAGGATCCCCAGCATGATGATCCCGGCAGCAATTGTAATCATTGACAATACTCCATATCTTGGTCTGCAACGAGCTGTCGAGCCATATCACGTGACCAGGCATCCGCAGCCAGCACCTGCTCAAGATCGGTCAAAGGACGAACTTCGTGGCGGGAGAGAACCTCTTCGATCAGGTTTGCAATGGCGAGAAAACTCAACTGCCTCTCCAGAAAAGCATCCACGGCGATTTCATTGGCAGCGTTCATAACCGCCGGAGCCGTCCCTCCTGTACGCAGCGCCTGGTAAGCTAGGTCGAGACAACGAAAACGCTGCAGATCCGGTTCATGAAAATGCAGCTGACCGAGCTGGCAGAGATCTAGCGGCGGAAGGTCAAGAGGCAGTCGTTCCGGATAGGACAGAGCATAAGCGATGGGGGTCTTCATATCGGGCAGGCCCAACTGGGCGATGACAGCCCCATCAACATATTCAACCATGGAGTGCACAATACTCTCGGGGTGGATATGCACATCAATTTGCTCGGCTGGCAGATCAAACAACCAGCGGGCTTCGATCACCTCCAAGCCCTTGTTCATCATGGTGGCCGAATCGATGGTGATCTTGCGTCCCATCGACCAGTTCGGATGTACCAGGGCGTCTTCAGGGGTCACCTGAGTCAGCTCAGATAATGACGCAGTGCGAAAGGGCCCTCCCGAGGCGGTCAGAATCAGCCGCCTCACGTCGTGCATGCGGTGCCCTTCCAATGACTGGAAGATCGCGGAATGCTCACTGTCGACCGGGAACAAGGCAACACCGTGATCGCGAACGGCCGCCATGACAAGAGGTCCGGCTGCGACGAGCGTCTCTTTGTTGGCGAGAGCGATATCCTTGCCGGCCTGAATTGCCGCCAGTGTCGGCTCCAGACCCGCAGCTCCGACAATCGCTGAGACCACCATATCGACGTCACCTGCCGTCGCGCAGGCGATCAAGCCATCGGTTCCGTACAGAATCTCGAGGGAGGTTTCTCCAAAGATACGACGCAGCTCCAAAGCATCCGCTTCAGTCCGGACGGCAACGACCACAGGACGAAAGTGCTTGACCTGAACAGCCAATAGCTCCAGGTTACGACCTGCGGTCAGGGCAACGATCTGGAAACGGTCCGGGTGGGCCGCAGCGATTTCAAGTGTACTCACACCGATTGAGCCGGTGGAGCCAAGGACGGCAAGCCGCTTCATGACAGGCAATTACCCTCCGTAAAACCAGATGACATAATAATAAGTCAAAGGGAACGCAAACAGCAGGCTATCCAAGCGATCCAGCAGGCCGCCATGTCCGGGGATCAGCGTGCCGGAATCCTTTACACCGAAGCTGCGCTTCAGCATCGATTCAAACAAGTCGCCCACCTGACTAAAGCCACCGACGCAGAGTCCGAGCAGAACAACATCCATCAGGCTCAGGGCCGGAAAAGCCAGGTACTTGTACAGCAGCAAGCCAAGAATACCGCCGGCCAGGCCACCCAAGGCACCTTCGACGGTTTTCTTGGGACTGATCCGCTCATAGAGCTTGCGGCGTCCCAGACTGCGACCCACAAAATAAGCAGCGGAATCGCTGACCATCACCAGAACGAGTACCAGGAACACCCACAAACGACCCGATGGCAGCTCACGCAACAAGCCAACATGCATCAGCAGCAAAGGAACGTAAATCAATCCGAGTGTGACAACCGCAACATCACGGCCGACTGAAGCAATATCCTGATGACGAAACAGAAAAACGATCATCAGCCCGATCATCAGCAACGTCGTGACCCCGGACAGCATGGTAAGCGGCGCCCGGAACAGGACCAGAGCGGTCAGCAAGGTCCCGACAGCAACCGCCAGGCCAGCTTCTCCATGACGAGCAGCGGGCAACCCCATGGCATAGAACTCATGCAGAGCAAGCGCACACAACACGCAGACAACCCCGCTGAACAGTGCGGGACTGGCGTAAATGACCAGAATGATAAGCAGCGGCAGAGCGATCGCTGCAGTCAGGATCCGTTGTTTAATCGGCCCACTCCTTAGATCGGTCTTCAAGTGCCTTCAATTGTGCAGCGGTCAGACCGAAACGGCGGTGTCTGCGCCCATACTCGGCAACGGCTGCGCGAAGATGCTTCACGCTGAAGTCGGGCCAGAGAACATCGGTAAAATACAGCTCGGTGTAAGCCAGCTGCCACAGCAAAAAATTACTGATCCGCATCTCGCCACTGGTTCGGATCAGGAAATCAGGATCGGGCAGACCGCTGGTGTCCAGTTCAGCGACCAGGTCTGTTTCACTGATATCTTCGGATGAAAGCTCGCCAGCAACGGCTTTGGCTGCTAGCGCCTGCGCCACCCGGACCATTTCGTTGCGTGCGCCGTAGGAAAGAGCCAGCGTCAGAACCAGGGAATCATTTCCGGCCGTCTGCTCAATGATGTCATTCAGAATTGTCCTGATGTTGCGCGGCAACCGACTGACCTCGCCGATGGCATTCAGACGGATTCCACGCTTGTGCAACGAGGACAATTCCTTTTGCAGGAAGCGGCCGAGCAGCCCCATCAGGGCCTCCACCTCATCATGGGGACGACCCCAGTTCTCGGAACTGAACGCAAACAGCGTCAAGTAACGTGTCCCGAGAGCAAGGCATTCATCCACCACAGAGTGGACGACCTCCACCCCTTTGCGATGACCGATAATGCGTGGCAGGTGCCGTTGTTCGGCCCAACGACCATTGCCGTCCATGATGATAGCAAGGTGGTTGGGCACGCGCGAAATGTTCTGTTCAGACGGGTTCTTCATCAGGCGATAAACTTATCATAAACAGCACGGCAAGAACAGCCGGCCAAGAAAAAAAGGGGCGCCGCACGGCGCCCCTTTTGGTTCATTCGACGATGGCATCAACCGGGCAACTGCTGACGCATGCTCCGCAGTCGGTACAGTCTCCAGTGATCATGTAAATCTCATCTGTTTCGACAATCGCATCAATACCACAATTGTCAACACAGGTTCCGCAGGCAATGCACTCATCCGTTATCTTCATGAGGACCCTCCATGTGTGAGAATATCGCCTCCTGCTAGATCTCCATCAGGTCCTTCTCTTTCGATTCGACCACTTCATCAACCTTCTTGACAAACTGGTCGGTCAGGTCCTGAATATCCTTGGTGCCGCGCTTCTGGTCATCCTCGGAAATCTCTTTCTCTTTCTCCATCAGCTTGAGCGTATCATTCGCATCGCGGCGCGCGTTACGCACCCCAATCTTGGCATCCTCGCCCATCCGTTTGACCTGCTTGACCATCTCTTTACGGCGCTCTTCAGTCAAAGGCGGGAACGCCAGACGGATCAGTTGGCCATCCGATGAAGGGTTCAGACCGAGATCCGACTTGAGAATCGCTCTCTCAATCTCCGAGATAATATTTTTTTCCCAAGGCTGTATCGTAATCAGACGCGGTTCCGGCACAGCGAGGGTTCCCACCTGGTTCAGCGGGGTCGGAGTACCATAGTAATCAACTCGAATATCATCGAGCAAAGACAGGGAGGCCCTGCCGGTGCGAACTTTGCCGAGGTCACGCTTGAGGGCATCGATCGATTTTTCCATCCCGGCTGTGGCCTCGGACTTCACTTCATCAATCATGGCTTCAATCTCCTTTGACAATCGTTCCTATCGGTTCACCACACACAACTTTCTGGATATTTCCTTCAGTCGTCAGGTCAAAAACAATAATCGGCAGGTTGTTGTCCATACACAAGGATGTTGCTGTCGAATCCATCACCTGCAAGCCCATCTTCAGGACATCGAGATAATTGAGTCTCTCGTATTTGACAGCCGACGGGTCTTTGGCAGGATCAGCGGTATAGACGCCGTCCACCTTGGTCGCCTTGAGAATGACTTCGGCGCCGATCTCGATAGCACGCAAACTGGCCGCCGTGTCCGTTGTGAAAAACGGATTACCCGTACCGGCACCGAAAATAACCACACGCCCTTTTTCAAGATGGCGAACCGCACGCCTGCGGATATAAGGCTCAGCGACTGTCTGCATGTCGATTGCCGACTGAACACGCGTGATCACACCGCATTTTTCCAGAGCATCCTGCATGGCGAGACTGTTCATCATCGTCGCCAGCATACCCATATAGTCGGCACTGGCGCGGTCCATGCCCATGGACGCCGCAGAAATGCCTCGGAAAATGTTGCCGCCACCGATCACCAGGGCCACCTGCACGCCCAGTTCGGTGACCTCCCGAACTTCCTTGGCAATCCCCAGGATCACATCCGGATCAATGCCATAGCCTTGCTGGCCGGCGAGAGCCTCGCCGCTCAACTTGAGAAGGATACGTTTATAGCGCGGTTCGTTTGCGGACATGGGACCCCTGTTGGCGGAAGATTAGTTCGTCATGGAAGCGACTTCAGCAGCGAAATCATCTTCGCGTTTTTCAATGCCCTCGCCCAGCTGGTAACGCACAAACTCCGACAGAGTGATCTCAGAACCCAGCTCCTTGGCCAGCGCCTCGACAACCTTGCCAACCTTCTTGTCGGTGTCGATCACGTACACCTGCTCAAGCAGGCAGACTTCACCGAAGAACTTGTTGATCTGGCCTTCGATGATCTTGTCAACAATATTCTCCGGCTTGCCGCTGTCGATCGCCTTGGCGCGCATAATCTCTTTTTCCTTTTCGACAATCGCGGCAGGAATTTCATCACGTTTCAGGTACTGCGGGTTGGCAGCAGCGACATGCATAGCAATCTGACGGGCCAGAGTTTCGACCGCTTCATCCTGACTTTCGGTCTGCAGAGCAACGCTGACGGCAATCTTGCCGGTGCCATGCACGTAGGAAGCGACCGAACCAGCGGAAACAGCAGAAAGGACGAAACGACGCACGCTGATGTTCTCACCAATAGTGGCGATCTGGTGGGTCTGCTCCTCGGCAACGGTCCGGCCGGTATCGGGGAACGGCAGTGCCATCAGGGCATCCAGGTCAGCAGGGTTTTCGCTCAGGACAACCTGAGCCACTCCGGCGACAAATGCCTGAAAGGCTTCGTTCTTCGCCACGAAATCTGTTTCTGAGTTAACCTCGACCACAGCACAGCGATTGCCGTCATTGGCAGTTGCAACCAGGCCTTCGGCCGCCACACGGCCGGACTTTTTAGCTGCAGCAGACAGACCTTTTTTGCGCAACAGATCGACTGCCTGCTCGGCGTCGCCGTTCGTTTCTGTCAGCGCCTTCTTACAGTCCATCATGCCGGCACCAGTCTTGGCACGCAGTTCTGCAACCATCTTCGCGGTAATATTGGACACTTCTACCTCCTTGAATGTCTGTACTTATCTTCGATTTATTGTTGTATTCGGGCGAAACGGTAAAAAGGCGGCTGCAATGCAGGCCGCCTCATACCGGTTCAGAGTTATTGGATTAGGCTTCAGCAGTAGGCTCCGCCTCGGCCGGAGCAGCGGGCTCAGCCGGAGCAGCAGGCTCAGCCGGAGCAGCGGGCTCAACCGGAGCAGCCGTCTTCTCGATAACCGTTACATCGCTCTCGACAACTTCGACCTCGGCGACTGCTTCTTCCTGGTCGGCGCCTTCAGCGTCAACCCGCAGCGCTTCTTGACGAGCTGCGTCACCGTCCACACAGGCATCGGCCATTTTGGAAGCAAACAGGCGAATCGCGCGAATCGCGTCGTCGTTGCCCGGGATCACGTAATCGATATTATCAGGATCACAGTTGGTATCAACAACCGCTACAACCGGAACTCCAAGTTTGCTGGCTTCACGCACAGCAATCAGTTCTTTTTTCGGATCGATCACGAAAATGGCTCCAGGCAGACGGGTCATGTCCTTGATACCGCCCAGGCTTCTTTCCAGTTTGGCGCGCTCACGCTCGAGCTGCAGCGTCTCTTTTTTGGTGAGCAGGTCGTAAGTACCATCTGCAGCCATCGCCTCGATCTTCTTGAGACGATCGATGCTCCGCTTGATGGTCGAGAAGTTGGTGAGCATGCCGCCCAGCCAACGGTTGTTGACAAAATACTGGCCGGCACGCAGCGCTTCTTCGGCGATCGAGTCTTGCGCCTGCTTTTTGGTCCCGACAAACAGGACCTTCTCGCCACGCTTGACCGTATCCTCGATAAAGCTGTACGCCTGACGGAAATAGCGGACAGTTTTCTGCAGGTCGATAATGTAGATGCCGTTACGTGCCCCAAAGATATAAGGCTTCATCTTGGGGTTCCAGCGGCGGGTCTGGTGACCGAAGTGGACACCGGCTTCCAACAGTTGCTTCATGGTGATCTGCGACATACTAAATTCTCCTCAAATGGTTTGGCCTCCGCCTTCGTCATCCCCATAACCTTCCGGACGATTGTCCGGCACCAGGCCTGGGTCGAAAGGCGTGCGTTTTGGAAACAAATTTCTATACCACGCTCCATTGTCTAAAGCAAGCGAATTTCTCATGCAACCACTCGCTTTGATGCTGTTCCTTATTTACAAATCCGGCGTGGCTATACTAGTATGCCGAACATGTCTCGCTCGCGTATCAACAGGTATCTTTACCAGGAAATTCTGGGACCGGCTCTGCTCGCACTGCTGGTGTTCACGCTCGTCCTGATTCTCGGCCGTCTGGTCAAGTTGGTGGATCTGGTGATCAACAAAGGCGTGTCAATCTGGGACATCATGGTCCTGTTCGGCACCTTGCTGCCCTCCTTCCTGGGGATCTCACTGCCCCTGGCACTACTGATGGGCATTATGATCGGCCTCAGCCGCATGTCTGGCGACAATGAGACCATCGCCCTGAAAGCCGCCGGAGTCAGCCTGACCAATATTGCAGTGCCGGTATTTTCCATTGCCCTGGTGTTTGCTATTCTGACAGGTGCCGCTGGTCTCTGGGCAGAGCCTTGGGGATATCGCGCCTTCAAAACCAAAGTTTTTGAAATCACCCGGCAAAAAGCGAGCATCGGCTTACGACCGCAGGTTTTCATGAACCAGTTCGACAATCTGGTCTTCTATGCGGGTGATGTCGACAATCGCTCGGGTCAGTTTCATAAACTGTTTATTGTTGAGCAGCGCGACGACACGGAAACCCTGATCATTGCCGACAAGGGCCACGTCTCATCCAACGACGAAGACCAGACAGTGACTATCCACCTCGCAGACGGTGCAATCCACCGTCAGGGCAGCAAGGCGGACGGGGCCTACCAGATCATCCGCTTCAAGCAGTACGATGTCCATCCACAGCTCGATGCGAATGCCGCGGCAAAGACCCGATCACGCTTTAAACCGAAAGAGATGTCGACCGGTGCCTTGCAGACCGCACTGACACAGGAGACCAGTCCTAAAAAACGACATGCCCTTTCAGCGGAACTGCACCAACGCCTCAGTGCACCCCTGGCGCCGCTGCTGTTTGCTCTATTCGCCCTGCCCTTCGGCATCCAATCCTCCCGTTCCGGGCGTAGTGGAGGCATCGTTATGGGGCTGCTGATCTACCTCTGCTACTATTTCATGATCTCCTTCGCGGACACCCTGGTGGCCGAGGGCGATGCCTCGCCCTGGCTTGCCATCTGGGGACTGCACCTGATCATGCTGGCGGGTGGAGCCATTCTGCTACAGCGTAGTTCTCAGGAGAAACCGAACCTCCTGGCCACCTGGATCAACCGCCTGCTGACCAAACCGAAACCGGACGCTTTTTGATATGAACCTGCTCAATCGCTATATCACATCAATTTTCATCCGGCATTTCCTGGTCATTCTGGTTGCCCTGATCGGTCTTTACGGCCTCATTGATTTTCTGGAAAAAGTCGATGATTTCATCGAACATGGCGCCCGGCTGAGTCACTACCTGCTCTTCCCGCTCTACAATCTGCCGCTAATTCTCTCCAACACCCTGCCGATGGCGATTCTGTTGGGGGCATTTGCGACCATCGGCTCACTATCGAAAACCAGCCAGCTCACCGCCCTGTCAGGCGGCGGGATCAGCTTTGTACAGATCAGCAGACCGCTGTTCTTGTGCGGCCTGGTCTTGAGTGGCGTCGCACTTCTGAGCAATGCCTGGTTGCTACCGCTGGCGAATCGTGAAGCCCACTACCTGATAACCACTGAACTCAAGGGCACTGAAACTCTTGAGACCAGCAGTAAGAACATTTACCTCCGGGGCGATGATTTCATTCTGAATATTGATGACGCCTTTCCTGAACGAGGAGAGGTCACCGGTCTTTCTCTACTCTTGTTCGATGCCGACTTTCAACTGCTAGAACGATTCGAAGCCGTCCACGGCCAGTATAAGGACAATGGCGACTGGACTCTGAAGGATGTGCGTCACTGGCAATTTTCCCCTGAAACTCGTCAGGTCACATCATTTGAAAAACAGGAGGCAATGATAGCAAGCCTGAAGCGAACCCCCTCCGATTTGGTTGAGTTGTGGAGCAACCCCGAAGAGATGACGCTTACTGAGCTGTTCAGACATATTGGCAAACGTACTCGGGAGGGCCATCCCGCCGACGCCCACCGGATTGAAGCCCAGGTGCGCCTGGCAAAGTCAGCAACCCCCCTGATCATGATCCTGCTTGGAATCCCGTTCGCACTGCAACGCGGTCGCCAGGCCAACTTCTCTCTCGGCTTTATTATCAGCCTACTGATTTTCATGGGCTACTTTCTGCTTCACGCCACCTTCACCGCCTTTGCCTATGCGGCCATCTTGCCCCCCTGGATCGCGGCCTGGTCCGCTAATATCCTGCTAGCCCTGGTCGGCGCCTGGCTCTTTCTCAGAATACAGAACTGACCTGAAGACAGCCCTCCTCCCCGCGCCGCATATTTTTTTATACTTTTCCGATAACTGTTGTGATTCCATATGGTTGTGGAGGCAATGTAGGCATATTCCTATCAAACAGGACAAAACCGTATATTTCACACATACACCCTTATTTGTATGAGTGTTCCATGTGATTCCGGCTAGTTAACACGATACCCCCACAAACAATGCACCTTTTACGCCCCGCACCGTATAACTTGCGTATACGTTTTCGCTTCACCTGCCGACACGCCAGGGTCGGACCGAGCCTCTCTCATTTTTTTGTTTGCCTAT
>JAQYVZ010000041.1 GCA_030145205.1 Desulfuromonadales bacterium | reverse complement strand
ACTCAGCGCCACCCCTGGTTGCCAGAACCTTCGTGATCGCCGCCGTCAGCGTCGTCTTACCGTGGTCAACATGACCGATCGTCCCGATGTTGACATGGGGCTTGGTCCGCTCAAACTTGGCTTTGGCCATCGTTCCGTCTCCTTATACAAGTCTTGTTCAATGTTTATCTAAGATTAAGCTTCGCCCTTGGCGGCCAGTTCTTCAGCCAAAGCCTTGGGAACCTGTTCGTAATGATCAAATGTCATCGTGTAGGTCGCACGACCCTGAGTTGCGCTGCGCAAGTCAGTCGCATAACCGAACATGCTGGACAGAGGCACAAAAGCATTGATCACCTGGGCTGAACCACGCTGCTCCATGCCGCTGACACGACCACGACGGCTGCTCAAGTCGCCCATAACGTCGCCCATATACTCATCCGGGCAAACGACCTCGACAGCCATGATCGGCTCGAGCAGGACTGGACTCGCCTTGCGTGCACCTTCCTTGAAGCCCATCGAACCGGCAATTTTGAATGCCATCTCCGAGGAGTCAACGTCGTGATAGGAACCGTCGTAGCAAGTGACCTTGATGTCAACCATCGGGAAACCTGCGATGACACCATTCTGAGATGCCTCTTCAGCACCGGCGCCAACAGCGGGGATATATTCACGGGGAATAACGCCACCCTTAATTTGATCAACAAACTCAAATCCGCTGCCCGCTTCAAGCGGCTCGATGCGCAACCAGCAGTCGCCATACTGACCACGACCACCCGACTGGCGTACGAACTTGCCCTGCACCTCAACCTGCTTGGTGATGGTTTCGCGGTAAGCAACCTGGGGAGCACCAATATTGGCCTCGACCTTGAATTCGCGCTTGAGGCGATCAACGATGATCTCGAGATGCAACTCACCCATCCCTGAGATGATCACCTGACCGGTCTCCTCATCGCTGCGTACGCGCAGGGAGGGGTCTTCCTGAACCAGCTTCCCAAGAGCGGTACCCATTTTTTCCTGGTCCGTCTTGGTCTTCGGCTCAATGGCGATATGAATGACCGGCTCGGGAAACTCCATCGCCTCGAGCAGGCAGGTATCTTTCGGATCACAGAGGGTGTCGCCTGTACCGGCGCTCTTGAGGCCGACCGCGGCGGCAATATCGCCAGAGTAAACCTGCTTGATCTCTTCACGCTTATTGGCATGCATCTTCAACAAGCGGCCGAAGCGCTCCTTCCTGCTCTTGGTGGCATTCAGGACGCTGGCGCCCGATTCAGCGACACCGGAATAAACACGGAAGAAAGTCAGCTGACCGACAAACGGGTCAGTCATAACTTTAAAGGCCAGAGCGGAGAAAGGACCGTTGTCATCAGCCGGGCGAGTCAATTCTTCGCCCGTATCCGGATCGACACCCTGAATCGCCGGCACATCAAGTGGCGAAGGCATGTATTCGACAACAGCATCAAGCAGAGCCTGGACGCCCTTGTTCTTGAATGCAGAACCACACAGCACCGGATTAATCTCCAGATTGATGGTGGCACGACGAATACCGGCACGAACCTCGTCAAGACTGAGTTCCTCGCCGCCGAGGTACTTCTCCATCAACACTTCGTCATTGGAGCAGATCTCTTCGATCATCGCTTCGCGGGCAGCTTCAACTTCATCCTGCAAGTCAGCGGGAATCTCGATCTCTTCGTATTTGGCTCCCATTGATTCATCATCCCAGACATACGCCTTCAACTCAACGAGGTCGACGAGTCCGCGGAAGTCTTCTTCCTTGCCAATAGGGATTTGAATCGGAACAGGGTTTGCGCCAAGACGGTCGCGCATCATTTCGACGCCGCGTGAAAAATCGGCACCCATGCGGTCCATCTTATTAATAAATGCGATACGGGGAACAGCGTACTTATCGGCTTGACGCCAGACGGTTTCAGACTGGGGTTCTACACCACCGACCGAACAAAATACGGCGATGGCGCCGTCAAGAACACGCAGTGAACGTTCCACCTCGATAGTGAAGTCGACGTGGCCGGGGGTATCTATGATGTTAACACGATGATCCTGCCAGAAACAGGTGGTTGCAGCAGAGGTGATTGTGATACCACGCTCCTGCTCCTGTTCCATCCAGTCCATGGTCGCGGCGCCATCATGCACCTCACCAATCTTGTGCGAAACCCCAGTATAGTAGAGGATTCGCTCCGTCGTGGTGGTTTTACCAGCATCGATGTGAGCCATGATGCCGATATTACGGGTTTTATCGAGCGCTACCTTGCGTGCCACAGTTTACTAACCTCCAGAGCCCGTTACCACCGATAGTGAGCAAAGGCCTTATTGGCCTCCGCCATACGATGCGTATCTTCCTTCTTCTTGACCGTAGCACCGCGATTATTGGATGCATCCAAAAACTCTGCCGCCAAACGCTCGCGCATCGTCTTCTCACTACGCTTGCGCGCATTGTCGACGAGCCAACGGAGAGCCAGAGCATTGCGGCGCTCGCTACGCACCTCAACCGGCACCTGGTAGGTCGAACCACCAACCCGGCGGGACTTAACTTCGACGACCGGTCTTACGTTGTCAATCGCTTTCTTGAACACATCCAGAGGTTCATCCCCAGAGCGCTCCTGAACCAAATCGAATGCGCCGTACACGATCTGCTCGGCCGTACTCTTTTTGCCCTGGAGCATAACGGCGTTGATAAACTTCGCCACCATGCGATCATGAAATTTCGGATCAGGCAGTATAATCCGCTTAGGTACTTCTCTTCTTCTCGGCATAACGTCCTCTCAGACTGTCTTATTACTTGGGTCGCTTGGCGCCATACTTGGAACGGGATTGTTTCCGTCCCTGCACGCCTGCCAGGTCAAGGGCCCCACGTACGATGGTGTAGCGAACACCGGGAAGGTCTTTGACTCGCCCACCGCGCACCAGAACCACAGAGTGCTCCTGAAGGTTATGCCCGACACCCGGAATGTAAGATGTCACAACCATTCCGTTGGTCAGGCGCACACGGGCAACCTTACGCAAAGCCGAGTTCGGCTTCTTCGGAGTGGTGGTGTATACACGGGTGCACACTCCGCGCCGTTGGGGGTTCCCCATAAGCGCCGGTGCTGTAGGCTTATCCTTTTTTTCCTGACGACCCTTACGGATCAACTGGTTGATCGTCGGCATCGAATTACTCCCGATTTCTGCGTATTCTCAACGTTAAAAGAACAAATTTCTCCAAGAGGAGAAAACCCGCTGATAGTGCCAGCAGGGCCTCCTCTTGTCAAGCACTTTTCTGCCAGGGTCAGATTTTTATTCTACCATGCCCGGAATTACTCTGCGGGCGGCTCTTCCACTTCGTCTGTTGCCGGCTCAGCAGTGACTTCTGCCAGCTCGGCATCCAGATCTTCCGCCTCTTCATCAATCTCTTCGATCGGTGGGAGGGTTTCTTCCGGATCTTCGATCTGCAACTGGACGCTACGGTACTTGCTGACCCCGGTTCCTGCTGGGATCAGTCGGCCCATGATAACGTTCTCCTTGAGGCCACGCAGGCCGTCTACCTTGCCCGCTATCGCCGCCTGGGTGAGCACCTTGGTGGTCTCCTGGAAAGATGCCGCCGAGATAAACGACTCGGTCGACAGGGAGGCCTTGGTGATCCCCAGCATGAGCGGTTCACCGACCGCCGCGTTGCCGCCTTCGCCGAGAACCCGCTGGTTCTCTTCCTCGAACACCCAACGCTCGATCTGGTCGTCGACCAGGAAGCGAGTGCTACCGACATCCTTGATCTTGACCCGCCGTAGCATCTGGCGCACGATCACCTCAATATGCTTGTCGTTGATCTTGACGCCCTGCAGTCGATAAACCTCCTGCACCTCGTCGACCAAGTACTTGGCCAGCTCTTTTTCACCGAGCACACGCAGGATATCGTGCGGGTTGCTCGAACCATCCATCAGCGGCTCACCGGCACGCACAAAGTCGCCTTCGTGCACACTGATGTGTTTACCCTTCGGGATCAGGTATTCCTTTGCCTCGCCCATCTCCGGCGTAACAACGACCTTACGCTTACCCTTGGAGTCCTTGCCGAAACTGACGTTACCGTCGATTTCACTGATGACAGCGAATTCCTTCGGTTTACGTGCTTCAAACAGTTCAGCGACTCGCGGCAGACCACCGGTGATGTCCTTGGTCTTGGTGGTTTCGCGTGGGATCTTCGCCAGAATATCGCCGGCGCTGACCTCCTGGTCTTCATTTACCGTGATATTGGCGCCGACCGGCATCATGTAACGCTGCGCTGTCTTGTTCTGCTCATCCTTGATCGAGATGCGTGGACGCTTGTCGGCCGCCTTGGTTTCAATAACCACCTTGCGCGACAAGCCGGTAACATCGTCGACCTGCTCTTCCATGGTCAAGCCTTCAACCATGTCACCGAAACGGATCTTACCGGTGGCTTCGGTCAGGATCGGCATGGTGAAGGGGTCCCATTCTGCAATGACCTGCCCCTTCTGCGTCGCCTCGCCTTCATTCAGCTTAAGACGCGCACCGTAAACCACGCCGTAACGCTCACGCTCACGACCGCTGTCATCAACCACAGCCACTTCGGCGTTACGGTTCATGACCACCAGGTCACCTTCGCTGTTGCGCGCAGTGGACAGGTTGATGAACTTCAGGCTGCCGTCAAAACGTGCCTCAAGAGCCGTCTGCTCCGCCTGCCGGGACGCGGTACCACCGATATGGAAGGTCCGCATGGTCAGCTGAGTACCCGGTTCACCGATCGACTGGGCGGCAATAACGCCGACCGCCTCGCCCAAGTTAACCATATGGCCACGCGCCAGGTCGCGCCCGTAACAGGACGTGCAAATACCACGTTTACTCTGACAGGTCAGGGCGGTACGGATTCGAACCCGCTCCAAGCCGGCCTCTTCAATCTTCTGTACCAGGGCTTCATCAATCTCCTGGTTCGCCTCAACCAACGTTTCATCAGTCACCGGGTCGAGGATGTCTTCCAGTGCGGTCCGCCCGAGGATCCTGTCGCCGAGCGGCTCAATAACTTCGCCACCCTCAGTCAACGAGGTAACCATGATGCCGTCGAGCGTGCCGCAGTCCATCTCAGTGATGATTGCATCCTGCGCGACATCGACCAGGCGACGAGTCAGGTAACCGGAGTTCGCCGTCTTGAGCGCGGTGTCTGCCAGACCTTTACGCGCACCATGGGTCGAGATAAAGTACTGGAGAACCGTCAAACCTTCACGGAAGTTTGCCGTAATCGGTGTTTCGATGATCGAGCCGTCCGGCTTGGCCATCAGACCACGCATACCGGCCAACTGCCGGATCTGCTGCTGGCTGCCTCGTGCACCAGAATCAGCCATCATATGGATCGCGTTGAACGACGGAACCTGAACCTCTTCGCCATCCGGCGAGGTGGCCGTATCGACCGCCAGGCGCGACAACATGATCTGGGCAATATCCTCAGTACACTTGGCCCAGATATCGATAACCTTATTGTAGCGCTCACCGTCGGTGATCAAACCTTCGGTGTACTGGTTCTGGATTTCGCGGACTTCAGACACCGCCACATCAACGCGCTCTCCTTTCGTCTCCGGAATCTCCATATCGTCAAGACAGATGGAGATACCAGCACGGGTGGAGAACTTGAAACCGGTCTCTTTGAGCTTGTCGGCAAGAATGACCGTTTCCTTGTTACCGGCGAGTCGGAAGCAGGTATCGATCAACGCGCTGACCTGTTTCTTTGACATGACACGATTGATGTGCACGAACGGAATCGACTCCGGAACAACCTCGCGCAACAGCACGCGGCCAACCGTCGTTTCGACTAACTCCAACCCCTTGCCAAGCTCGGTCTCCATACGAACCTTGATCTTGGCCTGCAGGTCAGCCACGCCGGAATCGTACGCCATGCGTACTTCATCAGGTGAGCTGAAGATCTTGTTCTCCCCTTCGACGAAAGCACGGTCGCGGGTCATGTAATACAGACCAAGGATCATGTCCTGGGAGGGGACAATGATCGGCTTGCCGTTGGCGGGTGACAGGATGTTGTTAGTCGACATCATCAGCACGCGCGCCTCGATCTGACTTTCAATCGACAGCGGCAGATGGACCGCCATCTGGTCACCGTCAAAGTCGGCGTTGAAGGCGGTACAGACCAACGGGTGCAGCTGAATCGCCTTACCCTCAATTAGAGTCGGCTCAAACGCCTGGATGCCGAGGCGGTGCAGGGTCGGTGCACGGTTAAGCATGACCGGATGTTCCTTGATCACCTCTTCGAGGACGTCCCAGACTTCCGGCTTTTCACGCTCGACCAGCTTCTTGGCGCTCTTGATGGTGGTGCAGAAGCCACGTTCTTCGAGCCGGTTGTAGATAAACGGCTTGAACAGCTCCAGCGCCATTTTTTTCGGTAGACCACACTGATGCAGTCGCAACTCCGGGCCAACGACGATAACCGAACGACCGGAGTAGTCGACACGCTTACCGAGCAGGTTCTGACGGAAACGACCGCCCTTACCTTTCAGCATGTCGGACAGCGACTTCAGAGGGCGCTTGTTGGGACCGGTAATTGCCCGACCGCGACGACCGTTGTCGAACAGGGCGTCAACCGCCTCCTGCAGCATCCGCTTTTCGTTGCGGATAATGACTTCAGGAGCCCGCAGCTCCATCAGGCGCTTGAGGCGGTTGTTGCGATTGATCACGCGCCGGTACAGGTCGTTCAGGTCGGAGGTTGCAAAGCGACCACCATCCAGCGGCACCAGTGGACGCAGCTCCGGCGGAAGCACCGGGATGGTTTCGAGGATCATCCACTCAGGGAGATTGCCACTATTAATGAATGCATCGACCACCTTGAGACGCTTGGCCATTTTCTTGCGCTTGGCCTCACTCGTCGCCTCAATCATCTCGATGCGCAGTTTGACTTCCAGCTCAACGAGCTCAATGCCAGCCAACAGTTCACGAACCGCTTCGGCACCCATGCCGGCAGTAAATTCGCCAGCATGCTCATTCATCGCCTCGTGGTACTTGTCCTCAGAGAGGACCTGCCCCACTTCCATCTCAGTCTCACCGCCATCGATGACGATGTAAGCCTCGAAATAGAGTACGCGCTCCAATTCCTTGAGGGTCAGGTCGAGCAGCGTACCAATCCGGGACGGCAACGACTTGAGGAACCAGATATGGGCAACCGGGCAAGCCAGGTCGATATGACCGAGGCGCTCGCGCCGGACCTTGCTCGGGATAACTTCGACGCCACATTTTTCGCAGACAATGCCGCGGTGCTTCATGCGCTTGTACTTGCCGCAGTTGCACTCGTAGTCCTTGGTAGGACCAAAAATTTTGGCGCAGAACAGACCGTCACGCTCCGGCTTGAAAGTCCGGTAGTTGATGGTCTCCGGCTTTTTGACCTCTCCGAAAGACCGCTCGCGGATTTTCTCCGGCGATGAGACGGACAGCCGGATCGCGTTAAAGTTCAACGGGTCCTTGGGACGCTCGAACAAGCTGAAAATATCTTCCAAAACACATCCTCCTTTGCAGGATGAGGGGGGTCAGAGTAAATCAGTCCTCGTCTTCTTCCAGCAGCTCCACGTCGAGACAGAGCGCCTGGAGTTCCTTGATGAGAACATTGAAGGACTCGGGCAGACCGGCTTCAAGGGTATGCTTGCCCTTGACGATCGCCTCGTAAATCCGGGTCCGGCCAGCCACATCATCCGACTTGACCGTCAGGAACTCCTGCAGGGCATGCGCTGCCCCGTAGGCTTCCATCGCCCAGACTTCCATCTCACCGAGTCGCTGTCCACCGAACTGCGCCTTTCCGCCCAGCGGTTGCTGGGTTACCAGGCTGTAAGGTCCGATGCTACGCGCATGGATCTTGTCGTCAACCAGGTGGTGCAGCTTCAGCATATACATGATACCGACGGTAACCTTCTCATGGAAGGATTCCCCCGTCCGACCGTCACACAAGGTCATCTGACCGGAAAGCGGCATGGCCGCCCGACCCAACTCGTTCTTGATCTGGCTCTCCGGAACACCTTCGAAGACCGGGGAGGCCATCGGCACGCCGCGGCTCAGACGCTGCGCCAGGTCACGGACATCACGATCATCGAGGTTATCGATGAATTCGTTCAGATCCGGATTGGCATAGATGTCCTTGATCTGCTTGCGTAGCTGATCAGGGCTATACATCTGGTCAATCGCAGCCTGGACCTGTCGACCGAGACCGTGAGCCGCCAGTCCGAGGTGGGTTTCGAGAATCTGACCGACATTCATACGTGAAGGCACACCGAGGGGGTTCAGAACAATCTGCACCGGGGTACCGTCCTCGAGGTACGGCATATCCTCTTCAGGCATGATTCGCGACAGGACACCCTTGTTACCGTGACGACCAGCCATTTTGTCACCGACCGAGAGCTTGCGCTTGATGGCGATGTAGACCTTGACCATCTTGATGACCCCTGGCTGGAGGTCGTCGCCACGCTTGAGCTTTTCGATCTTGTTGGAAAAGACCGACTTGATCAGCTCTTCACGCTCGGTCAGGCGCCGCACGGTCTCCGCCAGTTTTTCCTCAACTTCGGCGTTGGCCAGCGACAGATCTTTCCAGAGGCTGAACGGGATGGTTTCAAGAGCTTTCGGCGTGATCTTGCGGCCCTTCGGCAGCAGGGTCTTGCCTTCAAAGTCCTTGACCGGGGCAGACACAGTGCGATCCTTGAGCAGCGATTCCAGCTTGCCACGCGCCGATTCGCGGATGATGCGGATTTCGTCGTGCTGATCTTTGAGCAGCTTGTCGATTTCCGCCTGTTCGATCAACTCGGTGCGGGAGTCCTTGTCGGAGCCCTTGCGCGAGAAGACCCGTGCGCCGATGACAACGCCTTCGACGCCCGGCGGGACGCGCAGCGAGGTATCACGGACATCGCCGGCTTTCTCGCCGAAAATGGCCCGCAGCAGCTTCTCTTCAGGAGAAAGCTGAGTTTCACCTTTTGGCGTAATCTTGCCGACCAGAATATCGCCCGGCTTGACTTCAGCACCAATCCGGATAATCCCGCTCTCGTCGAGGTTGCGCAGGGCATCTTCGCCGAGGTTGGGGATATCGTCGGTAATCTCTTCTTTGCCAAGTTTGGTGTCACGGGCCACACACTCAAATTCTTCAACGTGCACCGAGGTATAGCGGTCTTCTTTGACCAGCTTCTCCGAGATCAGAATCGAGTCCTCGAAGTTGTAACCGCCCCACGGCATGAACGCGACCAGCACGTTCTGGCCAAGGGCCAGCTCGCCCCACTGAGTCGACGGGCCGTCGGCAATAATCTCACCACGCTTGACCTTGTCGCCAACCTTGACAATCGGCTTCTGGTTCAGGCAGGTGTTCTGGTTGGAACGGATGAACTTGATCAGGTTGTAGATATCAACCCCGGTACCGGTCTCATCGACCTCGTGTTCGTCGATCTTGACCACGATACGACCAGCATCGACACTCTCAACCATGCCGTCATGACGGGCGACCACGGCGGAACCGGAGTCATGGGCCACGATCCGCTCCATGCCCGTCCCGACCAAGGGTGCATCGGCACGCAGTAGCGGCACAGCCTGACGCTGCATGTTCGACCCCATCAATGCACGGTTGGCGTCGTCATTTTCCAGGAAGGGGATCAGCGCGGCAGCAACCGAAACCAGCTGCTTCGGCGACACGTCCATCAGCTCGATATCTTCGCGGTTGACCAACATGGTCTCGCCGTTCTTACGGGCATTGACCAGTTCGTTGACGAAGTCGTTGTTGTCATCCAGCGGCGCATTCGCCTGGGCAATTGCATGGCCCTCTTCCTCCAGAGCGGAGAAATACTGAATTTCGTTACTGACCTTGCCGCCGTTGACGATCCGGTAAGGCGTTTCCACGAAACCATGGATGTTGATCCGGGCGTAGGTGGACAGCGATGCGATCAGACCGATGTTCGGGCCCTCCGGCGTCTCGATCGGACAGACACGACCGTAATGAGTCGGATGAACGTCACGCACCTCAAAGCCGGCACGCTCACGGGTCAGACCACCCGGTCCCAGTGCCGACAAACGCCGCTTGTGCGTAATCTCGGACAGGGGGTTGGTCTGGTCCATGAACTGAGACAGCTGACTCGACCCGAAGAACTCCTTGACCACAGCGGAGACCGGCTTGGAGTTGACCAGATCATGCGGCATGAGACTGTCTATTTCCTGCAGGCTCATGCGCTCCTTGATGGCACGTTCCATCCGGACCAAGCCGACCCGGTACTGGTTTTCGAGCAGCTCGCCGACAGCGCGGACGCGTCGGTTGCCGAGATGATCGATATCGTCGATCTTGACCGGAATCCTGCGTTTCTGACCTTTACTGTCAATCACATCCCACTCAGGGTTACCGTTACGCAGATCGATCAGGTAGCGCACCACTTCAAGGATGTCCTGCTTGGTCAGCGTGGTCATCTCAAGAGGCTCTTTCAGAGCCAGTTTATGATTCAGTTTGAGCCGACCAACGGCCGATAGATCGTAACGCTCGTCGTTAAAGAACAAGCTCTCGAACAGGCTGGTCGCGCTGCGCACGGTCGGCGGATCGCCAGGGCGCAGACGGCGATAGATTTCGATCATCGCCTCTTCGGTGCTGTTCACCTTGTCGACGTTGAGCGTCTCGCGCAGGTACGGACCGACAAACATGTTGTCGATAAACAGAACGCTGACTGACGTAATGCCCAGTTCTTTCAGTTCGGCCAGCTTTGCAGCGGTAATTTCCTGGTTACATTCGACAACAATATCACCGGTGGTCTCGTCAACGATATCGGTCGAGGCAATTTTGCCGACCAGGTCATCTTCGAGGATCTGGATATATTCCAGCTCACGCTCGGCAATTTTGCGAATTGAAGCCTTGGTAAACTTACGGTTCGCTTTGACCACGACCTCACCCCCGGCATCGACAACATCGAGGGAAGCGCGCTGGCCAGGCAGAAGCTTGAGATTGACCTTCTTACGATAGGTCTCGCCATCAATGACGATCTCTTCCGTATCGTAATAGTACTCCAACAGCTCCTCGGCCGTGTAACCAAGCGCCTTGAGCAGAACCGTTGCAGGCAACTTGCGACGCCGATCGATTCGGACAAAAAGAATATCTTTATGATCGAAATCGAAATCGAGCCACGAGCCGCGATAGGGGATCACCCGGGCACTGTAGAGAATCTTGCCGCTGGAATGGGTTTTACCTTTATCGTGATCGAAGAAAACCCCCGGCGAACGATGTAACTGGCTGACAATGACACGTTCCGTTCCATTAATAATGAACGTCCCGTTCTCTGTCATCAGGGGAATTTCACCGAAATAAACTTCCTGTTCCTTGATGTCACGAATCGACTGTACACCCGATTCCTTGTCGACATCCCATGAGACCAAGCGCACTCTGACTTTCATCGGAGCCGCAAAAGTCATCCCCCTCTGGTGACATTCTTCAACATCATATTTCGGGGTCCCGAGTGAGTATTCAACATATTCCAGCGAACAGGTTTCACTGAAATCCTTGATCGGGAAAACCGAGCGGAACACAGCCTCCAGCCCGATATTCTGTCGGGCCGACGCCGGCAAATCCGCCTGCAGGAAACGTTGGTAGGAATTCTTCTGGATATCGATCAGGTTAGGGATGTCGATGATCCGCTTGATTTCCTCAAAGTGTTTCCTTAGAAGCTGGTTATTCGCAACCGAATAAGCCATGGTGTCTCCTTATACTGGCGAAAATATTTGAGTTTCCGGAAGGAAGCAGCAACCAAGCCGCAGCCGCACCGAAAACCAGCCAGCCCCCATCCGGAAACCCGGATGAGAACTAGAATAGCCAAGGCCGTATAAAACGACCTTGGCTAGGATAATGACTATCCGCAGCGGGCTGCTATTTGAGCTCCACGCTGGCGCCTGCTTCCTCCAGCTGTTTCTTGACATCTTCAGCTTCGTCTTTCGAAACAGCTTCTTTAACGGTGTTCGGAGTACCGTCGACCAGGTCTTTGGCTTCTTTGAGGCCAAGGCCAGTGATGGCACGCACGACTTTGATGACGTTGATCTTCTTTTCGCCGATTGCGGTCAGAACAACGTCAAACTCAGTCTTCTCTTCAGCAGCAGCCTCGCCACCAGCAGCCGGGGCAGCAGCCACAGCAACAGGTGCAGCAGCAGAAACGCCGAATGTCTCTTCCAGTTCCTTAACCAATTCCGACATTTCGAGAACGGACATCTGTCCGAGGAACTCGACAACTTGTTCTTTGGTAATTTCAGCCATGGATTTATCCTCCGTGTTTTCTTATTGATTTACGTATAAATGTTAAAAACTAGATCGATCAGGCTGCTTCCTTCTGATCCTTGATCGCGGCCAGAACCTGGACCAGCGACCGCGGCACAGCAGCCATGACGCCAACGAGATTTGTCGCCGGTGCATTCATCGAGCTCAAGATCGTCGCCAGCATCTGCTCTCTGCTCGGCAGATCAGACAGGGCCTTGATATCGTCGATGCTGAGCAACTTGCCATCGAGCATCCCGGCTTTCAGTTCGAAAACCTTGTTGTCCTTGGCAAAGTCGACCAGAGCCTTGGCCGGTGCAACCGGATCATCGGTAGCAAAGGCAATGGCAGTCGGCCCATTCAGATACTCGTCGAGACATGCAGCAGGCGTTTCCTTGGCAGCCAGACGCAACAGGGTATTCTTGACCACCCTGTATTCGACACCGGCAGCACGGAGCTTCCGCCGCAGGTCATTCGCCTGCTCAACGTTCAGGCCACGATAGTCTGCGAGAAATGCCGCCTTAACTTCAGCAAGCTTTTCGGCAAATTCCGCGACAACAGCTTCTTTGGACTGTTTGTTCACGCGCTTCCTCCTTTCCTTGTAGATTTATGAGCCGTAAAGGCTCTCCATCCCAGCCAGGAGGTGAAGAGAAACAGGTAATCCCGTCAACCAACCTATGCGCCTCGGCAGGTGGCAAGCCATTAAACCAACCTGGTGCCTGCTGTCTGTGGCTAGGATTGTTCGTTGATGCATGTGGAGTACGGTCCGAAGTCGTCGGACCGTGAGTCACGCCCCTCGTTTACTTAACCAGCGTTTGCAGCGCCGGGATGTCAATATTGACGCCGGGGCCCATAGTGCTGGAAAGACTGACCTTCTTCAGGTAAGAACCTTTTGCCGTGGACGGCTTCGCCTTCATCAGGGCGTCCATCAGGCTCAGAATGTTCTCCCGTAATTTCACGGCATCGAACGAGACCTTACCAACCGGAGCATGGACGATACCCGCTTTTTCAACGCGGTATTCCACCTTGCCCGACTTGGCTTCCTGGACGGCACGACTCAGTTCAAAGGTCACCGTACCAACCTTGGGGTTCGGCATCAGACCGCGAGGTCCGAGCAGTTTGCCGATCTTGCCGACGGTTCCCATCATGTCAGGGGTCGCAACAGCGGTATCGAAGTCGAACCAGCCACCCTTGATTTTCTCGACCAGATCGTCCGCACCGACGAAGTCAGCGCCGGCCTCGGAGGCCTCTGCAGCTTTTTCGCCTTTAGCGAAGACCAGGACGCGAACATCTTTGCCCAAGCCATTCGGCAGGACGACTGCACCACGAACCATCTGGTCCGCTTTACGGGGGTCGACACCAAGGCGAACTGTAAGATCAACTGTTTCGTCAAACTTCGCGAAAGAGCCTTCCTTGATCATCGTGAGCGCCTCATCGAGCAGGTAGGTCCTGCTGCGATCGACCTTTTCCTTGGCTGATTTCAGCTGTTTTCCGATTGCCATTGTCTATCTACTCCACTTGTTCTGGTAAATTTAGGCTTCAACCGTAATGCCCATGCTGCGAGCAGTGCCCTCAATAATCCGCATGGCGCCTTCAACGTCGTTTGCGTTCAGGTCAGGCATCTTCAGTTCGGCGATCTCCTGGACCTGCGCCTTGGTCACCTTGCCAACCTTTTCCTTGTTCGGCACGCCAGACCCTTTTTGCAATTTGGCGGCCTTGAGCAGCAGAACCGCAGCCGGAGGCGTCTTCGTGATGAAGGAAAAAGACCGGTCAGCATACACCGTGATCACCACAGGGGTGACCATACCAGCCTGGTCCTGGGTCTTGGCGTTAAACGCCTTGCAGAAGTCCATGATGTTGACCCCCTGCTGACCGAGTGCGGGGCCGACCGGGGGAGACGGGTTCGCCTTACCAGCCGGAATCTGCAATTTTATCTGTCCAATAACCTTTTTGGCCATGAGGTCACTCCTTGAAAGCTATAGTCACCAGCCACTATCAGCTGGTCTTTTCCACCTGTATAAAGTCCAGTTCGACCGGGGTGACGCGTCCGAAAATACTGACCATCACCTTGATCTTTGCCTTGTCCGGCTTGACGTCTTCGACAACACCCGTAAAGTTCAGGAAGGGGCCGTCGACAACGCGTACCGTTTCGCCGACCTCGAACAGGACCTTCGGCTTCGGGCACTCCTCGCCTTCTTCCATACGTATGGTGATCTTGGCAACCTCTTCATCCGGGATCGCCGGAGGATTGGTCGCGCCGCCAACAAAACCAGTCACCTTGGGAGTATCCTTGACAACATGCCAGGTCTCGTTGGTCAACTCCATCAGGACCAGAATATACCCAGGGAAGAACTTGCGTGTGGATGTCTTACGTTCGCCGTTTTTCAGTTCGACAACCGTCTCGGACGGAATAAGAACTTCGCCGAAAAACTCTTCGAAGTCGAGCGCACGAATACGCTCCTCAAGGTTCAACTTGACCTTGTTCTCATACCCCGAATAGACATGTACGCCATACCACTTCATCTCACCCATCGGTATTCACCAGGTCCCCTTTAGTTGAGCAGAGTGCGAATCAGCGTCGAAAGCGCCGAATCGACAACCCACAAAAAGATGGCAACCATCAGAACCAGAATGATCACGACCACCGTCGACCCATAGGTCTCTTTCCTGGTCGGCCAAGTGACCTTCTGCAGCTCGGATTTCACATCACCGAGAAATTCGCTAACCTTATTCGACACTATTTCGACCTTCAATCAGGTTAGAATGGAAGTAAATGGCAGGCCAGGTAGGATTCGAACCTACAACACCCGGTTTTGGAGACCGGTGCTCTAGCCATTAGAGCTACTGGCCTGCAACTCATTTACCCATACAAATCAGCCCATCCCCATCGGAACCAGTTACTTGGTTTCGCGATGAGGCGTATGCTTCCGGCAAAAGCGGCAGTACTTGTTGAACTCCAGCTTGTCCGGTGTGTTCCGCTTGTTCTTTGTCGTCGTGTAGTTGCGTTGCTTGCACTCGGTGCAAGCCAGCGTCACGATATCGCGCATGATTTAAATCCTTGGCGCTCCGCAAGGGAGCGCCTTTTATAATAAAATATTCAGTATTTACTCAACGATGTCGGCAACGACGCCAGCACCCACGGTACGGCCGCCTTCACGGATGGCGAAACGCAGCTCTTTGTCCATGGCGATCGGAGTGATCAAGTCCACGGTGACGCTGATGTTGTCGCCAGGCATGACCATCTC
>JAQYVZ010000103.1 GCA_030145205.1 Desulfuromonadales bacterium | reverse complement strand
CGAGGGCCGCAGAGGCCATGAGCCGGGAAGGGTGTAATAATGGGTGATCGATTCAGGTTCCTTATAAATCGCATCGGCGAAAAGCTATGGGTCAGGCCACTCGCGATGTGTGTGTTGTCGACGGCCACGGTGTTCCTTGCGAAGGCGGTGGATACTTACGAAATCGCCCGGCTTGTTCCAGCGGTCACTCCCGACTCGATAGAAACCCTGCTGAGCATTATTTCCGCAAGCATGCTGGTGATCGCCACCTTCGCTGTCGCATCGATGGTCTCTGCCTATGCTTCAGCCAGCAACACCGCAACGCCGCGCTCATTTCCTCTGGTCATTGCCGACGACGTATCCCAGAACGCTCTCTCGACCTTTATTGGCGCCTTCATCTTCAGCATCGTCGCGCTCATGGCTTTAAAAAACAGCTACTACGATAAGGCAGGTCGTTTCGCGTTATTTGCTCTAACGTTAATGATTCTTGCCATGGTTATTATAACGTTTGTGCGTTGGGTGGATCGCATTGCACGCCTTGGGCGCCTCGGAGGAACTATCGATAAGGTTGAGGCAGCGACTGCTGCTGCTTTACAGCAACGGCGATGTGCCCCCACCCTTCTAGGCGTCCCTGCGAGGCGGCATCAAAATGAGGGGCAGGCCATTTACGGGGGGACGATTGGATATGTCCAGCGGGTAGAGGTTACTGCGTTGCAGACCTTTGCGGAAAAATCGCGGGTACGAATCACGGTGGCTGCCTTGCCCGGGACTTTTTCGGCTCCGGGCCGAACTCTTGCCTATGTGACCGCAGACTCAGGAGATTTGTCTGATCTAGACACAAATCAGATAACGAAGGCATTTCTTATCGGTGGAAACAGAACATTCGACGAGGATCCCCGATTTGGTCTTATCGTTCTGTCTGAAATTGCTAGTCGAGCGTTGTCACCTGCCGTCAATGATCCCGGTACAGCCATCAGCATTATTGGGACGTTCGTGCGGCTTTTTGCGCTCTTGAGTGAGCCTCTTGAAGAAGGTGACAGATTGAGTTGTAAATTTGATCGCGTGGCGGTGCCCGAAATCTCTTTGCGGGACATGTTTGATGATGCCTTCACCGCCATTGCCCGTGACGGGGCCGGGGCCATTGAAGTCGCGGGACGGCTGCAAAAGGCGTTTCATTCACTGGCATCGACCGGCGATGCCGCGATGCGGGAGGTCGCGATGCACCACGCCCGCCTGGCACTTGCCAGGGCAGAAAATGCGCTTGAGCTTGCGGAAGACCTGGAGGTTGTGCGAAAGCTGGCCAAATTCACCCATTCGGCTTAGCAGAATGGGTGCGCGCGATTGGATTTGCGAGCTATTTATTTCGGCGGCGCCACCGAACCGGTGTAGAATACTTCGCACTCTCCGCCAGGAAAGAGGTCTCTGCCCATTTTGAACAACTTCTGCACCGGCCCGGCGAGAGACTTAAGGACACTCGGCTGCTCCACCACCGGTTTCTGGAAGGCACCACGGATGCTTTGCTCCACCTTGGCGCAGCCTTGGGCGTCGAGCAGCGCCACGGTCACGTCATTGAACTGCTCGTTGACGAAATCGAGCCCTCCCCGGAGGGCGACCCGGTTCTCGTTGGTCGCCATGGCCACGTCCTGCGCCTGCGCCACGCCGCGCTCGACTTTCCAGTCGGAGACCAGCGTCCGGATCTCGCTGCGGCCACCCGATCCTTGAAAGATACTGGCAAAGTCGTGCCCTTTCGTGACCACTAGGCCCAAAGGCCCGGCGAAGAAGAAGGCGCCCACGTCTACGAGGTTGAAGTTCTGACTGGACTCAAACCGGGAGAGTTCCTGATCGAGATCGCGGCCATTGAGTGTGAGGTTCTCGCCCCGCAGCAGGATCTGTCCCTCCGCGGTCTTTCTCATCTTGTTCGTGGTTTTCCCATGCATTGACAGATTCGCGGAGAAATCCATCGATCCTTCTGCAACCTTTTGTGGCGACAGGGTTTTGAAAAAATCCTCGATACGGAACTGAGGTAGAGCGTAACGGACGTCGTAACGGGGGGCAGCGTCCGAAAAGTCCGCCCGGATACTCCCTGATCCTTGCGCACCGAAGACACCCATCGTGACCGGCTTGAGATCGAAGAACCCATTCTTCCCTGCGGCCGATAACTTCAAATCGGACACCGTGAAGCCATTTTTCCGGATTTCCCCGCAGGCAAGGTTTGCCGTGAGGGAAAGATTCTTCATGAGATCCGAACTCTTCCCGCCAGGAAGCCGCAGATGGTCGATCTTAAGGCTGCAGTCCAAGGCTTCGAATCCCTCCCCGGATTGTTTGTCCGCGAAGAGGAGAGTCCCCTCCGAAAGGGAAACTTTCGACAAGCCCAAAACGGGTAACCTGCCGCCGGCCGCCTCCGGTTTCTCGAAATTGAAATTGCCGTCACGATCCCGCTCGATGGAGATGCTGGGATGTTTCAGCGCAATCGTCCCGATCCGGATTTCCTTTTGGAGTAAAGGGAGAAGATCAATTCCAACCCTGGCTTCCTTTACGCTGGCGACGTCAGCCCCCTGGTTGCCAATGTGCACATCCTCCAGAGTGATGTGCAAACCCGGGAAGAGGTCGATCCCCAGTCGGCCGCCGACCCTGACGTCCATTCCCAGAGCTCTCGAGGCGGCTGCTTCCAGCCGGGGTTTGTAAGTATCGGCGTCCACAAAAAGAAGCAGAGCCACCACAACGAAGACGAGGAGGAAGACGAACCCGCTGGCGACCATGAGGATGATTTTTAGTGGTTTTGACACGGACTTGATCCAGTCTCGCAGTCAAACGGCATAACCGCTGGCCACCTATAGTGAACCGCGCAACGCAAGGGTCTTACTTAAATATTT
>JAQYVZ010000102.1 GCA_030145205.1 Desulfuromonadales bacterium | reverse complement strand
CGACCAGGAAGAAGTGAACCACGATGTGCCAAACGGCGCCCCAAAAATTACCAGAGAATGACTGCGCCAAGGCATGAAATGAAAGTGATCCCGCACCGGAGTAAATATTATGCTGCGAACCCTTAAGCTAGCGCCATTCGGGACATTCTATAATTCCCCTGTCAAACGAAAACGACTTCTATTTTAAATCAATAAGTTGCGACTGTGTCTCGATTTTGGGCGCAATTCTCCCTTGGTCAATCAAGGTGGCGAGTTTCTCCCTTAATGGCGAACCTTGAGCTTAAGCGTTACCTGTATCCGACATCCCCCGCCCTTTTCGTCAAGGGGGCCGCTGTTGGCAGGCTGAAATCAGCCACCGGATGGCCTTTTTCGCCACATTTTTCTTCTTCAATTTTCGCAAGGGGAAATGTTGTTGAGCCGAAATGCCCGTAATGACAATGCAATGCGGAGCGTATACGGTTCGGCACGGTGTTTGCCAACAGGGTAAACATCGCATCACGCGAGGGCCTGCACCCTGGGTGCAGCCTGAATGGTCGCCAGAGAGCATCTGCGGGGAGGCAGAAATATGAAATGGATCAGTACCAAGGACAAACTGCCGTGCGAAGGGGAGCGTGTGCTGTTGTACACCCCCTTTGATGTTTTCGGCGAGGATCATTCCTGTATCGGCAATCAGGAAGGGATCAGAAAGTGCACGGTCGATATCCAGGGGCAAAAGGCCCCCCTTTTCACCCACTGGATGCCCCTTCCCCAGTCGCCATCCTGCCGCATCGGGTGACTTGCCTTTTAACCTCAATCCTGCAATCCGTCACCGCACGGCTTGCGAGCTCCTTTTGGGTTGAGTTTCGTGGGAAACGTGGGGGTCGTGTCTCAACTCTTGATATTGTCAGTAGTTGAAACACGACCCCTGCATACTACCTGTTTGGGTCTTCAGCAAATGACACAGAGCCCCCGGCGCGAGATTCCGCCGGGGGCTCTCTCCGTTTCAGCTCCAGAGAATTGGACCAGCCTCGGCGCCGAGGAAGCCGAGGCCGGAGCGGGCGAAAGGTTTTTTTTATCTTTCTGCGCCTGTTGCCATAGCAATCGTTCTGGCAGGGGGTAGATTTACTTCAGGGGGCGTCGTTCGCAGGTGGGAGGAGCCATGCCGAGAGTTCCATCGTATCTCAAGCTCCATGAGAGCGGAGAACTGGCCCGGCGGATCGAGGCCGCCCGGGAGATCCTGCGCGACTGCACCCTCTGCCCCCGGCACTGCCACGTCAATCGCCTGGAAGGGGAAACGGGGGTGTGCCGGGTCGGCCGTCTTCCGGTCGTCTCGAGCTTCGGTCCCCATTTCGGCGAAGAGCGGCCTCTGGTCGGCCGACACGGCAGCGGCACCATCTTTCTTACCTGGTGCAACCTGCGCTGCGTCTTCTGCCAGAACTTCGACATCAGCCAGCGGGGGGAGGGGGAGGAGGTGTCGGTGGCGGCGCTGGGGGAGATGCTGGTCTCCCTCTGGCGCCAGGGCTGCCACAATCTCAATTTCGTCACCCCGACCCATCAGGTGCCGCAGATCCTCGAGGCGCTCCCCCATGCCATCGCGCAGGGGGTGAACCTCCCCCTGGTCTACAACTGCGGCGGCTACGAGGAACCGGCGACCCTGCGCCTGCTGGAGGGGATCTTCGATATCTACATGCCGGACTTTAAATACGGTGACAGCGCCACGGCCCAGCGCCTCTCCGGCGCGCCGCATTACGTGGAGACGGCCCAGGCCGCCCTGCGCGAGATGCAGCGGCAGGTCGGCCCCCTGACCCTCGACGCCGGGGGGATCGCCGTCCGCGGCCTTCTGGTGCGGCATCTGGTCCTCCCCGGCGGGCTGGCCGGGACCGGCGCGGTTCTGGGGTTCATCGCCCGCGAACTTTCCCCCGACACCTGGGTCAACCTGATGGATCAGTACCACCCCTGTTTCAAGGCGGCCCATTATCCGCCCCTGCACCGGCGCCTCACCGCCGAGGAGTTCGCCGTGGCCGTGGCCATGGCCCGCCAGGCAGGGCTGCGCCGGTTGGATGGGATCACGGTGTGAGGGGGAAACACTTCGAAGGGGAAGCCATGATCGAGATCGACGGCAGTTACGGCGAAGGGGGAGGGCAGATCCTGCGGACCGCCCTGGCCCTTTCCTGCCTCACCGGCAAGCCGACACGGATCTTCGCCATCAGGACGGGGCGGAAAAAGCCGGGTCTCAGGCCGCAGCACCTCTCTGCGGTGCGCGCCGCCGCCGGCATATCCGGGGCGGCGGTCGAGGGGGCGGCGCCGGGGGCGACGGAGCTGCTCTTCGCCCCGGGATCGGTGGGCGGCGGCGACTTCTGCTTCGACATCGGCACCGCCGGTGCGGCCACCCTGGTCCTGCAGGCGGTGCTCCCCCCGCTCCTCTTCGCCGGGAGGCCAAGCACCGTCGTCGTCAGCGGGGGAACGCACGTCCCCTTCAGCCCGTCGTACGATTACCTGGCCGGGGTCTTCGGCCCGATGCTGGCGCGGCTCGGGGGACGGATCGGCCTCAGCTGCAGTCGCTGCGGATTTTACCCCCGCGGCGGCGGCCGGATCCGCTGCACGGTGGAGCCGGCCGCTGCCCTGACCCCCTTGCGGGTCGAAAAACCGGGGCGCCTGCTGCGGGTGCGCGGCCTCTCCGCCGTCGGCCAGCTCCCCCTGTCCATCGCCGAGCGCCAGCGTCTCTCCGCCCTCGCCATTCTCGAGGCGGCGGAGCTTGCGGCCGAAATCGACTGTGCCGAGGTGCAGACGCCGGGGAAGGGGACCTTCGTCTTCCTGCGGGGAGAGTCGGAACACGCCCTGGCCGGGTTCGCCGCCCTCGGTGCACTCGGCAAGCGGGCTGAAACGGTGGGGGCGGAAGCGGCCCGCGAG
>JAQYVZ010000101.1 GCA_030145205.1 Desulfuromonadales bacterium | reverse complement strand
TCCGCCACCAGCCGCAGGACTTCCTGCTCCCGCCTCGACAAAACGAAACCGGTGGCAGACTCCTTGACCGGGGCCGGGGCAATCAGTTCTTCGATCATCACCGAGGTAATCCCCGGGCTCAGGTACATCTTGCCATCAACCACCGCTTCGATCGCCTGGATCAGCTCACCAAAGGCGGCCTCTTTGACCACATAGCCGCGGGCACCGGCCTTGATCATGGCCAGAACGGTCTGCCGATCGGTGTAACCGGACAGCCCGATGACCCGGACCTGCGGAGACCCTTCGAGGATTTTGCGCGTCGCTTCGATCCCGTTAAGGCCGGGCAGTCGGACATCCATGACCACCACTTCCGGACGCAGCTCCTCAGCCAACCGGACCGCGCTCTGACCGTTGCTGGCAATAGCGAGAATGTCCATATCCTCGCGCTGGCTGAACATGTGGCGAACGCACTCGTGAAAAACTTCATGATCATCGACGTACAGGATACCCGTCCCCATCCACTGACCTCGCTGATGAAATGAACTGCCGCATGAACCGGCAAGTCCACTATGGCGACGCCCTCACGCCGAGTCAACACTTTATTATCATTGAATAAAAAATTGATACAGAAAAAAACAGCCGAGGTACACCAACCACGGGATCAGGGCAACCCCTGAAACGGATCAGGGACCGTCTCCCCGTTCGGCATCACATCTTCATCGTAGCAAAGCTCGCCTTCACCATACCGCTGATACCACGCGCAGAGTGGCATCAACCTTCCCCGGCAGTAGAGTGCAATAAGGTTTCTCCACATCCGGCTGGTCCGATTGCCGTACTTGATGAAGAAACTGCACTTTTCATGATGTCTGCAAAGCTGCTCCACTGCCAAGTCTCCCTCGAGCGCCATTGAATTGATCCAACGTATACAACATACATGCGAGCTCTGACAAATTTCTTACAAAGGGCCGATTGCTCCCGAAAAAAACGCCATCAGGCATTAATTTTCCACAATGAATCAATGGTTTCCGCAATATCATCCGCCGAATAGGCTTCCCGGGACAAGGCCTTGCGGTACATTCCGACCACAGTGTCCGCCTTGACCGAATCCCCCGATCGTATATGCAAATCGTACAAGCCCTTGACCAAGTCGTGGCTGGTCGGGTCGTGCTTGAGGGCCGCGGAAACCACCTCGATGGCTTCCGCGAACGCGCCGCCCTCCGCCAGAATCGCCCCCCAGGCCAGCGAGCCTTCGAGATACAATCGCGCCATGTCGACACGACGCCCAGCCACCCGATTGTCATCGGCCGGAATGTTGTTCAGGTAACCGCCCTGCCAGAGTTGCAATGCCGGATAGAGCTCGTTTCCGGCCTGCCATAAATTTTTCTGTTTAAACAACCTGAGGCCAGCCCGGATCCGCTCGGCAAAAATTTCGGCATCGAGCTGACAGTTTTCCAGGCAGAGCACCTTGTTCTTCATGGTCAGATATTGTATGGCTTTCTGCGGGTAACAGACGGCATCGAGGACCCGACGAAGGCGCGACAGCAGGGTATCAAAGCTGGCCCGAGACTTCTCTGACGAACTCTCCGGCCAGAGCCCGAGCTGCATCTGCCCCTGGCTTATACAGAGGCCCGGCGACGTCAGCAGCTGCGCCCAGAAGTCGCGCTGGGCCGGGCTCCATCCTTGTTCACGGACTTCCGCCCGGTCCCCGAAACGAACAACCAATGATCCTAACGTACAGACCCGCAGGAGAGGAATCGCCCTACCCTTGTCGGGAATGGCCAGGTTCAGCTCACGGGCAGCCACCCTGCGGGCATAGTCCGGCTCAACGTCCAAACGCACCGCGGCACAAAGGAAGGTTTCGAGAATGGGGGGGGTGGCCAGGAAAAAATGAACGAAACGATTTGCCTTCATCCCCCGGAGAGCACATTCGATATCCTGCTTTCCTTCGTCCAAACGGCCGGAATTGAGCCTGAGCAAACCCCGAAAGGCGTAGGCACCAAACCGGGTGAATTTTTCATCGATGGCTTCGCATTCTGCGATCGCACGACTCAACAAATCTTCAGCCCGGTCCGTAATCGACAGTTGAACACAGGCGGCGCCGAGGATCATCAGGTTGAGCGCGGTAAAGAGCCGGCTGCCGGCTTCGTTTCTCAGCCGCAGCGATTCTTCAATCGACTCGCATGCCTGCTGCCGGCGGCCCTCTATAGCCAGCAGAAACGCCTGGTATTGCAGATACTGACTGCGCAGGTGAGGATTGCATGCGGCATAGCCGGAGTTTAACCCGAGCTGGATCAAGTTCATCGCATCGCCCAACCGGTTTTCGGCTAGCGCCATATCGATATCAAGCACCCAGAACAACGGACCCATTGTTGTTTTGGTCAGCAGGTCGGATTCGAAGATCTGCTCAATAACCTTGCGCTGCCGAGCGTAATTGACGACGTCTCTCTCCAGGCTCAGCAGATTGACCTGCATCAACCGTAGAAGCAGCTTGTGAATGGTCGTCACCCGGGGATTGCCGATCAGCACCTGTGCTGCTTCGACCATGTTCTTAAAGGTGCTCCAGTCACCGAGAATCGCGTGATGATACCCGCGGGTTATGGCGATACCGGCCTGCAGATTGTCGAAGTTGTTTTCGACAGCCAAATGCCAGGCCTGGCTCGAGTACCGTTCCACCCGGGTCCGGTCGGAAAAAAGAAAGTAGTAGCCCATGGCGAGGATATGCGCGATCTGAATCCGCGACATCACATCCAGTTCTTCAACCAGGCTTGAAAAGAGCGTGTCGGCCCGCTCGAGCAACGAGACAGCAAGATTGAACCGCCCATCAATCATCAGGTGAAACAGAACCTGCTGGGCGGTCGACAACAGCTCACCCAAGCGATCCGCTTCCGCGACGAAACCTACCCGGGCTTTTTCGAGATAGTCGAGAGCCTGTGGCGGAGCGGTTTCCATTTCAAG
>JAQYVZ010000100.1 GCA_030145205.1 Desulfuromonadales bacterium | reverse complement strand
ATCGCAATTTTCCATTTCATTCTCCTTTCAGAGGCCTAACGAGTTTGTAGAAAAACCACCCGCACAGAGAACAACTCACCCCTGAACGGGAATTTTCGAATTTCTTTTCCGCGAATCAAATCCACCAACCGGGTGCTCACCAGATCGACATATTGCCAACTCGAGGCCCTTGGGTGCTCATTTCGATACCGATTTTGCCCCTCTTCAGCCCTTTTTGCCCCTCTATGCCGCCCATCCGTATCGATGAATCTTGAAGATGTTGTGCAGCATCGTCATCAGCTTCCATTGGCCGTTGACCTTGTCTTTGCCCCGCAGCGAGAAGAAAAAAAGGGGTCAAGCTTGACAAACGGAGATTCGTAATTTTTCTGACACTCTATCCAATTTCCTGCGTAATGAGTCATCCGTTCCGGCACGCCGTTCAATCCGAAGTGCTGCCTGGCTGAGGCCTGAAAGGTCCCTGTCTAGAAAACCAACCAGTTCGCTCAGAGACAGAGAATCGGCATTCCTTACCACGAACGCGGCAACAGCCCGGGCCTCTGCGGCCGGCTGCGCTTTTCCCGGGGAACGCAGATCGGTGGTATTCAGCTGATATGTAAAACAGACGCTCTCGATGATCTGAGCCACTTGTTCGCTAAATCAGCGATTACCTTCAGGAGAGCGGGCCCTTTCTAAAGGTGCCCGCCCTCTTTCATTATTAGTATGTCTTTCCCCTCAGGGCTGTGTAACCGTGAAGGTGGCGGTCATTGTGTTGTTGGATGTGTTCTGCTCCGGCTGAAAACCGTGCACTTGGCAACTTATGGTCTTTTGCCCGGGCGTAAGAGTGCCGGGTATCTCAAACGTGCGCGAATAGCTTTCGTCCGCGTTCAGCTCGGGTCGGTTAAACCCAGTGCCCGGCTCACACGAGGCGTTGAAGCCGTCGAAGGTAGGGCCGCCAACGTTCTTCACGGTGATCGAAAAGTGGAATCTTGTGTTCGGCGGTCCTGACTGCGGCGAGACCGACACATGCGTTATGGTCAGGTCGAACGGTGCCGCTACGGAGCCCGCCTCCACGGTCCATTCGCACTGGCTGGTGTTGTTGGTCTCGTCCTTTTCCGATACGTGGTTTTCGGGGTCCGCGGTGAACACCACGCGGTGGGTCCCCGGGGCGAGGTCGTGTAGGTTATAGACGATGGGGCTGTTTGTGCCCGGCACGACGGCGTCCGGGACGAGATATATGCCGCCTGCGGGAGCCCCCTGTGTCTGGGCCGAGCCCACCGGATTGGCCGCACCGCCTCCTACGCTGTGCGTGGCGCTCCATACGCGCCACCCGGCCTCGATGCTCGCGGCCCCCTTGCCGGAGTTGCGCATCGCGGCCTTCACCCTGAAGGTGAACTGGTCGCTGTATCCGTACTGCTGGCAGACCTGTGTGGAGTAGGGCCCCCCCCTGCTACACTCGACCTGGCAGGCCCCGAGCGTGAGGTCGGGGCGAGTGTCGAGATTCGGGGGCCTCTGGACAGCCGGCGCGATCTTCTTTATCTGCGCCGGTGCCGTCTTCATGGGCGTCGTCTTTCTCATCCCCTGCTGGGTCGTGTCCGCCGCAAACGCCGAAGCGCACAGCATAGCCATGCACGCCACTGCCACCATAACTGAATTAAGATATCCGTATCTCATTGCACTACCTCCATGGATGAAAGAAAGGGAGTCAAGCTTGACAAGCGGAGATTCTTAATTTTTCTGACACTCTATCCAATTTCCTGCGTAATGAATCATCCGTTCCGGCACGCCGTTCAATTCGAAGTGCTGCCTGGCTGAGGCCGGAAAGGTCCCTGTCTAGAAATCCAGCCAGTTCGCTCAGAGACAGAGAAGCGGCATTCCTTACCACGAACGCGGCAACGGCCCGGGCCTCTGCGGCCGGCTGCGCTTTTCCCGGGGAACGCAGATCGGTGGTATTCAGCTGATATGTAAAACAGACGCTCTCGATGATCTGATTCAGGGTAATGTCGGCATCTCTTTTCTCTTTCGCTTGGAGCAATGCCTGTTCGATAAATGTATCATCCCCGAGGGCTCGGCCCTCGAACGATCCTCTGTGAAAATCGTCCCTGTGCCCTTCGCCCAATCCATCATTCACAAACCTCTTGAATCGCTCGGCAGCCGGACCTGCCTGCCCTGCGAACTGTGCCAGCGCCCAATCCGCGGTTAACCAGGGCGGCCTGGGGGCAGCTTCCAAATAGCTGGAATGACTGGACCAGGGGTACTCCTCGGGGCGTCGGACCATCCCAGCCCTGACCGGGTTGAGGTGAATGTAGCGGATCAGCTCCAACAGGTAGCTATCGGCATCAATCATTAGCGCCTTGTACCGTCCCTGAAATAAATGACCGGCCCGCTCGTATTTTCGGTTTATGAACTGTGTGTAGCGAAACCCGATGTTCTGCATGATACGGGAAAGGGGGACGTCCCCCACCTGTATTGCCAGATGGAGGTGTGTCGTCATCAGGCAAAAAGCATGGATCCGATACTCGAAGCGTTCGACACTTTCCTGAAGCAGCAGGAAAAAACGCGTACGGTCTCCCGCATCGAAAAAGACGTCCTGGCCGCTATTGCCGCGAAGAATGACGTGATAAACGGCCCCGGGATAATGAAGTCGAGGTTTACGTGGCATGGGAAAACAATAGAGCAGAATCTCCGTTTGTCAAGCTTGACCCCTTTGACTTCCTTTGGGCGGCTTAACGGTGATCTGGGAATCTTTGACTGAACCTCCGATCGCGATGACGGTCGACCCGTCACCGGGTGACGTCGCGGTTACTGCCGGGGCGGTTACTTGTGATCCTTGCATCAATGAAAGAACGCCAGCGGCAACGACACCGACAATGCCAAGAATGCCAGTAATCCAGGCAGCGCGTACAGCTTGTGATCTACTAGCCATATATACTCTACTCCTTGCGTCGGTGCAGTTCACCCGGCACGCTGACAACTGCAGGTTC
>JAQYVZ010000099.1 GCA_030145205.1 Desulfuromonadales bacterium | reverse complement strand
CGTCGAGGTCCGTCTCCAGTCCGGGCTCATCATTGTGAGGCGCACCGTGATCCCCATGGCGCGCATCCAGCACGTCGACTCAAGCCAGGGACCGCTTCTGAGGCAGTTCGCGCTGTCCGAGGTCCACGTCTCCACTGCGGCAGGCCAGCACAAGATTCCCATGCTCTCGGACGCAGATGCCGCCAATGTCCGCGACCGCATAGCCGCGCTCGCGCAGGTCACCGATGATGGCGGACTCTAGCCTGCAGCGAACCCACCCGGCAACCGTGGCGGTCCACACCGCCCAGATGCTGTGGAGGATGGGGTTCTGGCTCGTCGGCATGGTGCTGTTTGGAACCTTTGGCGGCGATGGCGCGATTCCGGTTCTCATTCTCGCCGGGATCATCGGCCTATTCGTTGTGGTGATCATCGCTGCCACGTGGATCGCGTGGTGGCGCTTTGGATACGGCATCGTCGGCGCCGACCTACTTATCGTGGAGGGGCTGTTCGTCCGCAAGCGCCGCACGATTCCCATAGCGCGCGTCCACGGAGTGAATGTGAAGGCCGACCTGTTCATGCGCGCACTCGGCCTTGTCGAGGTGGTCGTGCAAACGGCCGGTGGTGGGGCCAACGAGCCCGAGGCCAAGATCGGTGCCATCCCTCTCGATCGTGCCGAGGAGCTTCGCCGCGCGTTGCTCTTTGAGACGCCCGGCGACGCGGCGGAAGTGGAAGCGCCTGCGGAGCTGGATCCTGTCGGCCGTCTCGGAGACTTCCGGGGTGCCTTTGGCGGCACGGAGGTTCGCGGTCAAGACGAGCAGTTCGAACACAAGGTGCCGTTCGGCCAGCTCGTTCTGGGCGAGGCGACCTCGCGCCGGATTCCACTCATCATCGTTGTTATCGTCAGCGTGGGCGGACAGTCGCTCGACGTCCTCGATGAGCGGATCGTCGACCAGACCTTCTCGCGTGCGGCCCAGTTGGCCTTCCCGGCACTCGTGTTGTTTGTGGTTGTCTCAGGCGTGCTCCTTGTCACGGCCGTTGCTGCCATTGGCGTCGCGCGCAACTTTGGATTCACGACACGTCGCGGCGAGACGCGCATTGAGATAGAAGCCGGACTCTTTGAGCGTCGGCAGGTCAGCGTACCGGTCGGACGCATACAGGCGGTACGCATAGAGGCGTCGTGGTTGAGGCACCTGCTGGGCCTTGTCGCCATCGAGGTCGACACCGCGGGAATCGAACCGGGCGGGAAACAGTCCGGACAGATGGCCACAAGCAAGGCGATGGTGCCCGTGGCACGAGCCGCCGACGTTGCCGGGCTCATGCACGGCCTGCTTCCCGAGGCAGAAGTGTTCCCCGAGACCCAGGGGCTGGCCACGCGTGCGCTGCGCTTCTACATACTGGTGCCCACTGTGTTCATGACGATGTTGGCTTTTGCCGCTGCGTGGCCGGCGAGCTGGTTCCTGTACCGGCCTGCGCTGCCGTGGGCAACTGGAGTCGTCGTACTGGTGGCACTGCTCACGAGCGGTGTGCGCACGTTGCAGTGGCGTGCGGCGGGGATAGGGACCGATGACGTTGCTGTGGCAATTCGCTCGGGCGTGCTTGGCGTTAAGCGCGTGCGACTCACCCGCTCGCGGATCCAGTCGCTCGATGTGCAGCAGAACCCGTTCCAGCGCCGAGCCAAACTTGCGACTCTCAGGACCATCTCGGTTTCAGGCTCGTCAGGCACCAGCTACGGAGTGTCGCACCTGGACGAGGTCGAGGCGCTCCGCATCATGCGCTGGTACGAGGATGGTCTGGCTCGGGGCCGCTTCGACGCCTGACGAGTTCCAGCAGCTCGCTGGGCGACAGTGATTTCGACGGATTCGATTATCCCAGCGTTCACTCCTCGGGCGAGGATGCCTCGCTTCTTGGAGCGAGCCGGATCTTGAAGCGCTTGAAGAACAATACGAGCACAAGCGTGACTGCCAGCAAGCTGGCAGCGAAGCCGACGAGAAATGGCCAGGAGATCACGTAGAATCTCCGTTCCGCCAACATGGGCTCATCAAGACCGACGTCCGCACAGAACGTGGCCTTGTACACGCCAATAGGTGAGCACGCGACCAGTCCCAGCAAGGCGATTGCGACGAAGGCGAACAGCGATCTTCTCGGCAGCGGCATGGACACTCCATTCTCTACTGACTGCGCATCAGCTCACGCGACATCCTTCGTTGGGGTGGGGGAGTATCCTGCACCGCGGGTTTCATCACGCGCGCCTAGCGGCACCTGGGCCTTAGGACCGCCGACGATCTCGCGCAGGAGGGGGTTGTAGACGCGCGAGAGATATCCTGTGCCCCTCAGCACGGATACGCAAAGAGAGAGGCCGAGACGATTGCCTCGGCCTCTCCTGGATGTGCCAAGATTCGCCGTCAGTGAGTGTGAAGGATGATCGAGTCGCCATCCAATGGTTCTACGTGAGCGACTCATCTTCACAGCGCCGGCAGGGCAGGATCTATTCGTCTACCCAGAATGCGTCGCCCGCTGTAGCGGCCAATCCGTTAGTCTTCCCGGCCCTCCAGTTATATATGCCAGCTTCAGAGGCCTCCAAGCCGCCGCTGACGGTGCTAGCAGTCCCAGCCGCTTCGTTGTCGCGGCCGCCACACACGTGCGTCCGGAGCCCAATTGAATCATTGCCGTAGCCGCCGCTGACGGTGTCTGCCTTGCCTGTCGCCCAGTTGTCCTCGCCGCCAAGGACGGAGCCAAATTCGCCCGACGCCCCGTTTCGAGTGCCACCGCTAACCGAACTGTTTTCTCCGGAAGCTGTGTTCCATTTCCCTCCACCGATCGAACTGAACCACCCGGATGCGAGGTTGTTATAGCCGCCACTGATGGAACTGTAGTTGTTTGAGGCGTGGTTGTACCGCCCGCCGCTGACGCTCGCTGCCCCCAGCGACACGGTGTTGCCGTAGCCCGCTATGAATCCGCTGTAGCCGCTGTAGCTGTGCTCGCGCCCGACCACCAGGTTGTGGCTGCCGGTTCGCACCGGA
>JAQYVZ010000098.1 GCA_030145205.1 Desulfuromonadales bacterium | reverse complement strand
CGAATTCCCCGGTAATCCCTGCTGGTACTGCCACGACAACAACGTGCTGCACATGGATATCACCAACCCCTACCGGCTCAAGGCCCATCCCCAGTTCGAGAACCATTTCGAAAAGGAGTGCGTCTACTGCCACATGGAACAGACCGAAGCCGAGTGTCGCAGCTGCCACGACGCCGCGGAGAGCATTTCATACCAACTGGCCGATATTACCGGCATCGATCCCGAGGACGGCGAGCCGTTCTCGGTCGACCATGCGCCCTATGCCGGCGATGACACCTCCTGCCTCACCTCCGGCTGCCATTTGGCGCAGGATCCCAGTCAGTGTCTCAGCTGTCACGAAAATCCCGCCGACATCACCGGCTCCGCTCAATTGAGCGAAAGCAGCGTCAGGGTGGGGATGAGCGCCGCGCCCTACGCCGTCGACCACGTCGAATTCGCTCTGGGTGGGGAATTTCAGAATGTATCCTGCCTGGCGACCGTCGCCGACTGCCATACCGCCGACGCCCACATCCACAACACCGGTGACGCCCTCCGGGTTGGAGGCCTTATCGGTGACCGAGACCCAGATGAATTTGACCTGGTTCGGCACTGCTGGCGATGAGACCGGCTTCAAGATCGAACGCGACACCGAAGGGGATGACTGTCCGACCTTTACCCTGATTGATACGGTCGCTACGGATGTGGCCAGTTACCTCGACGAACCGATCACTGCTTCGACCGGCTATCACTATCGGGTGCGGGCCTATAAAACGGGCACCTATCCCTGGAACAGCGGTTATAGTAACGAAGTGCCCGTGGTCAGCCTGCCGCAACCGGCCGACGGCCTGATAGCTACCGCCGTCAATTCGCGGATGATCAACCTCGTATGGCAAGACCATAGTAGCGACGAGGAGGGTTTCGAAATCGAGGTGCAGATCTGGAACGGTCAGTTTGCTCTCATCGATACGGTGACCGCCGGAGTTACGACCTACACCGATCATATCGGCATCGATGGCGAAACGCTTTACACTTACCGGGTCCGGCCGTTCCGCGGCGAAGACAAGGGGCTGTACAGTAACGAGGCGGTAGAAACCTCCCCGGCCTACGAAATAGGGGACGGTACCTGCCTGCCCTGATCCATAACAGTAACAAACCGGCCACGCGGAAAATTAAGCCCTTCAAAACGCCGCGTGGCCGGTCCCTGGTCCAGAATCATAGCCCAGCAGCACTACGGGTGAGGTTACGAACAATCCGAAACAAAAAACCATTAAAGTCCGACTTACGCCATTCTGCCCGAACAATGGACCAAAGATGTCACAGTCTGTTGCAAACCCGCCACACCCCTCCCCAACCATGACAACACACTGATTAATATACACTTTTTCTTATCTGAACAGAACTCAGCGATTTCAGCCAATTAGGATAACTGACAAATTATTTGGCAACTAAAACAGGACGGATGCCCAGAGCAGGCACGGTTGATGCTCTAGAAAGGAGTACACGAAGACGAGATGGGGGGATAAGATGAAAAATACAACTCGAATACTCGTTATGCTACTGACCCTACTACTCCCACTCACTCCGGCGGCACTGGCAACAGAACAAGGTCCAGGCAAAACCCATCAAGTGCGGCTCAACCAGACATCCGTAGCGACGGACACTACTTCTGCCCAGCGATCGGAAACGCCCCTTGAGGTACTGGAGCAGGTAGCCAGCCTGTTCAGCGACGAAAGAGGCCTCGCTCTCAGCAACACGGCCTCCATCTTTCTGCTTTGCAACCAGAATAATCTTCTTGATGATCCGGACTACCAGACAGACACCCTGGCCAACCTGGGCGTCGGCCTGAAAATCAAATTCTGACCCCCCTCCCCCTTTTTCAAAATTAAGCAAACAACCGTAAACAGACAACGTCTACCACTCACTCCGACAGGGTATTGCGCCCATTTTTCTTGGCGCGGCAAAGCGCGGCGGCGACGGCCAACAATCCCCCCGGGGTAGCCACTGAGCGGGCCTGGGCCATGCCGATGGAAATAGTCATGGCAGGCAGTATCGTGCCGTCCCTGAGGTCAATTTCCGTCTTCAAAACCTGCTGCCTAATCCGCCCGGATAGGATCAGGAACAAGTGGCGGTTGCTCTGGCCGAGATCGACTCCGGAGAAACAAACCTCAGTAGCTCCAATTCCCGCAATTCATCGACATTCACCAGAGACCGGGTCGTTACGAATTTTCTGGTTATCATTGAACCTCCGCTGGATTAAGAAAACAATCCGGATCCATCATTATTTTCGGAGCGTCATCAGCAATCCGCACAGGCATGACCAAGGTCAGGGTGCGACTTCCGTCATCTGCAATTCGATACGACCGTGGTTGTTCCAGTACATGAACCAGACATCGTTGGCAAAGCAATACAGAGTGCCGGATTTCTGGGCCAGCCAGGGCTCATCCGCGGCGATGAGACGACCGATATCAAATAGCGTAGCGCGATCTTTGTCAACGGCGCCGACCAGCGAAAACCAGTGCGCCTCGGGCAGACGCCGCCACGACTCGAAGCGTTTAAGGCTCACGCTGTGGTAGCCGCTGACGTCGGTCTCGGTTTTCCAGTCGCGCCACATGCCATTGGCAGTGAACCGATAGCGATGTCCTTCGATCACCTTAAACGGAGTCGGGTTCCAGCGGCGAGTCGCCAGGATTTCTGCCATGCACGCCTCCCTGTTGTCGCTCAGTCAATCGCCCCATAGGTCGCGACAAAATCTTTCACCGAAAACTTGCGGGCCGTGTTCTCTGAACTCATGTAACGGATCTTGCCAAAGATCGGTCGCGGTGGTCCCCAGGCCCGGTCGTAGCGCCCCAGACACCAGAAGATGCCGCTAAGCGAATTGGGATCGCGGCCGTCCAAGGCGTAGCGATCGTTCAACTCCAGCATAATCTGCAGGGCCGCCTCGGGGCTTTCGCTCCATTCGAGAATTTTCTTCCCCCACAGCATGCGCAGGTAGTTGTGCATCCGCCCCTCGCGAACCAACTGCATCTGGGCCGCGTTCC
>JAQYVZ010000010.1 GCA_030145205.1 Desulfuromonadales bacterium | reverse complement strand
GTGCCCTTGGAACCGGAGCGATCACCAAGACAACCGGTGGCACAGTGGTCCTGAATGCGGCCACCCTGGCGGCAACGGTGGATATCACCGGCGGCGTGCTACAGCTGGATGAAGACGAAGTGATCTACAATACCGCTTCTGTCGCCATAGCTGACCTTGCCCAACTTGATGTCAATGGCTACACCGAGACGATCGGTTCACTGGCTGGCGCCGGTGATGTCGATCTGGGTGTTGGCGCTTTGACGACCGGTGGCAACGGTGCCGATACACTCTTCAGTGGTGTCATCAGCGGCAGTGGCACGGTGACCAAGACCGGTGCCGGTACCATGACGCTCTCCGGCGGCAACACCTACACCGGAATGACCACGGTCGAGGAGGGCGTGCTGCAGTCCGGTGCTGACGAGGTGCTCTACAATAGTGGAGCCCTGCAAGTTGTAACCGGCGCCACGTTTGACGTGAACGGGTTCAACGAGACCATCGGCAGTGTTGCCCTGTTTGACGGCACGCTCGACGATACTGTTGGCGGTGGCCTGCTGACCGCATTGACCTACGACCTGCAGAATGGCCAGGTCAACAGTGCCCTGGGGACCGGTGCAATCAGTAAGACAACCGGCGGGACGGTAGTCCTGAACGCGGCCACTCTGGCGGCGACGGTGGACATCACCGGCGGTCTGCTGCAGCTGGACGAAGATGAAGTGATCTACAATACCGCTGCGGTGACCATGTCCAGTGGCACTCAACTCGACCTCAACGACCACACCGAGACAATCGGCTCACTGGCCGGGTCCGGTGATGTTGATCTGGGTGTTGGCGCGCTGACCACCGGTGGCAACGATGCCGATACAACCTTTAGCGGTGTGATCAATGGCAACGGCACGGTGACCAAGACCGGTGCCGGCACGATGACAATCTCCGGAAGTAACACCTACACCGGCGAGACCACGGTTGTTGCGGGTGTGCTGCAATCCGGTGCTGATGAAGTACTCTACAACAGCGGCAGCCTGCGCGTCGCTGGCGGTGCATATGATATCAACGGCTACGATGAAACGCTTGGTAGCGTGACGTTGGAAGCCGGTCTGCTGGACGACACCGTAGGTGGTGGTCTGTTGACAGCGGCAACTTATGACCTGCAATTAGGTCAAGTCAATAGCGCCCTGGGAACCGGTGCAATCAGCAAGACAACCGGCGGGACTGTTGTGTTGAATGCCGCCACCCTGGCTGAGACAGTTGACGTTGTATTCGGGACCCTGTCTCTGGATGAAAACGAAGTGCTGAATGACCTGGCGGTGGTCAGGGTCGATCGCATTCTCGATATGCAGAATGGTTACGACGAGACCATTGGTTCGTTGATTGGCCACGGTTTTGTTCTGCTCAATTCGGCTGTGCTGACGACCGGCGGTAACGACGCCAGCACCCTGTTCTCCGGCTCCATCCAGGGAGATGGCGACTTGAATAAGGTCGGTTCCGGTCAGTTCGAATTGTCGGGGGGCAATACCTTTGTTGGGACCACAACCATCTACAATGGTGGATTACTGCTTAACGGTTCGTTGGTCTCCGACGTGATGGTCACGACTGATGGCCTTCTGACTGGCAACGGTGTCGTTCACGGGACTGTCGTCAACGAGGGAACCTTTGCTCCCGGCAATACCATCGGGACATTCGTAACCGATGAGTATGTCTCGGCTCCCGACTCTGTGCATGAAGTGGAGGTTAATGGTGCCGGAGAACATGATCAGGTGATTGTGACTGGCGGTGCCACTCTGTTGGGTGGGACTGTTGAGGTCATCACCGATCCCACGGAGATTTCCGAGGATTACCAGAGGCGAACTTTCTACGATATTTTGAGAACCGAAGAGGGCGTGAGCGGAGTTTATAATACGGTGACAGTCGATCTGCCCGAACTTAACCCGATATTGTATTACGATAATCCGCGTTTGGTGGAGCTGATTCTAATCCGCAATGACATCGACTTTGCCAAGTTGGGAGGCGCGGAAACCGCCAATCAGAGAGCCGTATCCAAGGTTCTGACGACGATTGCCCCCACGACATTTGTAGGCGACCTGGCCGATGTCCTCGATCTCTTTGTCGACGGTCTGGATGAAGAAGGACGCCGGGCCGCGCTTGACGAAATGGGTGGACAGAAGATCCATACGGCGATCCCGTTTGCATCGTTCGGTTTGATTGAGTCGTTCCACGGGGCGATCGGTACACGGATGAATGATATTCATCAGGTCAACCAGGGTGCTATGGCGAGGCTTGACCCACTCGACGGTGTGATGTTGGCCATGGCGGGCGATATCACCAACCTCGGGCCTCTTAATAGCGAGAAGCGTAGAGACCGAAACCTCTGGGTTCATCTGTATGGTGTGGATGGCGAGGTTGATGCGGACGAAAACGCGGCTGGCTACGACTACGAGGTTTCCGGAGCCGCCGTAGGGGTCGACTTTCCTGTCGGCCCGTATGGTCACCTTGGCATGACCGGCGGCTATGGAACTTCCGATATTCATACCACGCAATCTGACTCGGCTGAGGTGAGCGGCGTCCAGGTTGGTCTTTACGGTAACTATGAAAAGAATGGCTTCTACCTCGATGGACTGGTCGCCTATGCTGATAATCAGATTGAGTCGGACCGACGGATTGTCATGGGTGACCTGAACCGGAAGGCTGAAGGGGATTATGACGGCGAAGAGTGGTCGGTTTCGGCAGAAGTTGGGCATGTGGCAACAACTTCAGGTATCAACCTTCAGTCGTTCATTGGCAGTCGTTATATTTACTTCGATCAGGACGGGTTTGTAGAAAAAGGGGCAGGAGACCTCAACCTGGAGATCGATGGTCGTTCAACGCAGTCGTGGAAAATCTTCCCCGGACTGCGCGTTAACCGTCCGGTACAGATCAACCGGAAAGCCAGTTTTGTTCCGGAATTGTCGGTTAAGTGGCTACATGAACTTGCCGACAGTAATGATGTCGTTACCGCGAATTTCGCGGGAGCGCCGACTGCCGGCGACTTCAGCGTCGAAGGGATTGAAATAGGGCGCAATGGCATGGAGATCAGTGGGGGCTTCAAGCTAATTGATGGTTTCATGCGGCTCAGTTTGAATTATACGGTTGAGTTGAATGATGAGAGGACCGCACACTCTTTCTCTGGCGGATTCTCGTTACTCTGGTAAGGCAGGAAAAGCAGGGATAGCCCCGAGCTGTCTCTTAGTCTTCAAACGAGGGGTCCTTCATGAAGGACCCCTCGTTTGTGAGGGCTATTCGTTTGTGCCCAGCCGGACCCGTAGCAAAGAACCTGTCCGGTGTGTTGGATTGATATCGGGGCCCTTATTTGGGCTCCATCGGTTGTCCTGCTTCCAGCCAGGCGTTCAAACCACCTTTCAACGGGTAAACCTGCTGGTAGCCAACGTCAAGCATTGCGCGCGCCAAACTGGCGCTCGATTCCTCCCCGCCTCAGGTGCAGTAAGTCACCACAAACTGATCCTTTGGCAGTTCATTTATCAGTTGCCGCAAATGACCGTTATTGCTCACCCGGAGGGCGCCAGGGATCTTGCTGGTCGCCTGGCTCCAGGCGTGATCGTTGCGGCTGTCGAGAAATACAATCTGCTCACCGCTCTGCATTTTAGTCAGGATCTTATCGATCGTGATTCTTTCCGGTGTGTCGGTCGTCTCGGAATGCCCGGCGTGCTGGGCCTGTGTCGGTCCGCAGGCCAGCAGGCCAAAGACTGCCAAGCATAATACGACGGCCCATTTCAAAGAGTTCATGTCTTTCTCCCCTCAGGGTGGTAGCTGCTACCCTGGATGTGGGAAAGGTGTAATTGACTTCTTTCTCTGCAGTCTATCACAATTTCGGTTTAAAGTTGACCGATTTAGTAATAATTAATTGCTGGGCATTACTTATGGGAAGAAGGCACGTGCCGAGGGACAAACCGGAGGCTTGGACTCGCGGTTTGAGCTGTGTCGCTAAAGCAGATTTTTAAGCCAGCCGAACGCCACCAAGGTGCCGATGGCTGAGCCGAGAGAGGAGAGCAGAAATACCAGCAGGACGCGAGTCAGGCGGTTACGCCACCAGCCGGAGGTAGAGGAGATGTCCTCGCCGACCTTTTCCAGATCGCGCACCTGTGGTTGAACCAGGCTGGCTTGCACCAGGCCGGTCACAAAGCCGGCGCCGATGGTCGGGTTAAGAGAGGTCAGGGGGGCGGCCACAAAGGCTGACAGAATGGTCAGGGGGTGACCTAGGGCGATCAGCGCGCCGAGGGCTGACAGCAGGCCATTGGCCAGAATCCAGGCGATGGCTGCGTCGGCCATTTTGTCGGTGTTGCCAGAGAGGAAGCCGACGACGAACAGTAGCACTACCACCGCGGGAATCATCCAGGGAACAATTTTCGAGAAAGATGACTTCGGTGGGATGGTCGAAATATCGGCAATCGTTTCCGGTGAAATTTCCTGGTTGATCTGGCGGGTGATGCCCGGAATGTGCGCTGCACCAACCACCGCCATAACCTTGTCGCCGGGTGCTTTGCGAATCAGGTCGGCCATATAGGTATCCCGCTCGTCAACCAGGATTCGTTTGACGGAAGGCAGAAACTCGGCCATTTCATCCAGCATGGCCGTGAGAGTGTCACTTTGACGCAGGCGGGCGAGTTCCTCTTCGTCGATTTCGCGGGAGTCGAACATGCTGGCGAGAAGACTGGCGAGCAGGTTGAATTTTTTCCAAAGGCTGGCCGTGCGCCAGGCGCGCAGCAAAGTCGTGCGGATCTCCCGGTCGACCAGACAGACCTGCTTTTCGAGGTCCTCCGCGGTCTCTGCCGCGGCGGCCAGTTCTGCCCCCGGCTTGACCCCGGTCTGCAGTCCCATACGCTTCTGAAAGGCAGACAGAACCAGGTTTGCCAGCAGAAAGGGTGCCTGACCCTTGCGCAGTACCTGGGTCAGGTTGAGCGATTCCCAGTGTCGCGGGTTGCGTAGCGCTTTGTGTCGCTGCTCATCCAGTTCCACACAGACAGTGTCCGGATCCTCTTCCTGTATCGTTTGTATGACGATGTCGACCGACGCTTGTGAAACGTGGGCCGTGCCAACCAGGAGTATCTCGCGGCCATCAAGGGTGATCCGGGTGATGTCAGCTTCGGAAGCAATCGTCTCTTGATCCATGAACCTATCTTTCAACGGGCCATCAAGTGGCCCTTTTTACGACATAAAAAGGCGTCGGTTTTTGTCCCGACGCCTCTTGCTGGGTTCTCCACGCCTGCCGTGGGCCCGTGGCCTCACATCGACGACTGACCAGGTGGGAAAGCTTATCAGTGCTTCAGGCGTCCCGCTTGAAAACGGGCTGGCTCACCACACTTCTGAAACTCTCCCGATTCTAAAATATTCCGCGTGGGCGTTGCAGCCTCACTTGCAGGGCAGAGAACTTCAAATTCTCGTTAAGGACAGTATAAACAGAAGGTCGGGTCATGGACAAGCCTTTATTCGGTCCTCGGTCTGGAAGGTCGGCACTGCTTATGCAGAATATCAGGGTGTGGCTGTGGAGTTTTTTCTCGTGATTCGTTGTCGGAGTCGGGATGCCGGAATAGAATAATTTTAATTCCTCTGTATTTCCAGCAAGTTGGCTTTGCGTTTCATGCTGGTTTGTTATGTCCTTCACTTTTTGGCAGCGGGTTGATTGCGACCGACTTTGGGTCGCAATGCCTGAAGATGATTGCTTTGGCACCATGCGTGCTTAAAAAATGTGCAGATTGACAGGCATTACAGGGAGCGACAGGAAAGAGACGGCAACAGTATGCTTGTAACCGAAATATCCATGGCAGACATTGAGCGGTCTGACCGATTGCTCGGAGCCCTGATCCAGGTCGGACAGGAACTCGCCTCAACTACGGAGTTGGGTGCCCTGCTTGACAAGCTGGTTGAGGTCTCACGTGATGTTTTCCAGTTCGACAATGCGATCATTCGACTGTTAGACGAGGAAACGCAGGAGCTCGAAGTTGTGACTGCTTACGGCTATTCCGCTGAAGCGATGAGTCACTCGATCAAGGTCGGCCAGGGAGTCATGGGCAAGGTTGCGGCGACAGCCGAACCGGTGCTGATTACAGACGTCCGCCTGTCCCCCGATTATGTTCAGGGCATCGCCGGCGCCATGAGCGAGCTAGCTGTGCCGCTGGTTTGCAGGGATCGGCTGGTCGGCGTGTTCAACGTCGAGAGCACCCGTGCTGGTGCCTTCTCCGAACGAGATATTGCCCCCCTGATGACGCTTGCCGGTCAGGCTGCGGTTGCCATCGAAAATGCTCGGCTTTACGAGGGACTCCGTCAGGTGTCCAGCCGTTATCAGGAACTGCATGAAAGCAATGATCGGATTCTCCGCAGTGTCAACCTTGGTATTTACACGGTCGATGCCGACATGAAGATCACCTCCTGGAACCGACGCATTGAAGAGATGAGCGGTGTTCCGGCTGACAAGGCAATCGGCTGTGATGTGGCCACCTTGTTCCCGAATCTGGTTGGTGAGGGGGTTATTGAACGAATCCAACAGGTCCTGCAGACCGGCAAACCAGGCAAGCTGCGCCTACTGCACCGGGGCCTGGGCGGAGAACGACATATCCAGAAGCGTCGCCTGGCCCCCTTGCGTGAAGGCGACAAGGTGACCGGCGTCGCCCTGATCGTTGAAGATATTACGGAGTTTCAACGGCTGCTCGATCAGACGATTCATACGGAGAAGCTCGCTGAGGTCGGTCGCCTCTCTGCCGGGATCGCCCATGAAATCAACAATCCCCTCGGTGTGATCAAATATGCCGTGGAGTTGTTGACCCGCGACAGTGAACTGTCTTTGTTTCAGAATGAAATGGCCGAGCGTATTATCGATGAAGTCGGCCGCCTGCGTGTCTTGACTGGTGGGCTTCTTTCTTTTTCTCAGCCACGCAAGTCGATGAATCGCATGGTAGAAATCAGCAGCCTGGTTGAAGAGGTGCTGCACCTGGTGCGCTTTGAATTGCGGAAGCAGTCAATTGAGCTGAAGACTGAGCTTGCTGTGTTGCCGCTGGTTTCCGCCGACCCGAACAAATTGAAACAGGTGGTCATCAACCTGATTATGAATGCTGCCCAGGCGTTGGGTCGTGGGGGACAGATCAAGTTGCAAACCCTGACACATGGGGATGATGAAGTTGAGTTGGTGGTCATGGATAATGGCCCTGGCATGAGCCAGGAGTTGCAGGAGCAGGTGTTCCAGCCCTTTTTCACCACGAAGGCGGATGGGGAGGGGACCGGCCTTGGTTTGTACATCTGCGACAATATCATCAAGGAGCATGCCGGCTCTATTCTGCTGGAGAGCACTCTCGGACAAGGCACTACTTTCCGGGTGCGATTGCCCGCAGCATAAGCTGCCTCTGAGTGACGCATGTTGATTGATTTATGTGCAAAAAAAATAAGTCTCAAGGGTTTTGATTTTATAACTAGCTGATTTTATAGATTTTTAATTTTTGGCACGGCAACTGCAATATAAGCTGCCAACGATTTAAGAAACAGCAAGATCGACCTACAGGTCGGAACAAAGACGTTTCGTAACTGTACCAAGGCAATGGCGCCTTTTCTCCTGGAGACAGGAGGGAAGGCGCCTTTTTATTTTTTCTCAGGAAAGGAGCAAGCGAATGAAAAAGATGGAATGCATCATCAAACCGTTCAAGCTCGACGACGTTAAGAGTGCCATTACGGAGTTGGGTGTAACCGGTATGACGGTCAGCGAGGTACGTGGCTTCGGTCGCCAGAAGGGACATACCGAGCTTTATCGAGGCGCGGAATACCAAGTGGACTTTTTGCCGAAGATCAAGATCGACCTGGTGGTTGCCGATGAACTCGTTGATGAGCTGATTGAAGTGATCAAGCGGGAAGCGTGCACCGGCAAGATCGGTGACGGCAAGATCTTCATTAGCGAGATCGACCAGTCAATGCGAATTCGTACCGGTGAAGTCGGTGCTGAAGCCCTGTAAAGAATAAACTGATTTGAAGGAGATAACGTCATGAAAAAGATTTCTGTTCTGCTGCTGAGTTTTCTCGTTTTACCTGTCATCGCACTAGCGGAAGACGCCCCGATTTCCGAACTTTCTTACGTCCTCAATACCTTCTCGTTCCTGATCATGGGTATCCTTGTTATGTGGATGGCCGCTGGTTTTGGTATGCTGGAAGCCGGTCTGGTCCGTTCCAAGAACGTCGCGACCATTTGCCTCAAGAACATCTCCCTGTTCGGTATCGCCGGCATCTTGTTCTACCTGTCTGGTTATAACCTGATGTATGCGGGTGTTGACGGCGGATTTATCGGCTCCTTCGGCCTCTGGGCGGCAGATGATGCTGCTGCGCTGGCCGGTGATTTCTCTGGGGGCTACTCTGCTTCCTCTGACTGGTTCTTCCAGATGGTCTTCTGCGGCGCCGCTTGCTCGATCGTTTCCGGTTGTGTGGCCGAGCGCATCAAACTCTGGCCCTTCCTGCTGTTTTGCACCATCCTGTGCGGCATCATCTACCCGATCCAGGGCTCCTGGGGCTGGGGTGGCGGCTGGTTGTCCGAGATGGGTTTCTCTGACTACGCTGGGTCCACAATCGTTCACTCAGTCGGTGGCTGGGCCGCTCTGACCGGCGCTATCATCCTCGGTGCCCGTAAAGGTAAATTCAGCAAAGATGGTCGTGTCAATCCGATGCCAGGTTCCAACATTCCTTTGGCAACTCTCGGTACCTTCATCCTCTGGATGGGTTGGTACGGCTTCAACGGTGGCTCGGTACTCGCTCTGGGCGATGCTGCTTCTGCTATCGAAATGTCTAATGTTATCGCCAATACCAACATGGCAGCCTGTGGCGGCATGATCGCAGCCATGGCTATGGTTCAGTTGCTTTACAAAAAAGTTGACGTCACCATGGGCCTCAACGGCGCACTGGCCGGTCTCGTTTCGATTACTGCCGGTCCGGCGACACCTTCCCTCGGTGCTGCGGTCCTGATCGGTGCTGTCGGTGGTGTGCTGGTTGTCCTGGCCGTTCCCTTCTTTGATAAACTCAAGATTGACGACGTGGTCGGCGCCCTGTCGGTCCACCTGGTCTGCGGCATCTGGGGCACCATGGCCGTGCCTTTCACTGACAGCGAAGCCAGTTTCGTAACCCAGTTCATCGGTGTTGCAGCAACGGCAGCCTTTGTCCTGGTCGCGAGCTCGATTGTCTGGATCGCCATCAAGTACACCATCGGTATCCGCGCCAGTGAAGAAGACGAGTACCGTGGCCTCGACGTCTCCGAAATCGGTATGGAAGCCTACCCCGATTTCCAGACCATCCACGTTGGTGGCGGCAGTGGCATCGCAGCCCCTGGTCTGGGCGACGCTCCGGCAGCTGCCCGCATTGTGACCAAACCGGTCAGCCAATCCTGATATGATCCCTTATCCCGTGGGGCAAGCGCCCCACGGGATTTTTACTGCCACATCCCTACTCAATGTCTCAATTCTTAACCTAGGAGGAAGTTGTTATGAAGAAAGTAGTTGTCTTATTGGTTGCCCTCACCGTTGTTCTGTCGGCCCTGGTTTCCCCGGTCATGGCCGCGATCGAAGTTTCTGGTGATGCTTATGTTGGTGTTTTTGACAAGTACCTGTGGCGTGGTTTCGACCTGAGCAGCAGTGAGCCAGTTGCCCAGGGCGGTGTTGATCTGAGTGCTGGTAACTTCACTCTCAGCTACTGGACCAGCGTTCAGTTGAACAGTGATGACGAAGACGGCCTGACGGCGGGTGAAGTGACCGAAACTGATATCGTGCTCGACTACTCCTTCGATCTCGGCGAGCTGGTCTCGGTCAGCGTCGGCGACATCTACTACATGGTTGAAGAAGATTGGCTGAACACCCACGAACTGTATCTCTCCCTTGGTCTGAACACCATTCTCGAGCCGAACATTACCGTCTACTACGACTGGGACGAGTGTGAAGAAGACGGCCTGTTCTACACGGCGTCGATCGGTCATGGCTTCGACCTGAGCGACAAGCTGAGCCTCGGCCTTGGTGCCCTGATCAGCTACAACCAGGAGAACGATTTTAACGTTGGCGATTACAGCGACTGGCACAACCTCGAGTTGAGCATCGGCGCTGATTACGCTGTGACCGACCAGATCACCATCTCCCCCAGTGTTCTTTACTCTGAGGCGATGAGTGATGACGCCGAAGATATCGCCGGAATCGACGATGAGACCGTGGTTGGCGTGACGGTGACCTTGGCTTTCTAAGCTTTGCGGCAGATCGTTGCATAAAAAAACGCCGCTCCTGAGATGGAGCGGCGTTTTTTGTTTGTCTGATGGGGGGATGTTTCGGGAGATTGATCCCGCAATTAGAGGATTTCGACCAGCTCCAGTTCGAAGGTCAGATTTTCACCGGCCAGAGGGTGGTTGGCATCAAGGGTCACCTCGGTATCACCCAGCTCGATCACAGTGACCACCATGCCTTCACCATCATCGTTGACCAGTTCGAAGGTGTCGCCGATTGCCGGGTTGATATCCTCGGGAAATTGGTTGCGCGGCACGGCCGTCACCTGTTCCGCATCGTATTCGCCAAATGCTTCTTCGGCTTTTATTGTGATGGTTTTTTTGTCGCCAGGGGCCATGCCTACCAAGGCTTCTTCAACCTGGGGGAAGAAGTCCCCGCTTCCGACTCCAAGCTCCATCGGTCCGACTTCGCCGCAACCACATGCCTCATCTTCGCAGCCGTGACTGTCATCCTCACAACCGCAGTTGTCGTCGTCACATCCCTCGACTTCATAGGTCGTGTCAAACAGGGTACCGTCTTCCAGCGTCCCGTTGAAGTTGATTTTAACCTGATCGCCCGGTTTTACCTGTTGTGCTGCCTGTCCCATGGTGTGTCCTTTTTAGATTAAAAGAGTTCGTTCTTAAGTAAAAACGGCTAGTCGCCAGCGGTCATCTCCAGAGGAATCCGCCACAACCAAGCTGCGCACTGATAACACAAGCGGCGCCAGATGACAAGAAGAGACGAAGGGCCTTTAGTCGCTGGGCGTTACTTTTTAACCAGTCGTCTTACGTTCTTCTTCACTTCTGCGGCAACCATCGGCATCAGCCGTCCTTTTTCCTTCAGGATCCGGGTAAACATCAGTCCCTTGTTTTTGGGGACTTTGGGTTTTTGTGGGCGTGCCACCAGAGAGAGGGCGTGTTCCGGGCAGACATCGATGCAGGCGCCACAGCCGAGGCAGACGGCCTTGTCGACTCGGGCGGTGTGCTCAACTTTGACCGGATCAATGCAGGCGGCATTGCAGGTCTTGAAGCATTTGCCACAAAGGGTGCAGGCTTCTTCGTTGACTTCGGCCAGGAAAGGGGTTTTGGCGACGCCGTCTGGGAAACCGGACTGAATGCCGGCCATCAGCTCGCAGCAGCAGGAGCAGCAGTTGCAAATGAAGGAGGGTTGTTCGCGGATGTTGTCAGTGACATGGGTCAAATTGTAGCTGCGAGCGGTGTCGAGGATAGCGAGCAGCTCTTCAGTGCTCTTCTCTTCCATGAAGCCACGCCGCGCTAGAAAGCGGGCACCCTTGCCGAGGGCGATGCAGATTCCCTCAACCGGTGCGCCTTTGGCGCAGGTCTCACCGAGGTGTTCTCGCTGGTGGCGGCAGAAGCACATGCCGGCCGCGCCGAATTCCGCTTCACTGACGATGCGGCGGGCATCCTCCCAGCTGGTGATGGCAGAGCTGACCGGGACCTTGTCCTCGTAAGCAAGGGCGCGGGTCAGCTGGGTGGGGGAGCCGAAAAACTCTTCCGCCTGGCCTGGTCGGATCTCGTGCAGGTAGTCGTGCATCAAACGGGCGACCTCAGCCATTGGGATGTCAGTCCGTTTCTTCATGAAGGTGAATTCGAAGAAACCGATCAGGCCCGGCATGAGCAACCAGTAAATGGTGTCGCCGCAGGGCATGTCAGCCACCAGGCCCTTGTCAGCCATCCGTTCCAGTTTCGGCAGCAGCTCCACTGTGCCGATGCCGGTTGCAGTAGACAGCTCGTCAAGCGTTGCCTCCGACAGCGGGAAACTCGCCGCGATGCTGGCTTCCTCCTCGCTAAACAGCAGGGCGAGTATTTCGCGCAGCTTCTCATTGTCCACCAGCCCAACCGGGTAGCGGTTGAGGCGGTCAATCAGCGGGACCAGATGCGACTTACCAGATATCAGATGACCCATGGAAAAGCCTCGTTTGCTGCGTTGGGGAGTAAATCGAACCGAGGAGTTATGTTCCCTCCCGACAAAAGCCTACTTGATAGTACCAAGCAATCCTCGCACTGTCGCTTGAATGTCGGCAGGCAGGAGCAAGGTTTTTGCGTTCTCCGAAGTCCCCATTTCCTGAATGGCGTGAATGTATTTTTCCCCGAGCAGGTACATTGCCGGCAATTCTTGATCCGTGATCGCTTCAGTAACTTTGGTGATGGCCGCCTGAGAGGCTTCCGCCAGAACGATCTGGGCGCGTGCATCCCGCTTTGACGCTTCGTAGCGGCCTTCCGCTTCAAGGATGGCGGCTTCTTTCTCCCCGCCGGCCCGGGTCACGGTTGCGCGGCGCTCACGTTCAGCTGCGGCCTGCTCTTCCATAGCTTTCTGCATCGTCCCCGACGGTTTGATGTCCTGGATCTCAACCGTTTTCATAGTGATACCCCAGTCGCTGATATCATCGGAGATGGCCGTCTTAAGTTTGGCTTTAATCATGTCGCGGGAACTTAAGGCGTCATCCAGGGTCATTTCACCAATGATCGAGCGGAGCGAGGTCTGAACCAGATTTTGAATCGCCAGGTGGTAACTCTCAACACCATAAACAGCTTTTTCAGGCGAGATCACGTTAATAAACGCAATTGCATTCGCCAACAGAACAGCATTGTCTCGTGTAATGACTTCCTGTGATTGGATATCGAGGACCTGGTCCTTGGTCGTCACCTTATAAGCCACGGTGTCGATGTAGGGAATAATGATGTTAAGGCCCGGCGCGAGGGTCTTGTGGTACTTGCCGAGGCGCTGGACAACCCATTTGCTCCCCTGCGGCACCAGTCGCACCCCCATGCCGATTGTGACAAAAACCAATACTGCAAAAATGACAACCATTACGATACCCGGCATTTTACGCCCCCTTCTTTTCTTTAAGTTGAACGACCATCGTGTTGCCCGAAACCTCACGGACGATGACACGATCACCGACCTCAACGTCTACATCACAGATAAATTCCCAAGTCTCCGATCCGAGCATCGGCACGGCGAAGCGGACCTCCCCCCTGCGTTCTCCTTCCTGTTTGCGAATGACCATGGCCGTTTCACCCATCAATGCTTCACGAGCAGTCCCGGCCATGGTTCTATCGTGAGATCGAGGTTTGATGACTTTGAACCAGAAAAAGGCAAACCCGGAGGATGCAACGACCCAGATGAAAATTTGCCCGGTAAGGGCCATGCCGGAAAACGCTAGCAGGAGCAGTCCGACAACGATGCCGCCAAGCCCGAACCAGAAAATCGTAAAAGACGGTACAGCCAGTTCCAGGAGGATCAAAACCATCCCGAAAACAAGCCAATGCCAATAAAGCAGCTTAAACCCTTCCATTTTGCCTCCCCTCTTTGAATGTCAACTTAGCATATTTTGCCCGATTTCTTGGAATAGTACCAATGTAAACTCGTCCAATCTTGCTGACAAATAACCAGAAAAAACGCCGCTTCCAGTTGGTGCGGCGTTTTTTTCTCGGGCGTTGTGGGAGTTCTATTTCTCGTGACAACCCTTGCAGCTGGTTGGGCCGACGGCTTCAGTCTTGTGACAGCCCTTGCAGAGGTCGTGCGCCCTGGCCTTGTTCATCACCGGGTAGCCCGATTCTTCGTCACCATGGCAGACTGCGCATTCGATGGTTCTGGCGTGTTCTGCGTGCGAGAGGGTGACCGTGCCGTAACTGTTTTCCATGACTTTAATGCCCTCAGGGGCCGATGCTTCGGGTGCCGGGGCTTCCGATGGGGAGGTTGATTTTTCAGTCACAGTTGCAACGGTTGCGGCAGTTGTGTCGGCCGTGGTGTCGGCCGTGGTTTCAGCCGCTGTTGCGACCATCTCTTCGGCCTGCTGGGCCGTTGCTGCAACCCTCTCCTCGACCGCTGCCGCAACTGCAGTTGCAGCTTCAACAGCGGGAGCCACTGTCTGTACTGGAGTCGTGGCCTCTGTCTCCGCCGAAGGGGTCGTTTCAACCACGGTGGGTGGCTCAGGTGTTGTCGCCTTCTCCGCGGGGGTTGACTGTTCGTGAGCGGTGGGCGTTGCCGCCTGTTTGGCGGGTGGTGCCTCTTCTGTGGCGTTGCAGGCCGTCAGGGTCAGGCAGATGACGAGTAAACCACAGGTGAAGAATCCGGGCATGGTGAAACCTCCTTGGTATCAAATCATCAAAGAAAAGCGCACAGCTATGCGTCAGGTACAATCAATTGACGTACTTTCGCATGAGTCCGTAGCCGTTGCAAGGGCTCTGACTATGCCGTTCTGTCAGGATTTGACAGAGAAATCGAGTGAGGCCGAGTTGATGCAGTAGCGCAAGCCGGTTGGTTTGGGTCCGTCGTCAAAGACATGACCGAGGTGGGCGTCACAGCGGCTGCAGTGGATCTCGGTGCGGACCGTGAAGAACTTGCGGTCCTCGCTCTTGCCGATATTTTCCGGGGCAATCGGTTCGTAGAAGCTGGGCCAGCCGGTGCCGGAATCGAACTTGGTCTTTGAGTCGAACAGGTCCTGACCGCAACAAATGCAACGATAGGTGCCTGCATCATGATTATTCCAATAGCGTCCGGTGAAGGCGCGCTCGGTGCCTTCCTCACGAGTGACATGATACTGTTCCGCAGTCAGCTGCTGCTGCCACTCTGCCGCGGTTTTGACCACCCTGTCGGTCATGATGTAGCCTCCTTCGGTGGCAGACCAGACTTTGATGCGGGTCGCCGTTTCAATCGCATGAGCCGGAGTGTCGAGATTCTTCAACCAGAAACCAGATGTGCCCAGCAGAACCCACCCGGTCAGACTTTTCAGGAAAAGGCGTCGTTCCATGGGGGAACTCCTTTCTTTTAATCATCCTAGCACAGCTCTGAGATTTCTGCCCGTGCCGGGACGGTCGGAGATTCTGCAAGACCTTTCTTGACTTTACTGTAGGCCTGCAGTTAAAATTCTCTAACTTTAGAAAGGGAAAAGTATGCCGCTGTTTGTATGGAAGCCGAGTTACGAGTTGAATATCCCAGAAATAGACCAGCAACACCGCCGTCTGGTGGGGTTAATCAACGAGCTTTACGATGCGATGAAGGAAGCACGGGGGCAGGAGGTGCTTGACTATATTCTGGGCGAACTGCAAACCTATATCCAGGAGCATTTCGCTACGGAAGAGCGCGCCATGCAGGTGTATGGCTACCCTGGTTACGAGGAGCATGTGGTCGAGCACCGCAAGCTCGGGGCGCAGGTGGAAGAGCTGAACCAGCTGCGCCAGCATGGTGGCGCAATCTCTACCCAGAAGCTGATGGGCTTCCTCTGTGACTGGCTGCGGGAACACCTCAGTGAAACCGACCGCCAGTTCGGTCAGTACATCAAGCGACACCGGTAAGAGTTGTTCCTTTTAGACGAATTTGATCCAGTCCACGTCCAGCCGGAAGGATCCTTCCTGGCCCCCACCGATCAACAAGACGAAACTTTTCACTTCTGCCGGGTTAAACGGTGCGGCGTTGGTAAGCTTCTGACCGTGATGGAAGGGCAGAAGTGCTGAAAAAGGGAGGGTGACCTCCTGCCATTTCCCGTCTTCCGTTGCAAACTCGGTCAGATAGGTGACGCCATCGAAAAAGACATCGATGCGCATCCCCAGCTTGTAGGTTTTACCGTCTCCCTTAACCCGGATCACCACGCTCTCGCCGCGGCTCAGGTCAAAGTCGCCTGCTGCAGAACGGATCGAAGCGAAGCCGCCGTCGTTCTCCAGGGAGACCGTGCCGGAGAAGCAGAGAGTGCCGTCAGCGGTCACCTCAGACGCACTGCAGGATGCGCCGCCCATGATGCGGTCGTCGATGGAGTCCCACTGCAGCGGGGTGTTCGGGTCGGAAAAATCGAACTTGATCAGGTCTGTGTTGTTCATAATTCGCCTTCCTGAAAGAACCGTCGCCGCTGGTGACGCGGCAGTCGGTGCTAGCGAGTCAGTTGCCGATACTTGATGCGATGGGGGCGTGCCGCTTCGGCACCCAGTCGTTGCTTGCGGTCCTCTTCATATTCGCTCCAGTTGCCCTCAAAGAAGGTCACCTGGCTGTCACCTTCAAAGGCCAGGATGTGTGTGGCGATGCGGTCGAGGAACCAGCGATCATGGCTGATGACGACCGCACAGCCGGCGAAGTTCTCCAACGCTTCTTCCAGGGCGCGCATGGTGTTGACATCAAGGTCGTTGGTCGGTTCGTCCAAAAGGATAACATTGGAGCCCTCTTTGAGCATTTTGGCGAGATGCACCCGGTTGCGTTCGCCGCCGGAGAGGATTCCTACTTTTTTCTGTTGGTCGCTGCCGGAGAAGTTGAAGCGTGCCACATAGGCACGTGAATTGACCAGCTGTGAACCGAGCTGAATCTGGTCCTGGCCGCCGCTGATTTCATCCCAGATCGATTTGTCGGCGGCCAACTCCCGACTCTGGTCGACATAAGCCAACTGGACCGTGTCGCCCACCTTGAAGTCGCCACCATCAGCCTGTTCTTGGCCGGTGATCAGTCTAAACAGAGTGGTCTTGCCGGCGCCGTTCGGGCCGATCACGCCAACGATGCCGCCGGGCGGCAGGGCGAAGTCGAGATTCTCGAACAACAACCTGTCGCCATAGCCTTTGGTAACACCGTGCGCCTCAATGACCTGGTTGCCGAGACGCGGGCCGGGCGGAATATAGAGTTCGAGGTCACGCGCCTGTTTTTCGGTTTCTTGGCCGAGCAGTTTTTCGTAAGCGCTGATGCGTGCCTGACCCTTGGCATGACGCCCCTTGGGGCTCATGTGGATCCACTCGAGTTCGCGTTGCAGGGTCTTCTGGCGAGAGCTTTCCGATTTTTCTTCCTGACGCAGACGCTCCTGCTTCTGCTCAAGCCAGGAGGAGTAATTCCCCTTCCAGGGAATGCCGTGGCCGCGGTCGAGTTCGAGAATCCAGCCAGCGACGTTGTCGAGAAAGTAGCGGTCATGGGTGACCGCAATGATGGTCCCGGCGTAGCGCTGCAGATGCTGTTCCAACCAGGCCACCGATTCCGCGTCAAGATGGTTGGTCGGCTCGTCGAGCAGCAGGATGTCCGGCTCCTGCAGCAGCAGACGGCAGAGGGCCACCCGGCGCCGTTCGCCGCCGGAGAGCACATCGACCTGGGTTTCGCCGGGCGGGCAGCGCAGGGCGTCCATCGCCATTTCGAGGCGCGAGTCGAGATCCCAGGCATCCTGGTTGTCAAGCTTCTCCTGGACCTCGGCCTGTCGGTCGCAAAGGGCGGTCATTGCATCGTCGTCCATCGGTTCGGCGAATTTGAGGTTGATCTCCTCAAACTCTTTGAGCAGATCGACCGTCTCCTGTACGCCTTCTTCAACGACCTCTCGGACCGTCTTGGTGCAATCGACCAGAGGCTCCTGCTCCAGGAAACCGACCGAGTAACCGGGGGAAAGCACCGCTTCTCCGTTGAACTCCTTATCGACGCCAGCCATGATCTTCAGCAGGGAACTCTTACCTGAACCGTTGAGGCCGAGCACGCCGATTTTGGCGCCGTAAAAATAGGAAAGGGAGATATCCTTGATGACCGGTTTTTTGTCGTAAGACTTGCTGACCCGCATCATCGAGTAAATAATTTTTTTGTCGTCGCTGCTCATATGACCAGTCCTCTTAAAGTGATTTATTCAGGAACGGCATTGTAGCGATTTTTTCAGTCAATCACCAGAGGCAGAGAGATTTTACGGCATTTTTTTGTCGAGCCGTGTCTTGGCATTCTCTATGCATTATGTTGTGACAACTGATCACAAGGAGTGAAATTAATGGGAATTGCCCTGATTGTAGATGATGAACCTCTTATTCGTAGGCAAGTATCTGAAATTATAGCTGATTATGGGTTTAGTGAGATCGTTGAAGCTAGCAACGGTTCCGAAGCAGTTACCTTAGCTGAAGCAAAACAACCCGTTCTGATTGTGATGGATGTCTCCATGCCCGTTCTGGATGGAATCAGTGCTGCTGAAAAAATAGTCAAAAACCGGGCGGTGCCGATCGTGATGCTCACCGGCACCGGCGACGCCGACACTGTGGAACGTGCCCGTCAGGCCGGTATCATGAACTACATCATGAAACCTGTGCACGCGGAACAGTTGCATGCCGCTATCTCCCTGGCAATCCACCAGTTTGTCGAAGTCTCAAGTCTGCGGGATGAGGTTGATAAGCTGACGGAATCGCTCGAAACGCGCAAGCTGGTCGACCGAGCCAAGGCGCTCTTGATCCGTAATGGCCTGTCAGAGCCTGAAGCGTATCGCAAAATGCAGAAGATCGCCATGGACAAACGCAAGAGCATGAAAGAGGTGGCCGAAGCGATTTTATTGATGGAAGGGTGAAGTGCCGGGTGATCAGTCTTTCTTCCGGCCTGCTGAACATGATAAAGTTTCAGTGTTGTTTTGAAACTTTTCAACCGCTGCTGTTTTTTTAGGTTATTCGTGTTCATGCTTTCTTTTCGTGCGATTTTTCGTTTCCTGGTTCCTGCGGGTGTTCTGTTTGCAGCCACCTGCTACTTGGTCTTCAAGACGGGAATCCCTCCTGCATTACGCCCCTTCCTGACGATTTACCCCTGGTTGGTTGCTGTTGTCGGGCTTTTGCTTGGCTGGCGTTTTAATCGTAGTCGCCTGATTTACGTTGTCCTGCTGTTGGCTGTTGGTGAGTGGGCAGTTCATTTGCAACCGGATGCATCGATTCAAGCCTTTGTTGCTTTGCCTGCCGCACTGCTGCTTCCCCTGAACCTGACATTTATTGCCTTCTGGAAAGAGCGTGGCCTGCTTAATTGGCTGACCCTGGTGCGGCTTGTCTTGCTCGGTGGGCAGTGTGCCGGGGTCTGGTGGTTGTTCCAATGGAATGAGAGCCTGGTGACACGTTGGCTACAGTGGCCGTTTATACCCTGGACTCTGCCGGATTATATTCCTCTGGGACAGTCTGCGCTGGCGGTCAGCCTGTTGTGCGGTCTGCTGCTGTTTGCGCGTTATGTTTTTGTACAGAAGTCTATGGAGGCGGGGTTTTTCTGGAGTTTGCCCGCTGTTGTGCTGGCTTTCAGTTTGCCAGAGCAAATGACTTTCTGGTTTTCAACCGCCATCCTGATCATGTTGTTTGCCGTCATTGAAACGTCATTTTCGATGGCGTTCAACGATGAGCTCACTGGTTTGCCGGCCCGTCGCGCCATGAACGAACATCTTTTAAAAATGGGGCGCAAGTACGTCGTGGCCATGGTGGATGTCGATCATTTCAAAAAAGTGAATGATACCTACGGTCACGATGTTGGCGACCAGGTGCTGCGCATGATTGCCGCTTGCTTGCGCACGGTACCGGGGGGAGGGAAGGCGTTTCGTTTTGGTGGCGAAGAATTCGCGGTCATTTTCTCGGGCGAAACAGCCGCAGATGTTAAACCCTACCTCGAAATTTTACGCGAACGGATTGCTCAATCCGGTTTTGCGGTGCGGAGCCGGAAACGTCCTCGTAAGAAACCGGAGCAGGTGGGAAGGTCGAGGACGGCCGGGCGAACCCTGCAGGTAACGGTCAGTATCGGGGTTGCCGAACGCGACGAGGAAAACAGTGAAACCGCACAGGTGATCAAGGCCGCTGATCAGGCGCTCTATCGGGCGAAAAAAGGTGGGCGTAACCGTGTCTGCTGATAGCACAGTGGGTGGTTAAGAGGTTCGCAATGATCTCTGCCGGGAAAAGATACGGGCAGCTCCGAGAGGGGCTGCCCGTTGTTTTTATGGATATCAGGGAGGCGAAATTTTAAGGTTAATCTGATAAGATTGGTTTCAGCGCGACACCTTATCTTCCGGGTAAGCCGAAATCTTGTGGATCGACAGGTCGGAGCCGCGGAATTCATCATCCTCATTCAGGCGGAAGCCGATCCCCTTGACGATAATGACGTAGATCACGAAACCGGTTGCCAGGGCATAGACCACGGCGAACAGACTTCCTGTCAACTGCGCCAGGAAGGAAACGCCGCCCAGGCCACCCAGTGCTTGATAGCCGAAAATGCCGGCGGAGATACCACCCCAGGTGCCGATGATGCCGTGCAACGGCCAGACGCCGAGCACATCGTCGATCTTGAGCTTATCCTGCTCCCACTGGAAACCAAAGACGAAAATAAGGGCGCCGATGCCGCCGATGAAGAATGCGGCGATCGGGTGAACCAGGTCGGAACCGGCGCAGATTGCGATCAAGCCGGCCAGCGCGCCGTTGTGTGCAAAACCGGGGTCGCTTTTCGTGGCGACGACGGCGAATAAGATGCCGCCGACCATGGCGGCCAGGGAGTTGACGGCAACCAGTCCGGAGATGCCGGACAAGTTCTGAGCGCTCATGACGTTGAAGCCGAACCAGCCGACGGCCAGGATCCAGCTGCCCAAGGCGAGGAACGGGATGTTGCTGATCGGGATGGCGTGGCTCTTGTCGCGCACCCAGCGGCCCATACGGGGGCCGAGCAGGACCATGGCCGGCAGGGCCAGCCAGCCGCCCATGGAATGGACGACCACGCTGCCGGCAAAATCGTGAAAGGGTGCACCGAGAGTGTTCTCGAACCAGGCCTGAACGCTACCGCTGTTCTGGCCCCAGATCAGCGATTCGAAGAAAGGGTAGGTTACTCCGGCAAACAGGGCGCCGGCGAGCACCTGTGGCCAGAAGCGGGTCCGTTCGGCGATGCCTCCCGAGATAATTGCCGGGATACAGGCTGCGAAGCAGAGCAGAAAGAAAAAGCGAACCAACTCGTAGCCCTGGTCGCTGGCAATCAGGCTTTCGGCGGAGCCGAAAAAGTTAACTCCATAGGCAATTGGGTAGCCGATCAGGAAGTACATGACCGTAGAGACGGCCCAGTCGGTTAGAATCTTGACCAGTGCATTGGTCTGATTTTTAACGCGGACGGTTCCGACTTCCAAAAAAGCAAAGCCGGCATGCATGGCAAACACCATGACGGCGCCGAGCATCAGGAATAAAACATCACCCGAACGGGTTAACGACTGGACTGCGGAATCCATGGATCACAACCTCCCTGTTGTGGCGCAGGCGTCATTGCCTTGACCCAATCTCTTATACAACAGGTGTGCCGTTTTTTTTATATTATGATTTCAGTAAGTTATGTCTTTGTGTCTGGTGCTGGTCGCTGTCTGTGCCTGTTTTTTAAGCATGCCTGCGATTGAAATCTGTGCAAAGCATGGTCTTTTGACGATTGCACGGGAGGTCGAGCGTCGTGGGTTGCAATTCCACCGCGTTGAAGCAGGAATTGCGGTTGATGTTGTCCGTGCTGTCACGGTATGCTGGGCAAAAATAATTTCTGGAGGTGTCATGAATAACCTGCTCACACAGAACCCGGTCGGCCATTTCAGTCGGGGTTTTTTTAGCCCGTTTCGCAGCCTGGCGTTGCTGAAAAATCGACCGCGTTTACTGCTTTACATTCTGATTCCTTTCCTGATCAACCTCACCGTGTTTACCGGTGCCGTTTATCTTGGCCTTGATTTTTTCGGTAGCACGGTGGTTGAGCATATTCCTCAAGGAGAGGCTTGGTATTGGTCGATCCTTTATTGGTTCCTTTGGGTGGTGGCTGTGTTGCTGACCTCTGTGTTGGTCTTCTTCAGTTTTACGGTGGTCGGCAACATAGTCGCATCGCCCTTCAATGACCTGCTTTCGGAGCGGACTGAGCAGGTCTTGACGGGGCAGACCAATGACGAGTCGTTTTCCCTGGCGCAGTTTGCCCGCGACGCCGGCAAAACTGTCTTGATGGAACTTCGTAAAATGTGGGTGTTCGTGGTGGTGATGCTGCTGATTCTGCCGCTGAACCTGATCCCCGGGGTTGGTAACGCGCTCTATACTGTCCTGGCCATTATGTTGACCCTGTTTTTTCTCAGCGTCGAATATCTCAGCTTTACCATGGTGCGCAAACGCCAGTTTTTCGGTGACCAACGTCGTTTCATCTTTGCACACAAATTTCTGATGCTCGGGTTTGCCTGCGGAATCATGACGCTGCTGGCGATTCCCTTTGTCCAGTTTTTCTGTATTCCCCTGGCTGTGATCGGTGCGACCCGGATCTGGTGCGACGAGCAGAGCACGACGCTGGAGGATTTAAGACAAGAACCCAACAGCGGAGTTGATAGTGAAGTCCTTTCTGATTGATACAGCCCGGGTCGCAGGTGCTCGGCTCCTGGAGTTTTTTGATAAAGGGGTGGATGTCTCCTTCAAGGGGACGGTTGATCTGGTGACGGAAGCGGACCGGACGGTTGAGGAGTTGGTTGTCGGCCAGATCCGTCAACAGTTTCCAGACCATGATGTTCTGGGAGAAGAGACAGGGGCACTCGATCGGGGCAGCGCGCAGCGCTGGGTGATCGACCCATTGGACGGGACGACCAACTTTGCCCACGGCTTCCCTTGGTTTGCGGTCTCAATCGGTTTTGAAGTGGAGGGGACGGTCGTCCTCGGCGTGATCTACAACCCCTGCAGCGGTGAATTCTTCCTGGCGGAGCAAGGTGCTGGCGCGACCTTGAATGGTCGGCCTCTCCAGGTCTCTGCGACGTCAAGACTGGATCAATCGCTGCTGGCCACCGGCTTTCCCTATGATCGTAAAACCAGTCTGGTGAACAATTATGATCATTTTGTTAACTTTCAGCAGGCTGCCCGGGCCTGTCGCCGACCGGGAGCGGCCAGCCTTGACTTGGCCTGCGTGGCGGCCGGTCGTTTTGACGGGTTCTGGGAGATGAAGCTCAAGCCCTGGGATCTGGCAGCCGGTGTTCTGCTTGTAGCGGAGGCGGGCGGGGAAATCTCTGATTTCGATGGCTTGCCGATGCGGCTGGATCGTCAGGAATGCCTTGCCAGCAACGGTCTAATCCACAGAGAGATGCAAACGGTTCTGGCGCAGGGGAAGAGGCCGTCAGCGTGAGGTGAGATGCGGGGGGCGGATTGACCGGCCCCCCGTTTGCAGACATCCTGCCTACGGTTGCTCGTCCGGGGACGATGTCTCCGCAGTTGGAGTCTCTTCCTTGATGTTCTCGACCTCTTCCTCAAGGATTGCGGCATCCTCCTTGAGGTTGTCGAGATTTGTGAGGACTTCTTTGACTTCCTTCTGGGTCATGATGCTTTTGCGACCCGCTTCCCGCATGTCGTCAATCAATTTTCCCAGGTCGGCGTGAGCCGCGTCAATTTTTTTGTGCAAAGCGGCCAGGTCGATCTTTTTCTGCACCAGGCGCTTGTATTGGCTGGCCTTGAAGGTCGCCGTACACCAAGCGGTTTTTGTGCTGCCCCAGAGTTTCTCTGTCGTCTCCTTGAGCCGGTCGTGGTCCTGCTGAAGATCCTCATCAGGCGCTGCCGCGCTTTCAGAAGTTCCTGTCTCTTCGGTCGTGGCTTGCTCCTCTTGCAGTTCGTCGTGTTCTTTGTCGTTCATGAGTACCTCCGGCATTTAAACTGTCAGTGATCTTCTGTGGTTATAGTATCATTTTCTACATGTCGGTCAAGTTTGGCTCATTGTGTGGGTTGCTCAAAATGCGCTTTTGCTTTAAACTGCCGACGCAAGCCATTCTCCAGGAGGAAAATATGTCTGATGCAGGGAACACCCCTTTACACATTGATTTGCGCCGGCATTTGCGTGAACAGGACGAGAACCGCGATCTGATACGTCTGATCTGCGAAATTGCCGAAGCATCCAAATACATTATCAATGCCATTAACACGGGCGATCTCGGTATGGCCGGGACATCGAATCTGTATGGCGAAGAACAGCTGGCGCTTGACGTACTGTCGGACCGGATCATAACCAAGCGACTGATGTACTCCGGTGTGGTGGCATGCATTGCCTCGGAAGAGCGCGACGACATCATGGATGTCGATGCGAAGAATGATCAGAAGTATTCTGTTGCCTTTGATCCTCTTGATGGGTCGTCACTGGTTGATGTCAACCTGGCAGTCGGGACCATTGTTTCCATCTACCAGGGAGGCAACCTGCTGCAGCCAGGGCGCAATCAGGTCGCCGCCCTGTATATTCTGTACGGACCGCGTACCACCTTGGTCTATTCGACCGGCAAGGGGGTTCACGAGTTCGGCATGAACAGCCTGATGGAGTATACCCTCAATGCCGAGAACATCCGCATGAATGATGGCAAGGCTAAGGTGTACTCGCCGGGCGGCCAACGCAGTCAGTATTCGGCCGGGACTGAAAAATTTGTGCAGTATCTTGAAGAGAACGGCGCAAAACTACGGTATTCGGGCGGTTTCGTCCCTGACTTCAACCAGGTACTGATAAAGCGTAGCGGTCTGTTTATGTATCCCCACCTGAAAAGTGCGCCAGACGGCAAACTGCGCCTGCTTTATGAGTTGAATCCGATGGCGTTCCTGATCGAACAGGCCGGCGGGGCTGCATCCAACGGTCTAAAAAGCATCCTGGATATCCAGCCTGAGGAGATTGATGATCGGGCGCCGGTCTTTATCGGTAGCCGCGATGCGATCGCGATGGCGGAACGGTGTATTGGGGAGTTAGGATAAAGACGCCCTGCTTGATACAGAAGTAAAAAAGCCCGGCATTGCTGCCGGGCTTTTTTGGTGTCGCGCTGCTGTCAGGGGAAGACTATTGCCAGTCGCCTTTTTTATAGCTGAATAAGTGTTTGTTCGGGATGATCTGCACCAGGTCAAACTCTCTGCGATCGAGTTGTGCAAGAGTGGGGGCCTGTGCCTCGAAAATCTGCTCCTGGTAAGAGATGATGCCGACATAGGGGACACTCTTCGAACTTGAACGGCGTACCTTAACTTCCATATTCTGTTCGTTGATCTGGTGAAACAGCCCCTTGTAGGAGCCATCAGCCAGTCGCGTGACCTGCATGCGCTCCCTAGACAGGGCATGATTGCGGTTCAGTTGCTGGATCTTTGCAACGGCAAAATCTTTAAATTGAACCGATTTCTGGGCGAGCTCCTGGTCAACGGGCTGAGTTGCTGACTGTGCGTCAGAACCAGCCCAGGCCAATGTAGTAAAGGTCAACAGCAAGAGCAGGAGGGTAGTGCGGGCCAAACGTAACATGGGTCACCTCTTAAGGTTTTTTCTGGTCGGTTGCTATAAATAGAGATGAGCAAAGTCCGTACCAGAATCGTCCCCTTGCAGGAAACCCTCCGAGATGATTGAAGAATAGATATGCCGCGCCTGACAACAGTCCCTTCTAAAAGGGTCAGAAGCGGATGGGCAGTGACGATCTTTGGCGCTCGACCCGGTGAAATGGATCAAGTGTGTCTAAAAAAACGGCCCGGGCAAAGCTGCTCCGGGCCGTTTTTTTGTTGATTACATGGCAACCGGTGTGCTGATGAGTTCTACGCGCCGGTTGAGGCGACGGCCTTCGTCCGTGGTGTTGTCGTACTTCGGCTGGGTTTCTCCGAAGCCCGTTGTTTTCAGCCTGTTCGCGGCTACGCCATTCTCCACCAGCCAAGTCTTGACGGCAGCAGAGCGACGCTCAGAGAGGCCTTGGTTGTAGGCTTCAGGGCCACTTGCATCAGTGTGGCCGGCTACGGTAAAGACTGAACCCGCTTCTTCATCAAGGATCATCTTGGCCTGCTCCAGCATGGGAATCATTTCGTCCTTTATGTCCGCTTTGTCGAAATCGAACAGCAGGTTGAAGGTGATCACTTCCTTCTTAATAACCGGAGCTGGCTTCACAACAGGCGCAGGTTTCTTTACGACAGGCGCAGGTTTTACATCCTTATAAAGGACATCCTTGGCAAATTGCGCCAAGGCGGCATCGTCATTCAGGGCCGCTGCATCAGCAGCAACACTGCAACCGGAGAGAGCCCGGATCGCTGCGATGACCTGCTCGCCATTGGCCGTGTCGGCGTAACTGACGACATGGATACAGAGCTTGTCAGCATTGGCTGCGTAGAGAGCTTGAGCCGAGGCGACTGCATCGGAGCCGGAGTTGGAATCGCCGTCGGTAAAGATGATCAGAGCTGTCTTGCCTGTGAGGCCACCGACCAGAGGACCAATGTCGGTCAGACCGTCACCCAAAGTGGTCTTCAGGTTAAAGCCGGGGGCCGCTGAAGCAAAGTCCGAGCTCAGGCTGTTGGTTTTGTAGACAGCAGGCTCGGCAACTACTTTGTATGGGGCGAAAACCGCACCGGAACCCGTGTAGCCCAGTTCGGGGATGACCTGGTCGAGCCTGGTAATGGTTGCTTTCGCATGATCGAGTTTGTTCTGGCCGAGAGCTGCCTGGCTCTCATGCGTCATGGAGCCGGATTGGTCAAGAAACAGGATGAAGTTGTCTGCTTTTTTTACTACCTCAGCAGATGCTGTCAGGGGCAGGGCCAGGCAAAGCGCCAAACCGATCAGAATAGAAACGAGGGTAAACTTTTTCATGGGCATTCTCTCCTTTTAAGAAAAACAACATAGGGTTGTAAAGGCTTTATTCATGCCATATAGGATAGCGTAGAATTCAGCGGCGTCAATTTTTGGGGAGTCATCAATTGTTCTGAAATTCAACAAATCACAAAGTTTACTAAAATAGTCAAATTAATCATAGCTTAAAATTGGAAGTTGTCAACGAGAAAGTGAATGAAAGCAGCTGTTTATCATGACGTCTGAGGAAACGTATCGATTTAAAAAGTTTTCTGCAGAAGGATGACGTCTTTGCCCACAAACATCAGACGGGCCTGCCAGTGATCAGCCAGCCATTCAAAGGTGGTTTTTGAGAAGAAGAGAATGTGGGTGTGGTCGTTTTTGTAGTGCCAGCGGGAGAAGGCCTCGGCGTCCAGGGCAAGCTTGGTCATAATGCCCAACCAGCCGCCGGGATGTAGCAGGGACCAAAGGCGCTCAAACTCCTGGCGTGGTTGCCGAAGATGTTCGACAACCTCACTGGCGGTGATGAAGTCATAAATCATGTCGAGAACTTCTGTGTCAGGAGCAAAGAAGGGATCGTAGAGGTTCACGTGATGCCCCTGCTCTGATAGTAGATGCGACAGGGTTGGCCCAGGGCCGGATCCGAAGTCGAGGCCGTAGCTGGCGGGTGACAGCTGTTGGAGCAGAGGTGTTGCCAGCCGGCTCAGGAAGCGGCGGTATCCGGGGTCATTTGGGTCGTTCTGGTGTAGCTGATACTCGGCCAGCTCATCGGCAAGACTGAGGTGATACCGTTCAGGTACGAAAGTCAGATGACAGTTCGGACAGCGGTAATAGTCGCGGGTTTTGTCCTTGTGAAAGTGTTGTGGAGGGGTGTCTGTGCACAGCGGGCATGAGAGGGCTTGAGATTGTTTCGACATGACCACGACTCCAACGGAGAGAAATACCGAGCCGAAGCATAACATGGATTGCCGGTTGCGGATCATTCCTACGCAAGAAAAAAGCCCCCATCCTCAAAGGAGGACAGGGGCTTTTGGGTCTTACATAATGCGTTGAGCTTAGTTGAGCAGAGCTTTACCCTTCTCGTAACCGAGGGCAAACGCTTTCTGGTTCAGCTCTTTGAATGCCGGGGGAACGCGCCGAACAACGGCTTCTTCGCCCGCTTCCTTCGAAACAACACCTGTCATGCCGATGACTGCGGCCAGTGCAATAACATTGGCAACGATTTCACGGCCGATGTCTTCCTTGGCCATGCGCATGATCGGCAGGCGATAGATGGTGAAGTCGCCTTCTGGCTCTGTTTTGACGAAGTCGTCATCAAGCAGCAACAGACCGCCCTTTTTGATGCCGTTCGCGTACTTGTCGGCAGCTTCCTGGGTCATCGCCAGGCAGGCATCAACAATGGTTGCCTTCGGGTAGTCAATCGGGCCATCAGAGATAATAACCTCAGATTTGGATGCACCACCGCGGGCCTCAGGGCCGTAGCTCTGGGACTGCAGGGCACTCTTGCCTTCAATGATTGCGGCGGCTTCCGCAAGAATGATACCGGCTGTGATCAGGCCTTGACCACCGGCGCCGGAAAACCGAATCTCATAACGTTCTGCCATGGTTCAATCTCCTATATACAAGTGATCAGGCGCCTTCTTGGACGCGTTTGATAAGGGCAGCATACTGTTCTGTATACTCAGCCTTCTCATTGTCGTGGTACAGGACACCGGTCAGGAACTTGCCTTCGAGCTGCTCGGGAGTCATCTTGGCAGCAGCCTTGGCAGGAACCGCATCTTTTTTGAGGCGCTTCATCATATCGACGACGGAACGGAACTTGTTGCGGCGACCATAGCTGGTCGGGCAATCGTCAAGGACCTCAATGATGGACATCCCGTTGTGCTTGATTCCCTGAGCGATCAGTTTATCAATCTCGCGCGGATGAGCCGCCGTGGTGCGGGCAACGAAAGTTGCGCCGGCTCCGATGGCCAGTTTACTGATGTCGAAAACCGGGTCGGGGTTGCCGTAAGGCGTGGTCGAGGCTTTCATGCCTGTCGGGGTACACGGAGAGAACTGACCGCCGGTCATACCGTAGATGAAGTTGTTCATGATCACGTAGGTCATGTTGATGTTACGCCGGCAGGCATGGATGAAGTGGTTACCGCCGATCGCGGTGCCATCGCCGTCGCCGCCGCAGCAGATCACGGTCATTTCAGGCTTAGCCATCTTGACGCCAGTTGCAAATGCTGCTGCACGGCCGTGAGCGGTGTGCAGGGTGCAGGCATCAAGGTAACCAGGCAGGCGGCTGGCGCAGCCGATACCGGAAACAATCGCAGTGTTGTTACGGTCCAGTTCACAGGTGTCCATCGCCCGGATCAGACCTTTCATGACAATGCCGTGACCGCAGCCGGGGCACCAGATATGCGGGAGCTTGCCGGGGCGGATTGATTTTTCGTAATCGTAAGCCATTAGATGACCTCCTTCACTTTGTCGATGATCTGACCAGGGTTGAGCGGATCGCCGTCAACCCGGAAGACCCCTTCAATTGCGCAATTGCCCAGGGCAACACGCTCAACTTCGTGGATCATCTGGCCGAGGTTCATTTCCGGAACGATAATCGCCTTGGCCTGATTGGCCAGTTCGGCGGTGCGCTTCTCCGGGAAGGGCCAGAGGGTGATCGGGCGGAACAGACCGGCCTTGATGCCTTCTTTACGCAGTTCATTCACCGCGTAACGGGCAGAACGGGCACTGGAACCGTAGGCCCAGAGGATTACCTCAGCGTCTTCGGTCATGAACTCTTCGTTCGACTCAATGTCGGCACGTGCTTCCGGGCACTCAACCTTGTCGATCTGGCGACGCTCTTCGGCGTCAACCAGCGAGGCCTTGGTGGTCGGGAAGCCGTCATCCGCCTTGTTCAAGCCGGTAACGTGGTACTTGTACTCAGAGCCGAACGATGCCAGCGGCGGAACCAAGCCCTTGGTGGAGTCGTAAGGCTTGTAATCTTCGGGGCTAACTGTAACGGGGTCACGATCGATGAGTTCGAGTTCGCCCGGTTCGGGGTAAACAATACGCTCACGCATGTGGCCGACGATCTCGTCGAACAGCACCTGAACCGGCATACGATATTTCTCAGCCAGGTTGAAGGCGCGAACGGTCTCGGTGAAGATCTCCTGGATCGACTCGGGAACCAGCGCGATTGCAGCATGGTCACCGTGCGTACCCCAGCGGGCCTGCATGACGTCGGACTGGCCGGGGCCGGTCGGCATGCCTGTCGAAGGGCCGCCACGCATAACGTTGATGATGACGCAGGGAGTTTCGGCGATGCAGGCATAGCCGATCAGTTCCTGTTTGAGGGAAACGCCGGGGCCGGAAGTGGCCGTCAGGGCCTTGGCACCGGTCAACGAAGCACCAATGACAGATGCCATTGCGCCGATTTCGTCTTCCATTTGGATGAATTTGCCGCCAACGGTCGGCAGCAGTTCTGACATCTCCTCGGCCACCTCGGTCGACGGAGTGATGGGGTATCCACCAAAGAATGTACAGCCGGCGTAAATCGCTCCGGCAGCACATGCCTGATTACCCTGTACAAGAGCAGTTTTCTTTGCCACGTTTATATCCTCCTCTTAAAATCGGTTGGTTACGCGTCGTGGACCTTGATGGCAAAATCAGGACACAGCAGCTCGCACTGCATGCACTTGATGCAGTCTTCAGGTTTAACCACTTTAACCACGAAGACATCCATCTCCAGAACATCCTTCGGACAGAACTCGGCACAAATGCTACATGCTTTGCAATTGCGCTCAATAACTTCGATTCTTGCACCGCTCATTCCGGTCTATCTCCTTTTCTGGGATTTGTTGCTGCTAATACCAACTGAAAAATCGCGGCGAACTTAGCATAAAATAACAGCTAATTCCACAAGTAAATTCGGTTTTTCAGTTCTTTTATTTTGCGTGATAAATAGGGTTACTCAGACGAGTGTCAAACTGTCGAAATCACGGAATGGATATGCAAAGAAGGGCAATGTTGCCATTGCCCTTCTTTCGTTCGGCAACTCTGAGTTAATTTTACAGCAGTCCCATTTTCTCGAGGTCAGCGATCAGGCCTTTAACGGCGTTGACCGAGTTGTCCATCAGGGCCTGCTCTTCATCATCAAGTTTGAATTCAATGATTTTTTCGACACCGCCAGCGCCCAGAACACAGGGAACGCCAACATAGTAGCCGTCAACACCGAACTCACCATTCAGCAGAGCGCAGACCGGCAGGACGCGCTTCTGGTCTTTGAGGACCGATTCGGCCATGGCGATAGCTGCGGAAGCCGGGCTGTAGAAAGCAGAGCCGGTTTTGAGCAGCTTAACAACTTCGCCGCCGGCTGCCTTGGTGCGCTCGACCATGGCGGTCATCACTTCCTTGGCCTTTTCAGCACTGCCGTACTTCTGCTCGAGCAGTTCCATGACCGGAATGCCCTGCACGCTGGCATAGCGAACGAGAGGAACCATGGTGTCGCCGTGGCCACCGAGGGTCATTGCGGAGACATCTTTGACGGAAACGCCAAGTTCCCAGGCGATGAAAGCCATGAAGCGGGCGGAGTCGAGAACGCCAGCCTGGCCAAACACGCGCTCGGCCGGGAAACCAGTAACCTTGCGGCACAGGGTAACCATGGCGTCGAGCGGGTTGGAGATAACGATGACGAATGCGTCCGGAGCGTTGTCACGGATGCCTTCGGCAACGGACGTCATGATCTTGGAGTTAACTTCGATCAGGTCGTCACGGCTCATACCTGGCTTGCGGGGCAGGCCAGCGGTGACGATGACGACATCGGAACCGGCGATGCCGGCATAAGAGTTGGTGCCGGTGCAGGATACGTCAAAGCCGTCAATCGGGGAGGCTTCAGCCAGGTCGAGGGTTTTGCCCTGAGGCATGTCCTCAACGATATCGAACATCACCACGTCACCCAGTTCACGCAGGCAGGCCAGTTGAGCCAGCACGCCACCGATCTGTCCACCACCGATCAATGAAATCTTAGGTCTCGCCATTCTCTCTCTCCTTTTACAAAGAATAAGTTTACCTGTCTCGTCAAAAGGCAGGCAGGGATATAACCAACTTGCTCTAAACAATCATATAAAACAACGCTGTATACAGTATACAAACCCGTTTCGGGTGTCAAGCGTCTTTGCACTTTTCTTAAAATTATCTCAGGGTTTTTTTGGGCGCCAGATATTGTCGCTTAAACAACAGTTTGTGCGTAAAGCTATGGCGTGCTGCGGCCATGAAAATGATGGGGTTTTTGAGCTCTTCAGTGTCTTCTGCTTTAAATGTAGATGTTTGAATTTGCAGGCGTCAATGGTCCAGTTCGGAAACCCTTCGTTTAAAGCATGTCAGAAATATGCCGGACAACCAAGGACAATTTTCATTTTGTTGTCACGGGAAAAGTGTGCCATGGCACTTCTGCTGTCACAAAGTTGTGACACGTTCCACGTGCTTTTGCTTGGGTTTCTCTTGCACAGGATTTCTTGAACGCTATGTACAGTTGTTATTGTCACAAAAATAGTGTCGCCGGGTTAAGGTGAAAACCCTTAAATGATAATTGCTTAACTGTGGTGCTGTGCATCTCGGGCGACGTTGTGCTTCCTTTGTTTTCTCGACGCTGCGAATTGGCTTTCTTTTTGCTCTCCTATCGTTTCATCAAATAGAGACATGACAATGTATTTCTTGAGGCGAGTTCCCAGGGAAGGCGTGCACCCATGAAAAGTCTGCGTATCAAATTACTGGTTTGGTTCATTTGCATTATTACGCTCTCTCTGGTCGGGCTTGGTGCGGTTAACTATAAGCAGCGCCAGACTGAAGTGTTGTCTAACCTGGATAGTCAACGTCAGGCGATCGTCAAACGTGCCGGGTTGACCTTACCGGATGCTTTGTACGCATTTGATGATCAACAGGTGGAAAATTTCCTGTCGGCTGAAATGAACAATCAGGATGTCAAGGTTGTGGTTGTTTTCAATGAAGCCGGTGCGTTCTGGCATGCGCGCGGGCGCGATGCTGAAGGTGGAATGATCACCCTGAGTGAACTTCCTGACGGTTATGTTTCAGAGGCAAGTCAGGACCTGACATACGACAAGGAAAACCTTGGACGGTTTGAAGTCGTTATGTCTACCAAGAGTGTTGATGATGCCCTGATGGCCGAGATCGTTTCAACCGGGCAAAAAATCATTGTTTTGGCCTTTGTTATGACGATTGCTGTGTGGATTTTGTTGCATCGCATTATTATCAGGCCGTTGATGAACCTGGTTGGCACCATGCGTGACATGGAGGCAACGAATGATATCTCTCTGCGGACCAGTAAATTGAGCAATGATGAAATTGGGATGGTGATTGAAAGTGTGAATCTCTTTTTGGATGCAATCACTGAAAAAATTCAGCAATTGGAAAAAATTGCCGACGCGGATTTAACGGTTGAACTGTCCCTGGTTTCAGACCGTGACACCATGGGGCAATCATTGCAGGTTTTGAAAGAGAAAATGACCGGGCTGATTGGTGAGATTGCCCGTTCAGCCTACCAGGTTCGGTCCGGCGCAATGCAATTGACGGAGACCAGTGCAGTTCTGAACCAGGGCGCTTCGGAGCAGGCCGCGTCAGCGGAGGAAGCCTCCTCTTCAGTCGAAGAAATGGTGGCCAATATCAGGCAAAATGCCGACAACGCAATGCAAACCGAAAAAATAGCGACCCAGGCGGCCCAGAAGGGTCATGAAGGCGGACAGGCTGTCGATGCAACGGTTTCGGCCATGAAAGATATTGCTGGTAAAATCCAGATCGTCGAAGAGATTGCCCGTCAAACAAACCTGTTGGCGCTCAATGCCGCGATAGAAGCAGCGCGGGCAGGGGAACATGGGAAAGGGTTTGCTGTTGTTGCGGCAGAAGTACGTAAGCTGGCTGAGCGGAGTCAGCTGGCTGCTGGCGAAATTAGTGAATTGTCGAGCAGCAGTGTTGAAATCTCTGAAAAGGCAGGTGAAATGTTGCAAGTCATGGTGCCTGAAATCCAGAGGACTGCTGAACTGGTTCAAGAAATCAGTGCTGCCAGTAAAGAACAGGATGCTGGAGCAGAGCAAATCAACAGGTCGATCCAACAGCTCGATCAGGTTATTCAGAAAAATGCCGCCGCAACGGAAGAGATGGCTTCCACATCTGAAGAACTGTCTGCACAGGCCGAGCAACTACAGCAGATGATTTCCGTATTCAAACTCGATAAACAGTTGGGCGACTTGTACCACCAGGAGGAGGACAGCGAGACAACAACTTATGAGCAACGGCAACTACCGGAAGCGATGCATCAATCAGGCCCTTCCGAAGGCAAAGAATATTGTGAGCAGTATTGAAATGGGAAAATAATCTGAAGCAGGGTTGTCAACAGAAAGCTGTGGTTCTTCAACACAACCACGCAGTGCCAAGGAGGCTAAAAATGCAAAAAAACGTTCGCGTGTTAATTGTTGTGGCTGTTTCTGTCTGTTTGTTCGCACAGACTGCCTGGGCAGCGCAGAAGTCATTAGTGTTCGGAGTCCATCCGTTTAAAAGCCCAACCACCCTTGTGCAGATGTTTACACCCCTCATGAAATATCTGGAGAAGGAGTTGGATGCGGAAGTGACCTTTAAAAGAGCACAGGACTACGATACGGCCATGGCGGCACTTGTTTCAGGAGCGGTGGATATCGCTTATCTTGGACCTGCAGGATTTGCAATTCTTGACGAGGAGAACCCTGGCAAAATCCGCATTTGTGCTGCTGTAGAAAATAATGGTGAAACAACGTTCAAGGGGGTGATTGCCACCAAGAAAGGGTCCGGAATTAAATCCGTCCAGGATCTTGCGGGAAAAGCGTTTGCCTTTGGTGACAGAGAATCGACCCTTTCATTTTATATGCCTGCATACATGTTGATGGAGGCGCAGGTATTTGATTCGGTCACTTACTCGTTTTTCGGGACACACGACAAGGTTGCAGCAAATGTGCTGAGGGGGAAGGCTGCTGCCGGCGGTCTTAAGCCTGCAGTTGCTGCAAGCTACGTTGATAAAGGACTTGAGATCATCGCAGAATCCCCGCCTGTCTACGAACATATGATTGCTGTCGGCCCGGGCGTTGACGATGCAACCTATGAGAAAATTTGTGCAGCACTGCTCTCTGTACAGGATGAGACTGTTTATAAATCGATCAAAAAGAGTCTGACCGGTTTTGCCAAGGTCCAACCCTCTGACTATGACAGCCTGAAAAAGGTTATCAGGATCGTGGATGCGAAAGTCCCCAAATGATTGAGATGCTGTTTGCACTTGAATGAACGTCAAGAGGCAGGGTGCCAGTCAGGTGCCTTGTCTCTTTTTTAAATCAAAAAGGCCGGGAGTCATGAAGACTCCCGGCCTTTTTATTCATCAATCAATAATGCTGATTTACATCGCGTCGATAATCGCGTTCAGAGTTGCGCTCGGGCGCATCGCTGCAGCAGCTTTGGCCGGATCGAACTTGAAGTAACCACCGACGTCAACCGGGGAACCCTGGCAATCGATCATTTCAGCATCGATCTTATCAGCGTTCTTGCCAATCTCTTCGGCAACTTTGGTAAAACGTGCCTTCATGTCAGCATCTTTGTCCTGAGCGGCCAGAGCCTGTGCCCAGTAGAGACCCAGATAGAAGCTACCACCGCGGTTGTCGATCTCCTTGACCTTACGGGAGGGCAGTTTCTGGTTCTCAAGGTACTGACCGATAGCTGCATCCAGAGTTTCAGCCAGGATGGCAGCCTTCGGGTTGTTGTCGGCACTTGCTGCCTGCTCCAAAGAAGGAACCAGAGCGCAGAACTCGCCGAGGGAGTCCCAACGGATGTGACCTTCTTTGAGGAACTGCTCAACGTGCTTCGGAGCAGAACCGCCAGCACCGGTCTCGAACAGACCACCACCAGCCAGCAGAGGCACGATGGAGAGCATCCGGGCAGAGGTGCCCAGCTCGAGGATCGGGAACAGGTCGGTCAGGTAATCTCTGAGGACGTTACCAGTAGCAGCGATGGTGTTCTCACCCTTGCGAACACGCACGAGGGAGAATTTCATTGCAGAAACTGGATCCATGATGCGGATATCGAGACCAGCGGTATCAAACTCAGGCAGGTACTTGTTAACTTTCTTGATGATCTCGGTATCGTGACCACGGTTCTCGTCGAGCCAGAAGAGGCAAGGCTCACCGGAAGCTTTAGCGCGGTTAACAGCCAGCTTGACCCAGTCCTTGATCGGAATGTCTTTGGCCTGGCTGGAACGGTAAATGTCGCCCGTGGAGACCGGCTGCTCAAGGATCACTTCGCCAGCGGAGTTCACAACCTGGAATTTACCAGCGGAAGGAGCTTCGAAGGTCTTGTCGTGGGAACCGTACTCTTCAGCTTTTTGAGCCATCAGACCAACGTTGGCAACGCTACCCATGGTAGCCGGATTGAATTGGCCATTTTTGTTGGCGTCTTCGATGATCTCGCGGTACATGGTTGCGTAGCAGCGATCAGGAACCATGGCGATGGTGTCCTGCAGCTTGTCTTGCAGGTTCCACATCCGGCCACCGTCGCGAACAACATTAGGCATCGAAGCATCAACGATGACGTCGTTAGGAACGTGCAGGTTGGTGATGTTCTTGCGGGAGTCAACCATGGCCAGAGCAGCTTGACCTTCGTAACAAGCGTTGATATCTGCTTCGATTTCAGCTTTCTTGTCAGCAGGAAGCTTGTTCAGCTTGTTGAGAATGTCACCCATACCGAGGTTCGGGTTGGCGCCGATCGAAGCCAGGGTATCAGCATGCTTGTCAAGAGCAGCCTTGAAGTAAACCTTGACGGCATGGCCGAACATGATCGGATCGGAGATTTTCATCATGGTCGCTTTGAGGTGCAGGGAGAGCAGAACGCCCTTCTCTTTGGCCTCTTGAGCGGTCTTGGCGTAGAACGCTTGCAGTTCAGCAACCTTCATGACCGAGCTGTCGAGGATTTCGCCTTCAAGCAGAGCCAGGCCTTCTTTTTTCACAGTCACGTTACCAGCCGCGTCAACAAACTGAATCTTGACGGTGTCAGCTTTGTCCATGGTGACCGATTTTTCGGTCTCGTAGAAGTCGCCACCGTCCATGTGAGCAACGCGGCACTGGGATGTGCCCGGAGCGGGCCAATCCTGCATCATGCGGTGCGGGTTCTTCTGAGCGAATTTCTTAACCGAAGCAGCTGCGCGGCGATCGGAGTTACCTTCACGCAGAACCGGGTTAACAGCAGAACCGAGGCACTTGGCGTAGCGAGCTTGCAGCTCTTTTTCAGCGTCGGTGGTTGCTTCTTCAGGATAGGTAGGAACGTCGTAGCCCTTTTCCTGCAGTTCAGCGATAGCTTCCTGCAGCTGAGGAACCGAGGCACTGATGTTAGGCAGCTTGATAACGTTTGCTTCCGGCTTCTGAACCAGCTCGCCCAGCTCTGACAGGTAATCAGCAACCTTCTGATCTTCAGTCAGGTTCTCGGGGAAGTTTGCAAGGATACGGCCAGACAGGGAAATGTCTTTGGTCTCGACGTCAACGCCGGTGCCTTTGCAGAATGCCTGAACGATCGGCAGGAAAGCGTAAGTCGCTAACGCCGGGGCCTCATCAATCTCTGACCAGATAATCTTTGCCATTTTTACTCTCCTTGGTTTGTGAATAGCAATGTCGCCTGAGACTTAGACACAGACAAGATAATGTTGTCTATATTTACAACACCTTAGCCTCAGTATTGTGGTTGCGCGGGAGTCCAGCAGTGTACAGCTCGGTCGTGCGCAAGGTGGTCCGGTGAAAAGGTGTATACAGTATACAAATGGCTTGGGGGCTGTCAAGCAAAAAAGGGGGGTCTGGCGGGCCGTTGCAAATTGCCCCGAAAGAGGGAGAAAACGGGTCTTTGCCGGGGGAGAGAGGTGCCCAGCTCAGTGCTCAGAGACGGGGAAGATGTCCGACTCCTTGGCCCTCGCGCGGGCGTCTTCGATTTCTTCGGGGGTGAGGTCCCGGCGGATGCTTAAAGCCTGACCAGGGAAAATCTGGCGAGGATCCTTGATCTGGTCCCGGTTGGCCTGGTACAGCAGGGGCCAGAGAAGACCGTCGTCGTAGACAGACGGTTGGGCGGAGATCGTCCAGAGGTTTTCACCTTCGCCGACTTTGTACTTGGGGACTTTCTTGACTGAGGTCGTCCCAGTCGCTTTTTCCTGTTGTTTGCGGGTGACCTGATTTGAGGATTCAATGGCTGCAGCCTCGTTGGCGGCCTGCCGGGCCTCTTCTATAGCCTTGATGCGCGCCTGCTCGGCCGCTTGACGTGCTTCTTCTGCGGCCGCCTTGCGCTGGGCAAGTTCTTCCGCTTCTTTGGTGTGCGCCTCCTGGGTGACAACAAATGCACGTCTGGCATGTTCAAGAGCAAGATCCAAAGTCTCTTGTGCCGACTTGAACTTTTTGCTGGCCATCAGGGTCTGCCCATCCGCCAGAGCGTCTTTGGCCGCCTGGTACTCCGTTGGAGCATAGTGCTCAGCGTTCAGCAGGTGCGCCTGTCCCAGCACATGTTCAGCTGTCTCCAGCTCGAACTGCGGTGGTTTGGCACATGCCCCCAGTGCCAGGAGTAAGATGATCAGAAAAATCCAGCGTAAATGCATACTATTCTTTCCGGCGCAACCGCCGGTTCATTAAGTGCTAAGCCTGTTTGTTGCGTGCCGCCAGGCGGATGCCGAGCTCACGCAGCTGTTTCTCTGCGACAGCCCCCGGTGCTTCCGACATCAGACAGGTCGCCTTCTGGGTTTTCGGGAAGGCGATGACGTCGCGAATCGATTCGGCGCCGGTCAGGACCATCATGACCCGGTCAAGGCCGAAGGCGATGCCGCCATGCGGCGGTGCGCCAAATTCAAGAGCGTCCAGCAGGAATCCGAACTTCTGCTGGGCTTCTTCCTCTTCAATGCCGAGCAGCCCGAACATTTTGCTCTGCACAGCCTGGTCGTGAATACGGATGCTGCCGCCGCCGATCTCGGAACCGTTCAGAACGAGGTCATACGCTTTGGCGCGCGCTTTGCCGGGATCGGTTTCGAGCAGGGGAAGATCTTCATCGAGAGGCGCGGTGAACGGGTGATGGACCGCAACATGGCGGCGCTCTTCACCGTCCCATTCCAGCAGTGGGAAGTCCGTGACCCAGACGAAGCGGTACTCTTTTGGGTCAGCAAGGCCCAGTTTCTGGCCGATGTGACCGCGTAGGCGGCCCAGCGCTTCGTTGGCAACGGTTACAGTGTCGGCAACGAACAGCAGCAGATCACCGGGAACCGCGTCCATCGCTTTGGTGATCGCCTCTAACTCTTCAGCCGTGAAAAACTTGGCGATCGGTGACTGCCAGTTGCCATCCTCCTGGATCTTGACCCAGGCGAGACCTTTGGCGCCGTAGATGCCGACGAAATCGGTCAGACCGTCAAGCTCCTTGCGGGAGAAGGTGGCGCAGCCTTTGGCGTTCAGGGCCTTGACCAGCCCTCCCTTGGAGGCTACGTCAGCAAACACCTTGAAGCCACTCCCCTTGACGAGATCCGTCAGGTTTTTCAGTTCCATTTCAAACCGCAGGTCGGGATTGTCGACGCCGTAGCGATCCATAACTTCGGCAAACTCCATGCGCGGCATCGGCAAGTCAAGGCTGACATCAAGAGCCTCCTTGAAGATCCGTGCGATCATCCCCTCCATGATGGTCATGATATCGTCACGGTCGACAAAGGAGAGCTCGCAGTCGATCTGGGTAAACTCCGGCTGCCGGTCGGCGCGCAGGTCCTCGTCGCGGAAGCAGCGGACAATCTGGAAGTAGCGATCAAAACCGGACACCATCAGCAGCTGCTTGAAGAGCTGCGGCGACTGGGGCAGGGCGTAGAACTCGCCGAGATTGACCCGACTCGGGACCAGGTAGTCGCGTGCCCCCTCGGGAGTGCTCTTGGTAAGGACCGGGGTTTCGATCTCCAGGAAGTTGTTGTCGGTCAGATAATTGCGGACCGTCTGGGCGACTTTATGCCGCATCATCAGATTTCTTTGAATTCCCTCACGGCGCAGATCGAGGTAGCGGTACTTGAGTCGCAGGTTCTCGGCGACATCAGTGAACTCGTCGAGCATGAAGGGCGGGGTCTTGGCGACACTCAGAATGCGCAGCTCGCTGATTTCGATCTCCACCTCGCCGGTTTTCATCTTCGGGTTGACCGTGCCGTCCGGGCGGGGAGAAACCTTGCCGATCGCCGCCACGACGAATTCGTTTCGAACGCTTTCCGCCTTTGTGTGCGATTCCAGATCCCGATCAGGGTCCAGCGCAAGCTGGGCGATACCGGTTCGGTCACGCAGGTCGATGAAAATCAGGCCGCCATGATCGCGGCGCCGGTGAACCCAACCCATCAGACAGACCTCCTGTCCAATCAGTTCGGCACGAAGATCTCCACAGTAGTGGGAGCGTTTCCAGTCGCCAAGAATGTCACTCACGGGGAACTCCTGTTCTCATAGTTTATATGCAGTGGCGTGAGGCGTGTTGCTCAGCCAGTGTTAAAATCTCAGGGAGGGCATGACCCGTAACGTCATGTCCCACCATTTATGGACAAATACGCAATTATAGAGATGGAGACTTTGGCCGTCAACCCTCAGTGTGCGACATGCTGAAATTCTCTGCGAAGCCGCTCAATGGAACTTCCGTCTGGCTGCTCTGATCCATATCGCGCAACTGCACCATATCTTTTTGCAGCTCATCTTCTCCCAGAATCACAACATAGCGTGCCTGGAGTTTGTCCGCCCGGCGCAACTGCGCCTTGAGACTCTTGCCGCTGTATTCCATTTCGGCCTGAATGCCACGGCGCTGCAGGTCGGTCAGCAGTTTGAAGCCGGCGGATTCCGTATCCTTACCGAGGGTCGCAATGAACAGATCGGGGCGTGGCGCCGCGATGTCCTGCCCTTCCAGCAGCAGCGCCAATCGCTCCAGGCCCATCGCAAAGCCGATGCCGGGCAGATCTGGCCCTCCCAGATCGGAAATCAGACGATCGTAGCGGCCGCCTGCGGCAACCGCATTCTGCGAACCGAGGCTGCCGGTGACCATCTCGAACGTCGTCTTTGTATAGTAATCAAGACCACGCACCATGCGTGGGTTCACCGTAAAGTCGACAGCGAGCAAGTCGAGGTAGTCTCTGAGTTGTCCGAAGTGCTCGTCGCAGGAGGTGCAGAGACTGTCCAGCATGGCCGGCGCTGCGCTGGTGGCCTCCTGACAGCCAGGGACCTTGCAGTCGAGCGCGCGCAGGGGGTTGGTCGTGTAGCGGCGCTGGCAGTCAGAACACATCTGATCCAGGCGTTGTTCGAGGTAGTCGGTCAAGACCTGGCGGTAAACCGGGCGGCATTCGGCGCAGCCGAGTGAGTTGATCTGCAAGGCAACGTCAGGGACCTGGAGTGACTCGAAGTAATGGCTCAGCATGGCCAGAAGCTGGGCGTCGATCTTCGGATCGTCGACCCCGATGACTTCTGCGCCGATCTGGTGAAACTGGCGATAGCGGCCTTTTTGCGGGCGCTCGTGGCGGAACATCGGCCCGATATAGAACAGCTTGTTGACCGTATCCTGGGCGTACAGCTTGTGCTGAATGAACGCACGCATGACCGGTGCCGTGCCTTCCGGCCGCAAGGTCATCGAGGTCCCGCCCTTGTCGCTGAAGGTGTACATCTCCTTTTCGACGATGTCGGTCGTTTCGCCGATTGAACGGCAGAAGAGTTCCGTTTTCTCGGCGACGGGAACCCGAATCTCCCGGTAGCCGAAATGGCCGAAAATCCGCCGGGCTTCATGCTCCAGATGCTGCCAGGCTTCAACGGCGCCGGGCAGAATGTCATTCATGCCTTTTATTCCGGAAATACTCACGGTTATCGTCTCCCTGAACGGCCCGTACGCCGCTCAAAAGCGCAAAAATATTGGAAGTGCGTTAGGTTTGTACTCGTTCTCAGCAGTTCCGTCAAGCCGATAAACGATCTTTGGTCTCAATGTGGTACTGAGGTCGGGGGGCGATCGTTTTACAGATGGCCTGCACTGCGGGTGACATTGCGTTCCTGCTTGCCCTGGTACATCGCCTTGTCCGCAAGATCAATCAGCTCTGTATAGGATTTGGCATGCAGAGGATAGGTGGCATAGCCCACGGTGGCGGTAATGCTGCAGGTCGCGCCAGTAGAAGTGAGGTAGGTGATGGATTCTACAGCTTGACGGAAGCGCTCCGCAACGGTGGCGGCACCGTCGTTGCCGGTTTCGTTCAGCAGCGCAGTGAACTCGTCACCGCCGTAGCGGAACAGGAGGTCGGCGTCGCGGATGCAGGTTTTCAGCTGAGACGCAACTTTTTTGAGCAGGTCGCTGCCAACCAGGTGGCCATGTTTATCATTGACGTCCTTGAACAGGTCAAGGTCGATGAAGACGACCGAAAATTCCAGGTTATAGCGCTCAGCCCTGCGAACCTCCTGCTCCAGAGCAAGCTGCAGATAACGATAGTTGTGCAGGCCGGTCAGATCATCGGAGTAAATCAGGCCGCGTGCGCCTTCGTAGCAGCAGGCGTTCTGGAAGCCGAGGCGGATCTGGTCAGCCAGGAATTCAAGTTTTTCACTTGGCAGAGGGGTCGGCAGGTCTTCCCCTGAAGGGTTGCACAACAGGATGACGGCACGAAACTCTTTTCCAGCTGTCAGTGGCAGTACCCAAAGGGAGCGCAGATCTTCCGGGCCGCCCTCCAGGTTCTGCAGGGCTGTGTCTGAGAGCAGCGTTTGCCGGGCCGTTTTCCAGTCAGAAGGTTCAAGATGGTCGAACAGCACCTTGGCTTCCTCTTCTGTCAGGTCGGGACAGCACCCGGCCAGGCTGAGCTGGTCCTTTACCGTGAAAAATGCGCAACCTCGGGAATTCCCGACTTCCTGGCGCAGCACAGTCAGCGCGTCATCCATGAGAAGCGAGACATCGAGTTGAGTCGCCAGAGCCTGCCCCTTCTGATAGAGGCGGAGCTGGTCCCTGAGCAGGTTATTCTCGCCCAACAGGCGACGCTGTTCCAGACAGGTCTTGATAACGTGTTTCAGGTGGTCGGGAGCACAGGGCTTAAGCAGATAGTCGCGGGCACCGTTTTTGAGAGCCTGTACCGCCATTTCCACGCTGGCATGGCTGGTTGCCAGGATGACTTCGGGAGGAGGATCGAGCTTGCGGGTGAAATGCAAGAGGTCCAGACCGGTGACTTCCGGCATATTGATGTCGGACAGCACCAGATCGAAGTTCCGGTCTTCGAGGCGCTGTAGCGCCGCGACACCGGACTCCACCGTTTCTACCTGGTAACAGTCTTCCTCGGTGAGGATGTCACTGAACACCCGCCGGAAAAAACTCTCATCGTCCACCACAAGGATGGTTGGCTTCCCCATATGACCTCTCCCCAAAATAACAACTAAAGCTAACAAACCCGCTGGCTTCCGTCAATCGAAAAGCCGGCCTGGGTTGTTGGGGCCGTACCAGCCTTCGCCGGCGGTCCAAAAGAACAGGGTCCCCTGCAGATCGGTTCGGTGCAAAGGGATACCCGCCTTGGTAAGCTGGCTCAGGGTGGCGGAAGCGGGCAGATGGTAGGGGTTGTGTCGGCCGACCGACACAAAGGTGCATTGGGGCATGATGGTCGACAGGTAGTTGACCGGCGAGGGTTTTCGGCTGCCATGATGGGGGAGTTTGAGCAGGGTGACCGGACCTGGGAGTTCTGTTGCCAGCAGCTGCCGAAGGCCTGCCGGGCCCATGTCCCCGGTCAACAGGACACCCTCTCGCTTTAAACCGGCGTAGACGATCAGCGATCGCTCGTTTTTGTCACGAGGGGTTTGCGAGGGGGTGAACACCCGCAAGTCCGTTTCTGTCGGCGAGGCGAACTGGGTCCAGCCTTCCGGCAGCAGAGTGCAGGGGACCTTACGGTTAAGCAGCACCGTCCGCAATTCAGCGTCAAGCTCCTGCAAAGGGATGGCGGAATAGAACCGGTCAACAGGCAGGGTCTGCAGGATGAACCGCAGCCCCGCGCGATGATCAGGGTGGTCATGGGTGAGGATGACGCCTCTCAAGCGTCTGACATGGAGGCGCCCCAGGGCGGGCGCGACCAGGCGTTCCCCCGGGTCAAAGTTGCTGCCGGGCAGGCCGCCGCCGTCAATCAGGTAATGATCGGTCCCGCGGAACGACAGCAGGGTTGCATCTCCCTGGCCGACGCTCAGGGCGACAACCTGCAGGGCGGGATAGCCGCCGGGCCTGAACAGCAGAAGGCACATCCCGCAGAGGAGAGCCGCGGCACGTAAAATATGGCGGTGCCTGAACGTGCTACGCACCAGCATCCCGGCCAGTAGAACCGCCAGGGCCAGCATGTCGAGCCAGCCTGGAAAATAATGCCAGGCGGCCAGTCCGGGCAGCTTGGTCAGTTGTTCGACTAGGTAAAGAGCAAGAGCGACCAAAGCGCCTGAACCACTGAAAAAAATATCTGCGCATTGAGGGGCGATCGGCAGCAGCAGGATACCAGTCAGGCCGACCGGCAAGGCTCCCCAGGCGATCAGCGGAGTCGCCACCAGGTTGGCCGGCAGCCCGGCCGGAGCGAACAGATGAAAATGCCAGAGAACCAGAGGCGCGGTTGCCAGGGTGGCTGCCAGGGTTGTCAGAAGGATTGCCGTCGGCCAGCGCAGCCAGGCCGGTGCATCGGACAGCCGCTTCTGCCAAACGGGCATCCAGAACAGGATGCCGAACAGTCCGGCGAAGGAGAGCTGGAACGCCGGCCGGAAGAGCGCCTGGGGTTGGCAAAGCAGAATCAGCAGGGCGGTGGCGGTGAGGAGTTGTGTCGGGGGCGTTCGACGGTTGCTGCTGTACAGCAGGGCCGCCAGGGACGCCATGCAGAAAGCCCGCCGGGTCGGCAGTGCGTTGCCGGTCAGCAACAGGTACAGGCCCATCGGTGCAATCAGTAGGAGCGGAACGATACGACGTGGCGGGCACCAGAGCATCAGATGTGTGCTTTGGCAATAGAGCTTCCGTGAAATCGCGTAGAGCAACAGGCCGAGCAGGCCGAAATGCAAACCGGAAATGGCAAACAGGTGCGAGACGCCACCCTCGCTGAGTAATGTGCGCTGGTGCGGAGAAACCCCTTGTCGTTGGCCGATTAATAGAGCCTGGACAAGGCCCGCCTCTTCAGTGCACACGTTCTGTTCAATCTGTCGAGCGATTGTGTCGCGTAGGGACGCCAGGACACCAGGCCCGCCGCGATCTTCCTCGATGATTGGGATGATCTGTGACGCATCCTGGATGAACGTGGTGGCATAGATACCCTGGGAGGCGAGGTGGCCCGTGTAGTCGAACTCCCCGGGACAACCGAAATTGCGGGGTGTGCGCAAACGGACACGGAGCCGCACTTTTTGGCCTTCCCCGGCAGGGATCACGCCCTGTCCGACCGAGACTCTGACACGCCCGGTCGCCGGGGTCGTAGATTGTGTGCGAAACACCCGACTGACACCAAGATCAAACCGGCTTCGGCCGTCCGGGTAGGTCACCAGGTCATGTAGCCGGCCTTCCAGGACCTGATAATGATCGCCCGTAAAATGTACGATGTGCTGCGGGTCCGGTGGAGGCTGGAGCGCTATCCCCGACAATGTCCAGCCAAGCAGGGCCGTTGCGAGCAGGATCGCACATCCTCCCCAACGGGTGGTGCGTAAAAGAAGCCAGGCTGCAAGCAGCAGTAGTGCTACGCCGAAGATGAGGCCTGCAGACGGCTGCGTCACTATGTTCGCTAGAATGATGCCGCCGATATAGACAGCGGTCAACCAGCAGAGGTTCAAGGCAGACAGAGGGGGGATATCGTATGAGTCTGCAACCTGCTGAGGTCAGACAGACCAATCCGGAATTCTTCTGTATGTTTGGTGTGTCTCTGTCTGTGGGCAAGTGGGTTGAGAAGATTCAAAAGGTGCCTTGATGGAGACACCTCAGGCGTGTTGTGATATCCAGACATTGTTCCCTCCGCTTTAAAAGTATTTCATTAAATTGATGCAAGGTTAATTTATAGCATGAATCCGCCGGCTCGGATAGTCCCGCGAGCGTTTTGGCACAAAAGTGTGACATGTCGCCAAGGCATGAGCATGAACGACAGAGGCTGTTCAGGCGAGCATCTATCGCAATTAAATCAGAAGGAGGATTCTTGTCGGATCGCATTATCCGAGGTAGGCTGTGGGAGCTAAGTGTTTAAAAAATACTATTTAACGTGGAGAAGCCGGGGTGTATGGATTCGCTTGGAGTCACAGGAGTGAATAATTTAAATGGAATGATTTGTGCACTGAAAAGGGGAGAATTCTTTGCGCTGTGCGATAGATGTCCCTTTGTTTTTGAATGCAACAGGAGTGCTTATGTCCAAACGTATCATGATCGTGGATGATTCTGTAACGGTTCGCCAGGTTCTGCGCCTGACCTTGACCAATGCAGGTTACGATCTGCTTGAAGCATGCGACGGTGAAGATGCGTTAAATGTGATTGCCGGGCAAGAGATCGATATGATGATCACGGACCTGAATATGCCAAAGCTTGACGGCATTGAACTGATCAGGCAGGTGCGCAAGTGCAAGGAATATCGTTTTTTGCCGATCGTCATGCTGACAACAGAGTCTGCCGATGACAAGAAGCAGGAGGGCAAAGCTGCGGGTGCTTCCGGATGGATTGTCAAACCGTTCAAGCCAGAACAGTTGCTTAAAGTTGTGAATTTGATTATCGGATAACCGGGATGATTGAATCCCCTCCAGAAACAAAAAACACGCGCAGCCGCTTTGACGCGCAACTCAGCACTCGTGATTTCGGGCGTTTCAGCAAGCTGGTGTATGAGCAATGTGGTATCCGCCTGCCACAGCACAAGCGCAGCATGCTTGAGGCCCGTTTGCGTAAGCGCTTGCGTGAACACAACCTGGTGTCGTTCGAAGATTATGCCAAAATGATTTTCGATGGCGAAGTCCCTCTTGATGAGTTGGTCAAGCTGATCGATGTGGTGACCACCAACAAGACGGATTTTTTCCGCGAGCCGGCCCATTTTGATTTTCTGACCCAGAATGCTCTGCCGACTTTGATCCAGGATGGCTGGAGCGGAGCGAAGTCGCCACTGCGCGTGTGGAGCGCTGGTTGTTCGACCGGTAAGGAGCCATATACCCTGGCGATGGTTCTGAGTGAGTTCCAGGCGCAGATGCCGGATTTTGACTTTGAAATTTTGGGTACGGATATTTCGACCGATGTTTTGAAAAAAGCCCGCCTTGGGGTTTACCTGGCAGAAAAAGCCAACCCCATTCCTGTCCCTTTACGCAAGAAATACCTCTTGAAGTCTATAAAACCGGCCCAGAAAAGGGTCCGTGTGGTTCCCGAATTACGCACCAAGGTTCGATTTGCCCGGTTAAATTTCATGGAGTCAGACTTCGGCTTTAGGCAACCTTTTGATGTAATCTTTTGCCGCAATGTGATGATATATTTTGATCGAGACACCCAGCAGCGGCTGCTTGCCAAACTCGCAACATGTTTAAAGCCCGGGCGTTTTCTGTTCCTGGGACATTCTGAAACGCTTCTTGGTTTCAATCTGCCGCTGGTACAAATGGCGCCTTCGGTGTACCGGAAAGTCTGATCTCTGATTTTATAACGACGATCCGGGCCGGACGTTTCGAACGTTGAGATGAAATGTGAAATTCTTTCGATCACTCAATGAACAACTGCCGCTCTATTTTGCAACAGTTGCCGTCGTGCCACTGCTGTTGTTCGGTATCAGTGTGTCGGTGTTGTTGGAGCGACATTTTTCTGAAGAGGCGATCCGTGAACTGGAAGGACATACCAGTGAAATTACCAGCGGCATACAATATTCTCTCAAGACGGCTGTCCATGATATCGACCTGTTGGTCGCTTCCTTCGAAGCAGGTCTTGTTGAAGGATCGGAGCAGGAGACTTTGCTGCTACAAGCGGTTCTGGAGCGTTCTGAAGAATTCACCTCTCTGCTGCTGCTGGATCACCAATACAGGGTCGTTAACCTGGCCCTGCCGGTGCAGTTGCAAGCCCACCGGCAGGACTACCTGGGGCTCGATTATTCCGGACATGTGTTGTTTGACGACGCCAAGCCTTTGGAAAAACGGTCTTGGTCCAACGCCTTTCCTTCTCTGTTGACAGGCGCTCCCTCTGTTTTTTTGGCGGTACCCACCCGTAAAGGGACTTTGCTTGCCAGCCTGACTTTGGGCAAGCTTGCTGCATTTGAGAAACATAGACACCATTATCAGCAACAAGTGGAAATCGCCCTTGTCGACCGCAATGGTGATGTGATTAAGCAGAATCACCCCGATCTGATCGGTCAGAGGCTCAGCATGTTGGAGTGCCCTGCAGTGGACCGTGCAGTCAAGGACGGTACGGCAACCCCAGCGCATTTTCATGAATCGTCTGGTCTCCTGGAATGTGTGGAAGTTGTTCCGGAAACGGGCTGGGTCGTGCGCGTGGCCTTGCCCGAAGCTGTGGCCTTGGCCAAGGTGAAGCAGATTCGCTGGCTGTTGTGGGGTGCCTCCTCGGGGGCGGTCTGCCTCGGCTTGCTGTTTACCTTGTGGTTTACAGCGCGGTTTATTCGACCTATCTCCTCTCTGATGGAGACGACACGTGAGATTGCCGCGGGGCGTTACGATCTGAATATGCCCCGGTATCTCTACCGCGAGCTGAATGACTTTGCCGGTCTGTTCCAGCAGATGGGGGCGGCGGTCAAAGAGAGGGAACACCAGATTTCAGAGGCTCAATCCCTGCTGTCAGATCTGGTGAATTCCGTTGATGGTGTTGTCTGGGAGATGGAGCCAGATGCGCAGAAATATACATTTATCAGCCAGCAGGCGGAGAAAATGTTCGGGTATCCGTTGGAGCGGTGGATTCAGGAAACGGATTTCTGGCAGCAGTGCATTCATCCGGACGACCGGGAGTTTGTGACTTTCCGTCGACTCAGGCACGTTACTGCCGGTTTGAGTCATGAAAATAAATACCGGATTGTGACAGCCGATAACAACATTGTCTGGATCAAAGAAATGGTTAATGCTGTTGTTCGTGATGACCGGACCCGGGTGTTGCGGGGTATCCTGATTGATGTCACCAAGCAGCACCGTGCCGAACAGGCTCTGCAAACTGAAGAAGAGAAGTCACGTCAGTTGTCCAAGCAACTCCAGGCTCTTCTGGAAACGATTCCGTATCGGATTGACCTGCGCGATCGGACGCTCAAGGTTCTCTGGAGCAACAATCGAGAGATCGGTGAAGAGGATCGTAAGAAACTGCCGTCTTGCGGTTTTCGTTGTTCGGCATCTGATCATGGAACCTACGAATTATGTCAGAATTGTCCGACAGCCCGTTGCTTTTTGTCTGCTGAGCGTGAAGAAGGGGTGATCGACGGTCGGGAAAACACGACCTGGTTCGTGCGGGCTTTCCCAATACTTGGTGAAGACGGGCAGCTTGCTCAGGTCATACAGATGATCGAAAACATAACGGAAAAACTTCTGAGAGAACAGCAGGAAGTCAGGACCGGCCAGTTGGCAGCTCTGGGTGAATTGGCGGCCGGCGTGGCGCATGAAATTAATAACCCGATCAACGGGATCATCAATTATGCTCAATTGATTCTGAACCAAAGTGAACCGGGGGCGCGGCCGGGGGAGATGGCACAACGTATCATCAAAGAGGGTGATCGAGTGGCAACGATTGTCCGTGAACTGCTCCATTTCGCCAGGGAAGAAAGTGTGGAAACCCGGGTTGTGGCCATCCGTCAGATATTGCAGGATGTCCTGTCGCTGATCGGGGCGCAATTGCATAAGGAGGGGATTCATTTGGTATTAAACCTGCCGGAGGAGGACCTCCTTCTTATCGAGAGCCGCAGTCATCAGATCGAGCAGATTTTCCTGAATATCATCAGCAACGCCCGTCACGCGCTTTGTGAGAAATACGCCGGCCTGGACCCGGATAAAACCCTTGAAATCAGTGCGGAACGGGTTGGTACTGATGGTCGGCCACTGGTTCGGGTCATCTTTTTTGACCGTGGGCCGGGGATTCCGCCCGAACTGCTCAAGCGCGTGATCAACCCCTTCGTGACGACCAAGCCGGCCGGGGTTGGTACCGGCCTCGGGCTGAGCATCAGTCATGAGATTCTGAAAAAACATGGCGGCACGATTCAGATTGACAGCCAGGAAGATGAATATACCCGCGTAATGATTGAACTGCCGGCAAAAGAATGAACTTTGTGTGACTCTTCGATCGGCCACTTTGTTTTGTTTTATTTTATTAATGTGTTTAACTACAATGGTTGACCTGCAACGAAATCCAGGGATCGAATTTACAAGATGACTGGCCTGAATTTCTGCTGATGGACGTCTGAGGAGGACATGGCATGTCGTATCGCGTTTTGATTGTGGATGATGAAGAGAGCATCCGGTTTACGTTTCAGGCTTTTCTGGAAGATGCCGGTTACCAGGTGGATACGGCCAGCAACCAGGAAGAAGCGTTAGCACAGATTCAGCCTGATGTTTACGACGTGGTTTTTCTCGATATCCTATTGGGGCGCGACAGCGGTATGGAGGTTCTTCGTAGGAGCAAGGACATTCTTTCTAATTGTCCTGTTGTGATGGTGACCGGGGCTCCCGATGTCTCAACTGCGAGTGAGGCTGTGCGGCTGGGAGCTTTCGACTACATCACGAAACCGGTCCATCAGGAAGACCTGCTGCGTAAGGCCGACCTCGCCGTCAGACACAAAGCTCTGGTTGATCAGCAGGAGAGGTCCCGGCTGCGCATGGAGGCAGTTTTTCGCAGTATTCGCGAGGGGGTTCTGATTTTTGATGACGACGTGCGCCTGATGGAAATGAATCAAGCTGCCAGTGAACTGTTCGGCTGTCAGTCGAAACTGATCGGGGAAACTCTGCCTGATTTGATGGCCCGCCCTGATTGTTCTGCCTTTCGTTCCTTTGGCGAGTTGATCGAACAGCGTTGTGAGGGGGAGATTTACTCGTTTGAGACCATAAACTGTCGTGATGAGCGTATGACGCTGAGTCTCTCCATTGCGCCACTGACCAGTGAGTCTGGTCAGGAGACCGGTGTCGTCATGGTGATACGGGATGAGAGCCGACGGACATAATTTGATCGTTTTATTCATTTGTTGATGTTTTTTCCCGAGGGATAAACAGGGATTCCATGACTGAACGGATTTTGATCATTGATGATGAAGAAAGCCTGAGATTCACCTTTCAGGCTTTTCTCGAAGATGCCGGTTATTTTGTTGAGACGGAGGCGTCTTTTGAGGGTGCGGAAAAGCGCCTGGCAGCAGAGACCTATGACCTAATTTTCCTTGATATCATGCTCGGACGGCAGAGCGGCATAGACTTGCTTCGACAGATCCATGAGCGCAATGTCATCACCCCCGTTGTTATGATTACCGGGGCTCCTGAAATCGACACGGCTACCGAAGCGGTACGCTACGGGGCCTACGACTATATCGCCAAGCCGGTTTTCCAGAAAACGCTGCTGCGTGTGACCAGCATGGCGTTGCGCCACAAGGCGCTGCTGGATCAGCGGGAGCGTTACCGTTCTCACCTGGAAGCCATCTTTCGCAGCACCCGGGAAGGTCTCCTTCTGGTTGACCGTGATCTGAACCTGCTGGAATGCAACGCGTCGGCGCGTCGTTTGTTGGATCTCGATGACTGCCAGCAGAACGCCGCCGTGCAAGCCTTACCCGACACTTGCAATAAAGCGTTGCGGACGCTTGTAACGCAGGTTCTTACCTCGGGTAAGGCTGCTGACCTGCCCAGATTTGAATGCGAAGTCGACGGTGATTCCGGCAGAGTGTTGAAAGCCTCCGCCGCGCCATGGACGCTTGCCGATGGAGATGCGTGCGGCGCCGTGTTGATTATTTACGACGAAACCCGTCTCGACAGGCTTGAACGGAATCTGAAAAAACGACAGAGTTTTGAGCACATTATCGGCCGGAGCCCACAAATTCAGGACGTGTTTTCGTTGGTGGAAAGCTTGGCCGAGGTTGATACCACGGTCCTGATTACCGGCGAAAGCGGAACGGGCAAAGAACTGGTGGCGGAGGCCCTGCATTTCAAAAGCTCCCGTAAAGATGGGCCGCTGGTCAAGGTTAACTGTGCGGCCCTTCCGGAGAATCTTTTGGAGAGTGAACTGTTCGGACATGTGAAAGGGTCTTTTACCGGGGCTCTTCGGGACAAGGCTGGCAAGTTTCAACGTGCAGATGGCGGGACCATCTTTCTCGATGAAATCGGAGATATCTCACCGGCGACCCAGGTTCGTCTGCTACGGGTTTTACAGAACAAGGAGATTGAAAAAGTTGGGGGGGCGCAGCCCTTCCGGGTTGATGTCCGGATTGTTGCCGCGACCAATCAGAACCTCCAACAGAAAGTCAGGGACGGTGAGTTCCGGGAAGACCTCTATTACCGCTTGCGCGTGGTGGAGGTTGCCGTGCCGTCGTTGCGGCAGCGCTGCGAAGACATCCCGCTGTTGGTCGAGCATTTTATTGATTATTATAATCAGCGTTTCAACCGCCAAGTTTGTGGTGTGAGTGACGATGCCATGCATTTATTGACGAGCTATGCCTGGCCGGGAAATGTACGTGAACTGCAACATGCCGTGGAGCGAGCATTTGTAATCAGTAAAAATGAGCAGCTTGGCTCAGCGGACCTGCCTCCGGAAGTGCAACAGGGTACCGATGATGACCGCGCCGATGAGAGCAGCCTGAGTCCTGAACAGATTGTAGATGCACTGAAAGAGACCGGCTGGAACAAAAGCCGTGCCGCCCGGCGTCTCGAAATCAGTCGACGAACCATTTACCGGAAAATCGAAGAGTTCGGCATCCAGCTTCCAGAAGAGTTTTCTTGAGGCGTTTTCCTGCCAAGACGAAGTAAGTCTCGAATCTCCAGAAGACGGTGTGGTGTCTGACAGTGTAGCTTCATGTGTCACAGAAGTGTGCCGCCAGTCACGCTATCGGTTGTTTTGTGATTTCCCCTCCCGCTTTTACCCGCGGCGCTGATTACTTCTGAGTTCCTTTCCTCCCAATTCAACATACTGTAAAACCGAAGGTTTTTCGTTTTGTGCAGCGGTGTCTGTTTTTTGCCGCGAGACTGGGTCAATTGGCATGGTTGTTGGTTATGCTGTTTGTATGAAAATGTTTCCATTCCACGTTGCTGGAGTTTTGCATGTCTAGTGTGATCCTTGTCGTTGATGAGCTCGCCAGTCATCGTCAAATGATACGATTTGCGGTTCAACTCCCTGGTCGACAAGTCCTGGAAGCGGAGACTGGCGATCAGGCGGTATCTTTAGTTGCGGGTGGAAAAATCGATCTGTTGATTGCCGGGTGCAGTTTCACTAATGTGAGCTGTTTGGAACAGCTTCAGCGCCTTTGTCATTTCAAGCGCAACGAAACCCTGCCGGTCATTGTTACGAGCCATAACCGGGTGACCTCCGATGCGCTGGAGGGTCTGCCGGTTGGTTCATTTGCATGGGTGAAAAAACCTTTTCGGTTTTCTGAAATTCAGAATGTGGTCGATCTCGCACTGTCAGATTAGCGTCGTCAGAGCCTGAGTGGGATGGAGGGAAGAATTCGGATGCGGGTTGGAAACGATTTACTTTCAGGCTCTGAGCCATTGGTTGCAAGTTCGACCGGTGGGACGAGTGCGATGTCAGTCGACCTGGCGCATCTCAATAACCTTTCTGCTCTGTTCATTGACATTGATCGGATGACCGAAGAATCCTTCCTGCGGCTTGGAAGTCAGGTCAATAGTTTTAGGCAGAAAGCAGGTGAGATTTCTGCATGCACGGTGCAGACCATGCAATTGTTGGAGGGAGAAACGGGCGAACAGGCATTGATGCGGTTACAGCTTCTGGTCGAACGCTGCAGCTTGTGGTTCGATGATGCACAAGCCCATACTGCTCGGGTTGTTGCTGTTCTTGAAGAGATTATGATGCAATTGTCTTCTATGGTGACTCCTCTTCGAGGTCTTCGGAAATTGGTCAAAACGCTACAGGGAGTAAGGATTTCGACACGCGTAGAGTCGGCCAGAGTTCCCGGTGCAGGTGCGCATGTTCTCGCTGATGAATTAAAGCATTTGACGGATCTGATTCAGGACAAAGTACAGAAGATTGAAGAACAATTTGACTCACTCAGTACCCTGAGCGGCAGAATTCTTGATCATGAGAAGCAGGTCAACCAAGGGTCCATGAAAACGGCACAGCGGGGCATTCAGGAGAGCCGATTGACTCTTTCGTTGTTGTCGGGGCAGCGGCTCGAGACGGGACAGCAGACAGGAACTCTGCAAAAACAGTCTGATGGGATTGCCGCACATTTTGGCGAAATCATTGTCGCTCTGCAGTTTCAGGACATCACGCGGCAGCGAATGGAGCATATCCAGTCTGCCCTGGAAGATCTTTCCGCACAAGTCAGCCCGGCAAACCGCGACGAAACGGGGCTTTCGAGTGAAGAAGCACTGCTTGTAACGGGAGAAGTCTGTCGTCTTCAATATGAGCACCTGGAGCAGGTCCTCAAGGAGTTTGACAGTGCTGTCGATACCTTGACACAAAATTTGGAAGAGGTGGTGCCAAGGGTCCGGGCCCTGACTGGCAAGAGCGGTCGACTTGAAATAAATCCGGATGCAAACCCTGAGGATGAACAGTTGTTCGGGTTTGCATTGTTACAGACAGTGACGAACCAGATGGAGGACGTTCTGGGCCTGCATGAGGATGCCAACAGTGCTATTCGGACTGTATGTCAAAAGGTCGGAGAAATCACCAGCCAAATCAGTGCCGTTGAATTTGTCGGCGAGGAAATGCAGCTGATGGCTCTGAATGCGGCAATCAATGCGGCACACTACCGAGGACGAGGTGCTGGGTTGCAAGTGATTGCGGAACAGATTAAGTCTCTGGCAGACGACGCTTTTGCCCGGACAGTCGAGTTGGTCGGAGAATGTTGCCTGGTGACAGATCAGACTGCCGGTCTGGAGCGGCTTGATGCTGCGGGAGATCAGCTGGAGACACGCTTGACTGAACTGATGACAGAGGGGCGCACCCTGTTTGAGACATTGCAAAGGAACCGCCAGGAATTGACGACTCAGATCTTCGAGATCTCCGGAGAGGTGAATCAGTTTGGGGAAGATGTGGCGGCCTGTCTTGCAACGATCACTATTCGGGAACGTTTCCGGGCGGCGCTGGTGCCGCTTTTGGATGGCTTGCGCCTGATGTCTCATTGTGCGCAAAGTCGTGCAGAGGGCGACAGTGATGCCAAGGCCCATCTTTTCAGGAAAATACATTCGCGCTACACGATGTACAGCGAACGCGCAATCCATGACAGCCTTGCTGTTGGACCGAAGATCTCAGATCAGAAATCGGGTGTCGATAGACGACAGACCGCGGCGACTGAGACGGAAGATTTAGGGGATAACATTGAGTTCTTTTGAAAGGCTCACTGACATCACAGGATCAAAACGATGACGAAATGGACGTTGGATGAAAAGACTCTCCAGGGCGAGCTACGGCTGGTTGACGATTTGACCGTTGAGGGCGTTGCCCATTTCAAAGAAGCGATGCTGCAGGCCTTCGATGAGGCTGAGCAGGTGACGCTCAACCTGGAAAATGTCACGAATATCGACGTTGCCGGTCTACAAATCATTTGTGCCTGCCACCAATTTAGCGTGGCACACGACAAGCACTTGTTGCTCCAGACAGGAGACAACCCGGTGTTTGCCAAAATTGTTGAAGACACAGGTTCCGCTCAGTGGGTGACCCGCAACTTTGACGAAAAATAGGCGGATTTGAACCTGAGCACGGGTTAGACCGAAGGGTAGCTGCAGACAGGTTTTTCTGGAAATGAACAAAGCATATGAGTGCAAGGGAGAAATAATCAATGGGTAAACTCGTGATGACAGTCGATGACTCATCAACGGTTCGCCAGGTTTTGGAGATGACTTTGACCGAAGCCGGATACGACGTTGTTGAGGCTGTTGATGGCCGTGATGCTCTTGAAAAATGGGCAGAGAACCCCATTGACATGCTGATAACCGACTTGAACATGCCCAATCTGGATGGGATTGGTTTGATTAAGGAGATACGGCAAAACAAGGAACATCGCTTTTTGCCGATCATCATGTTGACCTCAGAAACCCAGCCTGAGATGAAAGAGGCTGGCAAACGCGCTGGAGCTTCCGGCTGGATTGTCAAGCCGTTTAAGCCAGAGCAGCTGCTGGCTGTTGTCAGAATGGTTTGTCCGATATGAGTCATTCAGTCACCGAGACATTTCGAGAAGAATCTCTGGAGTTGTTCAGCGAACTTGAAACAGCGCTGCTGGCTCTCGAAGAGCAACCCGATAACGAGGCCCTGGTCGATCAGGCTTTCCGCGCCCTGCATACCTTGAAGGGCTCAAGCGGGCTGGTCGGCTTTGAAGATGTTGCTGCGTTTTGTCATGAGGCGGAGGCCGTGTTTGAGCTGGCCCGCTCCGGGCAGCGCCGGGTCGACAAGGAATTGGTCAGCTTGTCTCTTTCGGCATTGGATCATCTCAAGGAGATGTTGTCCGCCTGCTTCGAGGGGGCTGTTGCCGAGACGGAGCAAACTGAACGCCTGGTTGCCGCTTTTCGGGCCTTTCTGCCGGATGAGGAGACGCCTGATGCGAGCACGGCTCCTTTGGGTGGCGATGAATTGAATCGGGAGGGGACCATCTACCGCATCCGCTTTCGTCCTGGACCGCAGATTTTCCGGCGTGGCGTCCGTCCGCAACTGTTGTTGCAGGAGTTGGCTCACCTGGGTGAGGCGATCCTGGTTGCCCAGATGGATGCTGTCCCCGCACTCGATGAGCTTGATCCAGAGGAGTGCTGGGTTTATTGGGACATTATCCTGACTACCCGTGCCGATGAAAATGAAATACGCGACGTGTTCATCTTTGTCGAAGACGACTGTGAACTGACTATCCAGGTGATTGATGACACGGGCCTGCTCGATGATGCGGAAGATTACAAGCTGCTCGGCGAGATCCTGGTCGAAAAGGGCGATCTCCCGCAGGACGCTCTGGAACAGTTCCTTTCTGACAAGAAAAAGCTCGGCGAAACATTGGTCGAAGCCGGGGTGGTCAATCTCGACAAGGTCGAGGCGGCGCTGGTCGAGCAACGACGGGTCCAGCAACTGCGGCGTCAGCGCCATGTGGCGAAAGTGACCGAGAGCATCCGGGTCAAGTCAGAGCGGCTTGACAAGCTGGTCAATCTTGTCGGCGAGATGGTGACGGTCCAGGCTCGCTTGTCGCAGTTGTCTTCGGCACGCTCCGATGGGGAACTGATGGCTGTTACCGAAGAAGTTGAGCGCATGGTCTGGGACCTGCGCGATCTGGTTTTGACCATCCGAATGGTGCCGGTGGGTGGGATGTTCAGCAGTTTCAAGCGTCTGGTTCGTGATCTGGGCGCAGATCTGGGCAAGGACGTCATGCTGGTCACAGAGGGCGGTGAGACGGAGTTGGACAAAACGTTGGTCGATCGTTTGAATGATCCCATGGTGCATCTGATCCGCAACGCAATCGATCATGGCATAGAGACGTCGGCTGAACGTGAGGCCTCCGGTAAGTCGTCCAAAGGGATTTTGACGCTGTCTGCTGCCCATGTCGGCGCCAATGTGGTTCTTGTCGTCGAAGATGATGGTGCGGGCTTGGATGTCGCCCGCATTCGTGAGGCAGCTGTCCAGAAGGGGTTGCTCAGTGCGACTGCCGAACCAACTGATCGAGAAATTTCCGCTCTGCTGTTTGAGCCGGGACTTTCCACAGCAAACATCGTCTCCAACGTAAGCGGGCGCGGTGTTGGTATGGATGTGGTGCGCCAGTCGATTGATGCCTTGCGGGGGAGCATCGAAATTGAGAGCACTCCTGGCCAGGGAACGCGTTTTATTATCAAGCTGCCGCTGACTCTGGCGATTATCGACGGACTCCTGGTGAATATCGGGTCTGATCAGTTCATTCTGCCGCTGTCGGCCATTGAAGAGTGTGTTGAGCTGACCGCTAAAGAGAAGGCCCTTGCACATGGCAGGAATTTGATCCGGGTGCGTGGCGAGACGATTCCGTACGTGCGTTTGCGCAACGAGTTTGCCCTGTCAGGCGAGGCCCCTGAAATTGAACAGGTCGTGATTGCGCATCTGGACCGCGGACGGGTCGGATTCGTGGTGGATCATGTGGTCGGCGAACACCAGACGGTTATCAAAAATCTTGGTCGCATGTATCAGGATATTGCGGGCGTTTCGGGGGCCACAATCCTCGGTGACGGGCGTGTTGCCTTGATCATCGATTTGACTCAGTTGGCTGATGTTGCCGAGAAAACGGAAGCGAAGCATTGTCATTGAGCCCGCAGGGGTTGAGTGTGTCACCGGTTGGCACATTCCTGTGTCAGGAGGATGTTTAGGGATATTTTAAAAAGGTCTTCGGAGGGTTATTCCTTAGATATTTCAGTGCATTGCGAAGGATTTCAATTTATGGCTCATTCGTTGCACTGATTTTCTCACGACTTTGGAAATAATTGCCGCTGGAGTTTTGGGAAGAATGCTCAGCGTTTTTGGTCCACACAAACTTTTTGGGAGGAAGTCATTATGAAACAGTTCAGTAAGTGTTTAGTTCTGGTTTTTGCCGCGTTAATGTTGGTTGTCGGAAACAGCATGGCCGCTGATGTAAATCTCTGGGGATCAACCACCTGCCAAAAGCGGTTCCTCGAGCCGGGAGCCAAGGCTCTTGAAGCAGCAACTGGTGTCAGCACGAAAGTTTTTGGCGTCGGTACCGGTAAGGGGCTGGTCGCACTGCTGGAAGGCAAGACCAATGTTGCCATTACCTCCAACAACCTTGAAGGGTCCGTCAACTCAGCTCAAAAGGTTCTCAAAAAAGATGGCAAGCCGGCGGCACAGATTCCGGATGATCTGCAATTTCATAAGATTACCGAGGATATAATTGTACCGATCGTCAATAAGGACAATCCGGTGACAAGCCTGAACTGGGCGCAGCTGGCCGATCTGAATACCGGCAAAGTGACCAACTGGAAAGAGGTCGGCGGTCCTGACCTGGCAGTCCAGGTTGTGACCAGTCATGCCGGCAGCTCAACCAAGGCGGTCTTCCAGAAGCAGGTCATGAAAAAAGCGGATTATGCCGCCAGCGCAATCCAAGTCAAAAGCACCCGCCTGGAGATCAACGAGGTCTCCAAGGCTCCTGGTGGTGTTGGCGCGGTCAGTGCCGGCTTTTTCAGCCTGAACCCGGGCCGATGTAAGGTTGTGAAAACCGACACCATTTCCCGGCCTCTGGCCTTGATCACGATTGGCGATCCCGCTCCGGAGGTCCAAAAAGTGATCGATTTTTACCGTTCTGCTGAAGGCCAGAAGTATATCCTTGATTAATGAAGTTTTGCGGGGAGGTATGCTCTCAGCCTCTGCCTCCCCGGAACTTTCCACTGATGAGTTGAAAGCGGGGCCTGTATGAATTTCTCGGTTCAGAAAAAACTTCTGCTCAGTTTCGGTAGTATCGCAGTAATCTGCGCTATTGTCGGAGTGGTTGGCTGGATGGGCGCTGACCGTATTGAGCGTCGACTGGTGGCAACCGGCCAGGTGGATGTCCCCGGTTTGCAGGCGATTCTCAATTTAGATGAAACCGCCAGTCGAATTACCGCTCATGAAAAGGCGCTGTTGAATCCGGCCCTGCCTTTGTCAGATAGAGCTTCTCATCACACGGACATTGCGAGGAGTTTCGAGCAATCAGATGGGCTCGTCAGTGTCATGCAACAACTGGAAAAAACGGATGAAGAGAAAGCTCTTTGGGATGAATTCCAGGCGGCATGGAACGACTGGAAAAGCAAGGTCGATGCTTTCCTGGTGATCAGCGAAGAAGTCAATCGCATGCAGATGGAGAACCCTCAACAGCTGGCCCTTGGATTGGAGCGAAATTTCGGAAAGTATCGCAGCTGGGCAGCTGACAGCGGTAAGGCGATCCTGGAGGAGGAAACGTTCAACGGCAATCTTACCATGGAAGAGTCGCCCTTCTGGCAATGGCTGAACTTGTGGGAGACAAACAATCAAACAGCAATTGAGACCAAAGGGTATCTGGAACGGCAGCTGCAAGATGCCTTCATGTCAATCAACAGTATTGCCGAATTCCTGGCCGCAGGTGAATATGAACTGGCCCGCGATCTGTACGTCTACGAAGTTGTTGCCAGCTTCGATACGATTCAGTTTTACGTTGACGATCTCAATGCTTTGGTAAATGAGTCTCTCCTTAACTATCAAGACATGGATCAACTCGAAAATGAAGAGTCTGTAGTTGCCCGTCAAAAAATGACTGAGAGCCTGGACCGGATGGTTGCGTCCGTTACCAGCAAGGTCGAAGCCGGGGTTGCTGATGGTGAAAGCGTTGCGCAAACAGTTAAAAGCGTTCTTGCTGTCGCCTTGCTGATCGGTGCGGGTCTGGCGATTGGTCTTGGTATTATCATCTCCAGGGGCATTTCAAAGCCGGTTCAGGCGGGCGTCGCCCTGGCGCAGGCAATTGCTTCAGGTGATTTTTCTCAGAGAATTAACTTGCGCAGAAATGATGAACTCGGGCAGTTGGCCCTGGCTCTGGACGATATGTCGGAAAGGCTTGAAGTTTCGGCTGGGGTCGCGAGTGAAATTGCCAAAGGGAATTTACTCGTCGATGTCACCCCTGCTTCAGAGCATGACCAGCTTGGCAACGCGTTGCTGAATATGGTCACAAAACTGCAGGAAGTGATGGGTCAAGTCAAATTGACAACAACCCAAGTGACTTATGGAACGCAGGCCATGAGTGCTTCCTCTGAAGAGATGTCACAAGGAGCTTCCGAACAGGCTGCTGCGGCTGAAGAAGCATCAAGCAGTATTGAGCAGATGACCGCCAACATTCGTCAGAACGCTGACAATGCCATGCAGACTGAAAAAATCGCGATTCAGGCGGCTTCCGATGCCCAGGAAGGTGGCGGCGCTGTGAACGCGACGGTTGGCGCGATGAAGCAGATCGCCGACAAGATCATGATTATCGAGGAAATTGCCCGTCAGACGAATCTGCTGGCTCTGAACGCTGCGATTGAAGCGGCGCGTGCCGGTGAGCATGGCAAAGGGTTCGCTGTCGTGGCCGCTGAAGTACGGAAGCTGGCCGAGCGCAGCCAGCAGGCAGCGGCTGAGATCAATGATCTCTCAACCAGCAGCGTTGATGTGGCCGAAAAGGCAGGGCAACTGCTCGAAGTGATTGTGCCGAATATTCAAAGAACGGCTGAACTGGTTCAAGAGATCAGCGCGGCGAGTCGTGAACAGGATTCCGGCGCCGAACAAATCAACAAAAGCATTCAGCAACTCGATGGGGTTATCCAACAGAATGCATCGGCCTCTGAAGAGATGGCCTCGACCGCCGAAGAGCTCTCCGCTCAGTCCGCACAGTTGGAAGAGATGATTTCTTTCTTCGCTGTGGATGACGATTTTGCCCAGCACCAGCTTGAGGCCCCTGATGAGCGGTCGGCGCCCGTGGCCCCACCGCAATTACAACAGGCGGCTTCGAAACGCTCAAATGATGCTACTAGCGTCAGGTTGAGTGAGGCCTCCGGTGGTCATGATGAGATGGATGACGAGTTTGAACAGTATTAAGTGGAGGACGTATGAGTGACGAGAAGGGCGCTACCCAACAGTACGTCAGTTTCTCTCTGGGAGAAGAGCTGTTCGCCGTGGAAGTGACCCGTGCCAGGGAGATTCTGAGCCTGGTGCCGGTTACCCCCGTGCCGCAGACGCCCGATTATCTGCTGGGCGTCATCAATTTGCGTGGCCAGGTGGTGCCGGTGGTAGATATGCGCCGCAAACTTGGCCTGCCGGTCGGCGAGCAAACCCGTGATACCTGCATCATTATCATGGAAGTGCTGGTAGATGGCGAGGTTTTGGTGGTGGGTGCTTTGGCGGATGCGGTGCGTGAAGTGCTCGATCTGGCCGACGATCAGATCGAGCCGCCGCCCCGTTTGGGCAGCCGCCTGAAGACCGAATATATTCAGGGAATGGGCAAGGTCGATGAGCTGTTTTTGATCCTGCTCGACATTGACCGGGTTTTCAGTACGGAAGATTTGCAGTTCGTGCAGGATGCTGCCGAAGAGACTGAGCCTGCTCATGAATAGATGGTCTGGTGAAGCGGCAGCGTCTTGAAACAGTCCTGGAAGACATACGCATGTTTTCTCCGGAGGCCCTCCTTAAAGATAACTTTAAGAGGTCCTCGAACAATATGATGTTGCAATACCCATAACCCCGTGCTGAATGGTTATATGCCCAGAGGGGAGTGATGGGTCTGGTGACAAGCCCTCCGTGCAGGACATGGAGGGCTTGTTTCTTTAGCAGAATCCTTTTCCATTGTTACTCTCAGAAGGAATTCGGCTTTTGCCGATCAAATCACCTGAGAAGAGAGAAGGTTCTTTTCCTTACGGTGTTTTGACCCCTTCTCTGCAAAAGATCCCACTTGAGCGTTTTTCTCGTATTTATTGCATGAAATTCACACGGAGACGGTTGGGACTTCCTTTGTCATGATGTAGTACTTTATGTTAATATTGTAATATTTCTCGTCGAGGGGGTTTTGCATGGAACCGGCAGGTCTGCAAATTCTGATTGTTGAAGATGACCGTGATTTCGCGGAAAGCCTGGTGCTTGCCATGAGTGTGCGGCAGTGTAAGGCTGATGTCGCACATACCGGGCCGGATGCGATTGCAAAGTACCAGAGCGGATCTTACGATCTGGTCTTTATGGATATCAAGCTGCCTGGGAAAAACGGTGTGGAGACCCTCACCGAACTTCGGCAGATTGATCCGCAGGCCAAGATTGTCATGATGACCGGTTTCAGTGAAGCCGCTTTACTCGATACGGCGCGCCAGGCCGGCGCGATGGATGTTCTGCGCAAACCGTTCAAAATGCGTCAGTTATTCAGCTACCTGGATGCCTTGAACAGTACAACATCCTGATTGCCATAACTTCAGTGCTTATCCTGGTCGGACAGGAATGCGTGGTGTTGCGTGAACAAAACGATTTCCCTAAAACGCGCTCTGACTCTGAACTTCCTGCTCGTGGCGATTATTCCGATATTGGTGTTCGGGGTTGTTGCGGTCAGTCTCCTGGAAAGCCGTCTTCTGGACGATCTCGAAGAACGTAACCTCCTTGTTGCCAAAGACATCAGTGAAGAAACCAGGAACTTCCTGATGGAAATTGTCCGGGATCTGGAACTGGTCAGCAAAGTTTCAAGTGATCCGCAGCTCCTGACCTCCGACGGCCTGGGTCGATATCTCGACCAGACGGTCACCAGCCTGGATGTCTTCGAATCCATATACCTTCTTGATCAACAGCGCAAAGTTATCGGCCTCGGCCTGGGGTCGGCTGCGCGGTTACGCAGTGAAGACTATCGTCTGCTGGACTTTTCGGCACATGCCCTGTTCCAGGGTGATGAGTTGTTGCGTGGCCCAGTCTGGGGCGATGCCTTCGTGTCGCTGGTTACGGGGGAGCCGTCTGTGACTTTAGGTCTGCCTGCGCGGGAGGGTTCTTTGCTGGGCAATATCAGCCTGCTGCGGCTCAGCCAGTTCCTGGGGCTTTATTCGCAAGGAACGCAGTCCGAATTTGCAATCCTGGATCGGGATGGTTCCTTGCTCGCGCATTCGGATACCGAGCTTGCCATGCAGCGCATTAATCTCAGTGATCATCCCGTGGTTCGTTCAGCGCTGAAAGGTGATGGCCGTACCCTTCGCCACAAGGTTGGCGACAAGGTGTTCATCGAGAGTGCTGTGCCGGTTGATCTGACGAGGTGGGTTGTGCTGGTGCACACAGATATGGCAACCATCACAGCGCCCCTGCAAAACCTGCGCAACCTGCTGATTGCGTTCATGGCCCTGGGCGCCCTGCTGGCCGCCGGAGCGGCGTTGCGCAGCTCCCGGCGTCTGCTGTCTCCCCTGAAGGACTTGGCCCAAGACGTCGAACAGATCGGCCAGGGTTGCTATGACTTTAAACGCCAACTTTCCGGATATCGGGAGATCGACCGATTGGTAGAGAAGATCGGTGATATGACCGAGGATATTGCTCTGCGCGAAACGTCGATTCGAGCCAGCGAACAACTTTTCCGAGACCTGGTGAACTCAATTGATGGTGTTGTCTGGGAACGGGATTATGCGACGCGCGCCTTCCGTTTTGTCAGCAGCAAGGCGGAGGATCTTCTGGGATACCCTGCTTCTGCCTGGATGGAAGATCCTACCTTCTGGCAGAATCTGATTCACCCGGAAGATCGCGAAACGACACTCAGCTACTGTCGTTTCAAAACGGAGCAGATGAGTGAACATGACTGTGAATACCGCGTGGTTGCAGCAGATGGCCGCATTGTCTGGGTTCGGGACCTGATCCGCATTCTGACGAATGACGGTCAGCCGCAGAGCATCCTCGGGATTATGATAGATGTCACTCGCAGCAAACAGATTGAACAGGAACTGACCCGCTATCGCCAACACCTGGAGGAGCTGGTTGAACAGCGCACCAGGGAACTGGAGAAGGCCCAGAAGGAACTGTTGCAGAGTGAACGACTGGCCGTGCTGGGACAGTTGACGGCGACGGTCAGTCATGAAATTCGCAATCCGCTCGGGACGGTGTCGAATGCACTCTATCTGCTTCGTGAGGGGATTTCCGGGCAGTCTTTGCCGCAATTGCTGAAACCGTTAGATCTGGCCGAGCGCAATGTGGCGCGCTGCGATGGTATTATCAGCGAACTCCTCGATTTTTCCAAGCAACGCGAAATACGGAAAGTTTCATTGAATGTCGATAGCTGGCTTTCTTCTGTCCTGGAAGAGGTCCTCTGGCCAGCGAATGTTCAGCCGGTCACCGAATGGAATGCCGACCTGGAGATGCTTTTTGATCCGGATCGTTTGCGCCGAGCTCTGATCAATGCCATTAACAATGGTTTGCAGGCGATGGAGGAAAAAAGTGATGGGCAGCCTCCTGTCCTGACAATTCTCACCCGGCGGGCAGGTCCCTGTTGCGAAATTCTTGTTCGTGACAACGGCCCGGGAATTCCTGCTGAGGCGATGGAACGGATATTCGAACCGATGTTCAGCACCAAGAATTTTGGTGTCGGCCTTGGTGTTCCTGTGATCCGCAATATCGTTGAAGACCACGGTGGCACCCTGCATTACGACAGCCAGGTTGGTGTCGGAACAACCGTGACCATTTCATTGCCAATTCATTAAACATAATCGTTGAAACTGTCCGAAAATTTACCGGTATTGGTACGAAGGTTGAATATAGATTCAATTGATGGTTTGCGCATTGCCGGAGTCTCCCCGGTGCATGTCTGCGGGTTAGTGTAGAAACCCCGTTGAACGGGGCGTAGGCTTGTCTGGTGAGCTTGTGGTCATGTTTTAGGTGTGTTTTCAGGGCCTGCGCTGACACAGGTTTGTGTCAATCCGGGCTGGTGGGGGCTGCACAGCGGCATTCATTTTGATGATTGAAGGTGATTTTTGTAATGGCTGACCCGATTAAAGTGCTGATTGTTGATGATTCCGCCGTGGTCCGTCAGACCTTGACCGAGATTCTCGGTTCCGATCAGGATCTTCAGGTGATTGGCGTAGCGGCTGACCCGCTTATCGCTGAGCAGAAAATTCGTAAAGAACGTCCAGATGTAATTACGCTCGATGTCGAAATGCCGCGGATGGATGGCCTGACGTTTCTGAAGAAAATCATGGCCCAAGATCCCATCCCAGTAGTGATGTGCTCGAGTTTGACAGCCAATGGTGCCGATGCCACGATGAAATCCCTGCAATACGGTGCCGTGGAAATCATCAATAAGCCGAAGTTCGGTGCAAAGCAGTACCTTGAAGAGAGCCGAATTCTCATTTGTGATGCGGTCAAGGCGGCTGCGCGTGCCAGAGTTCGCAGGCTGGCCAGCCTAGTCAATGAACCGGAGCCGAAACTTTCGGCCGATGTGATTCTGGATCGACCGCGAAACCTGGAAAATTTCAAGACAACTGAAAAAATTGTCGCCGTTGGTGCCTCAACCGGGGGGACCGAGGCTTTGCGGGTTTTTCTAGAGGAACTCCCCTATGCCTCCCCCGGGGTGGTGATCGTTCAGCATATGCCGCAACATTTTACGGCTGCTTTTGCCAAACGTCTTAACGGGAGTTGCCAGATTGAAGTCAAAGAAGCTGCCGATGGTGATACGGTTCTTCCCGGAAGAGCGCTCATTGCTCCTGGAAACCGCCACATGCTTCTCAAGCGAAGTGGCGCCCGATATTACGTGCAAATCAAGGATGGTCCGCTGGTGTGCCGCCATCGGCCCTCGGTAGATGTCCTGTTTCGTTCTGTGGCCCGTTATGCCGGCATGAATGCTATTGGCGTCATTATGACCGGGATGGGAGATGATGGTGCCCGTGGAATGGCTGAAATGAAACAAGCTCACGCCTTTAACCTGGCTCAGGATGAGGCCTCATGTGTAGTCTTTGGCATGCCCCAGGAGGCGATTAAGATAGGCGCTGTTGATAAAGTCCTCCCTTTGGACAACCTTGCCCAGGCGGTAATGTCCGCCTATCGATGACAGCCGACAGAGGCGTCCGCCCCGGAACGGGTTGACGTTAAATAAACAGTATGATGATGGGGCGATTATGAAAAAAATAACTGATCTCGAATTGATCGACGAAATTCGCCAGCGATTTGAATTTAATCGCAATGCTTTGCAGGAACTGCGGGTTCTGACGCAAAAGCTCGAGCAGATGAACGAAAAGCTGCAGGAGTCAGAAGCGGTTAAAAGCCATTTCCTGTCAAATATTCGCAATGAAATTAATAACCCGCTTTCTGCGATCATGGGGTTGGCCAGCCAGGGTTCTACTGAAAATACAGACAAGGCGGCATGGCAAACCTCTGCGACGATGATATACGGCGAAGCCTTTAACCTGGACTTCCAATTGCAGAATGTTTTTATGGCCGCAGAACTTGAGGCGGGTGAGGCCGCACCTTCTTTTGCGAAAACAGACATCCTGGCGGTCATCACGTCATGTCTGGATAAATTGTCACATCGCCTTGAAGAGAAGGCGTTGATACTTGAACAAGAGACTCCTGAGCAGATTGTTTTCGTAAGTGACGCAAAAAAAGTCGAATTGATAGTCCTGAATCTTCTTGCAAACGCAGTTGAATTCTGTGAAACGCAGGGCAAAATTCTTATCAAAGCGAGAGTCGATTCTGATAAAGAACTGCATCTTGTTGTGAGAGACAACGGCCCCGGTATTGACCCGGCTGACCAGGAGACTGTTTTTGATCGTTTCCGGCAGCTTGAGGTCGGCACAACGAAATCGCATCGCGGGCATGGTCTTGGCCTGAGTCTCTGCCGTTCTCTCGCGGAATTGCTTGGTGGAACCCTGGCTTTGGAAAGTGAACCGGAGCAGGGGACGACTGTGACCGTTCTGCTGCCCTTTGCCAGCCAACAGGTTGAGACCGTGGCTAAAGAAGGGAACCTCTTCCTGTTTGATTCTTCTGACGATGAAGAAGTGTTTTGAATGAATGTCCTAGCGACACAACATGACCAGGTTCGAAAGCACTATCTTTACCCGGGGGCGATTTTTGTGCATTCAGCCCCTCATCTGGTAACCACGGTGCTGGGGTCCTGTGTTTCTATCTGCCTGTGGGATTCTGTGGCCAGAATCGGAGGGATTAACCACTACCTTCTGCCATTTTGGAACGGAGAGGGCTTGCCTACACCCAAATATGGCAATATAGCTATTGTTAAATTGATTGAAAAAATGTTAGCCTCCCCCGGCTGCAAGAAGAGCAACCTGATTGCGAAGGTCTTTGGTGGGGCTTCCATGTGGGAAAAGGAAAGCGGCTTGCTGGCGATTGGCGATAGAAACAGTGAGTTGGCCAGAGAACTTCTGCAAAAACACAGGATCCCGATTCAGGCCTGTGACCTGGGCGGTAGGGTCGGCCGCAAGCTGGTCTTCAATACCCAGGAAGGCTCAGTGCTGATCCGTCGCCAGCGAGGGCAGTTGCGGTCAGAGTAATCGTCAGGCAAGACACGTCGTTTCACACAATTTATTGTTAAAAGGACGTTCCCCCCGAACCCAAGAGTTTTGGTTGTATGAAAACTGCTTTCGTTAAACGTTCACTGATTTTGCTGGCTATCGCCTGGACGCTGGTGGTTGCGACTGCTGTCGGATTCTACCTGTGGTCGAATGAACAGCAGACGATTGCAACGGTGAAAACCCGGGCGAACACCCTGCTGGAGCGTGATATGCTCTATCGCAGCTGGGGTCTCACCAAGGGCGGCATCTACGTGAAGGTGGGAACAAACTCGCAGCCGAATCCCAGCCTGGCGTTCCTGCCCTATCGTGATATTCCTCATCCGGACGGTGGAACTCTGACCATGATGACGCCGTCCAACGTCATCCAACAAGCATTTGGCATCAGCAACAAGCATGGCGACACCCTCAGTAAGATCACCTCGCTTCGGGTTGTGAATGCCTCGAACCAGGCGGACGCGTGGGAGCGGGAAGCGCTCAGGCAGTTCGAGTCAGGTGTGGATGAGGTGTCTGACGTCACATTCTTGGACGGCAAACGCTACGTGCGGACCATGCGTCCCTTTGTGACCGAGAAAAAATGTCTCAAATGTCACGGGCTGCAGGGCTACAAGATTGGTGATGTGCGGGGCGGTTTGAGCGTCGCCATCCCACTTGATCCCGCCTTGGCCGCGGCGAAGAGCTACGATTTCGCCATTGTCTCCTTGCTGGTGTTCCTCTGGCTGATGGGGCTCTCCGGTATTTTTCTGCAAGGACGTCGCCTAGTGAGGCAGACGGTGGTTGCTGTGGAGAATGCGCGCCTGCGTGACCAGGCCGAGATGAGCCTCCACTATATGAGCAACTATGACCGTCACACCAACCTTCCCAACCGCTACCTGTTCGAGGAAAGGCTTGCAGCTCTCCTGAAAGCTGCACCTGAGTTGAAAGAAAGTGTCGCCGTTGTTGCTCTTGAAGTTCGCAACCTGCGTCGGATTGTCGATATCCACGGAGAGAGCCTCGCCCGGGATTTTTTGAAACAAATTGCCGAACGACTGGTCATGCAGTTGGGTGAAGATGATGTTGTGGCCAGACTCAGTTCCGAACGCGTGATCTTTACGCTGGCCCAGGAAGGCGCGCGTGTCAAAAATGTCAGTCCTTTCAAGAATATTGAAGAGGTCCTGTCCCAGCCGATCGATTATGAGGATAAGCAGTTCTTCCCGATGGTTTCGATGGGGATTTCTTTCTTCCCCGATGACAGTAGCGACCCCGGTGATCTGATCCAGATGGCTGCCTCGTGCCTGGATCATTCGGCCGAACGGGGTGTGAACGGCTTCGAGCTTTATTCCAAGTCACTGCAGGTCGAAGCTGTGGCACGCCTGACCATGGAGAGCGGCTTGCAGGCTGCTTTGAACGAGAAGCAGTTTTTCCTGAATTACCAGCCGCAGATTAATGCTGACACGGGCAATATTACCGGCTTCGAGGCATTGTTGCGCTGGAAAGACAGCAACGGGAATCTGGTTTCACCGGTTGATTTTATTCCGGTTGCTGAAGAAAATGGCTTGATCCTGCCGATCGGCGCCTGGGTCCTTGAAGCTGCTTGTCGTCAGGCGGTGGTTTTTCAGCAGACTGCTGGACACTACCTGATGACAGGTGTGAACGTGTCGGCCAAACAGTTCCGCGACCCAACTCTGGTTGATCATATTGACCGAGTGCTTGCTGAAACCGGTTTGCCGCCGGAGTATCTTGAGATCGAGATTACCGAAAACACCTTCATGGATGACCCACTCAAGACCGTCGAGATTCTGACCGACCTGAAGATCCGCGGTGTCAAGATTGCCATTGACGATTTCGGCACGGGGTACTCCTCACTGAACTACCTGAAGCGCTTCCCGGTCGACCGACTCAAGATCGATCGATCCTTTGTGATGGATATCGTGACCAGCGATGATGATCGGGTGCTGGTCTCGCTGATTACCAGCCTGGCGCATGGTATGGGGCTGGAAGTGATCGCCGAGGGGGTTGAAGAGATGGAACAGAGGGACATCCTGATGAACCTCGATTGCCCCCAGATGCAGGGCTACCTGTACAGCAAGCCTCTCTCGGCCGAGGATTTTCTTGCTTTCCTGTCTGATGGGCAGGTCGGCGAGTAATACGTTTCCACACAGATCATGCGACGAGCTGACGCGGGTAGCTACGAATTCTGTCCCTGTCAGTTTCTTGTTTTAAAACGCCGCCAGGTGCATGTGCCCGGCGGCGTTTTGTTTTCCGTGACGAGCCTCTATGTCCGGGTTGTCGTTGCTTTAGGTTGCGTTTCGGTGCAGGTCCACCCGGGTTTTCGGGCAGGAGCTGGCTGAGTGCGGCTGCCAGCAATCCGGTTAACAGAATAAGTTCAAACATAAGTGCCTCCTGTATTTCGAGTAAACTCCTGCCTTGTGACAGAATAAGTCATAGCCCTTCTTGTGTTCTTGAGGAAGACCTCTCGCAGAACATTTCACAGTACAAATCTGAAGCAGCATCGTCGGCGAAAAGTCTTGGTTTAAAAGGGGAGTTGGTCGTTGACGGAGACAATAAAATCGTATACAGTATGCAGTGCTCAAGCCCCGGAGGTCATGGCCTTCGGCGGCGTGTTTTTTGGGCCTGGAACTTTTACAGTCCGGTTTCCTAGGGCTGTTTCTCTGTTTCAGCGCATGCCCTGGACAGTTAAAAACAAGGAGAACGGTTCGTTCTCAACCCACAAATTCCTGATGAGGAGGATGACATGATTGAGGCTTATTTACGCCATGAGCAGGAGAGAAACGCTCAGGGGATTCCGGCTCTGCCGCTGAATCCTGAGCAAGCTGCGGACCTCTGCAAGCTGCTGCAGGCCCCCCCGGCTGGCAAGGAAGAGTTTTTGATGAACCTGATCACCGAGCGCGTTTCGCCCGGTGTTGACCCTGCCGCTGAAGTCAAGGCGGACTTTCTCGGCGATATCCTTGCTGGCAAGGCAAGCTCCCCGCTGATTTCGAAGCTGGACGCCATCAAGATGCTCGGCACCATGATCGGCGGTTACAACGTCAAATACCTGATCGCTGCCCTGTCCGACGCTGAAGTTGCCGACGCTGCTGTTGCTGCCCTGTCCGGCACCACCCTGGTTTATGATGCTTTTGACGAAGTTGTCGAACTTTCCAAAAGCAACGCCAAAGCAAAGCAGGTTGTCGAAAGCTGGGCTAATGCCGAATGGTTTACCGGCAAGCCGGCACTGGCTGAAGAGATCACCGTCAAAGTGTTCAAGGTCGAGGGCGAGATCAACACTGATGACTTCTCCCCGGCAGGCGACGCCTGGAGCCGCCCCGATATTCCGCTGCACTCATTGGCAATGGGCAAAACCCGTTTCCCCAACCGTCTGCAGGAGATCGCCGACTGGCGCGCTGCCGGCAACCAGGTCGCTTTTGTTGGTGACGTGGTCGGCACCGGGTCTTCCCGTAAGTCTGCCTGCAACAGCGTGCTGTGGCACATTGGCAACGACATCCCGGCCGTGCCGAACAAGCGCCGTGGCGGCGTGATCATCGGCAGCGTTATCGCTCCGATCTTCTTTAACACCGCTCAGGACTCCGGTGCTCTGCCGTTGATGATGGACGTCTCCAACATGAACGATGGTGACGTGATCACTATCAACACCGCCAAAGGCGAAGTCACCAAGGACGGCGCCGTTGTCACCACCTTCGACATCAAGCCGAACACCGTGCCGGACGAGTTCCGCGCAGGCGGCCGGATTCCTCTGATCATTGGTCGCTCCCTGACCGCAAAGGCCCGCGAAGCCCTCGGTATGGCCGAGAGCGATGTGTTCACCAAGCCGGTCAACCCGGTACCTAAAGCAGACCAGGGCTACTCTCTCGCCCAGAAGATGGTCGGTCGCGCCTGCGAGGTTGACGGCATCCTGCCCGGCACCGCTTGCGAGCCGAAGATGACCACCGTCGGTTCCCAGGACACCACCGGCCCGATGACTGCTGACGAACTGAAAGAGCTGGCTTGCCTGCGCTTCCAGTCGCCGATGTTCATGCAGTCTTTCTGTCACACGGCTGCTTACCCGAAGCCGGCTGACGTTAAAATGCACAAGTTCCTCCCCGACTTCATCGCCGAGCGCGCCGGTGTACCTCTCAAGCCGGGCGACGGTGTTATTCACAGCTGGCTGAATCGCCTGTTGGTTCCCGACACGGTCGGTACCGGTGGCGACTCCCATACCCGTTTCCCGATCGGTATCAGCTTCCCGGCCGGTTCCGGCCTGGTGGCATTCGGTGGCGCTCTCGGCTTCATGCCGCTCGATATGCCCGAGTCGGTCCTGGTGCGTTTCAAAGGTGAATTCAACCCCGGCATCACCCTGCGTGACGCCGTTAACGCAATTCCTCTCTGGGCCATCAAGCAAGGTCTGCTGACCGTACCGAAGAAGAACAAGAAGAACATCTTCAATGGTCGTATCCTTGAGATGGAAGGTCTGGATATCAACGTTGAGCAGGCTTACGAACTGACCGACGCCGCTGCAGAGCGTTCCGCCGCTGCCGGTTGCATCCAGCTCAAGGAAGAAGCTGTCTGCACCTACCTGCGCTCCAACGTCGCCCTGATGGAGAAGATGATTGATGAGGGCTACCGTGATCCGCAGACTCTGCAAGGCCGCATCGACGACGTCAACGAGTGGCTCAAAGCTCCCAAGCTGCTCAAGGCCGACGCGAACGCCGAGTACGCTGCCGTCATCGAAATTGACCTCGCCGAAATCACTGAGCCGATCCTGGCCTGCCCGAACGATCCTGATGATGTCAAGATCCTCTCCGATGTGCAGGGTACCGAGATCAAGGACGTCTTCATCGGTAGCTGCATGACCAACATCGGTCACTTCCGCGCCGCCGCCAAGATCTGGGAAGGTCACAAGTTCAATCCCGAAGTTCGTACCTGGATCTGCCCGCCGACCCGTATGGACCAGGCGAAGTTGAAGGACGAAGCCTATTTCAATATCTTCAACCAGATTGGCGCCCGCATCGAGACCCCCGGATGCTCGCTCTGCATGGGTAACCAGGCCCGCGTGCCTGATGGCGTCAACATGTTCTCGACCTCGACCCGTAACTTCGACGACCGCATCGGTACCGGGGCCCAGGTTTACCTCGGCTCTGCTGAGCTCGGTGCTGTGACTTCTCTGCTCGGCAAGCTGCCGACTCCGGCTGAGTACCTGGCCGAGTACAAAGAGAAGATTGACCCGGTCAAGGAAGAGGTTTACCAGTACCTGCAGTTTGACGAGATGAAGGGTTTTGATGCGATTTATCAGCAGCGGACTCTGTAAGCTCTGGTTTCATCTCGATGTTGAACATGAAAAGGCCCCGCTTTTGGCGGGGCCTTTTTTTTGTTGGGCTTTTAGATCTGTACCGTGTCTGTTTGCTGACATGCTGATTTCAGCTTTCTAACCGGGGTTGCGCCCCCGGTTAGAAAGCTGGAAAGGTTGGTTCTGGCAGTGTCGTTAAAGGGAAAGAAACCCTACTCATACTCAACCTGCATCTGACTCCCGGTCATCTCCTTGAAATCAAAGCCATTCGCTTGTCCCCAGAAGGAGACAATCTTCATGAGCAGCTTGGCGGCAGTCATTTCAGAAACCCGACTTGGTTCTGGGACCAGTTCCACAATGTCTACACCGCGCAGATCGACATTGGACGTAGCAAACAGGGCTTCAATAACTTCGACCATCTGGTACCACAGAAAGCCCCCCGGTTGTGGTGTCCCGACACCAGGAACATGGGCTGGATTGAAAACATCCATGTCGATTGACAGGTAGACGGGGCCTTGCAGGGAACTGACTTTCTGCAGGAAAGAGTCCCACTGCCCCTTGCCGCGCAGGTCCCAATCCATGAACAGACTGATGCGGGGGTCCTGTTCGACCAGGTTGACTTCTGCTTCGAAGACAGAGCGTACGCCAGCCATCAGTAGCTCGTGACCCTGTTCCAGCAGGCGCCGGGCAGGGCAAGCGTGGTTGAAGCGGCTGCCTTCGTAGCTGTCCCGCAGGTCGGCATGTGCGTCGAGAAAGACTACGGTTCCCGGTTCTCTCATGCGGCCAGCGACCAGCGCAGGGGTGATTGCATGCTCACCGCCCAGGCTGATCAGCAGGTTGTCAGCAGGCAGTGAGGCCACTCGACTTGTCAGGCGGGCATGCAGGTCTGCCTCGTTCGATTCTTCCTCATCAAAAGCAGGTGTGACGGTCAGAGTCATGTGCTTGAACGGCGACCAGCCGCCATCCTCTTCAAAGAATTCGAGCTGGTCAGAGACCTCGAAAATCGCTGCCGGGGCTCCGGCGGTGCCCGGTTTAAAGGAGACGGTTCGTTCCATGGGAACCGGCAGGATCACGACGTTTGCCTGATCCAGCGGCGCATTCGGCAGGGAAAGAAATTTTTGTTCAGGCATCAGTAACCCTCAATCACAAGTAAGAAAAGTGGCCCCAGAATACAAAAAACAGGGCTTGGAATACAGGAAAAACGTGCAGGCGGTGTTGCTCAAGGTCCTGAACTTCGTACGGACTCTTTGACTGTCTCAACCATGGCCGAGAGCAAGTGGTCCAGTTCGGCCGCGGTGATGATGTAGGGGGGCATGATGTAGACCAGCTTGCCGAAGGGGCGCAACCAGACGCCCCGGTCGATAAATGCCCGGGTGATGCGCGGCATATCCACCGGCTGGTCCAGTTCCAGAACACCGATGCCGCCTTTAACCCGAACGTCGGCGAGGCCGGCCAGAGCGCGACAAGGTTCGAGCTTGTCGCACATGCTGTTTTCAATGGCGGCGATGCGTTCCTGCCAGGGGCTGTCCAATAGCAAATCAATGCTGGCACAGGCGATGCTGCAGGCAAGGGGGTTCGCCATGAAGGTCGGGCCATGCATAAAGGCTCCCGGCGGCTGCGTGGAGATCGTCCGGCTGATCTCTTCTGTCGTCAGGGTGGCTGCCATGGAGAGGTAACCCCCTGTCAGGGCTTTACCGAGGCAGAGGATGTCCGGAGCGATACCCGCATGCTCGCAGGCGAACAGTTTGCCGGTGCGACCAAAGCCGGTCGCGATCTCGTCGGCGATCAGTAGAATTCCATGGGTATCGCAAAGCGCCCTGACCTGGCGCAGGTATTCAGGAGAGTAGACGCGCATGCCGCCGGCGCCCTGCACGATCGGTTCGAGAATGACCGCGGCAATCTCATTGTGATGACGTTCGATGGTGTCGCGCATGGGCACGATTTCTGAATCAACCCATTCCGCGTCAGTGCGGGCTTGTGGTGCCGGTACGAAGAAGTGCTGAGGCAACAGATGGGAGAACATGTGATGCATGCCGCCTTCAGGGTCGCAGACCGACATGGCGCCGAAGGTGTCGCCGTGGTAGCCATGCCGAACCGTCAGCAGCTTTTGTTTGTCAGGTTGCCCCAAAGCATACCAGTACTGTATCGCCATCTTGATGGCAACTTCGACGCTGACTGAGCCGGAGTCGCAGAAGAAGACACTTTGCAGGGGCTGTGGCGTCAACTCAACCAGGCGGGCAGCCAGCTCTGCGGCAGGGCGGTGCGTCAGGCCACCGAACATGACGTGAGACATCTGGTCGAGCTGTTGCTTGGCGGCAGCATTGAGAACCGGGTGATTGTAGCCGTGGATCACTGACCACCAGGATGCCATGCCGTCAATCAGTCTGCGGCCGTCCTCCAGGAGAATGTGGACGCCTTCGGCGGAGCGGACCGGCAAGGCGGGCAGGGTGCCCTGCAGGGCAGCGTAGGGGTGCCAGACATGCTGTTGCTCGAAATCGAGCCAGCTGCTGTCTGCGAGTTTGTTCATGCGTCTTTGTCCTTCATCCCGGACTTCCTGACGGCGCCGAGGAAATGCTTCCTGAGGCCACCAATTACAATCGAGGCGACCAGCAGCAACAAGATCAGTGCGCCGAAACGTCCCGCCCAACTCTGTGCTTTTTGCCAGCTTGAGCCGCCGAGGTAACCGAGTCCCGGATAACTCACCCCCCAGAGCAGTGCGCTGATAATCGCGTACAGCAAGAAGGGGAGAGGGCGCATCTTCGACATGCCTGCGACAAACGGAACCAGTCCGCGGATCGGTCCGAGGAAGCGCCCGAAAAAAATACTCTTGGCACCATGCTCAATAAAAAATACTTCCGCCTTGCGGAGCAGGTCTTTACGCCGTGCCAGAATACGCTGGTTCCATAAAAACTCCCCGGAGCGTGCACCAAGCCAGTAGCTGGTGAGGTCCCCGAGCAGAGCACCGACCGACGACCAGGCAATCAGGGAAATCATGTCTGCCTTGCCGTGAAAGGCGAGAACGCCGCTACAGACGATCAGGGTGCTGCCCGGCATGAGCAGGCCGATGCCGACCAGTCCTTCGAGGAAGGCAACTGTGCCAGCCGCCGCCAGAAACGTCATCCCGTCCGGCAGGTGGTTCCAGATGTCCAGCAGCCATGGGTCCATAAAGTCAGCTCTAGGCTATAAGTTGTCAGCTATAAAAAGTTCAGCCTCCGAACTTGTTGTGCCAAGCGTCGAAGATGGCGACCTTGTGTGCACCAAATCGGGCGAGCTTGCTACGAACCTTTTCGGAAGGCCGGGGGCCCTTGCCCATATCCCGGTTTTTCGAGAAAAACAGGTCAGCGTAGGCGACGATCTCCTCCTCGAGGGTTTGCGGGGTCATGTCCCGTTCCGGCAGAGGAAGTTGTTGCTCACGGATGTCTGTCAGGCTGATGCCGACGCCGACGTGCCGCTCGCACACCTGGGCATGGCGCGGCAGACCTGCTTCAATAAGAAGTTTAGCACCCAGAACGCCATGCGCCAGGTAGGGCGCTTCGCCAAAACAGCCGATCTTCGGAGCCTGCGTCATGAAAATGCCGATATCGTGCAACCAGGCGGCTTCTGAAACGAACTGCATGTCGACCGTTTGTTGCAGTGAGAGGCGTTTCGCCACCTGCTCAGCCAGTTGGGCGACCTGAGAGCTATGCCCGACCAGGCGCGTGTAGGCTGTGCTGCCAGGCTCGTAATGTTTTGTGATCAGCGAAAGATGATCCATAAAGATAATCTTTCCCTCCTTTGGAGGGAGGGGGGAAGGGGAGAGGGATGACTTATTCGTTGGTCACCCTCACCCCAACCCTCTCCCGTCAAGGGAGAAGGGGAGGACTACAATATGCTTCGAGTCCTCCGTGGTGACCAATCTTGATTGATGCTTCTTGCGGATTATTCCCAATAAATACAGGCCGATGGGCAGTTGTCCATCGCTTCTTCGATTTTCTCTTCCGGCGCACCGGTCGGGTTGTAGACAGTCGCTTTCTCATCGTGACTGTGATCGTGGCCATGCTCTTCTTCCCCGTCTCCCATCCGGAAGACTTCGGGACAGATCTGGGTACAGACTTCACAAGCGATGCAGCCGTCTGGGTCGATGGCGGGAATACGTGACATGAGGACTCCTTTCTTCGTTCAGGATGCAAGCTATCCTAGCAGGAAAAGAGGACTGATTCCAACCGATTCTTGCTACTGGGCCCGTGAAATTATATACTTGCGAAGTTCACAGTTGGTCCGCCTATCTCTTCGTTGTGGTGACGCCCTGTTATGAAAGTCGGATTACGTACGGAAGTTGTCGTCAGCATCACCCTCCTGTTGGGGGCGGCCCTGCTGTTTTCCGGTTTTCTTCTGGTCAAATTGACAGAGAAGGGCCTGCTCGATCAGCAGCGCTCGGACCTGCGTCGGACCGTAACCCTGCTCGGGTCAGCCATCAATGAACAATTTGTGACGCATCGGGCCGATGTCGCTGGGAACCTATCCGGTTTGCAGCCGGTGCTGGGTGCTCTCGGGCGGCATGGTGATGTTCTGGCCTGGCGTCTGCTCGATGCTGACAGACAGACTCTGGCCGAGATGTCGGTTGCCGGCCCCGTGCAGTTTTCCGACGTTTCCCCGGCAGCGGTGTCGTTGGGCGAAATCTCAGAAACACTCTCCTATTCCTCCAGGTGGTTGTCTTTGTCGGAGAGGCCACGCAGCTATCTTGATCTCGCTGTGCCAGTCGGTTCCGGGGAGTTTGCCGCCGTTCTGCAGGCGCGGTTCTCGCTGGTGACGCTGGAAGAACGGGTTCATGGTGCGCAAAAGCTGGTGTTGATCTATGTGCTGCTGTTCGGCGGCGTGCTGTCGGTTTTTGGCGTCTTCAGCTTGAATCGCAATGTGGTGCGACCGGTGCGCAAGCTGCAGCAGGCGACCGGCGATATTGCGCAGGGCGCATTGCAGGAGATTGACGTGCCGGCCGGGCCAGAAGAAATCCGGGAATTGGCGGCCAGCTTTAATCACATGGTGCATGCGCTTGCCGAGAGCCGGGCAGAGACAGTGGCGCACATTACCTCGCTCGAAGAGGCCAACCGGGCACTCTCAGAGGCGCGTGACGACCTGCTGCGCTCCGAGAAGATGGCGTCAGTCGGGCATCTCTCCGCAGGGATGGCACACGAAATCGGCAATCCTCTCGGTGCGATCGTTGGTTATCTCGATCTGCTCAGGCAGGATCTGTCCGAACCCGGTTGTCGTGATCTGGTGGAACGTTCTCTTGTTGAGGCGAACCGGATTGACACCTTGATCCGGGAATTGCTCGATTATGCGACTCCGGGTACGGTCGAAACCGAGCCGTTCGACCCCGCCGTCGCATTCCGTGAAACCGTCGAAATGGCGATCCATCAGGGTGTTCTCAATAAAATTCAGGTGGTTGACAACCTTCCGGTGACGGCTCCGGCTGTTTGCATGAATCGCGGCCAGTTTGCCCAGGTGTGCATCAACCTGATTTTAAATGCTCGTGACGCCATGCCGACCGGCGGAACGCTGACTCTGTCGATGCGGCAGGACGAGAAGTCTCTGGGGTGTGATGTGGCCGATCAAGGTAGCGGTATGGATGTGGAGACGCGCAAGGCTATTTTTGAACCGTTTTTCACGACCAAGGACCCCGGTCAAGGGACCGGCCTCGGTTTATCTGTCTGCCAGCGGATTGTCGACCAGGCCGGCGGTTGGATCGAAGTGGCTTCTGAAGTAGACTCCGGCAGCTGTTTTACGGTCTGGCTGCCGGTTGCCGAGGTTTAGCCGTTGTTTCTGATCTCTTGTAATTTTGAATGTGGAACATTGAACAGGATGGAGTGGCAGCAATGACCAGTAACAATCGACAGGTTCTTGTGATTGACGATGAGGAATCGATGCGCCACATGCTGCGTATCGTTCTGGAACGGGAAGGGTATCGCGTTTCTGAGGCGAACAGTGGTCGTCAAGGGCTGCTGCGCCTGGAGAACGGCGCATTTGACCTGGTCCTCTGTGATATCCGTATGCCGGAAATGGATGGTTTGGCCTTTCTCAAAGAAAAGATCGAACGCAAGTTTTCCAGTACCGTGGTGATGATGAGCGCCTACGGCAGCATCGACACGGCGGTTGAATGTATGAAGCTTGGCGCCTATGACTATATTTCCAAGCCGTTCCGGCCCGATGAAATCCTGCTGACAGTTCGCAAGGCGGAAGAGCGCCTGGACCTGCACAAGGAGAACGTCGATCTCAAAACGACACTGAAACGAACTGCACGGCCCCAGGGGGTCGACGCAATTGTCCATCGAAGTGCGACCATGCAAGGGGTGATTGAGATGTTGCGCAGGGCTGCAGCCTCATCCGCCTCCGTACTGATAACCGGCGAAACCGGGACTGGCAAGGAACTCGCAGCAAGAGCGTTGCACAATGAAAGCGATAGACGGGACAAACCCTTCCTGGCGGTCAACTGCAGTGCGATTGCGCCCGGCCTGCTGGAAAGTGAATTGTTCGGCCATGCCAAAGGTGCTTTTACCGGCGCAGACCGGGCCAGGGCCGGCTTGTTCGGCGCGGCGGATGGCGGCACCCTGCTGCTTGACGAGATTGGCGACCTGCCGCTGGAACTGCAGCCGAAGCTGTTGCGGGTTCTGCAGGAAGGGGAAGTCCGTCGGGTCGGTGAAAACACACCGCGGCCGGTCAATGTCCGTATCCTGGCGGCCACGGCTGTCGACCTGAAAGAAGAAGTGGTACGCGGCCGTTTTCGTGAAGATCTCTACTACCGGCTGGCGGTGATCACACTGGAACTGCCGCCCTTGCGTGATCGCTCGGAGGATATCGCTCAACTCGTTACCAGGTATTTGCCACTGCTCTGTGCGCGACTCAAACGGCCGGTGCCGGAACTGGCCCCTGCAGCAATGCAGAAGCTTGAACAGCACGCCTGGCCGGGTAATGTGCGGGAACTGGTGAACGCGCTCGAGAAGAACCTGATTCTTAACCGGGAAGCGGTTCTCGAAGCGGACGATCTGGTTCTGGCAGAGATGCCGCAGGTCGCAACCAAGCCGGAAGACCTGTCGCTCAAAAAAGCGGTCGAGGCGCTGGAGCGGGAGTATATCGCCAAGGCGTTGGAAGAGACCGGCGGCAATCGCACCCAGGCGGCGAAACTGCTGGAGATCAGTTTGCGGTCGCTGCTTTACAAGATCAAGGATTACGGTCTGGAGTGAGGTCGGGGGCGAGAGAGCTCGCGTTTTAACGCAAAGAATACAAGCAGAGTGTGCAAAAAGTGCATGTATGGCGGATTTGTGTCCTTGTGGCGATATTGGGCAAATCAATAAAAACAATGAGTTAGACAATTCCTTAGTGGGTGTTTTTTTGGTATATGTTTTGCTCTGTAAAGAGACGACATTTACTGTCGAGTGTGGAGGCGACAATGATGGAACGACAATCTGCCCAATCCGGTTTTTCCCTGGTAGAACTGCTGATCGCGATCGTGATCTTGGCGGTAGGCTTGCTGGGCCTGGCTGAACTGCAGATCACTGCGACCAAGGTGAACGCGCAGAGTGAGTCAATTCTGGCAGCATCGTCCATTGCTCAGGAAGTCATCGAGGAGATTGCAGCCCTGGATTCCGATGATGCCATGTTTGATGTTCCTGTTGCAAACGCCAACACTGATAACTTTTTGTCCGTAAATGACGCGGCCTGGGACCCCAGTTCCGTGACGATTGCCGGCGCAGGAACCTACAATATTACCTATGATGTGATCACTCGCTTTCATGGAGTGACCGACCTGTGCCAAGTTATTGTCACTGTGAGCAGTGATTCCGTCGTGATGAGCGTTCTGGGCAACCGGACACGTACCGTGACGGCGACCACCATCAAAAGGGCGACCTAGGAGGCGGCATGCGACGATTTTTTATGAAACATCGGCACGCCTCGTGCGGCTTTACTTTGGTCGAGATGCTGCTTGTAATGGCGATTTTCGGAATTGTTATGCTCGCGGTGATGAGTCTGTTTATTCCTGCAGTCAAATCGACAGCTGTCCAGACCCAGGTGACCGATGTGCAGAGCAATCTGCGGCTCGCAATGAATCGCGTGACTCAGGATCTGTTGACTGCCGGTTTTTTGATCGGCGATGACGATCCGATTATTTTTGAGAGCGGTACGGTCGATGATCCGAAAGATTTCACGATCCAGACGCGAGCTGTTGGTAGCGGTTTTGCGCGGGTGGTGGGGTCATCGTCGACGGAGCTCACCTTGAGTCAGGCGGATATGGTGCAAAATTTTCCCAACGGTTCCAAGGTCCGTCTGTTTGAATCGGTGACGGCAACTGAACTGGAAGGTGTCATCTACACCGCTACACAAGGGCCGGCTGCAAATCAATTGACAATCAACCCAGCGGCCGGGGTTCCGATTCCTGAGGAAGCTGTTGTGATCCGTATCAAGGATGATACTCAGCCCGCTATGCAGACGATTCGCTATCGGTTAAGTGACAGTGACGGCGATGGGACCATTGACAGTCTGCTGCGAATTGTCAATGGCGACGCTCAGTTTCTGGCGCGCAACGTCAGCGACGTGGATTTCGAGTATAAGCATGCTGGTACCGGCCGGGTCCACAAGATCAACGTGTTGCTGACGGGGCAAACGCAAGCGGTTGGCACGGATGCGGTCAGCACGGCCAAAACGCGCGAACTACAGACCTCCGTGACCCTGCGAAATGTCTTTTAGAGACGTGACAAGGATGTTTTTTATGAACTCATTGACGTTAGCTCGACAGAATCGAGAAAAGGGTATGGCGCTGATCATTGCCATCGGCTTTCTGGCGATTCTCAGCATCCTCGGGGCCGTAGTTCTAGACGTTACGACCCGGGATATCGGGACTTCCGCCGGATTCATGCCGGCCCGCCAGGCGTTTTACACATCGGACCGGGCGGTGGAATATTCTATGAACCGCGACATCATCGTCAATATCAGTCAAGGGGAAACTGTCGACTTGGTCACAGATAACGCTCTTGATGAAGATGGTACCAGCCTCGGTGAAGTCCATAAAACGATCATTGAAGGAACCGATGTAGGAACGCTGGAAGCCGGGACGGTTACGGATCTTGGTGCACACGACCTGCCGCCGGCCATGGCGGAGATTCATGGTTCCGATTTCGGTGCTAATCTGTACCATGTAGAGGTGGAATCGACTGCTCCGTCCGCTGGAAACACAATGAGGTCACGGGTCAATGCCAGCATCGTGCGCCTTTACAAGATGGATGATGATACGATTTTCCGTACCTCGGGAGGAGGTTAATCATGAAGCGCATCTACGAATTTTTATTCTGTCTCGTTTTGTCCCTGACCCTGTTGGTGTCAACAGGGTTGGCAGGGACGGATGAGTTTATGGGCGACTCTGCCATTTATGCCGGCGTGCCGACAACTTTGACGCGTCCCAACGTATTGCTGGTAATCGACAACAGTCGGGCCACCGCGCAAATGGCGCCGGGGGCCCCCTACGATCAAACGGTTGTGTATGACCAGATGGGCGGGTGTTCTGGGACGAGCAACCCGGCGGCGGGCTGTTTTCTTCCTTATTATATCTACGAAATCGATAATCAGGGCGATATCGCCAACCAGGTGGTTGTGGTGAACTCGACGGTTGCTTTGAGTGGACTGAGTTCTACTGATCCGGTTTGTGTTGCCAGTGATGATGTCGCACGTAAGACACTACAATTGCGCGGGACCTATTCAAGCTCAGGCGCTGCCAGTTTTCCCAATATAAAGCTTGGAGGTTGTGTGACAGGACCGACAGGGTCTGTCTACGTTCTGGGTAACTACCTGAACTACACAACGTCGGTCGGAGGGGGCTTTGAATCCTCCTGTACGGACCTGCCTGATCCCGACATTATCAGTATTGTCACAGAAGAGACGTATGACGTTTGTGCCGTTTGGCAGAACAAGAACATTTGCAGGACCTGGGAGACGGTCACAACTTATCCCACATCCTATTACCAAGTCCTTGAGACGCATACCTCCGATAACAGCGTGACCCACCCTACTGACGGTACTGACGCAGCCATCTATTGGGCCTACCTGAGCCCTTCCGGGATTTATCCAACCGCAACGGAATGGGGCGCTGGAGTCGAGTATGTTGCCCCTGTCTGTGAGACGGATGTTGTCGTGACAGACACCATGTCGCAGCGCGAAATCATTTTTTCGGCTCTAGAGGCAGCTATCGGGAGTGCTCTCGGGGCGGTCAATTTCGGGGCCATGACTTACTCAAACAACGGCGGTGCCGAACTGATTTTTGATGTGACGGATCTCTCACTGGTTCAGGATCCCAGCGATCCAACAGCTCCGCCGACGATTCTGACGGAGCCTCCTGTTTGTTACAACTCCGCAACTGGAGTTGCGGACGCTGCCAATGCAGATCTGGAGTACTGCAAACTCCTGGCAAAAATCCCGGGGCCGGATCGTGACGGTGACGGGGTCTATGCGGCCAATAATGACTGGGCTCATATTGATGGCGCGCCCATGCTCAACGACCCGGTTGCCCGACCTCAGGCAGAGGCGGTCTACGACGCCGGTTACTATCTCGGCGCAGATTATTCAGAAATCAATGCGGTGGGGCGGATCCCTGATGCGATCAAAAACGAATGTGACTTAAACCATATCATCTTGTTGACCAACGGCTTCACCAGTAATGACGGCAGCCCAAATATGTCTGTTGTCGGTGATGCTGACAGCGATGGCTATCCTGATGAGGATATCTATGGCCTTGGTTCTCACTGGCTGGATGATGTTGCCAAATACCTGAATTACAATTTCAATATGACGACCCACACTATTCTAGCCTTCCAGGAAAAGGACAGTCTCATCCAGAATGCGGCCAAAGATGGCGACGGCAGCTTCTTTAACGTTTACAACCATGAAGAATTGGCTGCGGCTTTGACGGAATTGCTGGCGACGATCATTAATGAAAAGAGTACCTCATTTGTGGCGCCGGTTGTCCCGGCCAGTACCACCAACCGAACCATTAGCAGTAACAATGTTTACCTGGGCTTGTTCCGACCGCAACAGACCGGCCCCTGGTTTGGCAATATCAAAAAATACGGGATCAGCCTTGAGACCTTGCAATTGCAAGGTTACGACGGCAGTGCCGCAACGGATGCTTATGGTGATTTCGATCGCGATTCCATTTCGTATTGGAGCCTGAACAGCAATGGCTTGATCCCGAGCAGTGATGGCTACATCGATCCGAGCAATACTGATCCGAACGAGCCGAGGGGTGACGGTGGCCAGGTGGATGCGGGTGGTGCCGGCGGTGTGTTGTTTGAACGAGCAAAATACCTAGCGTCCCTGGTCCGAGCTTCCGGCGATTGGGAAACGTCGGAGCTGACCTGGCGTAATATTTATACATTGGTTGATAGTGGTGCCGAAATTTATGAATCTACCAACCATTTCATGCCGGATACAGGTGTCATGCCGAACTGGGGCAACGACAACATTACTGCGGCCACCCTTGGTGTGGCCAGCGATGTTGAGAAGAATGCCCTGATCAAGTTTGTCCATGGATTTACGTACGAGGAACTCGATCTGCCGAGCAGTGCCCTGTCCCGTGATTGGGTGCTGGGAGATATCCTGCATTCACGGCCGGTCGTTTTTAACTACACCAAATACACATCGTTGCAGGAAAATACGTGTAAAACGGACTTGACGGCCGACCAGATTTCCAACGGCGACATGTTCAACAGTTCGGTTATTTTTGCCGGTTCGAATGACGGCATGCTGCACGCTTTCCGTGATTGTGACGGTCGGGAGCTCTGGGCGTTCATCCCGCCCAATGTTCTCGATTCGCTGCAATACATGAAAGATCCGGCTGCCGGGCATGCGACCTTTGTTGATGCTGCGCCGTCTTTATTCGTGCATGATAAAAACGAAGATGGCTACATTGACCAGACCGATGACAAGGTTGTCATGGTTGTCGGCCAAAGACGTGGCGGCGGGACCAATACCCTCGATACGACCAGCTCGCGTGGCTCTTACTTCGCGCTGGATGTGACCAACCCCCTACAGCCTAAATTCCTCTGGGAGGTTGACAATGTCGATCTGGGTGAAATTGGTGAGACCTGGTCGCAGCCACGTCTGTCGAAGGTTCCCATAGATGCCAACACGTTCAAGCTGGTGGCTTTTGTTGGCACCGGTTACGATAACAACGAAGATTTGCGCTACGGGGAGATACAGACGTTCCCCGATTCGAGCGATGACGGGTACGGCAACCCGGTCGATATCAACACCGCTTCTGCCGGCGGGACCGTCGACGGGTCCGGAGCACCTCTGGTGTCTACCGGGAGCCTGGCAGCTTCCAGTCGTATCAATCCGCGTGGTCGGGGTATCATGGCGATTGAAGTCGCCCACCTGGCGCGAACCGATGCCGCCTCGCCTTATGTTCCGACGATTTCTGGTGGGACGGTAGGAACCGTCTACTGGAGCTATACGGCCGGGGTAGGTAACTACAATGGTGACGAGCCGGAGTTTTCTTTTGCGAGCGATCTGACTGTGCTGGACCTGGATAGCGACACTTATGCTGATACCATTTATGTCGGTGATACGGGTGGTAACCTCTGGCGCTTCACGGTGGATGGTGCCACGACCAGCAACTGGACCGGGACTATTTTGTTTGCATCGAATCCTGGCGGCGACAGTTCAATCGGACGCAAAATTTTCTATAAACCGACAATCGCCACTGTGGGTGCGCCTCACATCTACTTCGGCACTGGTGACCGTGAACACCCACTGAATCTCTCGACGGAAGACCGTATTTACTGTCTCATTGATTGGGGCGCGGATGGCACGTTCCCGGTGACAGAAAGCGCACTGGAAGATGTGACCCTCAACACAATCCAGAAGACAGACACTGAGGCTGCAGATGCCCAGGTGATTTATGATCGACTCTATTCAACCCCCAGTGCTCCCTACAACGACGCGGGCGATTTTACCTACGGTTGGTATATCAAGCTCGATGGTACCGATAGGGATGCCAGTGGTGACCCGGGTGAAAAGGTCCTGGCACCTGCGACCGTTTTCAATGGAGACGCGTTTTTCTCGACCTATCAGCTTTATACTGGGCCCCGGGCAGGTTGCGATGCTGGTAACCTCGGGACTTCAAGGCTCTACCAGGTTGATTATAAAACCGGGGAAGCTGTTATGAACTTCGATGAAAGCAATGACCTGAATGCCAGTGAGGTTTGGGATGGTGACGGCAACACCCTGATCAACGAACGAGCGATCGGTGGTGAAAACGGTGAGGTTCTGCAACGGACCGACCGTGTCCGGACCCTTGGTGAAGGTATCCCGTCCGGTATCGTTACCCTGATTGATGCTTCCGGACGAGTAACCCAGTTGATCAGTAGTTCCGACCGTGTCGAAGCAAGCGGTTTGACTGACATCAAGCTGATCAGCCCGGTTTACTGGATGCAGTGGTAAACTAGGCAATGGCGAAACCTTGATAACGACCCGGCTGGTTGCAACCAGCCGGGTCGTTTCTTTTCAGACTTTCTTCCGCCTTCTGTCTGCTGTATTCTGTTTATCGTCTCTATCCACCCTCTCCCTTGAGGGGTGAGGGTGATGAAATAAATTCGATACAATTTGCTGTGGAGGTTTCCTGATGCATCTTCTACAACGTTTCTGCCTGGTCCTGGCCGCGATCAGTCTGCTGGCTGCCTGCAGTGAAGAACCGAAACAGGAATACAAAGAGCCGGACTGGGACCGCTTGACCAAAGCTGTCAAGGATGAGCCAACCCCGGCAGCTGCGCCAACATCGGCAGCGGCTTCTCCAACGACAGCATCCCAGCCGACCGCGGTTGCCCCGATCCGCAGTGAAAGCCAGGGTGGAGTGACTATCTCCTTGCGGCCGGATCAACCCAGTGATGAAGGCTGCATCCGGGCCATGGTGAAAGGTAAACCGGGTCGGCCGGCTTTCCAGTGGTTTGTTAATCGTAATATAGTGTCCGATAATCCTGGTGGAAAACTGTGCAGTGATAAGTTTCAGCGTGGCGATGAAGTCACAGTTCAGGTCGGCACCAACGATGCCGGCGCGAGTACAACCGTAACTATCGGCAATACCCCGCCGCGAGTGATTGAGGTGACGGCAACGGCGCAACAAGCGTTTGAGCATGGTGATATTACCATGTCCGCAGTTGGCGCTGATGTCGATGGCGACGAGGTGGAATTCCTCTATCAATGGTTCATCAACGGCGAAGAAGAGTCGTTTTTGACCCAACCAACGCTGCCGGCCGCCAGCTATGCTGAAGGTGACCAGATCCAGGTCAGGATTACGCCGTACGATGGTTTTGATGAAGGCAAACCGTACGAAAGTGCCGTCCTGGCGATACCCAATGCGCCGCCGGTTATCACCTCGCAACCGTCGCAGAATTTTGAGGCGCATAACTACAGTTACCAGGTCGAGGCCAGCGATCCCGATGACGCTGAGCTGACATTCAGTCTCACAGATCCGCCGAATGGTATGAATATCAGCGCTTCCGGCCTGATCAACTGGCCATTGGCTGAAATCGATCCGGGCAACTATAAGATCTCCATCGTCGTCACCGATCCGGATGGCGATACTGCCACCCAGGAATTCACCCTCGCACTCAGCAAGGAGATGCTTACTTCTGAGTAATAAGCGATGAGTAATAGTTTTTCCTCTCCCCTGCGGGCTTGCGCGCTGAAGTGCTGAAGCGCTGTGGCGCGAAGGTGGGAGAGGATTGAGGTGAGGGGGAGAGGTCCTGGTTTTCCTGACCCTCTTCCATAGTAAGTAGAAAAAGTCTTCATAAAACCGGCTTCGGCCGGTTTTTGCTTTGTCCCATTTTATATCCCTTGCAATCTCCTCCTGAATTGTCTTAGAAATATTTTATGTTCTGATATTAGGTGGCTGTCCCGTTTTACTAGGGCTGCCCCGTCTTGTTTTAATATGATATTTCGGAGGGGAAAATGTCTGCCACGCGGTCTGCACTGGTCGTTTGTCTCGGTCTGTTCGTTCTTTTGTTCTGCTTCTTCCTGACCCCACTCACAGCGCAAGCTTTTAATGCAAATTCTCTGGGAGATTTTGACAATGTTACCGTCATGGAGGTGTCGGGAATCTACGACGCGCTGATTGGCGGCGTCTGGAACCATGAACCGCGCAAGGTGATCGCGCGCGAGTTCTATCGCAGTCACGGCGATGATTACGACTTCCTGGTGATCTTCACCAACTTCGACTTTACCCTGCCGGAAGCGGGCGCGGCGGCGTATTTCACTCCGGTGCAGAACCGGGTGCAGGGCATCGGCCTGAATCTGTTTGACTATTCGGCCGGATATGCTCCCGACGGACAGCCGCTCGATCGTTTGCAGGGTACCATCGATATGGCCAATCTGTCTGGTTATGCGACCGACCCCACCGACCCCGGTTTTGAAACCACCCTGAAGATTCTGGCGCATGAAATGAGTCATCGCTGGGGAGCCTATGTCCATTTTGTCGATGAGGAGGGGCAGGCGAGCGGTGACCTGCTGGGGATCGCCGATGCGCACTGGAGCTTCCTGCTCGATTCTGAAGGATCGACCCTGTACGGCAACAACTGGCAAGATAACGGTGACGGTACTTTCACGTCGATTGCCCCGGAGCAAGGGCAGGAGGGTTTCTCTTTTGGCCGGATCTTCAGCCCACTTGATCTGTACCTGATGGGGCTGCTGGCGGCCTCGGATGTTCCGCCAATGACGCTGCTCGATAGTCCTGGAGTGGCTTCGGATCAGCCGCCTACCGTTGGCGAAACAATTGTCGGCACGGCTAGAACAGTTGCCATCGATCAGGTGATTGCCGTTGAAGGGGCGCGGATCCCATTGGTGGAAGATGCCCGGCAGGAGTGGCGGGTCGGTTATGTCTATGCCGTTCTCCCTGGAACCTGGGATCCTGCTACCTCAGAAGCACTGGCCGAAACAGCGGCCATCGCGACCGTTGAGCAGGAATGGGCACAGCGGTTCACTGTTTTGACAGATGGTGCTGCCATCATACAGACAGAGCCGCCGGTTGCAAATGACATCGTCGAGAACCCCGGGATTGTGCCGCCGGAGGTTGACCCCGCCCTGGCACCAAGTCTCAATCTGGGGGTGGCCTGGCTGATTGACCACCAGAATCCGCAAGGTTTCTGGCAGGACCGGGTCGGCACCGAACCGTGCGAAACGGCTTTGGCGATCGAAGCCCTGCGATTCTTTCAGGAGGGAATCCCTAATGTACAGCAAGGACTTATCTGGCTGGACGGGTTGGCGCTCGATAATCAGGATTACCTCGCACGCAAACTGCTTGTATCAGGAAACGCCGGCTCCGACCTTCTGTTGAATAATCAGAACGCAGACGGAGGTTGGGGGACGCTCCCCGGATATCAGAGCAATCCGATGGATGCGGCCTTGGTGCTTCAAGCTCTGCTGGCATGGGACGTAGCGACAACTGAGAGTGTTGCCGTTGCCGTGGCCTATCTGACTGCAGAGCAGAACCTGGATGGTGGCTGGGGGGTCGGCCGCGGCCCGAGCATGGTTCAGCCGACAGTCAATAT
>JAQYVZ010000097.1 GCA_030145205.1 Desulfuromonadales bacterium | reverse complement strand
ATAGCTGCGCTGGTCGGAGTTGCCGTCATCTGCATCGCAATATACATGAACCGTCCGGCAAGTAATGATGATTTTGTAATCGGAGTGACACTGCCACTGAGCGGTGACGCTGCCGCCTATGGAAAGGAAGGACTGAACGGTCTGAACCTTGCGGTTGAGGAGATCAATGACAACGGCGGGATCGATGGAAAGCAAATCAGGCTCGTCGTTGAAGATGACCGCGGGCTACCTAAGGAGGGTGTCTCAGCCCTCAAGAAACTACTGATGATGAATCCAGATGTTCAGGTGGTAGTTGGGGGCGCCTTCAGCCAAATTGCATTTGCCCAGTTGCCCATCTGCGAGGAACGAGGGATTCTGTTGTTCTCTCCATATGCTTCAACGCCCGAACTAGCCAAGGCTGGTGATTGTTTCTATCGCAATTGGCCATCCGACACAGCGGAAGGCAAGGAAATGGCTGACTACGCTTTCGGCGATTTGTCGTTGCGTAGCTTGGCTGTTCTTTCAAGTAGTTCAGACTACGGACTCGGACTTCGTCGTGTCTTCCAAGAGGCTTTCGAAGGACGGGGGGGTGAGATAAGGGTTGTCGAGGAATTCAGCGAGGGTGACACCGACTTCCGGGCTCAACTCACCAAAATCAAATCTAGTGGCGTCGAGGCCGTCTATCTGGTTGGATGGTACAAGGAGTTCGCACAGGTTCTGCGGCAGGCCAGAGAACTTGGTCTGAAAGTCCAATTCCTTAGTTGTGTCACGTTCAACAAGCCGGAACTTCTTGACCTAGCCTCGATTCCCACGGAAGCATCTCTCGCTAACAATGCGAGGGACAAGGGATGCTGTATCTCGGAGCTTGCGGCCTTTTCTGCGAGCTGTCTGTAGGTGTTATAGTGCATCTATAAACTTATATCCACTGGGTCTCGCAGAATGCCCATCTCCCCCAGGCGCAATGTCAACGCCAGAAAATGTCCGTAATCTCGGCTCACAACGCGTGTTTCTGGTATTCACCAAAAGTGGCCTTGTCGCAGGGGGCTGAGTGTGATAATATGGCAGTATGTTTACAAGTTCAGGAACAACGCTAACGGAATTGGCCCAGGTGTTCCTCGAACCTGCCAACTCCACGCACCGCCAATACGAGGCCCTGCGGGCTTTCTTCGTGGAAGGAGTTCCCGGCGCCGAAGCGGCTGCCCGGTTTGGGTATACGCCGGGCAGCTTCCGCGTCTTGGTGCATCAGTTCCGCCAGGATCCGCAACGCCCGTTCTTCGTCCCGCCGGCCAAAGGTCCACAAGCTGCCCCCAAAACAGATCCGCTGCGCGACCAGGTGATCGCGCTACGCAAACAGAACCTTTCCATCTACGACATCAGCCGCGCTGTTCAGAAGGAAGGGCACCGACTCAGTCCGGTGGCGGTGTCGGTGCTGCTGAAGGCGGAAGGTTTCGCCCGACTCCCGCGACGTCCCGATGCCCAGCGGCCGCCCGGTGAACATCCCACCGTGGCCGAGGTGGCCGACGTTCGTCAGATCGACTTGAGCCCCAGGCGGATCCACACGAAATTCGGCGGTCTGTTTCTCTTTCTGCCGACGCTGGTTTCCATGGACTTCCCCAAAGTTCTCCAGCGATTGGGACTTCCCGGATCCCGAATGATTCCCGCTGCACACGCCATCCGGTCACTCTTGGCTTTGAAACTGTTCGGCAATGCGCGGCACAGCCACGTCATGAGCGCGGTGCTCGACGAGGGACTGGCCCTGTTTGCGGGCCTGAACACGACTCCCAAGCGGTCTTTTCTCACCGAGTACAGTTGTCGCATCGATCCCGACTGCCATGCGAAATTGATGCGACGATGGTTCGACGCGATCGGCAAGCTGAAACTGCCACGAGGAAAATCATTCGATCTGGATTTTCACACGATTCCGTTCCACGGTGAGGATGCCTTCGTCGAAAAACACTATGTTTCCAAGCGAAGCCGACGCCAAAAGGGCATTTTGGCCTTTCTCGCACAAGATGCGGACACGCGCGTGTTCTGCTACGCCAACAGTGACTTGCGCAAGGATCGGCAGAACAACGAGATCCTCGAGTTCGTTCGTTTCTGGAAACGACGTACCGGTCACCTGCCCGAAGAACTCATTTTCGACTCGAAGCTTACGACGTATGCCAACCTGGATGAACTCAATCGTCAGAAGATCCGATTCATCACGCTTAGGCGTCGAAGTCGGAAGATGGTTCAGGAAATTGCGGCAAAGCCGCTTTCCGCATGGAGACGGATCGAATTGGACGGCGTCTCTCGCGTCTACAAAACTCCGCGGATTCTCGACGAGAAGATCCGACTTCGAGGCTACAGTGGCCCAATCCGCCAACTCACGATCACCGATCTGGGACATGAACAACCGACGTTGCTGCTGACCAACCAAATGACGCGTTCGGCTGCCAAGCTGATCGGGCGTTATGCGCGGCGGATGATTATCGAGAACAATATCGAAGACGGCATTGACTTTTTCCACATGGATGCGTTGTCGAGTGCCGTGGCCATGAAGGTCAACTGCGATCTGCAATTGACGCTGATGGCCAGTAGCCTCTATCGGCTTCTGGCATTACAAATCGGTAATGGATATGAGACGGCCAAATCGCGGCACCTGTTCCGGGACTTCGTCGATGCCACAGCCCAAATCACCATCACGGAAGATGAAATCCAAGTTCAGTTCCAGAAACGAGCCCACAATCCATTGCTACTCGCAGCCAACTTCGACAAAACCGCGTGCGTTGTTCCTTGGCTCGGTAAAAAGCGACTCCGCTTGATCTTCGGATGACCCCTCAACGGCTGCGTGAAACGCTCCGTGGTGTTAAGTCCATGAACTAACATGGGAATCCAGGCTAGAGTACGTAAGTCAATATAATTCGATGACCTAGCGCGACATGGCCGCAACCAAAGGAAGACGGGGCAGGGGTCGGCGGTTAGGGGTGGGGGTTCAGGGTTCAGGGTTGAGGATTCCGAGGACACGTTTGCCCTGAAATCCTGACCTCTGAACCCTCAACCCTGAACCCTAAGACCTTTGCAAGCAACATGTTACGGCCAATTGGCTAACAATCCTTG
>JAQYVZ010000096.1 GCA_030145205.1 Desulfuromonadales bacterium | reverse complement strand
CCGCATCACACAACAGAAACTGGTACAACCATTTTTCATAACAACGCATTGACGATTTTACCTTTTGCAGCAAGATCAGAACCGGCGAACCTGCTCCTTGATCTGGAACGGAAGATACGCTTGGCCCGAAAGGATTCGCCCCATCATGGCACAGACCCTATGTTTACCATGAACCACCGCTCCAGCTTCGCAAAGCAAAGGCGCCTGGGCAAGCAAGGCACGAATGTCATCTTCTGACATAATCTTCAGCGCTTCATAGTAAGAAGCCGAGTAGAGCATAGGTTGCCGACCCTCACCAATATACTGATTGGCCCGTTCATAGGGGATCACCCCCATGCGAAATCCGTAAAAGACACAGTAGAAAAAGAAATTATTCCCCTTTTTCCAAAAAATTTCGTTGAGATTGAGCGGTTCGGCAAATGGCTTTGCTGTGGGTGTTTCCACGACCCCATGCTGCCGAATCTGCGCCAATCTGTCTTCCCCCTTCAAGTAGTCGATGATAGAACCAACGGTCCTCCATCGGCCGCCATCGGTCAGAATATCCAGATGCGGCTGGCGCAGCACCCAGTTGATGGAATTGTCCGCTTCAATTTTCAGGGCCAGAAACTCTTCATAAGACAGCGGCCGAACAACGGTTTTGGTCAACAGTAGCTCCTTCATCCGCCGCCGCAAGTTCTTTATTTTCCTCTTTATTTTCTTCAGGGGACCGCGCCGCCTTTGATCTCTGCTGCGGGCCAGGACTTGCCGCTCAGGTGGATACATCACGGTCAGCAAGGTTTCGGCATTCGTGGGCACCTTGAACACATTACCGGCAAATTCAATATTCTCTAATTTCTGAAAATGGGCGACTGGAAACCACTTGCTTCCATAACCAGACAGTCCGTTTCGCTCGCTGAAGAAGCAGATATCGACATAACGCCCATCCCGAAGCAGGGAAATCATGTCCGGTTCTTGCCGGATGACCTGAAACCCGTGCGGCTTGAGGTCAGGATACAACTGCTGGCAGAAAGTCCCGTAGAATTCTGCTGGAGTTCCCAGGTCATCGTCGTGATCATCTACGGGTAAGCACCCTTCCTGAATCACCCCCTGTAGAGTCTTTCCCTGCAGCCAACACGGGATCCCGTGTTGTTCAAAGCACCCAGCGATAAGCCTCAAATTGTTTTCGCGAATCTGAAGTTCTGCAGCCCGGGATTCGCTGGTGGTTATCCGAGACTGTAACAGAGCAAAATCTTTCGGACGCCAATGAAGACAGTCGGTGATCCTGTTGTCTTGAGTTAAGTCATTCATGATCCAGCCATTCGATCAACGGTTTGAGTTCAAACATCCGCAGAATGTTGTCGACCTGAAACGGGGTATCTGCCGCGTGGATGACATGATACTCCGTGCGCTCGCCGGACGAAAGCCGCGGATTGTATTTGTCGCGAATTATCTGCTTGAAATGCTGATCAAAGCTTGTGCAAACAGCCTTGTCCCGTCCGTGCCCCTGACAGTCGAAGGTTCGGATACCCGGTCGCGACCTAACAAGCAGCAGTACTGCGCGACGTGGAGCACGGGCAAGATGTTCATTCTTCTTAAGAATGTGATGACCGATCCGTAGAACTTCTTCGATGTACATTTCCCGGGTGAACCGCTTAATGTCTGCGATGCCCCGCTCAGCAGAAGCAACAAGTTCGAACTCCCGACCAACCAACTCGATCAGTTCCCGGCGAAAGGCCAGTCCATGCCCCCAAAGAACAAAACACTGATAGTCAGCAGCTGTCTCGGGGTACTCTTGCATCCGCAATTGTTCAAGACGGTTGAGACACTCAAGTTTATAGATCAGAGTGCTGAACAGCTCACGCGGCGGTTCAGTTTCGTTAAGGATAATCGGATACAGCTCCTCGTCGGCCGCCAGCGTATCGTACTGCTTCATTTCAAGGTCAAGCTCTGCAGCAGCCAGAGTGCGCCGCAACTGCTTGAAATACCTTTTTCTGGACGGCATTAACAAAACACGGCGAACCGATTCAGGCAACCCATCCGTCACCGCCATACCTGACGGCACATGTACCAGCAGAAGATCCCTATTTCGCCTGACATGGTCGGCATACAGAGCGACTAGCTGTGCGTTAGCCTTCGGCACCGTCATGGTCGCCAGATCCATGGTGCGAAAGCCATAGCCAGCCGCTAAATCGAGTAGTTCCGGAACGGCGGCCTGCGCAGGGCTGGTAATGGTCACAAACAGCTTGTGTTCCGCCAGCTCGCGAATCCTCTCTCCGGTGGCACGCAGCTGCCGGCGGGCGACGAGCGCATCCTTAAGCCGATAGTAGGGCCTACGGGCCCATAAAAAAAATTCCATAACGGTTTTCAACCTCTACCTGCAAACTCCCACCCGTACCTTCAGCTACCGAATCCGACACTGGATGTATTGATGACCCAGGGCAAGGGCGCAGGCCGACCGATGAACCCCGTCATAAATCTTGAGAAAATATGGCCCTACCCCAAGCCTCCGCTTGGGTTTGCCGGTAATGACAGACAGCGCCCCGTCCTCATATGCACTCGCCTTGATCGATGTAACCAGACTGACGACACCAGAAACCGCCGCATCAGCATCGAGATCGGGAAAGAAGGTTTCCACATACTGATGATACCCACGACGCGCGGCCAGATCTTCACACCCCCGAACCAGAGAGTCGATCCATCGGAAGTGCGGAGTGTCGGTGATTTTTCGCCGTTCCCGCCCCTCAGTGGTAAGGATGGTCGCGCGCAACGCAGAAATCGGAACCAGGATGACGCCATGGGTCGTCACCGTCGTCCAGCTGATCTCCTCGGTTTCCAGGTGGGGCCGGTAGTTGAACTTTTTCATCCATAAACGATCTTCAAGGTGAATTCGCACTTGCCGCTCCTTATTGTCAATGATCCAGAGGAACCGACAAATAAAAGTACAGGCACTCTGACCTTAGAGCAACTGCCAGCTCCGTGGAATCAAAGAACTGATATCATAGGCATCTGAAGCAAACCAGTTTTCAGGTGCGTAAACCATTTTATCCGGATTCGAGTTGAGCCACGCCCCCCACCAGGAAAAGCCGCTATTGGCCACAATGTTGTGCTTGCACTGAGACAT
>JAQYVZ010000009.1 GCA_030145205.1 Desulfuromonadales bacterium | reverse complement strand
CATGAATAACAACAGCGCCATGATGGAAACCGTTAAGTCCAGTTACCTCACAGTCGTCCTCTCAATCCTCGGTGTCTTCGCAGTTGTCTCCGCCGTCCTGATCGCATGGCCTGCCCTCTCCTACCTGGGCGCCAAGATGTTCAATTAAACGATCACGACAAACACAGAATCAAAAAGACCGCTTCCCAATCAAGGGAAGCGGCCTTTTTACATTCTCAACTCGTGACAAATTTGTCACCCCATTCGCAACTTCAGAAAACTCTCCAAGTCAGGACATTGCAAATAAGGGTTATTGGCCCGTTCGAACGCAATGTTTGAAACCGGCTGTGGCCCATAATCATGGCCAGGATACACCAAAGTCTCCTCAGGCAATTGCGCCAGACGTCCAAGGCTGCGATACATGGCAACCGGGTCACTCCCCGGCAGGTCGGCACGCCCGCAGCGCGTCACAAACAATGTGTCCCCGGTGATCACCGCTCCGTCAACATATAAGGCCACCGAGCCGGGCGTATGTCCGGGCGTATGCAGCACCTGGACCGCCAGTCGCCCCACCTGCAACACCGTACCGTCAGCCAGCGAAATGTCGGCCCCAGCCACATCATCCGGGTGCGCAGCCAGACGCGCGCCGGTGTCTGCCATAACTTCGGCGTTCCCCGCAATATGATCATGATGCCCATGGGTGTTGACCAAGAGATCCAGCATTACACCCTTATCATGCACCGCCTGCAACAGGCTTGCGGGCGACATGCCAGGGTCAACCCCCATCGCCCAACCAGTTTCCGGACAACTCACCAGGTAGGCGAAGTTATCGGTCCCGGCGACCGGAATCTGTTCAATGACAGCAGAGGTTACCACCACGGCGCCGATTCAAAAGGTTTGTTGCCGACTTTGCGAATTTCACCGTCGATCACTTTGAAAATGTCTCCGGTGGCTTTCACATGCCATTCATCACCCTCAGCAGGCGGCAACGGAAACTCTGCATTACCAAGGAAAACATCTTCACCATCGAGCATACCCCACCAGTCGAGCGCACCCGTCTGCCAAAGCTTGGTTTTTAAATCAAAAGCCATATCTAAACTCCTTACAGGAAAAATTGGCTTATCTTAGTCGCGGTCCACTGAGAATCCAAGCGGAAAGTCTCCTTGAGGGGCACATCTGAAAAAGTGTCAGTGATCAGCGAGCGGATCTTCACCGGTTTTCCAGGACGGCAGCACCCGATCGCTCAACTGGAAGTCAGGCCCGTCGTGTTCCGTGTAAATGATATAGACGTTTTCTTCGGGCATCTGCCAGGCACGCACAATCTCCCCCAAAATCGCCATCGCCAGGCGCCGTTTCTGATCCGCCGTCCGTCCCATCCGGATGTCCGCATTGAGAAACGCAATCTGGCCGTTGCCGGCGCGACCGAAAACCAGATCGTCAGGACCGTAGCAACGGAAGGTGATGCCGATATGGTCCGTCCCGGTACTCATAATCTCCGAAAAGTAGCCCTTGACCGCCTCGGCAAAATCACGCTTTTCTTCGGTGGTCGGAGTGAAATTGAGTTCGAACTGCAGATGCGGCATGGTTCGTCTCCTCTCTTTTAATGACTCTGAAGGTTCACTTTAGCAAAGAAATCGTCTCGACGACAACTTGATGGTGGAAGAGCAGTTGTGAGAAACCGAGCATCCCCTTATAATACCCATTCAAGTGATCATCCAAAGGACAAGGTTTATGAAGTTTACCAAGATGCATGGCGCTGGCAATGACTACGTTTACATTGACGGCTTCTCTGAAGCAGTCGCCGATCCCGCCGCACTCGCCAGGGAGATCAGCGATCGCAACTTCGGTGTGGGCGGCGACGGCCTGATTCTGATCCTGCCGACCGAGCAGGCGGACGTGTGCATGCGCATGTTCAACTCCGACGGTAGCGAGGCCGAGATGTGCGGCAACGGCGTGCGCTGTGTTGCCAAGTACGCCTATGACCACGGTCTCGTCAGCAAAACAACCATCACCGTGGAAACTGGCGCCGGCGTTCTGCCCCTGGAGCTGTTCACCAATGCCGCGGGCAAGGTTGACCGGGTACGGGTCAACATGGGCGCCCCCGGCCTGACCCGTGGCGACCTGCCGATGACCGGTCCCGCTGATGAGCAGGTCATTGACCAGGAGTTGACGATCCTCGACCGAACCTTCCGGATCACCTGCGTCTCCATGGGCAACCCGCACTGCGTGATCTTTGTCGACGATGTCGCCAACTTCCCGGTTGAACATTACGGCACGGCGATCGAGAACCACCCCCTGTTTCCGCGTCGTATCAATGTGGAGTTCGTCGAAGTACTCTCCGAAAAAGAGGTCCGCCAGCGCACCTGGGAACGCGGCGCCGGCGAAACCCTCGCCTGCGGCACCGGCGCCTCGGCGGTTACGGTCGCCGGTCTGCTGACCGGTCGCACCGGCCCGCAACTGCTCAACCACCTGACCGGTGGCGATCTGGAAATGGCCTGGGATGGCCAGGGCGACGTCTACATGACCGGCCCGGCGGAAGAAGTCTTCACCGGTGACTACAGCCCCTGCTGACGATCGACGGACACCAATGGATATCATCCTGTTTGACCTCGACAACACTCTCTATCCACCGGAACGTCAGCTGTTCTCGCTGATCGACGTGCGGATCAACCGCTACATGTGCGAAGTCGTCGGCATCCCCTCTCATGAGGTGGATGGCTTGCGTCGTCACTACTGGCAGCAGTACGGTGTCACCCTGCAGGGACTGATCCGACATTACGACATCGATCCGGAGGATTACCTGGTCTATGTCCACGACGTCGACATCGCCTCCCGGCTCGACCCGGACCCCCACCTGCGGCAAACCTTACAGGAACTGACGCAGCGCCGCATGGTGTTTACCAATGGCTCAATCTGCCACGCTAACCGGGTGCTGACCACCCTGGGAATCGACGACCTGTTTGAAGAAATTTTCGACATCCGCGTCGCCGCCTACCAGCCAAAGCCGTTTCCGGAACCTTACCAGGCAGTACTCGACACCCTCGGCGCAGCCGCCAAAGAGTGCGTCATGGTGGAGGATACGCGTAAAAACCTGCAGACAGCCAAGAAACTCGGTATGGCGACCGTGCTGGTCGGGGCTGGTGACACCCCCGATTACGTCGACTCCCACATCCCGGCAGTTACCCGTATCGGCCAGACCCTGCAGACCTGGAGTGCCGCATGACCCTGTTGCTCGGCGCCCACATGTCCATTGCTGGCGGACTGGACAAAGCCTTCGAACGCGGTGAAGCGGTCGGTTGCACCGCCATGCAGGTCTTTACCGCCAACGCCAGTCGCTGGCAGGGCAAGCCGGTCACGACGGACGCGGCCGCGCGCTTTCGGGAGCGCTGGCAAGCAAGCCCGATCGGGCCGGTGTTCTCGCACGATTCCTACCTGATCAACCTGGCCTCGCAAAAAGACGCCCTCTGGCAGAAGTCGAAAGCCGCCTTCCTGGAGGAGCTGCAGCGTTGTCACCTGTTGGGCATCAAGGGAATGGTCATGCACCCGGGGGCTCACCTCGACGCAGGAGAGGCCGTCGGCCTGGAACGGGTCCGTTGCGCCTTTGACGACATTCTGGCCCAAGCCCCGGACGATGTGATGATCCTGATCGAAAATACTGCGGCACAAGGTTCCTGCCTCGGCGGCCCCTTTCAGCACATCGCGACCCTGCTGGCCGACTATCCAGCTAAACGCTTCGGGGTCTGCTTCGACACCTGCCATGCCTGTGCCGCCGGCTACGATCTGGCCTCAGAGACAGGCTACCGGGACACCATGGCGGAATTCGATCGTCTGATCGGTCTGGAACGCATTCAGCTGTTCCATGTCAACGACAGCAAGAAAGAGCGCGGCGCGCGGGTCGACCGCCACGCCCATATCGGCGAGGGGGCGATCGGCCGGTCCGGGTTTGCCAACCTGATGCGGGATCCCCGGCTGGCCCACATTCCGAAAATTCTGGAGACCCCGAAAGGGGAGGATGATCATATGGACAGGGCCAATCTCGCGCTGCTGCGCGAACTGGCGGGAGACCCTGCATGAAGGCGGTTTTACAGCGAGTCTCATCAGCCAGCGTTAGCGTTGACGAGCAGATTGTCGGCCAGATCGGACCGGGCTTAATGGTGTTGCTCGGCGTCGAACAGGGCGATACTGACCAGGACCTGACCTACCTGGCCGACAAAACCGCGCACCTGCGGATCTTCGAGGATGACGCCGGCAAAATGAACTTGTCAGTGCAGGATGTCGGCGGTGAAATCCTGGTCGTCTCCCAGTTCACCCTGCTCGGCGACTGCCGTAAGGGTCGTCGTCCAGGCTTTTCCAAGGCAGCTCCACCGGAGCAAGCGGACCGGGACTACTTGCAGTTTGTTGATGAACTGCGCCGCTTCGGCCTGACTGTGGAGACAGGCACCTTCCAGGCCAATATGCAGGTTGCACTGATCAATGATGGTCCGGTTACCTTGATACTCGACAGCCGCAAGGAGTTCTGATGGAGAAGTTTGAGAAACAGGAAGAAGGGCGCGGTCGTAGCGCCCAAAAGAGGGCGGCCAAAGCGGTCGAAGAGCTGGCACAACGCCTGGTCGATCTGTCCGACTCGGCCGCCAGTAGCCTGCCGCTGAGTCCGGAGATGGCCAAAGAACTGCACCTTGCCCGCAACACCCGTGGCCACGGTTCCCGCAAACGCCAGATCAAGCACCTGGCCGGCGCCCTGCGCCACAATGAGGAGGAGCGGGCACAGATCGAGTCCGCTCTGGATGGAGTCGACCAGGTCCAACGCCAAGAAGTCACGGCCTTTCATCAGCTGGAAGAGTTACGTGACCGGCTCTGTTCCCCCACGGATTTCGACAGCGCCCTTCAGGAGGCGCGTGACCTCTACCCGCAACTTGACGCTAACAAACTGGCCGGTCTGGCCCGTTCTGTTCACGCCAGCAGCGACAAAAAAGCATATCGGGAGATCTTCAGGCGGTTGCGCAAAGCGGCGGAAGAGAACTCGGAAGAAGCTTAAGCTCTGGGAGAATAACCCTCGCTACGGAGGGAGTGAAAGGGGCGGCCCTAGTCTTCGAGGAGATAACGAACCGCGTCATCCTGGCTGTCGAACAACTTGAAGTCCCGTTTGCTGAAAATACTGATCGCCGAGATCACCACCTTGTACATCCCGGAGATACCGACAACGGCCGCTCGCCGCACATAGGGGCTGTTACCTTTGGTCAAGACCTTCAGTTTATCGACAAGCGCCACATCGAATTTGCCCTTTGAAACAATGGTCAGGGTCAGAACAGAATTTTCCGGGCGGCGGCGAACCTGCCGAGCGCACTCATCGATCAGCACCTCAGCCTCTTTGATGTCATCGTAGGCAAAGTTGAGCCGGTAGATTTCCTTGCCCTGTATCCGGGTAAAGCACGAGTCTTCCACGTTCCCCTCCCCTTATAAGGATCCGATCTGAATCCAGGCCCTTCTCGGCATTCCGGTCAGATCCACCATTTTTAAAAAGGCCTCCCCGAAGGAAGGCCTTTTTAAGTTCATCACAAACAGATCGTGTTATTCGCCGAAATGACGCTTCAACAAGCCGGCAAAAGCGGAGCCGTGACGGGCTTCATCTTTGCACATCTCATGCACGGTGTCATGAATGGCATCCAGATTCAGCTCCTTGGCGCGGGTAGCCAGCTTCTTCTTGCCGGCACAGGCACCGTGCTCGGCATCAACGCGAGCCTGCAGGTTGGCTTTGGTGTCGGCCTGCAGCACTTCACCGAGCAGTTCGGCGAACTTGGCGGCATGCTCAGCCTCTTCCCAGGCAATCCGTTTGTAGGCTTCGGCAATCTCAGGGAAGCCTTCGCGGTCGGCCTGACGGCTCATCGCCAGATACATACCGACTTCCGTGCATTCGCCGGTGAAGTTCATCCTCAAGCCTTCGATGATCTCCGGGTCAACGTCCTTGGCGACACCGATGCGGTGTTCGTCGGCCCACTGCAAATCTGCGCTGGCGTCCTGCTCGATAAACTTGGAGGCTGGAGCCTTGCACTGCGGGCAGGCTTCAGGCGGACACTCTCCCTCGTGGACATAACCACAGATCGTACACACAAACTTTTTCATAAATTGCTCTCCTTCAGTTTAAGGAATCATTGCTTACCAAATCTGTGCGATTATACCGCTCTGAACTTTTCTGTCAATCGGACATTTCAGGGCGAACTCTATTTAGAGGAGGGTCAGGATGTCGCCTCTGGCAATCACATCAGGAGTGTTTACCCATATCCCGGTGCAGCTCCTGGCGCAACTGACGGGCGATGGGGCCAACCCCTCCCTGGTTAATGGTAAAGTCGTCCACCCAGACGACTGGCATCACCTCGAGTGAGGTGGAGGAAATAAAGACTTCGTCGGCAAATTTCAGGTCCTGCAGTTTGAATTCACCGGTGATCACGCGCAGGTTCATGCTCTCTTCGCAGAGCCGCATGATCGTGGAACGGGTCACCCCTTCAAGCAGGCCGGTCGAGGCATCGGGGGTAAAGACCCACTGGTCCTTGGTCCAGAAGATGTTCGAGGAGGCCCCTTCGCAGATCAGGTCCTTGTTGTTCAGCATGACGACCTCAAAAGCCCCGGCGGCTTTGGCTTCGAGCTTGCCGAGCAGGCTATTGAGATTGCTGATCGACTTGATCTTCGGATTGATCGCCTCGGGGGCGTTGCGGCGGATCTGCGCCACACGTAGCTGAATGCCCTGTGCGTAGCAGCTCGGCTCGAACCCCTGGAATTCCCGACCGATCACCAGGCAGGTCAGATCATTCCCCATTTCCCGCTGAAAACCGACCTGTCCCTTGCCCCGCGTGACCGTAATCCGGTAGTAAGCATCGTTCAGGCCATTTCTATCCCGCAACTCCATCAGGATTTTTTCCAGCTTCTCCTGGGAGATGGTGACCGGATAACTGAGTGCCTCGGCCGACTGCAGCAAACGTTGATAATGCTGGGGGAACTGGTACAGCTGGTCGCCAATCGAGCGGAAGCTTTCAAAAATACCGTCGCCGTAGAGAAAGCCCTGATCGAAAACCGAGACCACCGCCAGATCACTGTCGACAAACTCACCATTCAGGTAAACACAGCTCATGACTTGCCCTTCTTTTTCTCCAGTGTATCAGAAGATACCGTCATTGGACGTTGACACCCCTCTCTTCGCACATCCGGGGGCACAATGGGCCAATCTTGCGGGTCGGTACGTTATTCAATGACGATTTCAAAACGCTCTGCCGCCACCTGTGGATCGATCACGGCCAGCTGCAGCGGGCTTTTCTCGCCCAGCTCGGGACGCACCGGGAACAGCTCCCAGAGACGGCCGTCGGTGGGGTCACGATAGAGAGACTCCAGACCGCTATCAGCAGAAGCCAGCCTTTCAAAATGTTCGGCCACCAGCCACTCGATACGCTGCCAGGCGACATCCTTTTCCATGCGACTGCCCAGATCGATCCAGAGTCCCTGCAAAACCGACTCGCCGGACTGGACCAGCAACTCTTCCTTCGGAATCATCAGACCTTCTCCTGTTTTCAGTGCCGCGCCTTAAACGCAGGGTCTCATCGTTAACCATTCAGCCCCTGGAAATCAAGTCTAACCAGTCGAAGACCCGCGGTGAAAGACTGTACCAACAACAAAGGCCCAGCAAAATGCCGGGCCCTGTCGTCATCTGAATGCACAGAAGAACTCTCTTACAGAGCCTTCTTGAGCAGGCTTTCGAGCTGGTTTTTGGGCACCGCGCCGACCACCTGGTCGAGCACCTCACCACCTTTGAACAGGATCAGGGTCGGGATGCCGCGCACACCGAACTGGCCAGGCGTTGCGGGGTTGTCATCGACATTGAGTTTGCAGATCTTCACCTGACCGTCAAATTCATCAGCCAGCTGATCGATGACCGGACCGATCGCCTTGCAGGGGGCGCACCAGGAGGCCCAGAAATCGACCAGTACGGGAACATCAGACTGCTTCACTTCGCTTTCAAAAGAATCATCCGTCAACTGGACGACTTTATCATTTGCCATGGTCAATTCTCCTTATTGTGGCTATCATCTATCAAACAAATCACGTATCTCGGTTATCATAATACCCCTCACGAAAAAATCAACCTTTTTGGTTGTTTTAAATGGTCGCTCCTTGACAGGCCAAAACGACAAAATTAAGATACCCGGAAGAATATTCTGCCAGCCTGCCCTGAAAGTGACCCGAGACACGCCATGAACAGCAATCGAATTGCAGAAACTATTGCCCAGCAGATCGCCCTGCTCGACCCCTTCCTGAGCTCCCAGGAAGATCTTCTCAAAGAAGTATCACACCATCTGGTGACCACCTTCCACCAGGGCGGACGACTCTTCCTGGTCGGCAGTGGGCCCTTCGGTACCATCGCCAGCCTGTTGGGGCAAACCTTCATCCACCGACAAACCCTGGAGCGGCCGGCCCTGCCGGCCATCGCTCTAACCAACGATGCCGGCCTGGCAAGCTACCTGGCTGCTGACAACCAGAGCTCCCAGTTATTCAGCCGGCAACTGCGAGCCATGGCGACCGCTCAGGACACCCTGCTGGTTTTATCCGGCACTGAGATCACTGCAGCGGACCAGGAGGTGCTCGAAACTGCCCGGCAGCTGGGCTGTAAAACGATTTTGATCGCCAGCGAGCAAACCACGCCGACCGGCACCGCGCCAGATCTTTCTCTGCTCCTGCCCACAGATTCCGCCCCACGTCTGCTTGAAGGCGTTTTGATGACCGGTAACCTGCTCTGCTCCCTGGTCGAAGAGGAGCTCTTCGGCATCTGATTCGAACACCCTGCCATCACCGAACAACGTTGAAGAAAAATTGACAGGTTACAGCCGTCGTGCGTATAATTTTCATTTGTCAAAAGTTGCCAAGACTTGGCTGCTATTTGGGGCCGTTTCGTGGTTTTTTCGGTGCGCGGCTTCGGAAACCGGCAGCCTTGTTCGGCAGATACTGTTTCTCGGGTGTTTTTTCTGTTTGCAAGGCGCAGATATCGGATAATTCGTCATGACCATCAATATTCTGTTGTTCAAGACCACCCTGCTGATCTATTTCGTGTCGACACTGCTGTATCTGGTCAGTGTGATCAGTCGAAAAGAGCATCTGGGAAGCTACGCGAAGCGGGTTCTCGTTGGCGGCTTTGCTGTACACTGCATGACGATTTTCGCCCGCTGGCTGGCAACGGATATCACCCCGGTCGCCAGCTTGCATGAATCCCTCTCTTTTTTCGCTCTGACGCTAGTGGGGATTTACCTCCTGTTTGACCATTACTATCGTGCCGCAATTCTCGGCGCCTTCATCTGCCCACTGGCTCTGGTTCTGATGATCGGCAGCACAGTCGCCCCACAGCAGCCCGTGGCCAGCAACCCGATTCTCGACAGCTGGTGGTTTCCGGTGCATGTCTCCCTGGCCTTTCTGGGCCATGCGATCTTTGCCGTAGCCGGCATGGCCGGGATCATGTACCTGCTGCAAGAACGGATGGTCAAAAGCAAAAAGTTCTCCGGCCTGTTTTACCGTTTACCGTCGCTGGACGTCCTCGACAACATCAACTACAAATGCCTGACCTTCGGTTTCCCCCTGATGACTATGGGGATCATCTCCGGAGCCATCTGGGCCAACTCCGCCTGGGGCGGCTACTGGCGCTGGGACCCGAAGGAAACCTGGGCACTGATCACCTGGTTTTTATACGCTGCCCTGCTGCACGGCCGACTGACCGTCGGCTGGCGCGGCCGGCGAGCCGCGATTTTTGCAATCATCGGCTTTGCTTGCCTGTTATTTACCTTCTTCGGCGTCAACATGTTCCTCTCCGGCGTGCACAGCTTCAGCGACTTTGCCGGGTAACGGGTTGACGGAACCGAGGATCGAATCATGCATATCGTCATTGTTGGCTTAAGTCATAAAACTGCTCCGGTTGAGATCCGTGAAAAGGTCGCCTTTGCGCCCACGGCCATGCAGGAGCCGCTACGGCAACTGAAAGCCCTGCCGGGCATTCTTGAGGGCCTGATTGTCTCCACCTGCAACCGGGTCGAACTCTACGCCGTCAGCAAGGACCCATCCGCAGCCGCCATCGCCCTGCGCCGGTTCCTCGCCGAATTCCACGACCTGTCCCGGGATGACCTCGAAGAACACCTCTACGACTACAGCGGCGAAGGTGCTATTCACCACCTGTTCCGGGTCGCCTCAAGCCTCGACTCTATGGTGATCGGCGAGCCACAGATTCTTGGCCAGATCAAGACCGCCTACGGCTACGCCGTGGAGTACCAGACGGCCGGCTTGATCCTGAACCGCTTCCTGCATAAGGCGTTTTCCGTGGCGAAACGCGTCCGGACTGAAACCGGCATCGCCAGCAATGCCGTATCGGTCTCTTTTGCAGCAGTGGAACTGGCCCGCAAAATCTTCGACCGTCTCGATAACAAGGCTGTTATGATTATCGGTGCCGGAGAGATGTGCGAGTTGGCCGCGCGCCACTTCATGTCGAACGGCGTCAACGATGTCCTGGTGACCAACCGCACCCTGGAACGCGCCGAAAAACTGGCTGCCGAACTACAGGGCAAGGCCGTCCCCTTCGACCGCTTTACCGACGACCTGGTTGCCGTCGACATCGTACTGACCTCCACCGGGGCCCCCAATTTTATTCTCGGCCATCGTCAGATGGACGAAATTATCCGGCGACGCAAGCACAAACCGATGTTCCTGATCGATATCGCCGTACCGCGCGACATCGACCCGCGGGTCAATGACGTCGACAACGTCTACCTCTACGATGTGGACGACCTGCAGGGCGTGGTTCAGGCCAACCTCAAGGAACGCAAGAAAGAAGCGCGCAAGGCGGAAAACATCGTCGAGCAGGAAATCGGCCAGTTTGCCCACTGGCTGGAGAACCTCGACGTCAAGCCAACCATCATCGCCCTGCGCCGCAAGCTGGACGATTTACGCAGACAGGAACTGGAGAAAACCTTCGGTAACCTCAAGGACCTGAGCGACAAACAGCGCAAAAGCATCGAGGCGATGAGTAACGCCCTGCTGAACAAAATCATGCACAAACCGATCGAGCTGTTAAAGAACGGGCAAAACAATAATAGCGGCGAAGATTATGTTGATGCCATCCGCACCCTGTTCGACTTGCCGGCACCGGCACCCGACGACCACGAAATCAAGCCGCTCGACAACGAATCTGACGAATCATAAAGGAGTCTCTTTTCCATGAAAAAGCAGCTACGCATTGGGACCCGGGCCAGTCAACTGGCTCTCTGGCAGGCCAACTGGGTCAAGGACGAACTCGAACAACGCTACCCCGGCCTTGAAGTCACTCTGACCAAGATCAAGACCCAGGGGGACAAGATCCTCGATGTGCCGCTCGCCATGGTTGGTGGCAAAGGCCTCTTCGTCAAGGAGATCGAAGAAGCGATGCTGCGCGACGAAATCGACATTGCCGTGCACTCCATGAAAGATGTGCCGACTATTTTCCCTGAAGGACTGTCGCTACGCTGCATCACAGAACGCGAGGACCCACGCGACATCGTCGTCCTGCGTCCTGGCGTCACCTCCTGGAAGGAGTTACAGCAAGGAGCCCGCATCGGCACCTCCTCCCTGCGCCGCAAGGCGCAACTGCTGCACGTTCGGCCCGATTTCCAGATGGTCGATATTCGCGGCAATGTCCAGACCCGCCTCCGCAAGCTGACCGAGGACGACCTGGACGCCGTTATTCTGGCTGCCGCTGGCATGATCCGCCTCGGCTTTGAGGCACAGATCAGCGAATACCTCTCGACCAGTGCCTCTCTGCCGGCGATCGGCCAAGGGGCCCTTGGTCTGGAAACGCGCACCGACGATGCCGAAGTCAATGACATGATCGATTTTTTCAACCACCCGGAAACCGCTCATGCCGTGATCGCGGAACGGGCCGTGCTGCGCCGACTGGAAGGCGGTTGCCAGGTGCCGATCGCCGCTTACGGCACGGTCTCCGGCGACACCCTCAGCCTGACCGGACTGGTCTCCAGCACCGATGGCCAGGAGTTCCTGAAAAAAACCGTCACCTGTCATGTTGATGAGGCCGAGAAGACCGGTATCTCCCTGGCAGACGACCTGCTGATCATGGGTGCCGGCAAAATCCTCAACGAGGTCTATGAGCACGAAACGTTCAACGTCAACAAGGAAGATGTCTGAGCCCGGGGAAAGCACCCAGCCTCTGGCCGGCAAACGCATCCTGGTAACCCGTACGGCCGCCCAGGCAGACGCATTGGCGCGGCCGCTGGCAGACTTGGGGGCCACGGTGGTGGTTTGCCCAACCATTGAAATCGTTCCCCCGGAAGACCCGACTGAGCTGGACCGGGCACTGGAACAGATCGATCAGGTCGACATCCTGATCCTGAGCTCTCCCAATGCGGTTGAGGTGTTTTTCGGGCGCTGTGCACAACTGGACCTCGATTTGAGTCGCCTACGCGACATGACCGTGGTTGCCGTCGGTCCGAAAACTGCACAGGCGATTGAAACGAAAGGTGTCTCGGTCGACCAGATACCAGCCGATTTCCGTGCGGAAGGAATTGTCGCTCTGCTTCGGGAAGAGGTCGCCGGACGCTGCGTGCTCTACCCGAAAGCCGGTTTGGCCCGCGACCTGGTGCCCCGCCAGTTGACTGCAGCCGGCGCCAGAGTTCTCGACCCGGTCGCCTACACCAGCAGGGCTCCTGCGGAAGCCGACCGGCAACTCGCCAAGGCTCTGACAGAGAGGCTCGATCTGTTGACCTTTACGGCGTCTTCCACCGTGCGCAACCTGACCGACCTGCTGTCTGCACATCAGGCTGAGCAGGCCCGCACCATCCCGGTCGCCTCGATCGGCCCCCTGACCAGCCGGACGGCCAGGGAGCTTGGCTTCCAGGTGGTCATTGAACCGCAGGATTCGACTCTGGAGGCTTTGATCGACGCGATTCAGGACTACTTTATCGAGAAACGCTCAGACTGATCGGTTCAAACGTCACATCAAGATCCCGCGCTACGCGCCTCGCGCCTTGCGCCTCGACTTTGGAGGTTCCCCATGTTTTTCCCTGAATACCGAGCCCGCCGCACCCGCCGCACTGACACACTGCGCCGTATGGTGCGTGAAAACTTCTTGCGCATTGATGATCTGATCTACCCGATGTTCAGCGCCTTTGGTGAGAACATCCGCAAAGAGATCCCGTCGATGCCCGGCATCTACCAGCAGTCGATCGAACATATCGTTGCCGAGGCTAAGGAAGTGCACGAGCTCGGCATCCCCGCCGTCATCCTGTTCGGCATTCCCGAGGAGAAGGACCCCCTCGGCCAGGACGCCTACTGCGAAACCGGGATCATCCAGGAGACTGTCCGGGCAATTAAAGCAGCGGTCCCGGAGCTGCTCGTGATCACCGACGTCTGCATGTGCGAGTACACCGACCACGGTCACTGCGGAGTGATCAAAGATGGCGACGTCGACAATGACGAGACACTTAAGCTGCTGACCGCCGAAGCGCTGTCGCACGCCCGCGCCGGCGCTGACCTCATCGCCCCGAGTGATATGATGGACGGGCGGGTCGCCGCCATCCGCGAGGTGCTCGACGCCAACCAGTTCAGTCATATTCCGGTCATGAGCTATGCCGTCAAATACGCCAGCGCCTACTACGGCCCGTTCCGTGATGCAGCCGACTCGACCCCACAATTCGGTGATCGCCGCAGCTATCAGATGGACCCGCCGAACCGACTGGAAGCCTTGCGCGAAGCGGAGCTCGATGTGCAGGAATGCGCCGACTTCCTGATGGTCAAGCCGGCACTCGCCTACCTCGACATCCTGCGCGACCTCAAGGAACGCTTCAACCTGCCCCTGGTCGCCTACAACGTCTCCGGCGAATACTCCATGGTCAAGGCCGCCGCAGCAAAGGGTTGGATCGACGGCGACCGGGTCATGATGGAGACTTTGGTCGGAATGAAACGTGCCGGGGCGGATCTGATTATTACCTATCATGCTAAGGAAGCCGCCCGCTTGCTGCAGAGCTAACTGTAGGCGAACAGCAGCAGCTTATCTCGAGCCATTTTCCGGATGTTCGAACGGCCAACTATGACAGAATATCAGTGCGACACCCTCTCAAACGGCCTCAAGGTGGTGACGGTCCCCATGCCGCATCACCACAGTGCTGAGATCATGATCTCTCTGGGCGTCGGCAGCCGCTATGAAGCCCAGCGCAAATCGGGAGCCTCGCATTTCCTCGAGCACATGCTCTTCAAAGGGTCCGCTGATTTTCCTTCCGGTCTCGCCCTGGAAAGGGCATTTGAGGCTTTAGGCGGCTCAGCCAACGCCGCCACCGATACAGAAACCACCTGTTTTCATTCCAGGGTCCATCCGGCTCAGGTTCCGGCAGGCGTGGCTCTGTTTGCCTCCATGCTGCGCAGGCCTCTGTTCAATGGTCTGGATGTCGAGCGCCGCATCATCCTGGAAGAGGCCCTGAGCGATCTCAGTGAAACCGGTCGACAAATCAACCCCGACAACCTCGTCGCCGCACTGCTGTTCCCCAAGCACCCGCTCGGACGTCCAACTCTCGGCACCCAGGCCAGCATTGAACGTCTGACTCTGGCCCAGCTGAAACAGCACTACCAGACCTACTACACACCCGCCAACGCCGTATTGGCTGTCGCTGGGCCGATCAACGCCGCCACCGTCAGAGATGCCGCCGAAATGGCGTTCGCGGCATGGCAGGGCGACAAACCCGCCCCGCCGCAACTCTGGACGGCACCGCAAACCTCCGCCCCGGCTCTGCGCTGGGTTCGCGACGCCGGTTCGCAAGTCAGTCTCCAGCTGGCATTTCAACTGCCGGGCCGTGACGACCCGCATGCGGTCAATCTGCGAGTTTTGCGCCGCGTCCTCGGCTGGGGCGGCATGAGTCGCCTGATGATCCGCCTGCGCGAGGAGTTGGGACTGACCTACGCCGTGGACGCCGGCCTGGCGCTCTATGCAGAAACCGGGCTGCTCGCCGTCGACCTGGCCGTCTCGCCGGACAACCTGGTTGCGGCCACCGAGGCGATTCTGGAAATTTTCAGCGAACTGGTATCTTGCGAGATTACCGACGAAGAACTCGCCCACGTTCTAAGAAGTTACCGTTACGACCTCGACTACTCTCGCGACCAGGTCGATGAAATGGCTCTGCGTTATGCTTGGGGCGAACTGACCGGCTGCGTCCGTACCCTGGCCGGAGATCTCGCGGCTCTCGAACAGGTCACAGCTCAAAGCCTCAAACAGACGGCAGAGAACTTCTTCACTCCGACGGGGTTGCGCGGCGCAATCGTTGGTCCCTACCAAAGCCGCGATCGCAAGCAGGTGGAACAGCTGATTGCCACCTGGGCATAAGCTTGCCGGTGACAGCAAAGGCCGCGGGGAGCCTGTCATGAAAACACTCAACATTATCGGCTGCGGCAAACTGGCCAGAACCCTTGGCCGGCTCTGGCAGCAACAGGGGTTCTGTACGATCGGGGATGTTTTGAACCGCTCGGATGACAGCAGTCGCCAGGCCGTTCACTTCCTTGGCGCCGGCCGTCCGATCAGCGCCTTTGCGCAACTGCTGCCTGCGGATCTCTTTCTGATCGCAACCAGCGACGACGCCCTCGCAACCTGTTGCGACCGTCTGGCGGCATGCAATATTCTCAAACCGGGGGATGTCGTATTCCATTGCAGCGGCCTGGCGCCATCACATCTTTTGCTGGCCGCCGCCCGGCAGGGTGCAGCCGTGGCCAGTGTCCACCCGGTCAAAAGCTTTGCCGACCCGGAGCAGTCTGCGGCAAGCTTTGCCGGGACCTTCTGTGCCATTGAAGGTGATCAGGCCGCCCTGGACCTGCTGCAACCGGCCTTCGAAGCGATCGGCGGCCACTGCTTTACCATCGACCCTGACCAGAAGGCCCTTTACCACGCCGGGATGGTCGTCATCAGTAACTACCTGACCACCCTGTTGGATGCAGGCGGTCGCATTTTCGAACAAGCCGGCCTGGCGCGGGACGAGGCCTTCAACGTCATGGAGCCAATCGTCAGGGGTGTGGTCGACAACGCATTTACGCTCGGGACCGTCCAATCGTTGACCGGCCCTTTTTCACGAGGGGACGTCTCAACAATCCGTAAGCATCTGGAGTCGCTAGCAAAGGGTGATCCTCTGCTGGACGACCTGTACCGGCAACTCGGTCGGGCGACACTGGACCTGGCGCGTCAACAGGACAGCGCTCCCGCAGATCAACTTGAACACCTTTCACGGATTCTTGAAAAACACACATCATGATTTCATTTCAGCTGGAAACCGACACCATCGAACTGCATCGATTACTCAAAGCAACCGGGCTCTGTGACAGCGGCGGCATGGCAAAACTTTTGATTAGCGAGGGACTGGTTCAGGTTGACGGCGAGGTAGAGCTTCGCAAACGGTGTAAAATCAGGCGGGGACAACAGGTGGAATTCGACCATCAGGTGATCAGCGTCTCCTGACAGCTACTCATCGGACTGTGACTGGTCCAACCATTCCGACTTCTTCTTTAAACGTTCCATTTCGGCCTTCGCCCGGAGAATCGCCGTATTAGTCCGCATCCAGAGCAGATAATTCTCCAAGCCCAAGACACTTAGACCGGCAAAGAAGGTCGCCCAGAAATTATCCGGCAGACCGCCGGAGAGGTGGTAGAAGGTGTAAAACCCGGTAAGGAATCCGGCATGCGCCACACCGCGATAACTGCCGGTGTCATTGGCCATGCGGCCCAAAATCAGGATAATGCCGGAAAAGGCATAAACGACCAGCGCCAGACTGATCATTTCAACCGGCGGCGGAGCACCCAGCATCTGCCAGGTCTCCTCAGACAGACTGGGGAGCATCGAAAACTGGTAATAAGCCCCGATACTGACCAGCAGGAACAGGATCATTCCCAACAGACCAACAATCGTGCTTCGCTCCAGCTTGCGAATGCGCGCTTCTATCTCGGCCTGACTGTTGTCCAGGTGGTCAGGGCCCATCACCCTCATCCCGAATTGTATTGGGTTGGATTTCCGCGAATCACGCCCCGTTGCCGCACCCGCTAGCTGTCTTGTTTAGGGGGCGCAGACGCAACGTCGGTGTTCCGTATGCGGTCCTTTTGTTCCAGGATCCTGACCCGTTCGGCCATGCTCTGGAATGTTCTGGCCGCACGGGCGACCTCACCGGACAACTCCGGCAAAGTTTCCTCAAGAGTAGCATCTGTACCTTTTTCAGTAAAGTCCGCCAGATGCTTTATCGGCAGAAACACCTGCCGGTACAACAATGCATAAACGACGCTGACCGTCAGGCAGAGGACCATGATGCTGAACATGATCATGCGGGTCTGCAACAGTCCGAGCGTTCGCTTTAAAGGAGCCTGGGAGAGACCGATATCAAGAGTGCCGAGCAACTCACTCTTGCTGTCGTGAAAATGACAGGCGGTATTGCTGTAACAATCGGGCTCATTGTAGATCGGCAGGGTAATTGCCAGGACATCTACATTATTTTCATTGGTAAACTGCCGGGCCTGCTCCATGGTTCCCAGACGGCTCTTCGGCTTGTCGCTGAAATGGCACTCGTTGCAACCGGCCGCCGATTTGTCAATGAAGCGATTGATCTCCGCTTCATTGCCCGAAAACATGATTAAGCCTTTTTTGTTGAAGATCCGGACATGTTCAACCTGATGCTGGTCGCCGATATTATCAACGATTTCACTCAGCATCTCCCGATCATCCTTGAGCATGGCGTAGCGGGTTGATTTAACAACCGTATCCGCCAGGTCAGCCGTATGCTCAACTTCCACATTCATCATGTCGGTCTTGATGAATGTATAAAGAAGCAGACAGCAGGCAATGACAAAACCGGTCACTGCACAGGTGACTGACAAGATCGTTCGACTGTTGAGGTTGCTGAACATGAGAGGTCTCCTTAGCACTCCCTAATTTAAAGCCGCGGAACCACTATAGGCTCCGCGGCTTTTAAGGTCAACCGTTTCTCAAATCAGGCAGCATTCGGAGCCGATGCCGAAGCAGACACGGCTTCCTTGGCAACCGCTTCCTGAGGTTGGTCCCTCCATTGGTACAGAATCGGCAGGCGGTACAGAATGAAGCGGTAAACTACAATATAGATGCAGAATACCGTGACCGCAATGATGAATTCAAAAATGTGCGGCAGTTCCTGGTAGATTTCCCAGTTGAAGGTTATCAGGGCCGTATTCAGGCGGTTCAGAACGACACCGAAGACGGTCAGGAAGCCTGTCGCACGAACCAGCCACATGATGCGGTTATGAATGGAGTAGGCAAACAGGAAGATTGGCAAGACAACGCCGAGGAACATCTCAAGTATGAACCAGTAGCCCCAACCGGTAACCAGATAGCCCCACTCGTTGTCATGAGCAACACCGATCATCTTGATGAAGAAGTAAGTGATCAGGGCCATGCTGGCGCCTTTGGCGATGCCGAGCGTACAACGATCCAGGCCGTCCAGAAAGTTGTCGTCACAGCGCCAGGCCATGGTGTACTTAACAATCGTACTGACCGAGATCACCATGCACAGACCACCGGGGATCGATGAAACGAAGAAGTGAATCCACTGGAAGGCACCTGAGTACCAGAGTGGATGGACTTTGCCAGGTGAATAGAGGAATAGCGCACCCAACGCTCCCTGATGCAGGGTCGACAGGATGATGCCTGAAACGGTCAGGCCAATGGTGAGCCTGCGCACCCAGCGCTTGCCACCGAGCCAACCGATCCACTCGAAGAAGGCCACCGAAACTTCAGCAATCTGAACCGAGAGATACGTCGCAACATGCCAGGCGACCAGGAACAGAACCGCAGCCGGGCCGAATGAAACGACCATCGGATAGCTCAGACGCCAGGGCTGGCCCAGGTCGACCAGCAGATAAACAACTGCGAAGAAGTAACCGAGCAGACCGTTCAGCAGAGCGAGGCGCTCGATCGGCTCGAAATCGTGCCGACCAAAAATCTCGACCGTGGTCCCCAGCATAAAGCCGGACGCGGACAACGGCACCATGCAGAACAGGCCGAAACCGAGGAACAGACCCCAGGGGTAGTCGTTCGAACTGTGCGTGACCACACTGAGACCGAACAGGAAGCGATAGGCCATCAGCGGCAAGCCAATAGCAAAGATGATACCGAGAATCCAGTTAAAGGGATTGCGCAGAGCCTGGCCCAGATACTGACCGGGCGTCAAACCCAGGAGAAGTTTTTCGATGAGGGTCCAGGTCTTCTTCTCCGGACCACCCTGATGTGCGTGTACGGGGAGCACCCCGGCGTTGATTAGCGATTTCATTACTTATCTCCCTCCCCGTCAATATGATGCGTATCGTCTTCACCATGTCCATGTCCATCCTTGCCCTTAGTCGCCAACAGATGGAAACCGGTAAACAGGGCCGGCCAGATCGCCAGAACCATCGGCACGGTACCGAGGAAGTCTTTTACGTTATTGAGGATCGGCTCATTCCCGAGATGCACGTTGAAGCCGGCATCTGCAAAAGGAACCCCGGCAAGATACATCCAGTGTGTTCCGCCCATCTCCCTCTCGCCATAGAGATGATCAACGTATTTTTCAGGATTATTCTTAATGCGCTGCTTGGCGATCTTGATCAGGTCGGTACGCTTGCCGAAGGTCATAACCTGCTGCGGGCAACTTTCGACGCATGCTGGCGGCAGGCCTTCCTTGAGGCGGGTGTCATAGCAGAAAATACATTTTTTGACCAGCGGGTTAAATGCGCTTGAGTAGCTGTATCCCGGGATATTAAACGGGCAGGCAATCATGCAGTTCCGGCAACCGACGCACACCTTGCCGTTGTAAATAACAGCACCTTCGTGAGTCTTGGTGTAGGCGTTGACGAAGCAGGATGTCAGGCAGGCCGGTTCCGCACAATGGTTGCACTGAATCTTGCGATAAACCGGTTTGGCACTTGATTCTGATTCATAGCGATTGACGACCGTATAGGCATTTTCATCCGGACGACGTTTCTGACCATGATGGATTTCATCATGAACCGACATATCGTCGAAAGGCTTGTCCGGTGCTGCCAGATGCTGTTCCTTGTTACAGGCAGCTTCGCAGGTGCGGCAACCGATGCAGCGGGTCAGATCCACCAGAACTCCCATCCCATCGGGATAGCCGGTAAACGATCCTGCGGCCAAAGCATTTTTGCTGCCAGCCAGAGTCGTTGCGGCACAACCTGCTGCACTGGCAGCGAGAAATCTCCGTCGACTAATTGCACTCATTACTGCTCTCCTTATAGTTAAATCGTCGTTCTTAATTCAAATTGATCCTGAGGTAAGGCCTAGTGGCCCCCTTCCGAACCGCCCTTGGCATCAGCATGGTAAAATGCGTCACCAGCTTCGGTACGGGCATGGCAGTCCTGACAGCCTATCGGGCCATCCATTTCTTCGTGGCAGCCAATGCAATTCAGATGATAAACGGCCTTCAGACCTGGCTTATCAAGATGATAGAGCATGTTGTTTTCAGATTTAGCGTTGAGGACCTCAGCAGAGAATGGTTGGGCTTCGTGACACTGACTGCAGGCGACGACGTCATTTTCAGGGCTGTCGGCGTGGCAACGGGCACAATTGTCGTTTTCAGGACCGGTACCAGTGGTGTGATGATGGCAGACTGCGCAATCTTCGCCCAGATCGGTGTGCATCATGTGATCGAATTCGACAGCTTCGTAAAGGTTCGCCAAACTGTCCAGGACAACCGCCTCAGGTTCGTCAGCGGCTCCAGCGAAACCAGCCATGCCGAACAGCAGGGCAAGGGCCATAAGGTACATCTTGGCAAAATTCCAGTTTTTCATGGTTATGTTTCTCCTTGATTTCATGAGCTCAAGCCTGTCCGTGGCAGGTTATTCCTGGTCATCAACTGACGTAGAATTCAGGTACTTGTAAAATAGGGGGAAAGCAATAAACAGGGCCAGACAGATCAGGTATTCGATCCCCTTGATATGCTGGTAAAAATCCACGAGCGTATAAACAGTATCGTACTCGCCTATCTGATTGAGTAATTGTCCCAACATGATCTCATCTCCTTTGTACAAGCTGTTGTCTTATCACCCGGAAGCCAATGGCTCCGGAGCATCTAAACACCTTGACCTAACTTCTGGTCTGAATTCTTAACTTTTAGACTCTTGACAGCTCCAACCAGCAACATCAAGGTTGGCAGCATTTGTAAAACGATAAGCAGCACGCAAAATCCGACAAACAGTCCAATCAGGACACTGCCTGAAGAACTACCGGCCGATGAAACGGCCAGTGCCTCCTTCTGGGGCAATAACAGCAAAGCCAGCCCCGCCAAAATCCTTGTCAGTTGTTTCATTGTTTCTCTCCTTGTGAACCCGATAGCAATTGTTTTCTATTTCATGCTTATTGCAACTCATCCATCCGCAAAATTCGATCATAACCGGCGCTCTCACGAGCAATCTTTTCGAAAGCACACCGGACAGCCTCACGCAGCTCCTCTTCATCACCGGGGCGACCTGTTTTCAACGCGTGGTAGAAGATCCCTTCGCAACGTGCCTTGCGGATCAATGACAACGGCAATTCACTGGCGACCAGAATAATGCTGAGGTTGCGATCACACTGCTTAAGGATAGGGATTAACTCGGTGGCCAGAAGCTCGTCAAATGTCTGACTGAGCAGCACAACCTGGGCCGTTCTTTTTAAAACTCCGTACAATGCACCGGCAGCAGAACTGGGAACCGTGACCTGATAGCCGGCCTTGATAAACAACTCGGCCATTCGCTTTCTGGTCACCAAATCTTCATCTGCGATTAGCACCCCCTTGACCGCCATCCGACTTTCTCTCCCATCCTTGCGCCAGTGTATAAATTCAATATTCAATGACCGCAACCGGCCCGCCTGTTTCCGAAGTTTGTGGGATCAACCACGCCTTCCAGACGTCAAAACCGGCTGTGTTCGTAATATCGTCTCTGGGTAGAAGCTATCTGCATTGAACATACCAATGTTGTAATTTTTTTATTTTTATCGATAACAGTCTAACATTATTGGCTTTATTAGAGCGAAAAAGGTTACCAAAACGCTCTCAAAAGCCAGAATCGTATAAGAAAGATATACACTTTTTGGCTTAAGCTGCCAATCAAACGAGCCGTCAAACTCGCAACCCGTTGAAATTAAAGGCTAAAAACTCCCCAATGGCCTGTATATAAAAAACATACATTCCGATTTCTCAGCGGAACGACTGCGTTGCAATCAAGGCAGATATCTCGGGAGTCGAACAGGAACGAACAATGACACGCCCCACGCTCTCTAGAGAGCATGGGGCGTCGAACATCGGGCGGGCCCGAAAGGCCCAGGTTCCGGCAGTGGTGCTTAGCGCACGCCGACACCCTGGCGCTTCGGCTTGCGGTTGCCCAGAGACTGCTTGATGAAGGATGTCAGCATTATGATGCTCGGCACCAGCTGGACGACCACGATCAGGGCACAAAAGCCGAGGAACAGGCCAATCAGAATGCCACTGGAATAGGTGCGGGAGGTGTCAACATAATTTCCGGCCGACCAGGCCGGAGTACTGACCAGCACGGCCAGGGCCAATCCAACGAATGCGGTTTTGAGATGCTTCATGATCTTCTCCTTTGTAACGTAATAAGATGTTTGTTTCTGTTCTTGTGTCTGTTCCGCTATTTCTGTTTCTGCTGACCTTGTTCAAGAGCACAACGCACGGCTTCACGCAACTCATCTTCATCTTCCGGTTGACCAGTCTTGAGTGCATGATAAAAGATGCCTTCGCTCCGCGCCTTGCGAATCAACGCAAGCGGGAGTTCGCTGGCGACCAGAATAATCTTCAAGTGGCGGTTACACTGTTTGAGAATCGGGATCAGGTCGGTGGCCAACAACTCATCAAAGCGGGTGCTGAGCAACACAACTTCGGCAGTTTTTTTGAGGGATCCGTAGATCACCCCAGCCACTGAATTGGTGACCGTGACCTCGTATCCTTCGCGAATCAGCTGGTCCGCCATCTTCTTGCGGGCCGCCAGATCATCGTCAGCGATAAGGATTCCTTGTGGGGTCATGATCAATCTCCGTGCCTTAGCACACCAATTTTAACAAATAGTTACTTCGATTTCGCCGAGCGGGACTCAGATTCGCCTGACGAAAACAATCCCTTCAACATGCCGAACAGCAAAATCCCTGCGGGAACCAGCTGAGTAATCACAATCACTGCAAAGAAGCCCGCGAACAGGTAGACCAGAAGACCAGCATCCCGGCCTGCCGCTTCACCGGCAGCATGGGCCGTTGCTGAACTGGCCAAAAGCAGACCTGCAACAACCCTCATAATATTCTTCATAAAACCCTCCAAAGACGCTGGCAAGCAGCGTGGTTACCATTATTTTCTTATCACACAGGACAAAACAGCAATGAACGTACCAACTTTCCTGTCGGACGGGACTATACGTCTAACCGACTGTAATTACGCGATAAAAAACTGTAGACAACGAGGCCGACAGGGACAATGCAGCAGCGAACCGTATAGCCGAGCTATACGATTATTGCTGCAATCTCCTTAAAACCGGGTAAGGCTGCGGACTAACATACTGAAAGAACAGAGGAAAACATCAGAAAGGTGGGTGTATAAACAGAATATACATTCACAGGATAAGGCCGGCAACTCAACGGCACTTCTATCCCTAACCAACTGGAATTAAAAAACTATTTTTCAAAAGGAAAAGTTATGCACCGCACAGGGCACACTTCGAAAGCGGCCCTGAGGGAGAAGTGGGGAAACGGGAGGAACAGACTAGTCCACGACACGCTGACGCGTATTGATCCCCTGTTTTTTCAGCATCGCCTGGAAGTTGGGCCGTTGCATGCCGACATCTTCAGCTGCTCGGGTAATGTTCCAGTTGTTGCGTTCCAGAGCGTTCAGCAAAAAAGCTTTTTCCAGGGGATCAACGGCCTGCTCTCGCAGGATCCGCTTTTGCTCTTTCAGCTCGTCGGCATTGCGCGGAATCTCGATATCAGGCATGGCAAAACTGCCAAGATCCTCAACCGACATTTCCAGGTCGCTCCGTTGCAGAAACTCTCCCTGAGTCAGCACCACAGCGCGCTCGATCAAGTTCTCCAGTTCGCGGACATTCCCCGGGAAGTTGTAAGCCTCCAGCAGTTCGATCACTTCAGGGCTGAACCCGCGAACTTCTTTATTGTTCCCTTCGGAGAACTTCTTGAGAAAATGTCCCGACAGCAGCATCAGGTCGCCCTTGCGCTCCCTGAGAGGGGGCAGCTCAACCGGGATAATATTCAGCCGGAAGAACAGGTCGTCGCGAAAGGTGCCCTCTTCAACCATCTCTTTCAGGTTGGCGTTGGTGGCGGCCACCAGGCGAATATTAATTTGTATCGACTTGGTCCCGCCAATCGGGGTCACTTCACGTTCCTGCAGAACACGCAACAGCTTGGCTTGGGTGGCCATGCTGAGATTACCGATCTCATCCAGCATCAAAGTCCCGCCGTCGGCAATCTCAAACAGGCCGCGCTTGGTTTGCACCGCGCCGGTAAAAGAGCCTTTCACATGGCCGAACAGCTCGCTCTCCAGCAGGCTTTCCGCGAGAGCGGTGCAGTCAATCGCAACAAAGGGCTGCTCCCGCCGCAAGCTGTGATCATGAATCGCCCGGGCAACCAGCTCTTTGCCGGTGCCGCTCTCGCCAGTCACCAGAACCGTGCTATCTGCCTGTGCAACCTGCAGAATCCGCTGGTAGACCTTCTGCATCTCGCGGCTTTCGCCGATCAAGGGGCCAAAACCATGGGTTTCGGTCACTTCGCGCCGCAGGTAAACCTCATCGAGTAGAACCGCACGGGTGTCGAGTGCCTTGCGGACCTTATGAACAATTTCCTCGTTGGCAAACGGCTTGGCCAGATAATCGGAAGCGCCGCTCTTCATGACCTCGACGGCGTTGTCGATAGCGGCATAGCCCGTGATCAGGATCACCGGCAGGTCGGGATGTTCCGACTTGATCGCCTGCAAAACCTCGAGCCCGTTCATGCCTGGCATTTTGAGGTCAGTGATGATCAAATCAAAGTCCGCTTCCTCAAGACGGTCAACGGCCTGGCGTCCGCTACTCAGAGCTTCCACGAGGTACCCTTCGGCCTTAAGAATTCTCTGCAAGCCCTCACGGATGACGCGGTCATCATCGACCACAAGGATGCGTTCTTCTTTCATACTCTCTACCCGGCTGGAATAAAAAGATAATTTCTACAAACAGTGAGACTATAATATTTTGGAATTAATCACAATTTGTTTTTAGCATCGCCCTGCCTACGACCAGACGGTGCCCCTGCTCAGTTATGACCCGGATTGGCCAAAGGGATCGAAATTGGCAGCTCTACCGTGAAGCTGGTTCCTTCTCCAATAACGCTCTTGACGTTAATGCGACCGCCATGGTTCTGAACGATTCCGTAAGACACGGACAAACCGAGCCCGGTGCCACTGACACCCTCTTCCACATCACCCTTGGTCGTAAAGAAAGGATCAAAAATTTTCGGCAGATCCTCCTCGTCGATGCCGTGGCCTGTATCCGTGATCTTTGTCACCAGGCTGCTCTGCGCACGATCCTGTCGAATGGAGATGGTCAGGGTTCCACCGTCCGGCATAGCGTGACCGGCATTGACCAGCATATTGATGAAAACCTGCTCAATCTGCACGGGATCCACCGGGATCTCTGGCAGGTCCGCTTCGTAATGCCTGATAATTTCAATATCATTCAGACTGGCCTGATGCTCGACCAGGGCCAGAGTGTTCGACATGATTTCAGTCAGCGAATGTGGCTTCTTATCCGGGATAGAGGTTCGGGAGAATTCCAGCAGGCGCTTGACGATTTCCGCACAGCGTTGCGTTTCCCTGACAATGGTCTTGGCGTCTTCGCACAGCTCCGGGTCGAGCTTGTCGTTATTAACGAACATGGTGCCGAACATCAGGATCCCGGACAAGGGGTTGTTGATTTCGTGGGCGATACCAGCCACCAGCTGCCCCAACGAGGCCAGTTTTTCCGAGCGAACCAGCTGAGAGTGCACCTCGGCAATTTCGGCGGTCCGTTCATGAACCTTGGTCTCCAGAGTCGCGGTCAACTGCAGGTATTCATCCCGCGATTTTTTCAGTTTGACCGTCATTTCGTTGAAGGCATCGGCCAACTCTCCCATCTCATCCCGGGCATTCAGTTCGACGCGACTGTCGAGTTCCATCTTGGAGATTTTGCGCGCATGCAGCAACAGGGCGTCAACCGGCATGATGACCAGGCGCTGCGTCAGCCAGGTCAGGCAGACGACGGTCAAAAACAGCAGAAAAATCGCAAAGGCAATAATGTTATTTCGGTAGCTACCGGCCCGGACCACGATGCTCTGCAGGGAGCTTTGCACTTCCAGGATCCCGAGAATCTTGTTCTCCTTGGAGTGGACGTGACAGGCGGCCGTGTAGCAACTCGGTTCATTATAGATTTCGGTGGTGACACTGAGAACTTCATTCCCCTGACAATCCCGAAACACCCGGCGATCGTTTTTGAGTTCCGGCAAGACCCCTTCAAGAGGCTCATCGTGGCACTGGCCGCACCGGGACAAAGCTTCCTCCAGCGGCTTACCAATTTCTGTTGGCAGGGTCGAGAAATGGACCAGGCCCTCCATGCTGAGCAGCCGGATTCGCTCAACCTTCTCATGCATGCTGACCTCTTCCATCATCTGGTAGACTCTGGCCCGGTTGTCTTCGAGCATATGGAAGTGGGTGGCGTGCAGGAGGATCTCGCTAACGCTTTCAACTTCGTCCATCGCCTCCTGAAAAAAGGCGCCTTTGAGGGTGCTGAGATTGACCAGTGCAAACAGGGCAATCGCCAGCATCAGGACGATCCCGGTGCTGATACTGAATTTACTGATCAGGCTTTGGCGGAGTGAGCTGAAACGCGCCATCGTGGTTCAATATCCCGCAGAAAGGCCGTTCACATCACGCCGGGCGCGAAAGTGACGAAGCCGTAAACAAAATTCCAAACAAACGGTAACAGGTCAACAGGTCAGAATTCACATAAGAAAACACACATCAATCGACCCTCACACTATACGCGGAGTTGCCGCGACAGCGCAATATGCTTCTCCACCGCTCTAAATCTTGACGGTTTTATAGAGAAAATTCTTAAACTTGTAGAAGCGTCGCTGCTGATCTCGATCCGGGATCCCCGGGTCACAGGCCCGCAGCAGCCGCGCGACCTCCGGCATCGATCGCGCACCATGCCGTCGCGCCGCAGAGACGATGTCACGAACCGCATTGCGGGTCAATTGCTTATCAGCAAACGGTTGATGCACCAGCGTCCAGAAGTCCCCCTGTTCACAATGAATCTTCTCCAGAATCTGCTCCGCAGAAAGATCGCCCCCCCCAACCGGCAACGTCTCCTGACGGGAGGTGCTCTTCCCCATAGCCTTTTCGATCTCCCGCGGTGTAATCACCTGGCCGGTTCGGAACAACAGTGCCCGCAACAGCAGGGACCGCAACTCCCGGATATTGCCGCTGTAACGATGCCCCGCTAACAGCGCCAGCGCCTGAGGATCGATGCCGGGGACATCCTGGGGAGACTCGCTTCGGTGGCAATAGAGGCGATGCAGCTGCCCCAGCAGATGGATCGCCAGATCGGGGATATCTTCGCGCCGCTCGTTCAGACTGGGAACGTCAATAGTCAGCTCAGACAAGCGGTGGAACAGGTCTTCGCGAAACTGCCCCGCCGCAATCAGTTGACGCAGATCGCGATTGGTCGCTGCCACCAGCAGCACCCGGGCATAGCGGGTTCGATTCTCACCCAGACGCACAAAACTGCCGTTGTCCAGAAAGCGCAGCAGCTGCACCTGGGTTTTCTGGTCGGCATCCCCAATCTCGTCCAGGAACACGATACCGCCGTTCGCCTCTTCGAGAATGCCGCGCCGGTCCGCATGTGCCCCGGTAAAAGCACCACGCTTGTGCCCGAACAGTTCTGAGTAGGTCAACTCGCCGCTGTAGGCCGCGATATTGCTCTTGGTGACCGGCAACGGCCTAGACGCATCATCTTCCTGTTGAAACATTTCATTCAGGCGCGAGTAGAGATTGTTAAAGAGGAACTCCTTGCCGCTGCCGGTTTCCCCGGTAATCAGGACCGTCGGCAATCCGAAGCTGGCTTCACGCAGGTCCATCTGCCGCCACCGGGCCAGCCGGTTGTACAGAGGTGGGGCGACGGCTTCAATAGTCGCAACGACCTCGCGTGCCCCGGGAGAATTGCCGATCAGATTGCCCAGACGATATGACGAAATCTTCGGATCGCGATAGGAGACATCGCTGCGCAGCTGCTGAATCTCCGATGTCAGCCGCTCGATCTGCAGCAGCCTCGCCAGATGCCGGGCGATCATTTGGACAATAATCTCAAGAATCCGCTGATGCTCTTCTGTGAAAAAATTGGGGGCAAGACTGTTCAGGCAGATCACCGCAAGAGCCTGATCCTCAAGGGTGACAGGAACCGCAATTTCACTACGAATCCCTTCCGTAAGCTGGAGATAGAACCCTCCGTCCAGTTGTTCTTGCAGCGTATCGGCGACAATCTTCGGCTGCAGCTGGTGCGCGGCAAAACCGGTCAGACTACGTTCTTGCGGCGCCAGTTCCGCTCCGCCGACCCGCAGCGGCGGAATATTCTGTTTCAGCCAGTCCTTGCTTTTCGCGCCGACCAGGGAACCGTCCGCTTCTTCGACAAGCAACAGCAACTCACCGTTGCGCTCCTGGACCAGAGCGATACTGCCGGTGTCAGCACCGATCAGCTCCGTCGCTTTGGCGAGCACCCGGTTAAGCATGGAACGGGAGCCTTCAAAGCCTTCCTGTAACAGGTCGTTGATCTCCGACAGGACCTGGATCTCCATATGTTCGTCACCGATTTTCTGCACAACCCGCTCGGCCATTTCAGCATGAGATTCGAGCAAACCCTGCTCAAAAGCGGTAAACCGATGTGCCTCCCGGGTGTAATAATTAACTAGGCAGGTGATCCGGCGGGTACGCCGGTCGTAACGAGGCACTATGTACAGGGAATGCAGGCCGATCTGCTCCGTCAGGTATTTTTTCTGAAGATTCATGGCAGACAAATCAGGTAAGGAAAGCGGTATGAGCAACCGGTCATCGACGATCACTCCCTCCGGGTTGATATAGCGCGACAGCAAAGAACTGCCTTCCCGTAAGTCGACCACGCTCTCCCGCTTATACAATGCCTGCATCGCCGGGTCCTGCGAGTGGGCCGCAAGAATAGCCAACCCCTGGCTCTGCCCATCCGCCATCGCGTCAACAGGCACCAGCACAGACGCCAGGGCCAGTTTGTCAATCAATCGAACAGCCGATTTCATCATGGTCCCGGCAGCCGCCGTCTTGCGCGCCTCATCGACCTGCCGCGCCAGAACCATCTGCTGATGATGCTTACGCGCCTTGTTGAGAATCGATATGATCTGGGACAAAAACTCTCTGAGCCGCTTCCGTTCGCTCAATCCGGGCAGCTCTCCGATCCGCTCACTGTCGATACAGAGGACACCGATGGAGCGCCCGGCGTGCAGCAGTGGAATTTGGAAGGTTGCCTGCAGATCGAACTCGGCAGCGATTTTCCGCACAGCCTCCGGCAGGGCCTGGACGGAGTCAATTTCGACCTCCTGCCGCTCGATGTACACCCGTGAGACCACGAAATCCGGCCCGTTCAAGGGAAAGGGCCGGCTCCGAACCTGGGAACCGACATTGCCTGTCGCCAGGCTGCAGACGAGCGTACCGCTGGTCAGATCCTCGAGGTAAAGACGGCAACGTGGCTGGCCGGTCAGCAAGGGGACCGCTTCACCGATACAGTGCAGAATATCCGCCAGGTTCTCCTTGCCGAAATGACGAATCTTGGTGACCTGAGCATCGGTCGTCAATGGGTCGTAGGTCATGATTCCGTATCCTCCATCACAGGGGGAACACCCCGCCGTGTACTTTTTCTACACAAAGAACACATCTTAAGCCACTCGCTCCACCAAGTAAAGCCATCTCACACCCCTGCCGGTTGCGTCTACAGTCATTTTAAGGGATACTTGACTTAATAACTCCCATAAGGAGTTCCCATGCATTCTGGCGTACACCTGATTACCGAGCCGAACGACACCCTTGAGACATTGCGCCGCTACCTGGCCGGTAGCGAATACCGGGTGACCTTCGCCGCACCGGACGCCCTGCTGCCTCAACACAACCCGCCCCCCGCCGTCTACATCGTCGACCTGGCGAGCTTCGACAAGCATCCCGAGTCTCTTTGGGAGACGTTCGTCAGCCACTGTCAGGCGCAAGCAGCCGCCTGCCTGGCCTACCACTCGACAGACGGAACGGACCGGTCACGACTCGACCGCCTGAAACCCGCCGCAGAGTGGCTGTTCGACCCGTGGAACCCCGCAGAAATTACCGCCAGGATCAACACCTTGCAGACAATCCGCCGGCTCACCCGCCAATATGCAGAGGTCCAACAGCGCGCCAGACACCAGCAGGAGGAATTGCAGGAAGCGTTGCAGTCGGCTGCCGAAATCCAGCGTCGCCTGATACCTGAGCAGTACCCCGACTACCAAAAGCTCTCTTACGCCTGGCGTTTTATGCCATCAAGAAAAGTCGGCGGCGACCTGTTCAATGTCGCCCATCTCGACGAGAAGACCATCATGACCTATCTCGTCGACGTCAGCGGTCACGGCATCTCGTCGGCCATGGTCTCGGTGGCCATCCAGCAAAGCCTGTCACCCCATACCGGACATATTCCGAAACGCCAGGTGGACACACCACCCTACTACACCATCCATACACCGGCCGCAGTGATGGCTGACCTGGAGCGGGAATACCCCTTCGAACGCTTCGAGGAGTTCTTCACCCTGATTTACCTGCTGATTGACGAAGCCAGTGGCGCAGTCCGTTATTGCAGCGCCGGACACCCGGCCCCAATCCTGGTCCGCAGCAGCGGGAAGATCGAGCGCCTGGAATGCGGCGGAACCATCATCGGACTCGGCAATCTGGTTGCTTTTGAGGAGGGGGAGATTCAGATGAGAGCCGGCGACAGGTTGTTCCTCTACACCGACGGCGTCACTGAACATGGCCTGTCAAACGGGGAAGCCTTCGGACCCGAGCGCCTCGAAGAGTGCCTGCAATCACCGCACCCCGATGGCCTGGAGGGAACCATGGAGCACACGGTCAAGTGCCTGCACGCTTTCGGCGACAACCGAGAACCGCTGGATGACATCACTCTGATCGGCATCCGGTTTTCAGGTTGAAAGGGAAGATTCCCAAACCCCACAAACGCCCTGCAGGGACCTAGGCCTTCCCACCCTCTTTCTGCTTTTATTTCTGACTAGGGTCCCCTCACCCCAACCCTCTCCCGCCAGGGGAGAGGGAGTTAATCCAAGTTTCTGGGTGAAGCGTGTCTGTCCCGCTCTCCCGTACAGCGCCACCGGAACGGAGTGGATGTTTTGGGATAAAGTCGGACAAACTGTCTGAGCGCAGCGAGTTTTTGTACGGCCCAAAAACGTCTGCGCAGTGGAGGGAACCCACCGTCGCGCAAAGCGCTATGGCGGGTGGTGATGTCGGGCGTCCTTTTGGCCCGACCTTTTAGACGAGTAAAAGGTCGGTCGTCGTCCGGGGGCGAAACCCCGGTTAGAAAGCTGAACCATTCCTCACTAGAGTTTAGCGTGAAGTCTCCAGGGAGTATAAAAAAAGGCCTCACCAGAAGCGAGGCCAGAAGTCGTTATTTCTGCGAGAACCCAAATCGCTCCAGAGCAGAAGCAGGCGCCAGATCGTAATGACTGAACTCCATTGTGAAGGTTCCACGCCCCTGGGTGGCGCTGCGCAACTCGGTCATGTAACCAAACATCTCCGACAGAGGCACACTGGCCCGAATGACATCCACCACACCCTGCGCCTCATGACCATCAACCCGACCACGCTTCTGCTGCAAGCTGCCGAGAACCTTCCCTGAAGACTCATTCGGCACGGTGATCTCCAGCCCCATAACCGGCTCGAGCAGCGTCGGTCGAGCCGCCCGAATTGCCTCCATCATCCCCTTTTGCACCGCGGCCCGGATCCCCAGCACTGAGGTCGTGCCGGCATCATAGGGCAGCCGTTCAACCGCAATCTCGATATCGACCAGCGGATAGCCAATCAGCGCTCCGGACTGGCTTATCTGCTGCAAGGTTTCCTGCAGCGCCAGACAGATTTCCTCCGGAAGCGTCGTTTCGGCGTCTTTCGGCAGAACAAAGTGCATACCGGCACCCCGCTTCAACGGAGTCAATCGGAGGGTGACATCTCCCCGGTGCATCTTGCCGTCCAGTTCGCGCTCGAACACTTCCTGGTGAGCCACCGGCTTCGTCACTGTTTCACGGTAAACGACCTGCGGCTGACCGGCATTGACAGCAATTCCAAACTCGCGATCAAGCCGGGTCATCACCACATCCAGGTGCAACTCGCCCATTCCGGTCAGAATGGTCTGGCCGGTGTCTTCATCTTCCCGGACACGGAAAGTCGGGTCTTCCCACTGCAGCTTCTCCAGGGAGAGCCCCAGCTTGTCACGATCCTGGATCCGCTTCGGTTCGACAGCCAGCGACACCACCGGCTCGGCAACCTGCAAACCTTCCAGCATCAGCAGGTGCTCCGGAGCACACAGCGCGTCGCCCGTCAGCGCCTCCTTCAAACCGGTCGCGGCGACAATATCACCAGCCTGTGCCAGATCGAGCCGCTCTCGCTTATGGGAGTGCATCCGAAACAGTCTGGCGACACGCTCCTGGCAACCGCGGGTTGAATTGTAAATCACCGCCCCCGCCTTCAGGCTGCCGGAATAAATCCTGAGATAAGTCAGTTTACGGCCATCATCAGAGAGGACCTTGAAGGCCAAAGCGCAGAGAGGACCAGTCGGGTCACAGCGAAGCTCTTCAGCATGTCCGCTCTCCGGATGGTGCGCCGGCACCGGCGGGATATCCAACGGAGAGGGCAGAAGACTGCCGACTGCATCAAGCACCGGCTGAATCCCCTTGTTGCGCAGAGCGGAACCAAGGTAAACCGGGGAAAGGGCACAAGCCAGAACAGCACGTCGCAAGGCCTTGAGCAGTCGCTCAGCGACAATTTCCCGCCCTTCGAGAAAATTGTCCAGCAGCTCATCGTCCCAGTCGGCGGCCGCCTCGACCAGCACGTCCCGAGCCGCCTTGGCCTCCGGCTGCAACTCCACCGGAATCTCGGTCGTCTCAACGGTTGCGCCCAGATCTGTTTCAGAGAAGAGCTGTTGCTGCATCGCCACCAGATCGATAACGCCGACGAAGTCACTCTCTTCACCGACAGGCAGTTGCATCAACACCGGGCGCGCGTCAAGACGCTCCGTCATCTGTGTCAACACAGCCTGGTGATCCGCACCGATCCGGTCCATCTTGTTGATCAGGCAGATCCGCGGGACCTGATAACGATTCGCCTGACGCCATACCGATTCGCTCTGCGGCTGAACGCCTTCCACCGCACTGAAAATTGCCACAGCACCATCCAGAACCCGCAACGAGCGTTCCACCTCGATGGTAAAGTCGATGTGTCCGGGCGTATCAATCAGGTTGATCCAGAGGTCTTTCCAGAAGCAGGTGGTGCTGGTCGCGGTAATCGTAATCCCCCGCTCCTGCTCCTGCTCCATCCAGTCCATGGTCGCCAGACCGTCATGGACTTCGCCCAGTTTGTGAATTTCACCCGTGTAATAGAGGAAGCGTTCGGAAACGGTCGTCTTGCCCGCATCGATGTGCGAGATGATGCCGATGTTGCGTATCTTGTTGAGGCTGGAGGATTTCATAATGACAGTACAAGAGCAGGGGCCGCCGCATCAATCGGCATAGCCTTTACGAATCTGGTAGAGGTTGTCCATGTCAAGGTTGTTCAGTTCAAAGTACTCCCGTTCAAGCTCCTCCACATAGAACCGATCGAGGCCGCTGTTGTCAAGGAAGTCCTCGCGCAGTGCGACATCACGTTCGGCAATAATGCCGGGCAGGAGGTTGTGCAGGTAGACCGCCTCTTTCTTGATGTTGACGACAACATTGCGGAACAGGGCGGCCGGGATCTCGCCATCATAAACTTTCTTGTTGTGCAGCTCTTCGGAGACCTCGGCCAGCAGTTCATCCTGCTCAGCGCGGGTATTGTAGCGCGAATAGAAATTGCGAATCCGCTCTTTTACATGCGAAAGCAGGATTCCGTAAAGACGCTCCTCCTGCCCGACCCCCCGGATTTGCACCAGCAGGGCATCCACTGTGAGGCGACCGTCTTCAATCATCTTCAGGCCATTCTCGAGGCTGATAATCTTTTTGCGGCCGAACTGCCCCAGGTACTTGTTTTCAAAAATCGGCAGGAAAAACAGGTCGGTCCAGAGATCCCGGCCCAGCTCGCAGAAAGCCTTCTTGCTGCCGAGCAGGCTGCGCACCTGCTCCTCTGCAAAACGGGAGTTTTCCATAAAAGCCAGTTCGTTGATCACCGCCGAGGTGTTGTCGTAGCGATCAAAGAAGGTGACGATGTACGAGAAGTTCTCCAGCAGAGAGATGTCCCCCCCTTCGTGAATCGTCTCATCACAAGCCTTGCCGGTTTCCAGCAGGATATGTTCAAAGGTATGGTCGCGGTTCTCACTCGCCTGGCGCTTGGCGTGCAGCAGCACGCCCATATCCTCTGCGGTGATGCTGACGTCAATCATGGCTTCGGCAAAGAAAATCCCCTCGAGAACCTGCCGGGTCTCAGCCAGATAATCCTGCTCGTCCAGATCGACCAACTTGTCATGTTTGAGTAATTCGTCCAGCGTATAGAAGAGTGCTGACGGGATTTTGTTCCGCACCGAAAGGGTCTTCAAGCGGGTCAGACGAGCATTTTCCAGCTGGTTGATGGTGCCCTTGCGATTGCATTCGATCAGGATGTTCTTGTATTCATCGACAATCCGCTGGTTGTCCGGATGCTTGTACATGACGTCAATCCGGATGCGCTCCTGCTGGTACTTGTCGATCTGCAGCGTTTCGGCCAACTGCTGCAACTGCTGGAACTCTTCATCCGGAATCGCCTTGTAGGTGGTGTAGAGTTCACTGAACAGATCGTGATACTGCTTGTGCTTCTTGTTGACCAGTTTGACCAGGTAGAAGGAGCTACGATGCCCGAGCAGGCTATAGATCTCTTCCATTAACTCCGCATCGTCCCCAAGACCAACATTAGGCGACTGCTTAAGGGTCTTGCCGAGCAACCGCGCTAAAGATTCCTGCTGTTCCTGCAAACCTCCCGAGACCGATCCGGTCAGAAAGAAAAAGTAGTTATGGATGGCATTGCCATCAAAAAAGATGCGCTCATAGCTCTGAATTTCATCCGTTTTCGCCGTAAACTCCAGGTGACCAGTCTGCTGATAAAAGGCCCCGTAAAGCACCAGCCGGTTGCGGGCGTCGGTCTTGGCAAGATCCGCCAACGGCTGGTCGACGCCGAACATGTATTCGCAGAAGGAGCCACCGTTGCCACGGTGCCTGGCTTGCGCCTCCTCCAGCACAAATTCATTGCCGGGCGAAAAAAACCGCAGCGACGTCTCACCCGTCTCGAAAAAATAACGGCTGTAAACATCACGAGCCACGGCCATCGCAAAATACTCGATGGTATCGTCGAGATGCCCGTGCAGTCGTATTTCCTGGGGTCGCGTTGTGCTCATCAGTCTCTTTGGTCCCACGTTAATTTCCGACCTGCAGGGTCAGCTGCTGGCCGTCGTAGGCGAACTCGATGCCCGCCGGTAAATCGGCACCGTGCCGAACGTAATCCACATCATGGCCGAGGTGTGTCAGCACGGCCCGGGGGACATCCAGAGCCCCCGCCAGCGCAATCGCCTCATCAATCGTATAGTGTTTGTCATGCGCGGTAAACCGCAGAGCATCCACCACCAGCAGTTCGAGCCCGACCAGCAATGGCAACGAGGATTCGGGAACCCTGCTGCAATCGGTCAGATAGGCCAGCGGCCCGACCCGGTAGCCGAAGCACTGCCCATCACCATGCTCCAGCGGAACAGGTGTCACAACCTGCCCAAATAGCTCGAAAGGGGCTGCCACTGCACTGAGCTGCAGACGCGGCCGATAGCCAGGCTCGCCGTCCCCCTGAAAAATATAGCTGAACACCCGCTGGATCGCCTCGACCGTCTGATGTGAACCGTACACCGGGATGGCGGCGCCTCTCGCAGGAGAAAGCGTGCGCAGATCATCAATCCCATGCACGTGATCCGCGTGCGTGTGCGTAAACAGAACCGCATCCACCCGATCGAGACCTGCCCGCAGCCCCTGCTGCCGAAAATCGGTCGAGGTATCGATCAGGATATTGCGCCCCGCCCAGCTCAGCAAAGCGCTGCAGCGGGTGCGCTGGTTGCGCGGCAAATCGGAACGGCAGACATCGCACCCGCACCCCAGAACCGGGACTCCAGTACTGGTTCCGGAGCCCAGGATTGTCAGGGACACGGTCCGATCGATCATACCTTGAACGCCCCGACCTCGCTTTGCAGTTCACCAGTCAAACGATCGAGCGCTTCGACGACCTGATCCAACTCGGCTGTCCGGCTGGCGTTACCCTCCGCCACCTTGTGGACACTGTTGACCGCATCGACAACCTGTCGGCTGCGCTGGGACATTTCCTTGGTTGCCTCGTCGATCCGGGCAATCATGGAGCGAATCTGTTCCATGCTCTGTGTGATCTGGCGTACGCCGCGAGCCTGTTCACCGGTACTTTGCTTGCCGTGCGCCGCGATATCCCGCATCGCTTCCGCGCTTTCCGCCAACTGCCGGTTGCCGGACGACTGCTGATTGACCGCGGAGGCGATCTGCTCCAGCATGGAAGCGACCTGATTCATGGAGTCGGTTACCTGCCGGCTGCCCCGCGACTGTTCCTGGGTCGCCCGTACGATGCCGTTGACCTGCTCCATCGCCTTCAGGGTACTGGTCCGGATCTTCTCAAGGGCCACGCCGGCCTGCTGCGAGCGTTGGACCTCCGCGTGGACTCGTTCACTGCCTTTGTTCATAGCCAGCACCGCTTCCTGGGTTCCCTCCTGGAGGTTGCCGATGATCGTGGCAATCTCCCGGGTCGAAACGGCGGTGCGCTCGGCCAGCTCGCGAATTTCATCGGCGACAACAGCAAAGCCCTTGCCATGCTCGCCCGCCTGGGCGGCAATGATCGCTGCGTTCAGCGCCAACAGGCTGGTCTGGTCCGCCACCTCGTCGATAACGGTCAGAATCTTGCCGATTTCGCTCGACTGGTTGCCCAGCTCCATAATTGCCTGGCTGGCGTGATCAACTGTGTCGCGAATCGATTCGATGCCGCGGATGGTTTCCTCGACCGTATGCTTGCCCTGCTGGGCATCTTCCGCCGCCTCGTTGGAGAACTGGCTGGTCAGGGCGGCATTCTCCTCGATCTCCTTGATGGAGGCATCCATTTCCATCATCGACGAGACGGTCACTTCCGTCGACGAAGTCAGGATGTTGACATTTTCCGACACCTCCTGGCTGGCGACCGACATCTCATTGATCGAACTGGAGGTTTCATCAACGGTGGCGAACAGCTTCTCCATCTGACTGGCGATTTCCTCGATGGTCGCCCCCAGCTCGAGCATAGCCGAGGAGCTTTCCTCCGCCGCAGAGACCAGGTGCCCCGTACTTTCCGAAATTCCGCCCGCAGCCTCATCAATCCCCTCGATGCCACGCGAGGATTCTTCCAGCGACTGCGACTGGCGCACCGCACCTTCCATTACCTCATGCGACGAGGACTTGATTCTCTCGTTGGACTCCGACAGCTCCCGGGTGACGCCCAGGACCCGGCTCACCAGCTCCCGCTGCCGTAGCAGGAAACCGTTGAAACTGGTCGCCAGCAGGCCGACTTCATCTTTGCTCTTGACTGCCAGCTCCCGCGTCAGGTCACCCTCACCTTCGGCAATCTCTTTCAGGTTGCCGACCACTTGCTGCAAAGGCCGCACGATCCCCGCCGCCACAAACATGCCAACCAACAAGGCAGCCATGGTCGCCACCGTCGCAACAATCAGCAACAGTTTCTGAATGCGTCCTTCGGCCAGGCCGATGTCGGTTATATCCAGAGCCATCAGCACACCCCGTTCCTTATTGCCGATCGACACGTAGGACACTCGCTGGTTGCGCCCTTCGATCTGCATCTGGAACTCATTGGTGTTGAGGACCTCATCAAGGTTGATGCGCCCCAGCTCTTCCGCTGTGGAGTAAAAAATACCGCGGCCGTCAAAAAAAGCGATCTCCATTGCACTCAGGCTCTTCAAACGCCTGGCCATGCGTGCATCGAAAAACGTCACACCGACTATATGACCGATCGGGTCGCCGTACATCTGAATCGGCGCCGCCGCAACAATCGCCATGCGACCATCGAACACCCCGGTTTCCGCATAGGCCTCACCCTCCAGCGTCGCTTCAATGACCGGATGCTCCACACCGGACGTGGAGGGAAGCTCGTCCATGTCATACATACGCCGGTAAATCTGGTTGCCCTCAATGTCCAGAATTTGCACCTGGTCGAAGGGCAGGTCTTCGTTGGTCAGCACGGAGACCAGTTGCGACTCATCTCCGCTCAAGGTCGTAGAGTAAACTGCGTTGACCATGAACGGGTTGCCGGCCAAAAGCTTGATATATTTCAGATTCTCTGTCGACGAATTCGTCGTGGTCTGCTGCAGGAAAATCGACGCCCGCTCTACCCGGTCCGCCAACTGAACTTCCAGCTCCTTGATCGACATCCCGCCGGCAATCCAAAGGGATACCACCAGAGGCACAACCGAGACAATCACTAGGGCAAGCAGAATTTTGAAGCGCAGTTTCATATTATGACCTCATCAAAAAAACCGTTTACGCCACCAGCAGCAACCTGGTGTACATCTTCTCACTCTTGCAGCCGCGGGATAAAATGTTCCGCGAAAATACTTTTGCCGACGGAACCGCGCGCCAGGTCGACCAGCACGGCCAGCTCGTTCCGTGGCTCGCCACGGGTCACCAGGGAAAGCGGTTTGGTCAACGGATAGCGTTCACTGGCCAGAGCCGTTACAACCGGCGCAGCACCTTCGATCAGCAGAACTTTGACCTTGGGGTTATCAACCATGGTGGCCCCGAGGAGAGCAATCCCGCCCGGGAACATGGCGACATGGTTGTCCGCCTGGTCGACGATTGCCGAAACGACCGCCCGGCGCAGCAGAGGTTCCTCAGCCAGAACCAGTTCGCGCACAAGCCCTCTGACCCGCGACCCCCGCGGGCAGGCCACGACCACGACCGGCAGGTCCGCGCCTCCGCAATCCTGCCACCGGGTGATACGCCCAGACATAATACCCCGAAGCGTTTCCATCTCCAGACCGGCGAGCGGGTTGTCGCGATGGACAACGACCGCCAGGGCGTCCCAACCCAACGTGTGGGCAACCAGGCCTTGCGCTTTTTCGACATCGGTCAACGGCCTGTCCAGGCCGGTCAGGTCAGCCTCACCGGACAACACGGCCTGCAGACCCTGCTGCGCGCTTCCCTTCACAACATCGACATGAATCTCGGTCTGCTCGAAAAACAGTTCCCCCATTTTCGGCATGAACAACCGCTGCAGGGGGTCCGGCCCGATAAACCGCAGGGTCAGGAACTCGTGGCCCTCGGCCGCAAGCGGCCCGTGCAGCAATACGCCTGTCAACACAACAAGCAGCATTCCGATGATTCGTAAAACACCCGCCATGGTTATTTCTCTGCGCCGCCGAGCCTTAGCACGTTACAAATGGAGTCATTAAACAGGAAAATCAGTCTTTTAGGCTAGCATCACTGCCCGCATGACGCAAGATTTATCGCATTGCCCAAACCGGCTGACTTGCCGGTTTGGGCAAGCTGGGTTATCCTGTTTAGAAACTAATAGAGTTTCACCCTACAAGGAAAAACACCTATGGATACATCCAGCCAGGAGATGGTTGAAAAAGGCTTGAACGCGCTGCGCCAGGACGACACCCTGGTCGCGTTGATGCACCTGGAAAATGCCGTTCAGGTCCAGCCCACACCGACCATCCAGTCGGCTCTCGCCTACTGCCTGGCACGGGAACGTCGTCAGTTCCAGAAAGCGCAAAAACTTTGCCAGCAGGCCCTGGCTGTAGAGCCGAACAACCCGGAGCACTACTACATGCTGGGGCGCGTCTACGTACTGGCCCGGCAGAGAAAACGCGCCATCCTCACGTTCCGCAAGGGTTTAAAGCACAAGCGATATCAGCCGATTATCGACGAGCTGCACCGTCTCGGCCTGCGTAAAAATCCGGTCTTTGCCTCTCTGGAACGGGAACACTTCCTCAACCGTTCCGCCGGAAAACTTCTGGCAAAGCTGGGCAAGCACTGAACCGACATCAGCTGGCAAAGGCCCGCCCTCCACACTTTCCACCCCCGAACCACGGAGTCAACCGATTGATGCAAGCTAAAATCTGCCGAACCAGCCCCTTAAAACAGAAAACCGACTGCCTGATTCTGGGCGTCTTTGAAAAAGACTTCAGCACTCCGCTGCTGAAGGAGCTTGACACCCAGCTCCAAAACACCCTTACCAAAGCCCGGCGCGCCGGAGAGTTTGCGGGCAAACCGGGAGAGACCCTGCTGCTGCGCCCGCTCGGAACACTCCCGGCGGCCCGCATTGTGCTGACTGGCCTGGGAACACGCCGCAACTGCACTGCCGGACAGCTCCGCAAAGCGGCAGCCACCGCCATCGGCCAACTCCGAAAAAGCAAACTACGCACCCTGAGCTGCGCCCTGTCCCTGCTCGACCTGCCGAATACGCCACTGGCCGACCGGATTCGGGCAACGGCGGAAGGACTGCTGCTGGCCGGTTACCGCTTCGACCGCTACCAGACGGGTGAAGATGCCCGCCAGGAGACCTCTCCGGAGACAATCTCCCTGCTCGTCAACACGCCGGCGGAACAGACGCTGGCCGCGCGCGAAATCGCCAACACCCGCAACTTGGTGCGCGGCGTTTTTCTGGCCAGGGATCTGGTCAACGAACCGGGCAACATCAAATCTCCAGCGTTCCTGGCCGAGCAGGCCCGCAGCATTGCGGAAGAGACCGGCATGCGCTGCGAGATCATGGGCCGCGACACGCTACGCGAGGAAGGAATGGGCGCCTTGCTGGGCGTTGCCCAGGGCAGCGCCCGCGAACCCTTTCTGATCACCCTCGAATACCAGGGCGGCGGCGCAGGAGAAGCACCGGTTGCCCTGGTCGGCAAGGGGGTCGTCTTCGACGCGGGCGGCATCTCGCTGAAACCCGCCGAAAAAATGGATGAAATGAAGATGGATATGGCCGGCGCCGCCGCGGTGCTCGGCACCATGCTGACCGCCGCCCTGCTCGAACTACCGATCAATCTGGTCGGCGTGGTCCCGGCCGTAGAGAACATGCCCTCCGGCACAGCCATCCGACCGGGCGACATCCTGACCAGCCTGTCCGGACAAACTATCGAGGTGCTCAACACCGACGCCGAGGGGCGAATGATCCTCGCAGACGCGCTCACCTACGTCAAACGCTTCGAACCACGTCAGGTGATCGACTTGGCAACCCTGACCGGCGCCTGCATCATCGCGCTTGGACATCACGCGACCGCGGTCCTCGGCAACGACGAACGCCTGATCGAGGCGTTGCGCAAGGCGGGCGACCAGAGCGGCGAACGTCTCTGGCCTTTGCCACTCTGGGATGAGTACGACGAGCAGATCAAAAGCTCCGTAGCCGACATCAAAAACACCGGGGGACGACCAGCCGGGGCCATCACTGCAGCCGCCTTCCTGGGCAGGTTCACCAAAGGGATGCAATGGGCGCATCTGGATGTTGCCGGCACCGCTTGGCGCAGCGCAGCGTCCCCCGACGGCCCGGCAGGCGGCACCGGCGTCGGCGTCCGCCTGTTGACAGACTTTTTGCGGCAGCAGTCTCTGCGCAGCTGATTTCCACCGATTCAGGGGAAATACCGACAGAAAAACGCCGCCTTTGCGCTTGACAGCTGGTGTCCCGGTTGCTAGTTTGTAACGTTGGGGAAAGGGAGTAATCCCTCTTTCCCATGTGATTATTTTTTGCGGTGAGAACCCATGAAGATCCTGATTTCCGACAAATTTCCTGCGGAAGGGCTCAAGCTCTTCGAATCTGCCGGCGACTTCACTGTCGACTACCAACCTGGTCTGTCCAGCGAGGAGTTGCTGCAAGCGGTTCAGGACGTCGATGCTCTGGTCATCCGTAGCGGTACCCAGGTCACCGAAGAGGTCTTTGCTGCTGCCCGCAACCTGAAGGCGATCGGCCGCGCCGGTGTCGGCACAGACAATATCGATTTGGAGGCGGCGAATCACAAGGGCGTGGTTGTCATGCACACGCCGTTCGGCAGCACGACAACCACTGCCGAGCACACCATTGCCATGCTCATGGCCCTGGCCAGACAGATCCCTTCCGCCTGTACCTCGACCAAGAGCGGCCACTGGGAAACGGATCGCTATTACGGTGTTGAGATCGCCGGGAAGACCCTTGGAGTCGTCGGTGCCGGCAAAATCGGCCGCCTCGTCATCGAACGCGCCCGCGCGCTCAAGATGAAAGCCGTGGTGTACGACCCGCATCTCGCCGGCGAAACCATCCGTCTGCTCGGCGCCGAGCAGGTTGAGCTGGAAGAGTTGCTGGCCCGCGCCGATTTTGTGACCCTGCACACCCCGCTCAACGCTGAAACCCGCAACCTCCTGAATGCAGAGACGCTTGCGAGCATGAAGCCGGGCAGCTATATCATCAACTGCGCTACTGGTGGCTTGATCGACGAAGACGCTCTGATTGCTTCCCTGGAAAGCGGCCAGATTGCTGGCGCGGCGCTGGATGTGTTCTGTAAAGAACCCCCACCGCCAGACCATCCGCTCTTGAAGTCCGACCAGGTGATCTGCACCCCCCACCTGCGAACCGCCACGCGCGATGCCCAGATCAACGTCACCGTGCAGGTCGCCCGCCAGGTGATTGACTTTCTGCAGCAGGGCATGATCGTCAACGCAGTCAACGTCCCCTCAATCAGTGCAGAACTGTTACAGACCTTGCGGCCCTACATCAACATGGCGGAATGCCTAGGCGCCTTCCAGGCCCAACTGTCCGCCAAGGGGGTCGAAGAGGTCCGTCTCGAATATGCCGGCAGCGTCTCCGACTTCCCGGTCGCACCGCTCAGCATGGCCGCACTCAAGGGCCTGCTGACCCCGATGGTCGGCCCCACGGTCAACTACATCAACGCTCCCCATCTTGCCCGGGAGCGCGGCATCCGCATCATGGAAACCAAGAGCAAGGAATCGCTGGGATATTCCAGCCTGATCCGGCTGACCATCACCGGCAGCAGCGGTGAACATTGCGTCACCGGGGCCATGTTCAACGAACGTGACTATCGTATCGTCAGCATGGACGGCTACAGCGTCGAAACCATTCCAAAGGGACACATTCTCGTTCTGTTCAACGCCGACCGACCGGGTATGATCGGCTATATCGGTCAGGTTCTCGGCGAAGCGAACATCAACATTGCGATGATGAACCTCTCCCGCCAGGTCATTAACGACAAGGCCGTCTCCCTGATCAGCGTCGACAGCAGTATCCCGGAAGACACCCTAGACAAACTACGGGCTCACGAGCATATCCTGTCGGCCCACCAGATAACTTTTTGATCGGCATCAACAAGGATAGTTAACGTGGTCAATTCGATCGAAACCCGTCTGCCCACGGGCGTCAAAGATTTTCTGCCGATCAAGGCAAACAAACTGGAATACCTGCAGACCCGTCTGAAAGACGTCTTCTATCGCTGGGGCTTCCGCCTGGTAGCACCAGCCCCCTTGGAAGACCTGGCCGTCCTCGAGTTGGGCCTCGGCGAGGATCTGCGTGAGAAAACCTTCCGGTTTGATGACCGCCAGAGCGGTCGCCTGGTCGCCTTCCCCCCCGACATCACCCCACAGGTCGCCCGCATTGCGGCAACCCGCATGCAGGAACTGCCTCTGCCGTTTCGGCTCTGCTACAACGGCAGCGTGCTGCGCCACGCCGAGCAGCGACTCGGCAAGGACCGCGGTATTCACCAGGCCGGTGTGGAACTGATCGGTCTGGACAATCCCGAAGCAGATGCCGAAATGATCGCCATGGCGATCGAAGGCCTGCAGGCGGTCGGCGCCAACGACTTCACCATCGACATCGGCCAGGTGGAATTTCTGCGCGGCATCCTGGACGGGCTGGAGCTGCCCGGTCCGCAGGCTCAGGCCGTACGCACGGCGATTGCCGGCAAAGACCTCTCCAGTCTGCAGAGAATGCTCGAAACCCTGCCGGTTACCGATCGTCAGAAAGAAGAGTTGCTGGCGCTGCCGCGCCTGTTTGGCGGCACGGAGACCCTGGAAAGGGCTGCAGCCGCCGTCAGCAACGACAACTCCCGGCGCGCGCTCGACAACCTCAACCAGGTTCTCGCGACTCTGGAGAGCTACGGCGTCGCGGAACACATCACCATCGACCTGGGCGAGCTGCGCGGCTTCGACTATCACACCGGCATCATCTTCCAGGGTTTTCTGAGCGGCTTCGGGCAGGCCGTCTGCGCCGGCGGCCGTTACGACGGGCTGACCGCCCGCTACGGCTTCCCGGCACCAGCGACCGGCTTGACCTTCAGCCTGCTCAACCTGCTGTTCGCCCTCGACAAGGCCCTTGACGAACGGGTCGCTTTCGGCAGCGACATTCTGCTCTTTTCCGAAGCGACCGACATGACACCGGCCCATCGCCTGGCCACGGCCCTGCGCACTCAAGGCTACACCGTCGCTCGCGACATCAACACGAAAGATCGCCAGGAAAGCCTGGCTTACGCACGTCGAATGCACTTTCGCAATTTGTTAATCATTCATCAGGACGCAACCTGTCTGACTCTGGTCAACACCGCCGACGAGGGAGAAACCTCCTTGGACATGTCAGCGACTCTGGCCGGGGACCTGCGTCTCTAATTCATTTTCTGGAGCAAATAACACCATGGCAAATGTTGTCATCATAGGCGCCCAGTGGGGCGACGAAGGCAAAGGCAAGATTGTCGACATCTACACGGAAAACGCCCAAGAAGTTGTCCGTTATCAGGGCGGCAACAACGCCGGTCACACCCTGGTGGTCGGCGACGAAAAAACCGTGCTGCACCTGATCCCGTCCGGCATCCTGCATGCCGGTAAACGCTGCATCATCGGCAACGGCGTCGTGCTCGACCCGAAGGTCTTCCTGGAGGAAGTGCATAATCTCAAGAAAAAAGGTTACCTGCAGGACGACTCCCAGCTGGTAATCGACGGTAATGTCCACATCATCATGCCCTGGCATGTTGCTGTCGACCTGGCCCGGGAAAAGTCGGCCGACCGCAAAATCGGCACCACCGGACGCGGCATCGGTCCAACCTACGAGGACAAAATCGGTCGACGCGGCATCCGGTTTTACGAGCTAATCAAACCGCATCTCCTGGAAAAGCGCATCAATGAGCTCCTCCCGGAAAAGAATTTCTTCCTGGAGAACTACTTCAACGAAGCGACTCTCGACGCTGCGCAGATCTTTGAGGAATACAACAATTACGCCCGTCAGATCGAAAAGTACCTGGGCTGCACCTCCACCCTGCTCGATGAGAGCATCCGTGGCGGCAAGAATGTCCTCTTTGAAGGCGCGCAGGGCACCATGCTCGACATCGACCATGGCACCTACCCCTACGTCACCTCGTCCTCCACGGTGACCGGCGGGGTCTGCACTGGTGCCGGTGTCGGCCCGCAGGTGATCAACTCCGTGATCGGCATCTCCAAAGCCTACTGCACCCGGGTCGGCGAAGGGCCTTTCCCCTCTGAACTGCATGACGAGATGGGTGAAAACCTCCGCAAGGCGGGCCAGGAGTTCGGCGCCACCACCGGCCGGCCGCGTCGCTGCGGCTGGTTCGATGCCGTAGCTCTCAAAGAAGCTGTGCGCATCAACGGCCTGACCGGACTGGCGATCACCAAGCTGGATGTGCTCAGCGAACTGCCAACCATCAAGCTGTGCACCGCCTACGCCTACCAGGGCAAAATGCTGGAGGGCTTCCCGCGTGACCCAGAAGTGCAGCGCGATTGCACGCCGGTGTACGAGGAGATGGAAGGCTGGCTGTGCGACATTTCCGAGGCCAAGACCTATGACGAGCTCCCGGAGAAGGCCAAGGTCTACCTGGCCAAGATGGAAGAAGTCACCGGCTGCCCGGCTGCCCTGATCTCCGTTGGCCCCCGGCGGGATCAGACCATCCAGGTCACCAACCCGTTCGCCTGAGAAGCTAGCAACATTTTTCGAAAAAAGAGTTGACACTCAAAAAGCTTCCAGCTATAAAGTTCCTTCTGTGGGCCGGTAGCTCAGTTGGTAGAGCATCTGACTTTTAATCAGATGGTCGCGGGTTCGATCCCCTCCCGGCTCACCATTTTTCATTTCGCATCCGACAGGGCCTTCCTGCCGGATGCGAAAGTTTTAGGCTCCAAGTCCCTATCGTCTAGCCTGGCCCAGGACACCGCCCTTTCACGGCGGCGACAGGGGTTCGAATCCCCTTGGGGACGCCAAAAATGAAAAGGGTCATCTTCTCCCATGAGAAGATGACCCTTTTTCTATTTCTGCCCAACTAATTTTATGAATTAAGTCACGTGCTCCCCAGGCATAGGAAACCGGATCTTGGCTATGTACCGCAAGCATCAGACATATCAGACTCCCCCTTTTACCGCTGCAATGAAAAATATCGCCACAAATTATTACAGCCTCCCACTTTTCTACTGCTCCTCATTACAAAAATAACTATATTTGCTAAACAGTTGCAACACAATCGTGTGTATTTTTCACAACCTTAAAATATCACAAAAAGGGTCATTTTAACTTATTATAATTATTGACTTTATCTGGAGTTTTGGTTTAGTCTCAGAAAACGAAACGTTGTTCTAATATTATCATAAAGGATTAATCTGCAATGTCTTGGTCCACACTCTGTGGCCACAGGAACAGGTGCTGACCACATAAAATATTAGGGGCACGCATGAAGAAACAGATCCTCGTCGTCGATGATTCGCCAGTCGTTTTGTCTATGCTTGACGATATCTTGAGTTCACTCAACTATGAGATCACAACAGCATTAAATGGTATTGAAGCCTGCCGACATGCTGAATCCACCAGGTTTGACATGATCATCACGGACCTGAATATGCCGGGGATGGATGGTATTGAATTTACGAAACGCGCGAAACAGATACCAAACTGCCGGTTTGTGCCACTCATCATGCTTTCATCTGAAAATGACGAGGCCAAAATTTCAGAGGCAAGAATGATGGGGATTTCAACCTTTCTTCGCAAGCCAATCGAGGAAAATCAGTTGAAATCCATAATGCAGATTGTCATTGGACATTAATTGTTCACCCAAAGGCTTCAGCCTTTTGTCGATCATTGAAAACTCGCGACAAAACTCGCCGTGACGTGGCCGAACACCTGTTGCTGTTGCTTTTTTATTTTTTTTACACTCAACGTCTTGGCGGAACTGCAGGCGGCGCATCCAGTTTGACTTTTGCACCACACAGGGAAACCCCCTGGAGATAGCGAGCAGGCACTTTTGAGCGGAACAACGAAGATCTCTGAAACTGAGTAACAGGCTGCATCATGAATAGGCAAGAGCTTTACAACAGCAGGATATTTGAGACGTATTTCAAATTTATTCACTCCCGCTACCCGGGCATTGACCTCCACGATCTTGCGCAACAGTCGGGGATAAGACTGTCCGAGGTCTATGACCAAGGCCACTGGTTCACCCAGGAGCAAGCAAACAGGTTTCACGAAACGGCCGTAACCATGACCGGCTGTGATCAGATTGCCCGGGAGGCTGGTCGCTTTGCTGTGTCCGCAAATGCCTTAGGAGTCATGCGTCAATACATTCTGAGTGCCGTTGGTCCCAGGCGCATGTTTAGAATGATTGAGCAACTAAGCTCAAAACTAACCCGCTCGTCAACTTACAGATGTACACAGGTTTCAGGCAACTCGGTCGAAATCGTGGTCACACCGCACCCGGGGGTTTCTGAAGAGCCTTTCCAGTGTGAAAACCGGATGGGATTTTTTGAGTCCGGCGTCATGATTTTTAATTACAACAAACCTGGCATCAAACACACAGAGTGCATATCCAGAGGCGCAGGGGCCTGTCGCTACGAAATCAACTGGGATGCACTGCCTTCGACAAAATGGCGTAAGCTTAGAATCCATAGCACCTGGATTTTATTGCTCACATCTCTCGTCGTCTGTACAACCAGCCCGATGACAACAGCCACCGCTTTACTGCCCATCTCCCTGGCCATTCTGACCGGGCTGAATTTCCTGGCTGAACATTCTAAAAAAGCAGAGATCCACGACAGTCTGATGCAGACAGGCGGTATCACAGAGAAACTGGTTGATCAAATCAACGTCACCTATAACAACGCCATGACCGTCAAGGAAATTGGTGTCGCCCTCAAACACGATTCGACAACGGATGACATCCTGAAAGATGTCTCAGCCGTTTTGAAAAAAAGGCTCGATTTTGAGCGGTGCGCGATCCTTCTGGTCAACAACGACCGGACTCAGCTCAAATTCCGGGGTGGTTACGGCTACTCCAAAATGCAGTTGAAGGTTTTTGCCAGCGTGCTCTTTCATCTGAACAAGCCTAATTCTGAAGACATTCTGGTTCGTTGCTTCCGTGAAAATCGATCAATGTTGATCAACGATCTGGACGCGCACCAACCTCGTTTATCCGAGCGCAGCCGAAGTGTCGCAGAACGCCTGGAGGTAAAATCCCTGATCTGCAGTCCTATTTGCGTCGAGGGCGAGCCAATTGGCGTCCTCATGATGGACACCCCCCGCTCCCGACGGCCCATGGCCCAATTAGACCTCAGCATGATTGAAGGGGTGGCCCCTTCTGTGGGAACAAGCCTGCACAACGTCAATCTTCTTAAGGAAAAGGAGGATCAGTTCGAAACTCTTTTGAAAGTGATGTCCGCCAGTATCGACGCCCGGGATTCCCTGACGAGAGGCCATTCCGTCAAAGTCACTGAATATGCCCTGGACATCTGCAGGGTTATGCATCTGGATGATGACTTCTGCGAAGCCGTCCGGGTGGCCGCTTTGCTCCATGACTATGGAAAACTTGCGATCCCGGATGACATCCTTAAAAAACCCGGCAAATTAACGCCATCTGAATACGAACAAATCAAGACACATGCACAAAAGACTGGAGCCATTCTGCGCCAGATCAATTTCAAAACAACCTTGAGCAATGTGCCGGAAATTGCCGAAGCACACCATGAAAAGCTGGATGGTTCAGGGTATCCGTATGGTTTGAAGGGGGAAGATATTCCCTTGGGAGCAAAAATCATTGCCGTGGCAGATATTTTTGAAGCCTTGACCGCGGAGCGGCATTACCGGACATCTCTTCCTGTTGACACCGCTCTCAACATGATCCGCAAAGACGTTAACACGCTGTATGATCAACAGGTATTTGAAGCGCTGGAGTTCTCCCTGCAGGGCAACCACTCCATCAATTAAGCCACTCACAGGACACGCTTTGTGAATGCGCTCAGGCTTTTTTCACGAATTCCGACTTCAGTTTCATGGCGCCGATACCGTCAATCTTGCAGTCAATATCATGATCACCGTCAACCAGCCGGATGTTTTTAGCCTTCGTGCCGACCTTGACCACCAGGGAAGAACCTTTGACCTTGAGGTCTTTGATGACTGTCACGGTATCGCCATCTTCCAGAAGATTGCCGTGCGCATCACGGATAACTTTTGCGGAGTCAGCTCCCTCGTCAACAGCTTCGACAGCCCATTCATGGGCACATTCCGGGCACACAAACAGCCCCCGATCTTCGTAGGTGTATTCGGAGCCACATTCCGGACACGATAGCAAATCACTCATGGTTTCACTCTCCAAGGGTCAAGGCCCGTTCGAGAACCCTGACACATCAAATCATGCTCGGCGCAGCAGTTATTTGAACAACCGGTCAATCAACTCCCGGTACTGCTTTTCAATTACGTGACGTTTCTTCTTCATGGTGTTGGTCAGCTCTTCACCCACGGTAAACTCTTTTTTCAGAAAATCGATCTTCTGCAACTTCTCGTAGGGCTTGAAGCCGTTCTTGGCCTGCAACAGACGATTGATCTCCTGCCTGACCCGCTCACGCAGGGCCGGATCTTTCTGAAGGTCTTCAGTGCTTTCCGAATCCTGGTGGAATTTCTCGGCGAAAAAGTCTTTCAGTTTTTCCCAGTCCGGCACGATCAGGGCGGCAAGACCCTTGCGATCCTGCCCGACCAGCACCGCGTCCGCCACGAAGGGCAGCTGTCCCATCGCCCCCTCAATGCGTGTCGGATCAATATTCTCGCCGCTGGCCAGCACGATGATTTCCTTGCAGCGCCCGGTCAACAGCAATTCCCCCGACATGGTCAGCATTCCCAAGTCACCCGTCCGGAAAAACCCCTCCTCCGTGAAGGCTTTACGATTTTCCTCCTCCTCGTTGTAATACCCTGGGAACACCTGGGGCCCTTTGACCTCAATCTCGCCTTCGACGCCGGCAGGGACGACACGCCCGTCACTGTCCACGATCCGCAGTTCAGTCCCCTCCACCGGCGGCCCAAGAGTTCCAAACATCTCGCTGTTGAAGCCGCGGCCGGCAATCGCCGGGGCACATTCGGTCATACCGTAGGCATTGGCGATGCGTAAGCCTATCGCATCCAGCCACTGTTCCAGGTAGGCGGGCAGGCTGCCGCCGCCGCTGATCGCCATGCGCAACTGTCCGCCAAACTTCTGCCGCAGTGGGGCCAGTTTCTTCTGTGCGAGCGCATAGGGCAACGCCAGCAGGACGACCTCGACCGCAGCAACCAGCTTGCGCCAGGCACGGACCGGCCACACGGTCTTTTTGAATTGTGGCGTACAGCCTGCCCACTGGCGACGGGCCCGGTGATAACGAATGGAAATCCGGACCAGTGCTTTGAACAGGGTCTGCGCGACACGCCCCTTCTCGGCAACGGTATTGCTCACCTTGCTGTAGAGCGCCTCCCACAGGCGGGGCACTGTGGCAACCACGGTTGGCCGATAATGCTCGAGATCTGCGGCAAAGGTTTTCAGGGTGGAATAGACGATACAGCTACCACCGTAGAGGGCGACGTATTCAGCGGCCCGTTCAAAGATGTGCCAACTCGGCAGAATCGAGACCCATAGATCTGTCTTGCACAGACGCACGATAGGGGGCAGCTTCTCGACATTGTAGAGGATGTTGGCGTGGGTCAACATCACCCCTTTGGGATTGCCGGTCGTCCCCGAGGTGTAGATCAGGGTCACCAGGTCATTCAGGGAGTGGGCGGAGACCATCGCGTCGAACTCGGCAAAGTCGGCCGGGGTCAAGGAGCGATCGTCGAGCAGGTCATTGTAGCTGTAAAGCTTGCTGAACAGCTTGTGCGTTTTGACTCCCTCAATCAGGAAAATCGAGCGAATCTCCTTATGCCGGCCCAGAACCTCCTGATGACGATCCAGAAGAGCGTCGGTCTCGGCAACCAGAAACGTGCATTCGGCATGGTCGAGAATATATTCCAGTTCCTGAGAGGGGGTATCGCTGCCGCGCGGCACACTGACCGCCCCCAAGGCCATCAGGGCCAGGTCGGTCACCATCCAGGCATAGCGGTTATCAGACAGGATAAAAACCCGGCTGCCCACTTCCACCTTGCGCTCTTTGAACGCCCGAGCCAGCAACACCACATCTTCACGCAGCTTGGCGTAGGAAACCGTAAATTCCTTGCCGGAAACCCGATAAACAAAAACCGGCCGCTCAGCGAACGCATGACAGGACGCCATGATCGCAGCGATCACCGATTTTGAAACAGGACGCCAAGCACCAGGAGGATTATTTTTCGCGTCGGATCGAGTCATAGAAACGGTTTCTCTGAAAAGACGGAACGGACCTATTTAACGACGGGAGCCGATCCGCAGCAGCCAGCTGGCCAGGGCGGGCAGCAGGAAGATGGCCGCCAGCATATTCACCAGGAACATAAAAGTCAGCAGAATCCCCATGTCAGCCTGAAACTGCAAGGGCGACACGATCCAGGTCGCCGTCACAATCGCCAGAGTCACCCCGGTAAAAACCACACCGCTACCGGTGACCTTGAGCGTCTCGTGATAGGCCTGGAAGATCGTCATCCCCTGGTTTAGGAACCGCTGGAAACGGCTATAGATATAGATGCCGTAGTCGACACCAATACCGACGCCGAGGGCGACCACCGGCAGGGTGGAGACTTTCAAGCCGATCTCCAGTTCCGCCATCAGGGCATAGGCCAGCAGCGACACCAGGCCTAACGGCAGGATGATGCTGAGGGTCGCTCTGAGGGAACGGAAGGTGATCAGGCAGAGGCCGATGATAATCGAGAAGACATAGATCAGAATCGGGAACTGTTCTGCGGCGACCTCCTCATTGCTGGCCGCCATCACCCCGGCATTGCCGGAGGCGAGCCGGAAGCGTAGCTGGTCGCTACCCTCCTCCGCCTGGAACCGTTTCACCTCGGCCACCACATGCGCCAGCGTCTCCGCCTTGTGGTCGGTTGTGAAAATAATCACCGGCATCACGCTACAGTCGGCGTTGAGCAGGCCGCTCGTGGTCGGGATGTACTGCACCGCCTCCACCAACATCTGGCTACTACGCGGCAGAACCCGCCACTTGAGACTGCCCTCGTTCCAGCCAGCATTGATCACCTTGGTAATCTGCGGCAAGCTGACCACCGATTGCACACCGGCGGTGTTCTGCATGCGCCAGGCGAACCGGTCGACCGCGTCGATCACCGGGTGGTCGATGCAGCCATCGGCCGGCGCCTCGACAATCACCGTCAGCATGTCGACTCCGATCGAGAAATGATCGGCGACCATGGTCGTATCCAGATTGTAACGGGAATCGGGACGCAGTTCCGGCACGCCGCGATGCAGATCACCAATCTGCACTTCCGTACCGCGCATGGCGCCGTAACCGAGCAGACCGCAGGCGAGCAGGATAACCACCAGCGCCGGCCAGGGTTTGGCCAGACGTGAGACCTGCAGCCAAATGTGGTCCATACGCTCGATGCGTGCTTCAAGCCGGTGGCGATAGTCCTCCGGGTAGTTGATGCAGGAGAGCAGCACCGGCAGCAGGAACAGGTTGGTCAGAATAATCGCCGCCACGCCGAGACTGGCCGTGATCGCCATCTCCTGGATAACACGGATATCGATCAGCATGATGGTGATAAAGCCGATCGTATCGGAAAGCAAGGCGACACCGCCGGGAATCAACAGCCGCCGGAAGCTGGCCCGGGCGGCATTCATGCTGGTCGCCCCCTCGAAGATCTCCACTCGGTTGGCGGTAATCATCTGGACACCGTGACTGGTACCGATGGCGAAGATCAGGAAGGGCACCAGGATCCCCATCGGGTCGATGCCGTAGCCGAGCAGGGTTAACCCGCCCAACTGCCAGACGACCGCCACCATGGAGCAACAGACCAGCAGCGCGGTGAGCCGATGCGAGCGAGTATAGAGATACCCCAACAGCCCGGTGATGAAAAACGCCAGGACAAAAAAGATCACCACCCGTTTGGCACCATCAGCGATGTCACCGATCACCTGGGTGAAACCGATGATATGCACATTGACCTGGTCCGTGTCGAACGGCTTACGAATCTTCTCCTCAAGCTGGTGCGCCACGGCAATGTAATCGAGCTTCTCCCCCGTGGACGGATTCACTTCCATCAGCTGAGCGCTGATAATTGCCCCGGAGAAATCGTTGGCGACCAGGCGGCCGACGATGCCGGCTTTGAGGATATTCTGGCGCACCTGTTCGAGGCCAGCTGGCGTAGGCTGGAAATCGGACGGCACCACGTTGCCGCCGGCGATGCCGTCTTCAACCACCTCGGTGAAACGGACGTTCGGCGTAAATAGGGAGCTGACCCGGCTGCGGTCAACCCCCGGCAGGAAGAAGACCTCGTCAGTCGCCAGACGCAGCGCTTCAAAGAATTCGGCCGTAAACATGTCGCCATCCTCGGCCATAAGTGCGACCAGGATGCGATTCGCCCCGCCGAAATCATTGCGATAATCGACGTAGGTCTGCATATAGGGATGCTCCAGCGGCAGCATCTTGTCGAAACCAGCGTCGATCCGCAACTGGAAGGCCGCGCCGCCGAGCACCAGCGTCACCAGCACAAACAGTGCAATCACCAGGGCGCGCCAGCGGAACAGGTACTCTTCTATGTAGTCGAGAAAAGAAAGGGTTTTCATAGGTCACCCTCCCGCTGCACGGGCGGTAGCCCTTGGGGAGCCGGCAACTGAAAACGTCGCACGCCATGGGTCCCGATCAACACCAGGGTGCCGTCACCAACTTCGATCACCCGGGAGAGGCCAGCCCGGTCTGCCTGCGGATAGGCCGTAAAAGTGCGGCCGTTATCGCCACTGACCAGCAGGGTGCCGGCCAGTCCGGCCAGCACAAGCCGACCGTCCCGCAAGCGGATGGCATCGTTCAGAGTCGCAACAACACCACTGGTTTCAGCCGCCCAGTGCAGCCCGGCATCCGGAGAGAACAGCAGGTTGCCGCGCAGGCCGTAGACCAGCAGGCCTTCTCCCTGCAAGGGGAGACTGCCGAACAGCGAGCCTTCATAGGGAGGCGTCAACGTCAGCCAGGTGGTACCGCTATCGTCGGAGCGATAGACATTGCCAGCTTCTCCGGCAATGTAAAGGCGTCCGGTCGCCGCCTGGCGGATCTGGTTGAGGTGGACATCTTCGCCCCAGTCCTCTTCACCCTCGTACCAGTCACTGTCACCAGCAACCTCCTGCGCAACAGGGACAAGAGCTTCCGAATCTAACAGCTGCTCCTGCCAAGTCGTGCCACCATCGGCAGTAATCAGGAACAGGCCATAGGCGCCCACGGCGCAACCAAAATGCTCATTCCGGAACCAGATATCCAGTATCGGCCGGTCACCGTCCCGGTCTTCGTAGACCTGCTGCCAGCTTTCGCCACCATCGATGGTCCGCAGGATCACGGCATCGTGTCCAGCCGCCCAGCCGAGGTGCTCATTGATAAAAAACACGCTGGTCAGAGTCGCCCGGGTCGGCATGGAGCGCTGCGACCAACTACGGCCGGCATCATCGGAGACCAGCAGGTGCCCGCGCTCGCCGACGACAACCAGCCGTTTACCGGCAACCTGGCCATCCAGCAACAGGGACTCAACCGCCAGAGGCGCATGCTCGGCCATCTCTGCTTGAGCCAGATCGGCGAAACCGATCCCCGACAACAGCAACAGAAGCACGCATATCAAGACATGACCACGCAAAATAATCCGAACCTTCAGATGTTTGGGAAAATCACGTAACGGCAGCGTTCGCCACAATAAAGAGCAATTTTACCGCGAAAAAGCTTGAATGTGGGAGAAAATCTTGAAACCCGCACATAAAAAAACGGCCGGGCAAATCACCCGGCCGTTACTTGCATAAAAACCTTATCGTTTGCCGCCACGCCGCAGTGCGGCCGGAGTAAACATATTACGGTCGATCTCGACACTGAAATCATACATCGAATGCTCGTTATTGAGATTGATCGCGATGTAACGACCTGACTGCAGGTCATAGTGCGCCTCAACCGTCGTCCAAAAGGCTGGCACTTCATAGTAGTTGATGCAATGGCCTTCGGAAACGCGCCAGAGCTGGTCGCGGTTGTCATACTGATCCATGGCGAGAATCTGCCAGGAGTCTTCGTCGATGTAGAAGGTCCGCCGCTTGTAGACATGGCGGCTACCGTCTTTCAGGGTTGCCTCAACCACCCAGACACGGTGCAGTTCGTAGCGCAGATACTCCGGGTTGAGATGCAGCGGCGTCAGGATGTCCTTGTATTTCAGCTGGTCGCTGTGCAGCTTGTAGCTGTTGTAGGGGACATACATCTCTTTTTTGCCGACCAGTTTCCAGTCGTAGCGCTCCGGGCTGCCGTTGTACATGTCAACCGTATCGCTGGTGGTCAGGCCGTCGCCACCCTCCTTCGGATTATCGAAGGCAACGTTCGGTGCACGACGCACGCGGCGCTGACCTGGATTGTAGAGCCAGGCGCGGCGGTTTTCCTTGTTCTGGTCAAGGGTTTCATGCACCAGCAGGATACGACCAGCAAGGCGGGCCGGGGCGAAAATCTCCTGGCGGAACAGACCAATAACATTGTCCATCTCCGCTTCGGTCATCCCCTTGTCATTGTAGAGAAAATTCACCTTCTCGTTGAATTCCACCATGGTGTAACTGCCACCACGCGTCATCGGCGCCAGACCGAAGCTTCGGTCGACCCCGGGGCCACGCCAGCGCAGGATGTGATTCCAGATGACCTCGATGCCCGACTTGGGAACCGGGAAGGGGATGCCCGAGCTCACCCCAAGGACGCCGTAACTACCGGCAGCCAGTTCCGCCTTGACCGCCGCGGCACGGGTGTCGTCATAAATGTATTGCGGTGCGGACACGCTGCGGCGGGTCGGGTAAACGTTCAGCTTGTAATCGGGATAGGCCTTGAGCATCGCCTGCTGACCAGCGGTCAGCTTGTCGGCATACTGCGTCATATTGTCCGCGGTGATCGTGAACTTTGCTTTGTCCCCGGAATAGGGGTCAGGGTGGTGCATGCCCACCTTGTAGCCGGAAGGCACCTGGGTGATGCCCCCGTCCCAAGCTGGGATGCTGCCGTCAGCATTGCCTGCTTTTTCGGCGCCCAGGGGGGTCAGGTCCTTGCCGAGGCGGGCGGCCTCATCGGCCGAGATAGCCGCCGCCGACTGGCCAACCAGGCCAGCGATGAACAGCAGTGAACATGTCCAGATAAATGCGTGTCTCAGCATAATGTCTCTCCCTTTAGAACGAGTACTTGATGTTCAGAGCCAGGAAATCCCGATCGTTGATCAGGTTGTAGCGCCCTGCACCGAAGTACTCGGTATAGCTCAGGTCCGCCGTCCAGGTGTTCTGATAGTTGGCGCCGATTCCGAACGTCACCGCCTTGCGGTCCTCAACAAAGTTGCCACCGGGTCCGGGGCTGTTGCCGTCGACATCATGCGCCCAGGCGATGCGTGGCGACAGAGTGATCGCGCCGATCGCGTTGTTGAAGTCAAGTTTACTAACCAGACGATAGCCCCAGGAGGTCTCATCAGCAAAGGCGCTGGAAGGCTCGGCTTCCTTGTTGTCGTGAGCTGACAGTGGGTAAGCAGGATCGGCATGGTTCGGGTTGCCGGTCACCGGTGTACCGGGGCCGTCGAAACGCAACTCGCTCTTGCTCGGCATATCGTGAATGTGGGTCACAGCCGCTTCACCCAGCAGGACGAACTGATCGGCACCGAAAGTCGGGCCGAACAACTTGGTCGCCGTCATCTGCACCTGGGTTGTATCGAGGCGCTCGTAGCCGGGGATGTAGATCGATGCGCCCAAGTTGGCAATAATGTCGCCCGCACTAACGGCATTCTCGAACTGAGAATAGGTCGGATCGCCAATCGGGTTCCCCAGCGGCTCCAGGGTCGCCAGCAGCAGCTCCAGGTCATCAATCTGCAGCGGGACATCCTGACGATGGGTGACTTCACCCTGCAGGGCCACGCCAGAACTCTGCAGCGTCGTGTTGAAACTCATGCCGTACAGCTTGATATCCTCGGGATACTCAACCTGGTAACTGGCCGTCTTGGCGTAAGCATCAGTGGTCGCCGCAGAGACGGCACTCGCAAAAGCCGGGTGCGCAGCATTGCCGCCAACCGCCATCAGAGTCTGAGCAATCGCGCCAGCCTGCACCGTCGAGATGCTGGAACCAGCCATCGCGCCGGCGGTAATGCCGGCCGTCACCAGATCGGTCAAGGTTGCGGTTCCGCCAGAAGTGACATACTCGGTGATGATCGCCGGTGTGACAGCACTCTGCATGGCCGAAGCTGCAGCCAAGCCCGAGCCATCACCTGTCCAGGAGCTAAGGACCGGCAGGCGGCTATGATAATTCATGAAGTAGAAACCGAACTCGGTGTCATTCAGAGCCGGTGCGTAAACCCGCATGGCGATACCGTACTGGCCGTCGTCATCGGCATAGACATCTGAAGCACGCGGCACACCGAGCAGGGTGTCTTCGGGCGAGGCATCGTAGTTGTCATGCACGTCGCCAAAACCGAGCATAACCTTCTGGCCGTCCTCACCGGCGAAATCATTGGTGCTCCAGTAGGAGCCGGGCGGGTCGATCTCGACCTTCTCCCAGTCGTACTGGTAGAAAGCTTCAAAACTCAGGTTTTCCGTGGGGCTGATCGACGCGCTCACCAAGCCGACCGGCACCAAGCCCTCCTTGAGTTCGGCACCTGGGACCCTCAATTTGCTGACATCAAAGGGGTTGATAACGTTGATGCCGTTCTGGATAAAGGTGCTCTCACCCCAGCTCAGCACCTGGTCGCCGACCCGAACCTGGCCAAAAACATCGCCTGCGGCAAAGTCCCAGGAGACATAGGCATCGAGTAATTCGGCGTCCCGGCCGACCAAGTCGAGTGCACCGCTGCTCAGTTCGGTCCGCTCCCGATCGCCATCGTAGTTCTCGAAATCATAGAAAGCCGAGCCACGCACGAACAAGCCAAAGTTATTGTAATCAAGAGCCAGTTCAGAAGTGATCTTGGCCGTATTGCTGATCAGATCGCCCTTGTCGTAATTGAGGTTGCCATCATCGAAGTTATGCGAATAGGCGTTGCCGCCCTCCTGCAGACCGATCAGGTCCTTATCCGGGTCCTCCATCCGCCAACTGAGGCCATACGACAGGGTCGTATCCAGGTTCCCCTGCACATCACCCAGAGTAAACTGGAATGCCACTCCGGGGACGGCCCAGGAGAGGGCCAATGCTGCCAGTACAAGAGTTTTCAACCCCAGGCTTCCTTTTTGCTTCACTAAAAAACTCATAACACCTCCAGACACAGTTCACGTCCCTGGTCAGGGACATTGAGCCCACGCTCCCCCGCTCTTGGGAGCACAACTCGTCTTTTATACACTAAAACCTTACAAAAACAAAACAAAACCCCAAACTATAAAACACTATTTTATAACTGATTTCTCGTGGAATTGCGCGGACAACCGCCCTAAACCGGTTTAGGGCGGTTATTGATCAACCTAGGGAGTCTGGCTCAGGATGTCTTGGCGGAAAAACGGGAAAGATGACCGGCCGTCAGCAGGTACCGGAGGCAGGCCGGTGCAGCAGCGTCCGTCCGCTCCAACAGGCAAAGCCCTGCCTGCTCAAAAGCGACATGACCGCCCCCCAGCAGGCGAGTGGCCAACGCCTCCAGCAGCGGCAGGTGGCCAACCAGCAGAATGCGACTGTCATCAGCTTCGCTCTCCAGCTGAGTCAACACATCTTCAGGATTCGCTTGCGGCAGAAGAGCTTCCGTCGTCAAAATATCGCTGTAAGGGTAGCGCACTGCTTCAGCGACCAAGGCCGCCGTTTGCTGGGCTCGCCGCTTCGGGCTGGCGGCAATCAGGTCGAAAGAGAGCCGCAGCTGCCGAAGCCCGGCGGCACTCTCCCGTACCTGGTCAACTCCCGCCGGGCTAAGCGGCCGCTCGGGGTCGTCCTGCTTGTCCAGCGCGAGGCCGTGCTGCATAAGATAAAGCTGCATTTCATGGTATCCTTTCATCATCAGGTCTCTTCCTTGATAGAGAGTCGCGGCTCCCTTGTCAAGCTTATCCCGTGTCCGACGCTTGTCCAGCCAACGGGTGAAACAGGATAGAACAGCATGCAACGCTTCCTGGACCAACTCCCCTACACCCTGCTGATCCCGGCAGCGCTCCTACTGGGCCTGGCCCCCTTCATCCCCCAGCCGCATCTGGTCGAGAAGTTTCAAATGCTGCTCAGCGGTCAGCTGACGCGTCCCATCGATCAGTTCGACTTGCTGTGGCACGCCCTGCCTTTTGCGCTGCTACTCCTCAAGGCCGCGCTCGACCTGCGTCGGAAGCTCTGACGCGCCAGCCGGATCGACGCGTCGAAAAAATTTCACTAGCAGTCGTGCGCACGCAGCGTCAGGTGATATTCTTGTGACATACTCGCAAAAAGATTTCGAATCGCCGCCAACAAGGAGTTCATTATGCTACGACTGCTGCAGGCCCTCATTTTCACGATTGTCCTGGCCGGAACCGCCTTCGCCGCAAACGTCGATGTCAGCGGCGGCCTGACCCTGGAGCTATCTGTGCCGGAAGGCTGGACCCTGTTCCAGAAGCCTCCGCCAGCGTTACTGGAAGAGATCTCCGAACACATCGCCCATGAGGCCGCCGCGCAGGGAGCCTCGCCCACCCATGAGCAGTTGCTCGAGGCGGCCCGCAAGCGCATGGCTGCCAACGAGGCGATTCTCTACCATGAGCAGAGCGGCGCCCACCTCGACATCGACTTCAGCCCGCTCGACAAAGGGGAAAAAGCCCCCAGCTCGAAAACCTTGCGCAACTCCGCCAAATACGCCGCACAGAGCCTTGAAGGAGAAGAAGAGGTGTCTGATGTCAACTGGGACGTCAATCGCATGAAGGTTGTCGGCGCCAACGATGCCTACCTGCTATCAGCCGACTACAAGCATCATGCTCACCCGGTCCGCTTTCTCGGTGTGATCGGCTTTGTTCCAGATCAGTGGTTTTTCTTTTACTATACTGATCCGTTAAAGTCGGAGACTGCGTTCGGGGAGATGGAGAAGGTATTGGATTCGGTGGTGATCAAAAGAAAGCAAAAATAGTTTTCGCTGTTACGGAACACGCTGCTCACGAGATTCTTTTCTGCTTTTAAACCGGGGTCTCGGCCCCGGACGCCGACCTCCTTGCCCGCCATCCGGCTCCGGCGGCGGCGCTACGGGTGACAGTCAAATTCACAGTTTAATGATGGGTGGTCACCCTCACCCCAGCCCTCTCCTTTAGGCCCTGTGGGTCCGTCAAGGGAGAGGGAGCCAAGCAGCGAACGACCCTAACGAGGGCCCTCTCCCCTGGAGGGAGAGGGGGGGGGTCACTAAAAACACAACAAAAAAAGCCGGGGCTCTCTCCCCGGCTTCTCTATTTATCAATCACTGGACTTTCGAATCCCCCGCACTCCCTTGATTCGATCATGCGGGACACTCACCCAGCCATTCTGGGTCCAGAGCGTCACGTGCTGCTCAGTGATCTCGCGCAAGATACCACGCACCGTCACATCAGCGGCAGCAACCTCAACCTCCTGGCTCATCAACCGGCTGAGCGCGTGCGGCATCAGCGCTCCTGATGCTTCTGCCAGTCGGCGAGAAACTTCTCCAGACCGATATCGGTCAGGGGGTGCTTGGCCAGCTGCAGCATGACACTATAAGGAATGGTACAGATATCGGCACCGATCAGGCCGGCCTGCAGCACGTGCTGCGGGCTGCGCACCGAAGCGACAATAATCTCGGTGGTATAGCCGTAATTATCAAAGATGGTGCGGATTTCTTCAACGCCCTCCATCCCCGGATGGCCGATATCATCGAGACGACCGACGAAGGGAGAGACATAGGTCGCCCCCGCCTTGGCCGCCAGCAGTGCCTGCAGGGAGGAAAAAACCAGGGTGACGTTGGTCTTGATCCCTTGCTCGGACAGCGCCTTGGTCGCCTTGAGTCCCTCTTCGGTCATCGGCACTTTGATGACAATCTTCTCCGGCGCAAGCGCTGCCAGCGGTTGCGCTTCACGCAGCATACCTTCCGCATCGAGCGAAACAACTTCAGCGGAGATGGGCCCATCGACCAGAGAGATGATCTCGCGCAGGACTTCCTGGAAATCCCGCCCGCTTTTGGCGACCAGCGACGGGTTGGTGGTTACACCATCAACCAGACCCAGCTCTCCGGCAGCACGGATCTCATCAACATCCGCAGTATCGATAAAAAATTTCATAAATGACTCCTTGTTATGACCGTTGCCGGTCCTGGTAGGCGGTTCTGCATTTCTCTGAGCAGAAATAGCAGGTTTGACCGTTGATTTGCGCTGAATGGGCGTCCGATCTCGGCAGATAGGTCCCGCATTGCGGATCCTTGACCATCTCTTCACCCCGACTGGTTTTTTCGGGCGGCTTGGGCTTGGGTGCATTCAGCACCCGCTTGACGGCCTGGTAGCCGGTATAGACAACAAAACCGAGGAGAATCCAAAGCAGTAATCGAACAAACATTTATATCACCAGGTGGGCCGCAGCAGACGCACAGTTTGATCTGCGGCACAGTGTTTCAAAAGTTCAGCGATGCTGGCATGCCGTAGCGGATGCCAGACCTGCGGAGCAATCTCGGCGAAAGGAACCAGGACAAAGCAGCGTTCGTGCAGGCGCGGGTGTGGCACCTGCAGGTCTGTCTCTTCAACCACCTGTTCATCGTACAGGAGCAGGTCAATGTCCAGAGTGCGCGGCATCCATTGGCCCGTACGAACCCGGCCGAAATCGGTTTCGACTGTCTGACACGCCGCAAGCAGGGCCTGTGGCGTCAGGCTGGTACGAACCGCAATGACAACGTTCAGATAGTCGGGGCTGTCCTCCGGCCCTCCTTGCGCGGCCGTCTCGTAGACACTTGACGCTTGAGCCAACTCGACCTCCGGCAGTGCGCACAAAGCATCCCGCCCTCCGCGCATGAACGCGAGGCGGTTGCCCAGATTGCTGCCAAGCCCCAGATATGCCAGTACCGTGGTCTGAGTCATGTCCTTTGCATCGTCCATCTGACATCAGGAGAGTGCCTGTGAAGCCGCCAACCGACCAACAGCGCCCACCCGATAGGAGATGTTGGCGAATTTAACCACAGACCTGCCGGGGGCGTCAACAGGCGCCGACAAACTGGTATAATTGGTGGAGTCGAGCTCTTGTCGATGGCTCCAGCCGCCACGCCTAAACCACGGGCAGCCCCGGCAATAGTCCCGGCAACCGGACCTCTGCACAGCATACACGTGATCCGAAGGACGCGCCCATGGCCGAAAAACACGCCACTTCAACAACCGACAGCCCCACTTGGCACGCTCGGGACACGGCAGCAACCCTGCAAAAAACCGGCAGCTCTGCAACAGGTCTCAACCAGCAGGAGGCTGCCGCTCGCAAGGGGCAGTTTGGCGCCAACCTGCTGCCATCGTCTCCACCGCCGGGACTCGGCCTGATCTTCCTACACCAGTTTCTGAGCCCGCTGATTTACATCCTACTGGCAGCCGCCGTCATTTCCCTGGCAATTGGCGAATTCACCGATGCCGGCTTTATCGCCGCGGTGATCCTGCTCAACGCGGCGCTCGGCACCTTCCAGGAATGGAAAGCGGAGAAGAACGCCGCCGCGCTGCGCAATCTCTTGAAAACCAACTGCCGCGTCCGACGCGACGGCGCAGTGACCACTATCTCCGCCGAAGAGCTGGTGCCGGGTGACATCGTTCTGCTCGAATCGGGAGCCCGGGTCCCGGCCGATCTACGCCTGCTGGAAGTCCGCGGCCTGGCCATTGACGAATCGCTGCTCAGCGGCGAGTCCCAGGCGATCCTCAAACAGACCGAACCGGTGGCCAACGGCTGCTCGCTCAACGAAAGGAGTTGCATGGCTTTTGCGGGCTCGAACGTCGCCCAAGGGCGCGGTACGGGCGTGGTGGTCGCCACGGGGCTGCACACCGAAGTGGGACATATCGCAACGGCCGTGGCGGAAACTGCCGGCAGCAAACCGCCACTGGTAATCCGCATGGAACGCTTTGCCCGCCAGGTCAGCTACCTGGTCCTTGCCTTTGTCACCCTGCTCGGCGCTGTGGCTTTTTGGCAGGGCACCCCATTCAGCGATGTTTTCCTGATGGCGGTGGCCCTGGCGGTGTCATCGATTCCCGAAGGTCTGCCCGTAGCCATGACCGTCGCCCTCTCCATCGCCACCACCCGCATGGCCCGCCGCAATGTGATCGTCAGGCGCTTGACGGCCGTCGAAGGGCTCGGCAGCTGCACCTGCATTGCCAGCGACAAAACCGGCACACTGACGGTCAATCGGCAAACAGTGCGGCGGATCTGGCTGCCGAGCGGCGCCAGCTTTCAGGTGCAGGGCGAAGGCTACGACGGCACGGGCAACGTCCAACGCAGCACCGGTGGCGAACCTGATCCGCAGGAGCAGCAACAATTGCTTCGCCTGGCGCAGGCCGGCATCCTCTGCAATGAAGCCTCCCTCAAGTTTACTCTCGGAGAATGGGTACACAGCGGCGACACCATGGACATCGCTCTGCTCTCGCTGGCCCACAAACTCGGCCTGGACCCCGAGGCAGAGATGTCACAAGCCACCTTGCTGGCCGACATCCCGTTCGAATCGGAATTACGTTACGCCGCCCGCTTCCTGCACACCGACCAGCCCTGCTGCATTGTCAAGGGGGCGGTCGAACAGGTGCTCAACTTCTGCCGGCAGATGCAAGGCCCCGACGGACCCTGTCCCCTCGACATCCTGGAGGTCGAAGGCGAGACCCTGCGCCTGGCCCATGCCGGCTACCGGGTCCTCGCCATCGCCACAGGCTCGGTTGACTCGTCGCCAGAAGCGCCCCTGTCACAGCAGGATATTCCAGAGCTGACCCTGCTCGGCCTGGTCGGCTTCATCGACCCGCTGCGACCCGAAGCGGTCGAGGCAATCGCCACCTGCCGCAAAGCCGGAGTACGCGTGGTGATGGTCACAGGAGACCATCCGGCCACTGCCCTCGGCATCGCCCGTGAGCTGGGCCTGGCTAGAGAGGACACCGACCTGGTCAGCGGTGCGCAACTGGACCAACTCGAGGCAGACGAGGAGGCCTTTCGACAGCAGATCGCCCAGGCGCGGGTTTTTGCTCGCGTTTCGCCGCTTCAGAAACTGCAGATTGTTGACGCCCTCAACCAGAGCGGACACTTCACGGCGGTGACTGGTGATGGCGTCAATGACGCGCCGGCCCTGCGACGGGCGCATATCGGCGTCGCCATGGGCAGCGGCACCGACGTCGCCAAGGAAACCGCGTCGATTATCGTTGCCGATGATAATTTCTCCTCCATCGTCGCCGGCATTGAAGAAGGTCGCATCGCCTACGACAATATCCGCAAGGTGGTCTACCTGCTGATCTCCACCGGCGGGGCCGAAATCGCCCTCTTCGGCCTGGCCCTGCTCTGCGGCCTGCCGTTGCCGCTCGGCGCCGTCCAGCTGCTCTGGCTCAACCTGGTCACCAACGGCATCCAGGACGTGGCTCTGGCATTCGAGCACCGGGAGCCGGGCGGCATGACGCGACCACCGCGCGCTCCGGGGGAAGGAATGTTTAACCGCCTGATGATCCAGCAGACCCTGATTTCAGGTCTGGCCATGGGCAGCCTCGCCTTCAGCACCTGGGCCTGGTTGCTCCATGCCGGCATGGCGGTTGAGACCGCGCGCAACATCGTCCTGTTGCTGATGGTCCTGCTCCAGAATGTGCATGTGTTCAACTGCCGCTCCGAACGCATCTCCGCATTCCGGGTGCCGTTCCACCGCAACCCGCTGCTGATTCTCGGCGTGATCGCGGCCCAAACCGTCCACATTCTGGCCATGCATCTGCCTGTGATGCAGACGGTTCTCGACATCGCGCCGGTTGCCTGGGGCGACTGGTTCAGACTGCTCGGCCTGGCGATGATTTTACTTCTGGTCATGGAAGGGTTTAAACTGGTGAGAACAGTCGGTCAGCGCGACCCGGTGCAGACCGACTGATGTTATGGAACAGACCAAGGAGACAGAATGACTGAACACCCCCGCACAGCCATCCTGACCGCGATCGACACGCTGGCCAACGACTACCTGCAAGGCAAGGTCAAGGCAATCAAACTGGCGATGATCTGCCTGTTGTCCGGCGGGCATCTACTGCTGGAAGATATCCCCGGCCTCGGCAAAACCACCCTGGCGCTGGCGCTGTCGAAAGCCCTCGGGCTCTCCTTCGGCCGGGTGCAATGCACCAGCGACCTGCTGCCCTCTGACATCACCGGCCTGTCGATTTTCGATCGCAACGCCAACCAGTTTGAGTTCATGGAAGGCCCGGTTTTCAACAATCTGCTGCTGGCCGATGAGATCAACCGGGCCATGCCGAAGACCCAGAGTGCCCTGCTCGAAGCGATGGAGGAGCGGCGCGTGACCATCGAGGGGACCACGCACAACCTGCCCGACCCCTTTATGGTGATCGCTACCCAGAACCCGGTCGAGCAGGTCGGCACCTATCCCCTGCCTGAATCCCAGCTGGACCGTTTCATGATCACCACCGGCATCGGCTACCCGCCGGAGACCATGGAAAAAATCATCATTCAGTCAGGCAGTATCCGTGACAGCATCCGCGACATTACCCCCCTGATCAGCCACGATCAGCTGCTGGCAGCCCGGCGCGTGGTGCGCACCGACATCCATCTATCGGAAAAAGTCACCGACTACATTTATCTGCTGGTCAGCGCCACCCGCCGCCACCCGATGCTGCTCGCCGGCATCTCCACCCGCGGGGCCATCAGCCTGGCGGAAACCGCCCGGGCTTATGCTTTCCTGGCGGAGAGAGATTACGTTCTTCCGGAAGATATCAAGGCGCTGTTCCTGCCGGTCTGCGCTCACCGCCTGATTCCGGGCGCTGACCACGAAACCCTCGACTGCAAGGAGCTGTTGCGATCGCTGCTCGACGAAACTCCGGTTCCTTTGGCCTGAAACTGACCCGGGCCGGCAGCTTCTACATCCTGATGACGCTGCTGCTCGGGTTTGCTGCGGTTAACACCGGTAACAATCTCCTCTACCTGATGGTCTCCGCCCTGCTCGGGTTCATGGCGATCTCCGGCATCCTCGGCAAGTGGAATCTGTCTCGCATCGGCGTGCGTTTCATACCGGCTGAAGAGGTCTACGACGGCACGCCCGCCCTGTTCGGCGTTCAGCTCGTCAACCACAGGCGCTGGCTGCCGATTTTCCTGATGGAACTGCTGATCGACAACACTGAACAACTCTGCCCTTTCGTGGATGCCGCGCAGGCGCGCCGCGTGAACCTGACCTACACCTTCCAGGGACGCGGTCGGCAAACCCTGCCGGCCGTCACCCTGCGCTCGCGCTTTCCGATCAATTTCTTTATCCGTTATAAAACCTTGCGCGAGGATGGCTCCCTGATCGTCTTGCCACGGCCACGGCCCTGCCCGATGCCGTCACAGGCGGGACCGGAGGGCAGACAGGGGCAAACGCCCACCTGGGCCAAAGGCCAGGACGGCGACATCAGCCGGATCAGCGATTACCAGGGCGGTGAACCACTCAAGCTGATCCATTGGAAGCTGAGCGCCCGGCACGATGCGCTCAAGGTCAAGGTGCTGGAGGCGACCACCCAGACGCCGGTCGTTCTCGACCTGGCCGAGGTGCCGGGAAGCACCCAGGAACAGCGGATCGGCTCTGCCGCCTACCTGGTGATCCAGATGCTGCGCACCGGTCGACCGGTCGGCCTGCAACTCGGCACACAGATCATTCCGGCAACCGCCGGCCGGCAGCAACGTCGACACCTTCTCGAAACATTGGCAACCTATGGTCAGGATTGATACGCTCTTATCGCTGCTGGCCAGCGGCATCGCCCTGTTCGGGCTGCTGCCGGTCATTCCCTACCTCGATCGCCCCCTGCTCCTGCTCGGTCTGGCGGCGGTGGTGATCGGGCCTTGGAGCGACCGACGCGGCCGTCACCTGCTGGGCCGACTGCCGGCGACCCTGTTTGCAATCGCCGGTCTGTCCTTCTATGCTCTACAGGCTTTGCAAATCACCCGTGACGAAATCGCCACACCGGTGGTGCATGCCTTGGTGGTCCTGCTGATCGTGCGCCTGCTTTCGCCCAAAGAGAGCCGCGACTACCTGCAGATCTTCGTGCTCGGGCTGTTCGTCCTGGCAGGTTCATCTCTGCTCAACCTCAGCATTGTCTTCATCATCGACCTGGTGCTGCTGATTTTTGCCGTCACCATCGGCCTGGTCCTGCTGACCGTCTATGTGACCGACCCCGCCCTGGCGCTGCCCAGGCAGGAGCTGTTCAAAACCTTGCGGGTTGCCTTGATCCTGCCGGTCGTCTCGCTCCTGCTGATGCTGATCTTCTTCACGATCCTGCCGCGCACCCGGCACCCCTTGTGGAATTTTCTCAATCCGGCTGCCCAGGCCACCGCCGGGCTGTCAGAGGTGGTACAACCGGGCGCCTTTGCGCGCATGTCGAGTGTCACACGGCTCGCCTTCCGGGCAGAAACCGGCTCTTTGCCACCCGAGGAACTCTATTGGCGAGTGCTGGTCCTCAACCAGCCGCAGGGCAACCGCTGGCATCGGGTCGACCCACCCGACACCGGCTCCTCGCGACTGGAAGGTGGCCAGCTGGTCCAGGTCACTCTCTACCCGGAGCCACGCCAGGACCGCAGCCTGATCAGCCTCGACCGCACCATGCAGCTCTCCGGCATCCGCCACCGGCAGACCGCGGACCACATGTTCATGGCCCGCTCGGCGCTCACCCATCGCTACAGCATCGAAGTCACCGCCCGCCTCGGCGCCGCCCTGCACCAACTCGATCCTGTATCGCGCAGCTTCTACCTGACTCTGCCGGACCAGATCAGTCCACGGGTAAGAGCCGTCGCTGCACAGATTGTTGCGCAACACCCGGACCTGGATACCCGCCGACGCGCTCTGGCCGACTTCTTCCGCAACCAGGACCTGGCTTACGCGGAGACCGACCTGGCCGGCGGCGACGACCCGGTTGATGACTTCCTGTTTGACAAACAACGCGGCTACTGTGAGTTTTTCGCCTCATCCTACGTTACCCTGGCCCGCCTGGCTGGCATTCCGGCCCGCCTGGTCGGCGGCTACCTGGGCGGCGAATACAACGCCCTCGGCGGTTATTACCTGGTCAGTGAAGACAAAGCCCATGTCTGGGTGGAGGTGCTGACCGCTAACAACCGCTGGGTCCGCGTCGACCCGAGCCTCTGGGCGAACAACGCCTCGACGGCGCTGGCCAACCCGCAGCCCACAACCTGGCAGCAACTGCAGCGCGTGGCCGACACCTTTAACTACTACTGGATCCAATCGGTCGTCATCTTCGACTTGCAACGCCAGATCCGCATCTTCCATAGCGCCGGCAACCAGCTCCGTGATCTGAATCCCAGGAAGCTGCCACCGGTTTTCTGGGTTGTACTGGCCGGAGCCGGCCTGCTGGGAGGTTCCCTCTGGGCGGTCAGCAGAAGGACCCGTCTGTCTCCCGAAGCCCGGCTCATAGCGCAGCTGCGCCGCCGCCTCGGTCCGGACGCCGCACCGGAGCACCTGGGATTGAATGAACTCGCCGAACAAACCAACAGCGCCGCCGTGCGCCGCTTCGCACAGATCTACCAAGGCGCCATTTTCCGGGACCGTCGCCTGACCCCAGATGAGATTGCCCAACTTAAAGCGTTGTTGAAGGAAATTTAGAGCTACAGGTGGGGAAGGTCTGCTCGCGCTCGTCAGCCATCACGTTGAACGCCAGCTGACACGCATCGCTCAGAACTTGGAATGCTAGGTATTGGGTTGCGGCCGACGATTGCCGCTGCGTCGCCGCCGAGGCCGCCGCTGGGTTTTCGGCTTGGGCTGGGACTGGGGCGCCTCCTCCCGATTGCGTAGAGCGTCACGCCAGGAATCGACCAGCTCAGGCTCGCCGCCGGTGACCCTGCTCCAGAGCATAAACAGCTCCAGCGACCGTGGGGTTGCCGGGTGCTGCAAAAAACGCCGCTCGCCGCGCCGACCTCGCCCTCGTCCCAATCGGTAGCAGCCGAGCAGCAGCTCCCTGGCCTGATGGCGGATGCCGTGGGCGATGCGGAAGTAGTTGCTGTAAGTGCCGATCGCGCGGTTGGCGGTCTGCAGCACGTCGCCGATCTGAAGGTCACCCGTTGCCGGGCATTTTTGCAGGAAGCTACTGAGGAAGAGTGCCGCCAGGGCAAACCCCTCTTCACATTTTGTCCCCGCCGTCGTGCGCTGGTCGAGTTGGGTCAACAAATCGAGGGTCGCCTGGTCCGCCTGGTAACCGCCAAGCAGGGGATCCAACAAGCCTGCCGTCTGGGCACTGCGCAACACCTTGGCGGCCACAGCATGCCGGAACAGCTCCAGCACCTCTTCACGCACCCGGGCCGGCGCTGCTTCGCTGATCAGCGGAGCGCACTCGCGAATGCCTGCGCTGGCGACCTCATCCAGAGTGAAATCGAGGCGAGCCTCGAATTCCAGGGCCCGCAGCATGCGCACCGGGTCTTCCTGAAAGCGCACCAGCGGATCACCGATCACTCGCAGACGGCGCGCGGCAAGATCTTCCAGGCCTCCGACATGGTCGATAATCGAAAAATCAGCGATATTGTAAAACATGGCGTTGATAGTGAAATCACGCCGAAAGGCATCCTCGCGAGGTGTGCCGAACTGGTTCTGGACCAGCAGGAAATGTTCGGCAGGATCCTCAGGCAGCTCTTCCAGAGCCGGCTGACGACGGAAAGTCGCCACCTCGATCACATCGTTGCGGCTGAAACAGATGTGCGCCAGGCGGAAGCGCCGCCCCACCAGAAAGCAGTTGCGGAACAGCTTCTTGACCTGGGCCGGGGTCGCGTCGGTGCCGACATCGAAATCCTTGGGGGTCCGCCCTAACAGCAGATCACGCACGCTGCCACCGACCAGATAGGCCAAGTAGCCGTTGCGGTGCAGGCGATAGAGTACCTTGAGCGTGTTCTCGTCGATCTGCGTGCGGGAGATTCCATGTTCCGCGCGGGGGAGAATCTCAGGTTGAGGGTCAGCAGCGGGCATCTTGATCCGATGTGAGACAGGGTGAACGGCCAATCGTTACGACGGGCCTCCTTAATGATGAGAAGTCGCTGCACTTATAGCAGAAATCGCTGCAACTGCAAAGCCCCGGGATTGCTTTCCGCATCGAGTGCCACTATAACTGTTCTGACGCAACCCTGCTGTGAACGAAGGAGAAGCCTGTGCCGCCTGATCGTCTCAACCTGCTGGTCATCCTCGGACCAACTGCCACCGGCAAAACCCGCCTCGGTGTGGAGGCCGCGCGGGCGCTGAACGGCGAGATCATTTCAGCCGATTCTCGCCAGGTCTACCGGGGGCTCGATATCGGCAGCGGCAAAGACTTGGAGGAGTATGGCGAGGTTCCCTATCACCTGATCGACGTCGTTGACCCGGGACATGAATTCAGTCTGTTTGAATTTGCCCGCAATTTCTGCAGCGCCTTCGACGCGATCCAGCAACGCGGCCGACTGCCGATCCTGGTCGGCGGTACCGGTCTGTATCTCGACGCCGTGCTACGCAGCTATCGTCTGATTGAGGTTCCCGAAGATCCGGAACTCCGCCGACAACTCACCGGGCTTTCCCTGGAGGAACTCCGCGATCGCCTGCTGCAGCTGCGCGAGGATCTGCACAACAGCACCGACCTGAATGACCGCGATCGGGTTATCCGCGCTATCGAAATTGCCACAGGGGAAGCGAGCAAGGATGCCGTGCCGCTCGCCCTGCCCGTGCTGACACCGCGCGTGTACGGCGTCCGCTGGCCTCGCCCCCAGCTGCGGGAACGGATCACCCGTCGTCTCAAGGAGCGCCTGCAGACCGGTCTGATCGAGGAGGTTGCCGCCCTGCACGCGCAGGGCGTCTCCTGGGAGACACTCGACTTCTACGGTCTGGAATACCGCTTCGTCGCCCAACACCTGCAGGGCCAGCTCAACCGCAACGACCTGTTCCAGAAGCTCAACAGTGCCATTCATCAGTTCGCCAAGCGGCAAGACACCTGGTTTCGGCGCATGGAGAAGCAGGGCGTGGCGATCCAGTGGCTGGACGGCGCCGCAGATCCGCTGGACCGGCTGCTGCAAGACTGGCGGGCTCACATCTCATGACGCTGCTCCCGCAAGAGGCAAACAGCTATCTGCGACAGCGCGCAGCGGGCGCACCCTGGACGCTTGCTGGCCACTCCGGTCAAGGCTTTCACGGCGCGATCGTCATCCCGTCGCTGGCGGAAGGGCTCTCCCTGCGAACCACCCTGGCAAGCCTGGCAGCGAACCCGGCCGCGGAGCTGGACCGTTTCCTGGTCGTCGTCGTTATCAACCAGCGCAACGATGCCGAAGAACAGCAGCACGCCTGCAACCAGGCTGACCTGGCATGGCTGGCGCAGACCGACAGCTGTCCCGGTCTCAAGCTGGCCTGGGTCGATGCCTCTTCACCGGGGCTGGAATTGCCGCAGCGCCACGGTGGGGTCGGCCTGGCCCGGAAAATCGGTCTCGACCTGGTGCTGGACCGGCTCGACTGGAGCCGATCGCCCATCCTGGTCTGCCTTGATGCCGACACCCTGGTCGAAGCCAACTACCTGGCGGCCATTCGGCAGCATTTTGCGACCAGCCCCGCCGGCGCCGCCGCTCTGAATTTTCGTCATCAGCCCGCAAGCGAGCCCCGCCATCAGGCTGCCATCGACCGCTACGAGCTGTTCATCCGCAGCTACGCCCTCGGTCTGGCCGCCGCCGGTTCCCCCTACGCTTTCACCGCCGTCGGCAGCGCCATGGCCTGCCGCGCCGAGACCTACATCCGCTGCGGCGGCATGAACCGCCGCCGGGCCGGCGAGGACTTCTATTTTCTGCAACAGGCGGTCAAAACCGACGGCGTCGCTACCCTGTGCGGCACCTGCGTCCATCCGTCATCTCGCGTCTCGGAACGGACGCCTTTCGGCACCGGTCGCAACATCACGCAGCAGCTGACCGCCGAGACCCCGTTACTGTTTTACCCGGTTGAAGCCTTTCAGCTTCTGCAGGCCTGGTTGTCCACGGTCAGCGGCGCCACGCAGGCAACCGCCGCCCGGCTCTCCGACCAAGCCAGCCAGCTCTCTCCCATCCTCGCGGAATTCCTGGAAGAATGCGCCTTTACGAACACCTGGGAAGGCCTGCAAAAAAATCATGGTCAGCCCTCCCAGCGCCTGCGCGCGTTTCATGGCTGGTTCGACGGACTGAAAACTCTGCGCCTGGTGCACCGCCTCTGCGACAGCGGCTTCGAACGGCAAGAACCGGAACACACCTTGCATCACCTTTTCGACTGGTGCGGCCTCGACTCCAGCGGCGATCTGACGGATCAGCTCGTTCGGGTTCGCCAACAGCAGGCGCAGCCAACCCTGTTTTCAATAGAGAGTCCTGGAATTCTGTGTTAAAATAAGCAAATAGCCGTGTCGATGCGACCAGGGAGACCATGATGCCACAAGAATCCCCCCCGGAATATTCCGCCGAGCAGAAGAGTCAGCGCAACAACCTGCGCGCCCCGCTGATCGTTGAAAAGATCCCTTGTGAAGACGGTCAGAAAACCTTTTTCGGCTACGCCAAGAACATCAGCCGCGGCGGTCTGTTCATCAGCACGGTCAAGCCGCGCGAGCCGGGCGAACAATTCACCATTGAGATTGCTCTACCCACCCCGGGCAAGCTGACCTTCCGCTGCCTCTGCGAGGTCATCTGGAAACGACACTTTGAAAGAAAATCCTCTTTAGAGCCGGGCATGGGCCTGAAGTTTATCGATCTACCGACAGAAACCGGCGACCAGATCGATGATTGGGTCCAGACCATGGTGCAGAATACCCTTTGATCTCCACGTCGTAAGGAAGGATATCTATGGCATTCCCGATCCGTTGTCAGCATCAACGCATATGGCTGCTGGCCACCGGCATGATTGCCCTGTTGCTGGCCGGCACAGCGCTGGCGGCCTCGCCCTCACAAATGCACGACCCGCACCGCCTGCCGGGCAACGACGAATTCCAGAAAACCATTGAAGCACGCTGCACTATCTGCCACACCCGCGAGCGGGTCGACGCCGCCATGGGGGAGGATCAAGATCTCGATGCCCTGCTGCAGCAAATGATCGAGCGCGGCGCCATCCTGAGCGAAAAAGACAAGAGTGTACTGGGGACCTTCTGGGGCTCTCCCATGAAACAGCAAGAGGAGTAACCACCACGGCAGGCTGCGCGAAGGGAGACATCATGATCAGCAATGAATTTCTCAGCACCGATCGCACTCCGCCGCAGCTCAGCCTGCAGATCGATTCCAGCCTCTACGATTATTTCCGCGACGGCATGCAGCGTGACCAGATCGCCGGCGAGCCTCTGCAGGAACTCGCTCTTTTTCTGGCCGACGTCCTCAACGACACCGCCTACCCGATTGAAGCCCACCTGCTCAAATCTGGCGCCATCAAGCTCAGCTACCAGCCAAGAGCCTTTGCCGACCCGATTTTTTGACCTCCTTTAAAACGCCGCTTGCATCCTGCCAAATTCCATGGTAAATCGTAAACGTTAAGACTTTCTAAGTCTTGTTTTGTATTGATTTCATGACAATTGACAGGAGGGGGCAATGTCCCGCATCAAGGACTGGCCTGCGGCCGACCGGCCGCGGGAGAAGCTGCTGCGTGGTGGTCCGGCCATGCTCAGCGACGCCGAGCTGCTGGCACTGATTCTGCGCACCGGCGATTCCCGTACCCACACAACTGCACTCGATCTGGCCCGCCACTTGCTGGCGCGCTTCGGCGATCTGCGCCATCTGGTTGACGCCACGGTTCATGAGCTCTGCCAGACCCCCGGGATCGGTCCGGCCAAAGCCGCTGAACTGCTGGCAGTGGGCGAACTGGCTCGCCGTTTCGCCAGCACAGCCCTGCAGCCCGGTGCACGTTACACTCGCTCAGACGACGTCTTCCAGCACTTCCACGAACGTCTACGCCATCACCGCAAAGAGGTCTTTCTTGCCCTGCTGCTCGACGCCAAAAACCGTGTGCTGCGCGAGGTGCAGGTCTCTGAAGGCAGCTTGAATGCCAGCATCGTCCACCCGCGGGAAGTCTTCGCACCGGTGGTACGCGAATCGGCCGCAGCGGTCCTGTTCGTCCACAATCACCCTTCAGGCGATCCAACACCAAGCCGGGAAGACCTGGAGCTGACCCGCCGTCTCAGCCAGGCCGGTCAGTTGATGGGCGTGCGGGTCCTTGATCACATCATCATCGGCAATGACCGTTACATCAGCCTCGCCGACCAGGGGTTGATGGAATGATACGTGAAAGAACCATCCACCACGGGGGACACGGAGAATTTTATTAACATCCCCCCTCTCCCTTGACGGACCCACAGGGCCTAAAGGAGAGGGTCAGGGTGAGGGGGACCATTCATGATTATTTTCAATTCAATGTTTCAAGGAGGGAACAATGCAACACAACACGTACAAACAGGAGGGCTTCAGCCTGATTGAGCTGATGGTCTCGCTGGTGATTTTTCTGGTGGCCAGCATGGGTCTGCTGCCGCTACTGATCACCAACCTGCAGGTCAACCGGGGCAATCATCTGCATGATCAGGCGCGTCATCTGGCGGGCGAAGCCATGGCCCGCATGCAGCTGGTCGATAGCGCGCACCTGTCAGCTCTTCCGAACCTGCCGCAGCTGGTCGGCACCATCGAAGTCGAACCGTTGATCGAACCGGGACAGCCGCAAACCGGCCTGAGCCGCCTGACCGTCACCGCCCGCTGGGAACAGGCCGGTAAGCAGCACAGCTACCAGCTGCAATCGGTCCGGGCAACGCCATGAACAGGTCGAAAATAGCGGGTTTCAGCCTGATTGAGCTGATGATTTCGATGGCAATTGCCGCGATCGTCGGCACCATCCTGCTGCCCGCCCTGTTGTCATTCCAGTCGACCAGCCTGGCAGAAATGCATCGCGATGATCTGCATAAACGGGCCGAACGACTGCTCCGCTACCTGGTCAACGACCTGCGCGATACGGCTCTCTACCTGGGCCCCGCGCCGCAGACTTCCACCGGCAACCCTCCCGCCCTGGTGCATGACAGCCTGTCGGGGAACCCGGTCGAAACCTTTACCACGGCACTCCGTCCCGAATATGGTGATGCCACCGGTCATGATGCTCTCACCTTGGTCAAGGCGGTCTCCTTTGTCCCCCGCATCACCCTGGCCGAAGACGCAGCGATCGGCGTCAGTGAGCTCCGGCTTGACCGTCGCCCCAACCGGGCACCCGGCTCCAGTCGCGAGATTTTACCCGCGCCCGAAGCAATCAATCATATCGTGCTGACCAACCATAAATGCTGCTATCCAGTGGCCGCAGCAGACCAGGTGCTGCAACTGGAGGAGCCTCTGCGCCAAGCCGCCCCGACCGCCACCGAACTGCTGGGGGTCCGGGCACAGCGCTATTATTTGCAGGCCGCCGATGGATCGAACCGGCTGTATCGCGACAACTACACCTCTCGCAACATCCTCGACGCCAACATTGACGGGCTGCAATTCGAATACTTGCTGCGAGACGGGACCCTGGTCAATGCCCCGGACCCGCTGACCGATGTCCGGGGCGTCCGCGTCAGCCTGCTGGTTCGCAGTCGCCAGACCGGGACCGATCGTGTCGACCATCAGACCTACCAGCTCGGCGACCGCACCTATGGGCCGTTCAACGATCACTACCGCCGGGTGGCGGTCGCCCAAATCGTGGAGATGCAGAACCATGGTCTGCAGTGAACGGGGCATGGCCCTGGCAACCGTCCTCTTCGTCCTCGCCCTGCTGATGGTCCTGGCGCTGGTCCTGACCGACAAGGTGCATCATGCGACCCGCGCCACCACCCGGGCTCATCAACATAGTCAGGCACTTGACGCGGCCTCGGCCGGCATCGCCTGGGGACGCCGCCAGCTGGCCGCGACCTACGCCAGCTCCGGCTGCTGGCACAACTACCTGGCAACGGCTGCCGGTGGCAGCAGCTATCCGGCGACGCCGACTTTCACCTTGGAGCTTGGCGGGCACTCCGTCGAGCTGTTCGTGCGCGACAACCCGGATGGCGACAACGACTGGCGGCACGACAACGACCTGCAGCTGTACCTGCTGGCCCGGCTGCCGACATCACACGGACCGGAGGCGATCGTTGAAGCCTTGTGCGGCTTTGCCTCGAACAGTGCGCCTGACCGCTATCGCCAGTTCACAGAAAGGGCGCCGCAAGCCGGACCCGGGCTTGAACCGGGCAGTGCCAGCGATTTTCAGCTGGTCGACTAAAGGAGGGGAGAATGATCATACCGTGGCGAGAACTCGCCCTGATGCTAACTGTTGGTTGCGGATTGCTGTCACCGTTGGCGTACGCTGAGGGAGCTCCGCAGGAATTTGTGACCACCACGCCGATCTTGGCCAACGGCGTCCTCTACACCGCCAGCTTCAGCCGACCGGGGCAAGCGGGACATCTGCGTGCGACCGATCTGACCGACAGCACGCCACAACAGCTCTGGGATGCTGCCGAGAGAATGCCGGCGGCGGGGGTTGGCGCTGCCCCTGGCGACCTGATCAGCAGCGACCCGCCAGCGCTGATCAACCGGGACAATCTCTACCGCAGCCTGTTCACCAATCGGGCCGACCGCACGGGGGTCTTCTGGCAACGACTCAGCCCACTGGATGCCACCGCCCTGCAGCCTGACCTGGCAGTCGACAGCGTGACCGAGGCACACCTCCTGATCAACCAGCTGCGCGGCCGTAGCGAGGTTACGTTCGAGGCCCCCGACGGCATGGCAGAAGCTCACCATCGTCTTTGGGGGATCAGCCGTTCGACCCCTGCCGTGGTGGGGCGCAGCTTGCGCGTCAGCGAAGCCGCCGATCGGGACCAGGTGGTCTACGCCGGCGGGGAGGACGGTCTGCTGCACGCCTTCTACGCCGGCCAATGGCAACCGGACGCCAACCGCTATAACCAGGAGGACTCTGCCACCGGCCAGGAGCTATGGGGATACCTGCCAGGACGCCTGCTGGCCGGAGTCAAAGGGCAGCCCTTCGAGCAGGACACCGCCCAGTTTGCCATCCACGTTGACGGTGCGCCGGCGGTCAGCGATCTCTTTGTCGACTGGAACGGCGATGGCCTGCAGCAATGGCGCACCTACCTGGCAGGGACAGCCAGCCAACCCCTGCTCGGGCGCAGTTGTGCCTTCGCCTTCGATGTGACCAACCCCGAGCAGCCCGAACTGCTCTGGGAAAAAGCGCTGCCCGGCACCAACCCGGGGCAGACCCGCGGGGCCATCATCGGTACGCCTGCCACAGAACCGATCCACCCCGTCCTCTACCTGACCACCACTTTTGCTGAAAAAACCGATGCCACGGATCGTCTCGACCCGGTCAACGGCAGCTACGGCATCCGGGCCTGCGCTCTCGATCCGCGCGACGGCCGCCTGCTCTGGCAATGGCGCAGCCCCTATGCCCCGCCGCTTACCAACATCAACACCACCCCCGCGATCCCGGCCTTGATGGATGTCGACGGCAACGGCCAGGCCGATTACCTGGTGTTCGGTGACATGGCGGGACGGCTCTGGGCTCTGGATGCAACCAGCGGCACCCCCTTTGGGGGTGGCCCCGTCTACCAGGTGCAGAACGGCAGCTCTCAGCCGATCGGCGCCGGCGTCACCACCCATGGTCGACTTGCCTTGTTCGGCACCGGCGGCGCCGGGCATGCCGACCCGGAAGGCAGCTACGCGATCTACGCCGTGGAAATCCTGCCGACCGGTGGCCTGTTGCGCTGGGCCTACCCGCTCGATCCGGGTGAGCAGGTCTGGGCCGCGCCACGCCTTGACCAGGTCGGCCGTATCTATTTTGCTGCGTCCAGCGGCTACCATCCGGACAGGACGCCCGAGGACGATGCGACCAGCGGGCGCCTGATCATTCTCGACAAAAAGGGCGAGGCACAGCTCGAAACCGTCACGGACAGCGCAATCCCCGGCCAGGTCCAGGTCGGCGACGAGACGGCGGTCGCTGTCTCACTGTCCGGGCGGGTCTACCAATTTGGCCACGCCCGCCGGCAGACTGCCCCGGCCGGCCTGTCCGCCCAATCGTTGCAACTGCTGAGCTGGAGGGTCCGCTGATGAACGAGGAAATGGCCCGCGGGTTTACCCTGCTTGAACTGCTTCTGGTGATCGCCCTGATCGGCATTTTATTGGCGGTGGGCAGTTGGGGCTCGTCAGCCACGCTGCGCGACTGGCAGATGCAACGCGCCACCCAGCAGGTAATGGAGGATATCAAAACGGCCCAACAACAGGCGGAACAGCTCGGCAATGTGACGCTGCACAACGGTCATCTCCAGGTCCAGCGCAGCTTCCTGGTCTTTGACGAACCGCAAAACCGCTATGCCCTCTATCGCTGGCAGGACAACAACAGCAACGGCACTCCGGATACGGGTGAAGCGATCCAGCTCTGGGACCACACCCTGCCGACCGGAACACACTTCGGCTGGGTCGCAGACCTGGACCGCAAGGCGTGCAGCAACCCGGTCGGCACCCCGTCCAACGCTGTCACCTTCGCCACCCCGGACTACCCGCCCTGCAACGACCATCCCTGCATCAAGTTCGACAACCTCGGCAGCAGCGTCATCGGCCCCGGCGCCATCTACCTGAGCAACAATGATCAGTCCTACGCCTTGAGCGTTACCCGCCCGGGACTTTATACGCTGTGTAAGTGGAATGGGGAGAAATGGCAGTAGAAAGGAATAAGCGATGAGGCGCCCTCTCCCTTCACGGGAGAGGGTTGGGGTGAGGGTGACACTTTTTGAATATCAGCTTCAACGAGATATCTAAGTAATCCCCGCATACTCCAAGAACGTCTCCGCCGGCCGATACACCTCCTGCTCCGCCAGCATCCCAGCCAGTTCCGTTGGGCCGTAATAGCGTGCCTCGAGCGCTTGACCATGCTCCATCCAGAAACCGAACTGGGGGATGAAGGTATTGTGCCGAACCGAATGATCGATGGTCAGCCCGGCAATCACCAGCACATGCCGATCCTCGGTATCGAGGATGTCGGTCAGATAGGCAGCAATCCGATGAAACTGTCGCCAGGTATTAACATCGCAAAGACGACGATGAGGGCGCTGCGAACTCACCACACTCGGCAGAAATTCGAATAGCGAGGCTTCGAGCATGTGACGCGGGTCGAGGCTGTCATGTTCAATCTGCTTGACGAAGGTAAAACACTCCGGCCCGAGCAGCGCGCCGATCGGGCGAGGGTCTGAGGTCAGACCGGCCAGCGTTGCCTGATAAAGCGCGGCCAAGTCCTCATTCAGATGATAGATCTTGCCGAGAGTCCCTTCGCGCAGAGCGTCACCGTTGACCAGCCGGTTCAGACGGATCTGGATGCGGGCCGTTTCGCCCGGCGGCTTGCGGAACAGATACTTGTATGGCACTTCAATCAGCACCCCCTCCGGCCCGCGAAAAATCTTGGTCAGGTGGGCTGCCCGTCGGTAGACCTCGAGATATTCTTGCAGAACCCGATGCAGCATGCCGCAACAGGGGGCGACCTCGCCATGGACCCTTTCGATGTAACCGAAGCCGGCGGTCTCAATCGCGCCGATGTGGCTGCCGCCGAGGACAACCAGGTCCTTGCCATGATGAATCGCCGTTGACAACCGGGTCGGATCGAGTAGGGCTCCGACCCGACCCAGATTGAAACCGGGGCAATTGAAAAAGTAGCCGTAGAGTGCCTTCTTGATCCCCTGGCTCTCATCCGAACATTTCCAGATTGCCGGCAGCACGCCGGAGAAACCGGCGCCATCCGTAAAGGAACGCATCCGGCCGAACAGATCCATCAATTCCATTTCCGGCTGATCCAGAAACTCTTCCGGCGGGGGTGAGATCGGCATGAAATCCTCCTTGAGGCCACAGCAAAACCACGCACACAGCAGATCGACACGTCACAGGAGAAAACTATAACACTGTTTTACTAAATAAACAGTCGAAAAATCCGTGCCCTTTGCTTCGCGAGGACAGGTCACTTGCCACAATGGGATGCGGCATGCTAAAGTTTCAAGGACTCGACAGCCGGGATTTTCCCGGCTTTTTTACCTTGAGCCGACAGGGCTCCGCCCCAGGTGAACCAGCGAACACGCATGAAGCCGCACACACCCACACAGCACCCGGAAATCCTCGCCCCGGCCGGCAGCCTGGAAACCTTCTTCGCCGCGCTCGACAGCGGTGCCGATGCCGTCTACCTCGGCCTGAAGGACTTTTCCGCTCGGGCCAAAGCGAAGAACTTCAGCCTGACCGATCTTGAACAGATGGTCGCCTACGCCCACCACAACCAGCGCAAGGTCTACCTGGCGCTGAACACCCTGGTCAAGGAAGCGGAGTTGCCACGCCTGATCGAGGTTCTGGCGGCGGTGGAGGCGATGCAGATCGATGCGGTGATCCTGCAAGACATGGCAGTCTGGCGGCTGGCCCGCGAGTATTTCCCCGGTTTGGAACTGCACGGCTCGACCCAGTTGACTATCCACAACGCTGCCGGCGTGCGCATGCTAGAACAGATGGGCTTTAGCCGGGTGGTGCTGGCGCGTGAGCTGAGTCTCGCCGAGATTGGCGCCATCCATAACCAGACATCCCTCGACCTGGAACACTTCATCCACGGCGCCCACTGCTTCTCCTTCTCCGGCCAATGTACCTTTTCCTCCTGGCTGGGTGGCATGAGCGGCAACCGCGGCCGCTGCGCCCAACCCTGCCGCCGCCGCTACCACCACAAGGGGAAGGACGGTTACTTTTTCTCGCCGAACGACCTCTCTGCCATCGACCTGCTGCCGGAGATGGCCGCCGCCGGGGTAATGAGCTTCAAGATCGAAGGCCGCATGAAAAGCGCCGAGTATGTCGCCAACGTGGTCAGCGCCTACCGGCAGGTTCTCGACGCCCCGGAGAAGGAACAGGCGGCAGCGGTCATCGCAGCCAAGCAGCTGCTGAAAAGTTCCTTCGGCCGCGCGCCGACCAAGGGTTTTTTGACCGGCCCGACACCGGCCGACATGGTCAACCCGTCGACCCGCGGTGCCACCGGTATTCCGCTCGGCTTGGTCGAATTCGGCGACGCTCAACGGCCAGGCTTCGCCAGCCGCGAGCCGCTCAGTAAAGGCGACCGCCTGCGTATCCAGCCGGCCAGCGATCGGCCCGGCACCGGTTTCACCCTGCGAGAGCTGGCCCTCGGCAAGAAGAGCGTTGTCAGGACTCCGGCCAAGGCGCGAGTCACCATCGGTCTGCCAGCCGGGCTGACTGCCCGCAAGGGCGACATGGTCTACAAGGTCGCCTCCGGCCAGGCTTACACTCTCAGCGAATCGGCGGCACGCAAACGCCTGGCAACGATCAAACCTGGCCGGATCCGCATCGAGCTGGCCGCGGCCATGCCGACCAACGATTCCCTGCAAATCACGGCAAAAACCGCCGACTTCAGTCTGGTCCGTACCTATCCTGTGGACGGCTTCCCGGCCCGGGAGCAGCCGCTCTCCAAGGAAATCCTGGAGGGCGTCTTCCAGCGCAGCGGTGAGACCCCCTTCGAGATGGCCACATTGACGTGCGCGCCCTTCCCGCCGCTGGTGATCCCACCCAGCCGGCTCAAGGCAATCCGCCGCGACTTCTACCGCAACCTGGAGCAGGAGCTGTCCAGCCAGACGCCGGAGCCCGATCGCACCGGCCGGCGCCAGGCCCTGCACAACCTGGTGGCCCGGCGTGACGCGCTACCGAACGGAGAGCCACGTTTCAGTATCGGTCTCGGTCGGGCCAGCGACCTGCGGGTGCTGAAAGGACCGAATATCGAGGAGGTCTCTCTGCCGCTGCTACCAGGCAGCCTGCAACGCCTGGAGAAGGCCGGTCGCAGCTACGCCCGCGCCACGCAGCAGATCGTCTGGGAGCTGCCGCTGGCGATTTTTGATAGCCAATGGGCCGACTATCAACAGGAGGTCGACGACCTGGTGGCCTGCGGCTTTGAGCGCTTCCGCCTGCAGAACATCAGCCAGTTCCAGCTGTTCGCCCGGCAGACCGTCAGCGGTCTGGAGACCGGCTTCCGTCTGTTCACTCTGAACAGTCAGGCGGCCCTGGCCTGGCAGTCGCTCGGCGCCACCGCCGCCACTCTCTACGTGGAAGATGACCGGGCCAATCTCACCGACCTGCTCGCCCGCGACCTGGAGATTCCTTTGCGCATCATCGCCTACGCCAACCTGCCGATGATGATCTCCCGCGTGCCCTTGCGCGGCGTCAAACCGGACCGACCCCTGGTCTCCGACCGTGATGAAGGCTACCGGGTCGATGCCCGCAGCGGCCTGACCGTGGTCCGGCCCGAGCAGGACTTTTCCCTGAGCGGCCACCTCGCCGAGTTGAACCGGCTTGGCTGCATTGATTTTCTGATCGACCTGTCGCACTGCGGGCCCTTTTCCACCCAGGGGCAGAGAGTGCTGACCGCTGTCGGCCGCGACCAGAAACTGGCCGAGACCTCCTCTTTCAACTTCACCCAGGAATTAACCTGAGACAGACAAAGAAGGCTTATGACTGCTTATCCGCTTCTCACCCGCGACGACCAGGTCGCCGCGCTCGCTGAAAAACTGGCCCAGACCGATGTGATTGCCGTCGACCTGGAAGCCGACTCCATGCACAGCTATAAGGAAAAAGTCTGCCTGCTGCAGATCACTTACGGCGACGAGACCTGCCTGATCGATCCGCTTGGTCTGAGCAGCCTCGACCCGCTCAAGCCGATCCTGGCCGATCCATCGATCCGCAAAATCTTCCATGCTGCCGACTACGACCTGCGCTGCCTGCACCGCGATTTCGACATCGAGATTCATGGCCTGTTCGACACCCTGATCTGCGCCCAATTCTGCGGCGAAGAGAAAATCGGGCTGGCTGATCTGCTCGGGAAATACTTCGACGTTAAACTCGACAAACGCTACCAGCGCGCCGACTGGTCAAAACGGCCCCTGTCGGACGAGATGCTCGACTATGCCGCGGAAGACACCCGCCACCTGTTCCGCCTGGCCGACCTGCTGACAGCCCGCCTTGAGGAGTTGGGTCGGCGGGAATGGGCCGATGAGGAATTCGGCGTCCAGGAGAAAGTCCGGTTTGCCGTCAACGGCGGGCCCCTCTTCCTGAAGTTCAAAGGTGCCGGCAAACTGGAGCGCCGCCAGCTCGGCACTCTCGAACAGCTCTTGCGATGGCGAGAGACGGAAGCGGAACGCCGCGACTGCCCTCCCTTCAAGGTGATCGGCAACCGCGAACTGCTCGCGATGGCCCTGGCCGCGCCGACAACGCTGCAAGGGCTCAAGCAGACGGAGGGACTCTCTCCGCGCCATGTCGATCGTCTCGGCAAAAAGCTGCTAGCCGCGATCCAGCAGGGGGAGGCGATCCCGGCCGAAGAACTGCCGACCTTCCCGCGGCAGACGCCCCGCTTCCAACGCGACCCCAAGGTGGATGCCCGCTTCGAAACGCTGAAAAAATGGCGCAAGGGCGCGGCCTCCCGGTTGCAGCTCGATCCAGGCGTGCTGATCAACAACGCCCTGCTTGAGGAGCTGGCCCGCGCCCATCCGCAATCACCGGAGGAGTTGACCAAGGTCGCCTCCCTGAAAAACTGGCAGCACCGGGAGCTCGGCGAGGCGATCCTCGTTCAACTCCGCTGACGGCCAACCACTGCGCCATGAAGAAACTCCGCTCCTTCGCCCTCAACGAACGCGCCCAGGCCGGCCTGCTCAAAGAGCTGCTCGAACGGGAAGGCATCGCCTGCCTGCTCCGCAACGACCAGCTCTCATCCGCCCTGGGGGAAATCCCTTTCCTGGAATGCCTGCCGGAACTCTGGGTGGTGGATGATGAGGTTTATCCGCGGGCGAAGCTGCTACTGGAGAACTGGCTGAACGGGGAAGAGGCGGTTGCAGAGGAATGGGCCTGTCCGAGCTGCGGCGAGCAGCATGAGGGGCAGTTCGGGGCGTGCTGGAAGTGCGGGTCGAATCGTGAAACATGAAAAACGTTATTAGCCGCGATCAGAATCTATCAAAATCTGTAACACCAAAAGCAAAGGCAATTGGACGCTGATCTTCGCTGATAAAGTCAAAATAAAAGCTTTTGGTTAAAGATTTTAAAACCAAAAAAACGTTTTTATGCTTTTCAGGTTTTATCCGCGAAAATCAGCGTGGATCAGCGTCCAATTGTTTTTGACTTTATAGATTTTGATAGATTCTGATCGCGGCCAATTCAAAGCTTTTGATTTTTACTTCCCTGCCTTCTGCTGCCGCACATACTCATACATCACCACCGATGCGGCAATGCTGACGTTCAAACTCTGCACATTGCCGAACTGAGGAATCACCAGCCTCTTCAAGTCAGGGTAATCCTGCGGCTCGAAGCTGAAGCCGAACTCCTCATGCCCCAGCACAAAAACGCTCTTCGGCGGCAGATCGCAATCTCCCAGTGCCGCTTCACCCTCCGGATCAAGCAGAAAAAACGTATAGCCTTCAGCTTGCAGTTCGGCGTGGCAGGCGGCGAAATCGTCATGGAAGCGGGCCGGCACCTTCCGGAACGACCCCTTGGCCGGGCCGGGATCGAAAGGACCGATATCGACCAGGTGCACGGCGCGGGCACCGAAGGCCTCGGCGCTGCGGAAAATCTTGGCGACGTTGAAACCGGGCTTGAGTCGATCCAGGACCAGCACGAAGTCATGCACTCCCACCTTGGCCAGCAGGTTGCGCTGTCGCTCCTTATTGTAGCTGAGCAGGATTTGCCGTCTCGATTTTTTCATTAGGCGGTTCTGCCTTCAAACTGGAGGCTCGTGGGGACTTCCCCCTTTCCTTTAGGCCCTATAGGTCCGCCAGGGAAGAGGAACCTTTTTTACGTTCTCAGATTTACTCCCTCTCCCTTGACGGACCTATAGGGCCTAAAGGAGAGGGTTGGGGTGAGGGTGAACAACTCTTTCTCCCCATCCGAGGAGAGCAGACCAAACTACCGGGTTTTCCCCGGCACCCCCGGCTCAGTCATCGGCCGCGGGTCGAGCAAATGGTCCAGCTCGTCGTCGGACAAGACCTGCCGGTCACGGGCCACCTCGCGCACGGTGCGATTCTCGGCGTACGCCTGCTTGGCAATGTCGGCCGCCTGGTCGTAGCCGATCACCGGCGCCAGGGCGGTGCACATCGCCAGGCTCTCTTCGATCAACGCTTCGCAACGCTCCCGATCCGCCACCAACCCCTCGAGGCAGCGCCCGGTGAACTGGGTCACGGCGTTGGTCAGCAGGTCGATCGCCTGCAGCAGGTTGTGCGCCATCATCGGCATCATCACGTTCAATTCGAAATTGCCCGACAACCCACCGAGGGTGATCGCCGCATCGTTGCCGACCACCTGGGCGCAGACCTGCATCAGGCTCTCCGCCATCACCGGATTGACCTTGCCCGGCATAATCGAGCTGCCCGGCTGAACTGCCGGTAGTTGCAGCTGGCCCAAGCCACAGCGGGGGCCGCTGCCAAGCAGGCGGATGTCGTTGGCGATCTTGAAGAGAGCGACGGCGGTGGTTTTCAGCGCGCCGCTGGCGGCCACCACCTGCTCCTTGCCCGCCTGGGCGGCGAAATGATCTTTCGCCTCGCACAGCGGCAGACCGGTTACTTCGGCCATGCCGGCGATCACCCGTTGGGCGAACTCCGGGTGGGTGTTCAGGCCGGTCCCCACAGCCGTGCCGCCGAGTGGCAGCTCACACAGCCCTTTGAGGGCATGCTCCAGGCCAGAGGAGGCGAGGGTCGTCTGACGAAAGTAGCCGCCGAAGATCTGCCCCAACCGCACCGGGGTGGCGTCCTGCAAGTGGGTGCGGCCGATGGTGACGATATCGTCGAATTCCAGCGCCTTGCGACCGAGGACCTTGCACATGGCCGACAGGGCAGGCAGCAGCCGCTCATGAATTTCGACCGCCGCAGCCATGTGCATCGCCGTCGGGATCACGTCGTTGCTCGACTGGCCGAGGTTGACATGGTCGTTGGGATGCACACTGCGGACGCCGACCGCTTCGTCGAGCAGCTGCGAGGCGCGGTTGGCGATCACCTCGTTGGCGTTCATGTTACTGCTGGTTCCCGAGCCGGTCTGAAAGATATCGAGTGGAAACTGCTCGTCGAGGTCGCCGCGCACCACCTCTTCGGCGGCATCCATGATCGCCAGAGCGAGGCGATCCTCCAGAATGGCCAGTTCTCGGTTGACCCGGGCGGCATGCTCTTTGACCATGCCGAGCGCCCGCAGAAACGGCCGGGGGAAGCGCTGCCCGGAAATCGGAAAGTTCTCGAGAGCACGCGCCGTCTGGGCGCCGTATAAAGCGTCGGCCGGCACCTGCATCGTGCCCATAGAATCCTGTTCGGTGCGATAGTCGGCCATACGTTTCTCCTTCGGAAAGCGGGAAGAGCTAAGAATCCCGGCGAGTTGAGTTTTATTCTGCACAGCTTCTGCAGGATACCAACTCCCCCACGCCTGTCAACACCAGCCTGCCTTTGTGCCAGAACGAAGCGAAACCCCACCGTCATTCTTTATTGTGATTGATGTTTTTTTAGTTTCGCTAAACTTTCGCCTCGGATACAATACCCGCCATGTCGAGTCTTGCCCTCACCCTGATCGCGATTTCCGCGCTGATGCACGCCCTCTGGAACCTGCTGGTAAAGCGCAGTAAGGACAAGACCGTCTTCATCTGGTGGATGTTTGTCAGTTCCGGTAGCATGATGAACCTCGGCCTGCCGATCGTCGGGGAATTTCCGGTACCGTCTCTGCAAGTAGTCGGCCTGGCGGCGGTCGGGGCAACCTGCTTCATGTTCTATCACCTGTTCAATGGCCGGGCCTACCAGACCGGCGACCTGTCACTGACTTACCCGCTCTCACAGACCTCAATGCTCTGGGTGCCGATCTGGGGCGTGCTTCTACTCGATGAAAAAATCAGCTCCACCGGGCTGTGTGGTCTTGCCCTGATTCTCTGCGGCGCTTACTGCGTGCAGCTGCGCCGCATCTCCTGGGACGAGGTCGCCCGGCCGTTTCACAATCTGCAGAATCCGGGCGTGCTGGCCGCATTGGCGGCCGGCTTCATCTACTCGATCGGCTCGGTAGTCGACAAGAAGGGCGTGATGGCCTACCCCCCCTTCCACTTCACCTACCTGCTGGTCGCCTTCATGTTGCTGTTCATGACCCTCAACATCTTGCGGCCGCAGTTCAAAGGACGCATCATGGCTGAGTTCCGTCACAGCCGCACCCTGGTCCTCCTCGCCGGACCAATCATGATGGGCTCCTTCTTCACCTTCCGCTACGGCCTGCAGATGGCACCGATGAGCTATGCCGTGCCGGTCCGCCAGATCAGTTTGCTGATCGGCGTGTTGATCGGCGTGTTTTTTCTCGGCGAAGCCTGTGGGCGCATTCGATTCACTGCTGCCCTGCTCATCCTCTGTGGAGTAGCACTGATTCGGTTTGGGTAAGAGTTGGTCGCGGGTTTCGGCCCGCTTGCCATGTTTAGCTTTTCTCACTGCAATACAAAATCAAAACCGGCGGGTCGCGTCCCGCCAGCCGCCATCCTCTTTTGCTGGCCCAAAAGAGGATGCAGAAAAGGGCCTTTATAGGCCCTCTGTATAAGGGGAGGGTGTACTGTCTGCGAGCAGTACGTCACTGGATCTCGACCAGCAGAGATGCTGCCACCATTTGGGGGAGCCTTTCTCCTTCAAGGCCCCCCTTCTTGCTGCGTGACTGTTTGTAATGAAAAAGAATTGGCGATCGTGATTTGGGAAGGGTATTAACAGCAACGGCAGCAAGAATAAGTGGGCCCAAGGAATGGCCCACGCTCGTCTGTGTTTTCGTAGCAACATAATCAGAATGAGCAGCAATGCAGGATGAAACCATTGCCGCCGTACAAGTCCACGCATGCCCCCTGCCAGGGGATGTTAAGGCTCTTTTCTGCTTACTCTTTTGAGCCAGCAAAAGAGTAAGGCGTCCGGCGGGACGCGACCCGTCGACTTTACCTTCGATTTTGATTTCAAAAAGAATAGATAAACATGGCAAGTGGGCCGAAACCCGCAAAAAGACATTTATCTCTCTTCTTCGCTGGGATAAACTATTCTCTTTTAACCAAAAGCGGAGAGCACCCATGAAAAACATCGCCAACTTCCTGTTCGAAGCCGGCATGCTCAAGCGCACACCACGGACCGGCTTCCAGTTTCTCGGCTCCGGCACAGAGTCGGTCGCCGAACATATCTTCCGCACCAGCCTGATCGGCTACACCCTGGCGCAGATGGACGGCGAGGTGGATGTCTCCCGCGTGGTAATGCTCTGTCTGTTCCACGATATCCCCGAAGCACGCACCGGCGACCTCAATTACGTCAACAAGAAATACTGCCAGGTGGATGAGGCCAAGGCAGTCGAAGACCTGGCCAAAACCCTGCCGTTCGGCGACGACTACCGCACCATGCAGACCGAATTCATGACGAAGCAGTCGCGTGAGGCGCAGATCGCCCACGACGCCGACCAGCTGGAGATGATCCTGGCGTTGAAGGAGTACAAGGACCTCGGTAACCGCTATGCCGACGAATGGTATCCGGCCACCTTCAAGCGGCTGCAGACCGACTCGGCCCGGCAACTGGCCGAAACCATCTGGATGACCGACTCTACCCGCTGGTGGTTTGACGACGACCAAGAGTGGTGGATCAAGGGACGTCGGGACGAGGATTAATTCAGGTATTGACGTAAACCGCGAGAAGTGCTAGTAATTCCCCTCTTCGGGGGGAGCGTATTTCGCCCCGGTTACCTTGTTGAAGAAACTACGGAGCTGCAGCATGCTCGATTTGAAATTTCTGCGCGACAACCTGGATGAAGTCGAACGCCGTCTGGCGACCCGCAGCGGGACCGTTGACCTCGGGGGCTTCCGTGAGCTCGACACCAAACGCCGCGGCCTGCTCAGCGAAACGGAGACCCTCAAGGCGGAGCGCAACCAGGTTTCGGCGCTGATCGGCAAGACCAAGGACAAAAGCCAGGTCCAGGGCGAAATCGCCCGCATGAAAGACGTGTCGACGCGCATCAAGGAACTGGATGAAGCGTTGCGCGAGGTGGAAGAGACCCTCAAAGCTCTGCTGATGACCATTCCGAACCTGCCCGATCCGATCTGCCCGGTAGGCGCTTCGGAAGAGGACAACCTTGAGCTCCGCCGCTGGGGCACGCCGCGCGACTTCGATTTCGAAGTCAAGGCACACTGGGACCTCGGCGAAGACCTCGACATCATCGATTTTGAGCGAGCTACCAAGATCACCGGCGCCCGTTTTTCCCTGAGCAAGGGAGCCGGCGCCCGGCTGGAACGCGCCCTGACCAACTTCATGCTTGATCAGCACACCGACAAACACGGCTACACCGAGATTCTGCCGCCCTTCATGGTCAACCGCGACACCATGACCGGCACCGGCCAGTTGCCGAAGTTTGAGGATGACCTGTTCCACCTCGAGGATCCGGACTACTTCCTGATCCCGACCGCTGAAGTTCCGGTCACCAACATCTTCCGCGACGAGATTCTCGACGGTGCCGAACTGCCGATCTGCTATACCGCTTACACGCCCTGCTTCCGAAAAGAAGCCGGTGCGCACGGCCGCGACACCCGCGGCCTGATTCGCCAGCACCAGTTCAACAAGGTGGAACTGGTCAAGTTCACCCGTCCCGAAGACTCCGACGCAGAACTTGACAAACTGCTCGCCAATGCCGAAAGTATTCTACAGCAGCTTGAACTGCCCTACCGGGTGGTCGATCTCTGCACCGGCGACATCGGCTTCTCCGCAGCCCGCACCTTCGACATCGAAGTCTGGCTGCCCGCCCAACAAACTTATCGGGAAATCTCCTCCTGCTCCAACTTCCGAGATTTCCAGGCACGCCGCGCCAGCATCCGCTTCCGCCGCGAGCAGAAAGCCAAACCGGAATTCGCGCACACCCTGAACGGCTCCGGCCTGGCGGTCGGCCGCACCCTGGTGGCAGTACTCGAAAATTACCAGCAGGCTGACGGGTCGGTCATTGTACCCGAGGTGCTGCGCCCCTACATGGGAGGCAAAGAAGTCATCACCATGTAAAAGACTGGCGACGTGAACGGTTCTCCCGTTCACAGTTCACCGAATAAACGGAGGAGTGGCCGAGTGGCTGAAGGCGGCGGTCTTGAAAACCGTTGAACGAAAGTTCCGTGGGTTCGAATCCTACCTCCTCCGCCATCTTAAAATAGCTCTGCAGTGATTTTGTAGGATTCGAAGCGGAGCGAACGCTGACTAAATGTCAGAAGAGTGTCCCTGCAAGGGACACGGCAGTGAGCGAAGGGGAGTCGACGCAGGAGCCAACGGAGTTGGTGACGTAGTGGGAGAATCCTACCTCCTCCGCCATTTTTTTGATTGAAAAACGTCGCCGACAGCGCTAAGCTGTCCGACCGAGTAAGAAGGACAAGACGGAGAGGTGGCCGAGCGGCTGAAGGCGGCACCCTGCTAAGGTGTTGTACGGGCAACTGTACCGAGGGTTCGAATCCCTCCCTCTCCGCCATTTCCTGCAACACGCCTGAAAAAGCTTGACTTTCAGTCAGCGATAAGCGATAAACTTGCTCTCTTTGCGCCGCTAGCTCAGCTGGATAGAGCGTCTGACTACGGATCAGAAGGTCGGGAGTTCGAATCTTCCGCGGCGCGCCAT
>JAQYVZ010000095.1 GCA_030145205.1 Desulfuromonadales bacterium | reverse complement strand
CGACAGCGGCTGGCCGAGTTCGACCAGTTCATCGCCGGTGGAGAGGATCGCCACTTTGGGCCTTCCGTAGACCGACACCCGGGAGCAACCGAAGGAAGCCAGAAGACTGATTTCCGGCGGGCGCAGAGTCGTGCCGGCGGCCATGACCCGCTGGCCGGCGTTGATATCCTCACCGCGAAAGCGGATATGATCCCGCGCCTCGACCTTACCGTGGATGCAAACGGCAGTGTCGCCCGAGTCGGTCTCTTCAAAGGGGACCACCGCATCGGCGCCGGGAGGCAACGGCGCGCCGGTCATGATTTTCACCGCGCAGCCCGGCTCCAGAGACGGCTCGGCCCGGCCGCCGGCGGGGATGTAGCCGGTGATCGGCAGCACCACGCCAGGGCGGCAATCTTCGGCGCGCACAGCATAACCATCCATCGCCGAATTGTCAAAGCGCGGCATGTCGAGGCTGGCGTCAAGCGGCTCGGCGATGGCGCGGCCGACGGCGTCGAGCAGGGCCACCCGTTCGACAGCGAGCGGGCGCACCTGCTCAAGGATCAGCGTTCTTGCATCTTCAAAGGATTTAGACATAAGGGACTCCCGGCTGCGGTCAGCCGATTGGATTCGGAAAAGGAACGGGGATGGCCCAAAATGCGCCCCCCCACCAGATGGATCTCATCAGCCTCAAGGCGTTGCACCAGGGCCGGGTCATGACTCGCCATGATCATTGACAAACCCTGATCGCGTAGGCTGGTCAACAGTCGTTCAAAAGCCAGGGCGCTGTCGCCATCGAGGCCGGCAGTCGGTTCGTCCAGCAGCAGCACCCGGGGGTTCAGGGCCAGGGCCCGAGCCAGGGCAACCCGTTGGACTTCGCCGCCGGAAAGCTGATTGACCCGGCGTTCAGCAAAGTCGGCCAGGCCGACGGTCTGCAGCGCCCAGAGGGTCCGCCGCTCCCGCTCCCGGCGATTCAGGCCGCGCAGTTTCAGGCCAAAGGCGAGATTGACCGCCACCGTGCCGGAAAGGAGAAAGGCCGACTGGTGCACCAGGGTGATGTCCCGACGCAGGCGGCAGAGGTGACGATCCTGCAGCGGCAGCGCCCGGCCGTCGATCTGCAGCTCACCGGACGTCGGACGTTCGAGCAGTGCCAGCAACTGCAGCAGGGTGCTCTTGCCGGCGCCGTTGGCCCCGGTCAGAGCGTAGAGCCGGCCCGACTGCAGTTCGAGACGATCGATCTGCAGTACGGTGCAGTTGCCGCGCCGGTGTTCGATATTGTTCAGTTCATAAAGAGGGGTCACGAATCACCTCTGCTGCAACAGGTTGAGAAACAGGTTAACCAACAGGGCCACCGCCATCAGCACGATCCCGAGGGCGAGGGCGAAGGCGAATTCGCCCTTGCTGGTTTCCAGGGCGATGGCAGTGGTCATGGTACGGGTGGTCCCGCGGATGTTGCCGCCGAGCATCATCGCCACACCAACCTCGCCAATAACCCGGCCGAAGCCGGCCACCACCGCCGCTACGATGCCGAAGCGCACTTCCAGCAGCAGCTGCAGCACGCTGCGCACCGGCCCGGCGCCGAGGGTGCGGGCAGTCGGCAGGATGCGCGGATCGGCCCCGGCCACCGCCGCCACCGTGTAATGAACGACGATCGGCACCGCCAACACCACCTGGCCGATCATCATCGCCCAGGGAGTAAACAGCAGCCCATACACCCCAAGCGGCCCCTGGCGACTGAGCAGGCCATAGACCAGCAGGCCGACCACGACGGTCGGCAGCGCCATCAGGGTATTGAGCAAAGTGAGCACCAGGCGCTTGCCGCAGAACCCGCGCAACGCGATCACCCCGCCCAGCGGCACCGCGGCCACCGTGGAAATGAGAATCGCACCGAGGGAAACCCACAGCGAAGTCCAGACCGTTGCCAGAACCTCGCTGTCGAGTGCGAGCAGCAGCGCAACGGCGGTACTGAATGATTCGCCTAGAAAGCTCAAGTCATCATCTCAGTAGGTGAAGAACAAATTCTTGCCGTTTTTCTTGAACCCGGCGATCACAGCCTGCCCTTCGCTGGACAGCAGGTAATCGATAAAGGCCTGGGCCAGCTCCTGCTTGACGTGGGGATGAAGCTGCGGGTTAACCATGATCACGCCGTAGGGATTGAACAGCCGCTTATCCCCTTCGGATACGATCTGCAGGTCGCTCTTGTCGGCAAAAGCGATCCAGGTGCCGCGGTCGGAGAGGGTGTAGCCCTGGCGTTCGGTAGCCATGGTAATCACCTCACCCATGCCGCGGCCGGCTTCGAGATACCAGTCACCGGACGGCTCCACCCCGACGGCTTTCCAGAGCGCCTTCTCCTTGCTGTGGGTTCCGGACTGGTCGCCGCGGGAAACGAAAACGGCAGACCCCGCAGCAACCTTGTTCATGGCATCGGCCACGTCGGCGCTGCCATTCACCCCGGCCGGATCGGCAGCCGGCCCGAGCAGAACGAAATCGTTGAACATGACGTCTTTGCGCCCGACACCGTAGCCGGCGTCAACGAAGGCGTCTTCCTTGGCCCGGGCATGTACCATGACCACGTCAACGTCGCCGGCCTCGCCAAGCTTGAGGGCCTTGCCGGTGCCGACGGCGATCACGTCGACCTTGCAGTCGTTAGCCTTTTCAAAAGCGGGCAGCAGCTCGGCCAGCAGACCGGAGTTTTCCGTCGAGGTGGTGGTCGCCAGACGCAGGCGCGCTTCGGCAGCGGCCAGCGAAGGGACTAGGGTGACCATCAGCAGAAGCAGGCTGAGAATAACGCGGACGTTGAGCATTTGGGGGTATCCTTGGTTGATGAAATAAAAAAGCCCCTCCCAAAACGGAAAGGGCCCCACTGCCGACACAGGGTGCCGGTCAACCGAGGGTCTCCTTTCCAAACGGGAGGCCCGGCCGTTTCCAGCCGAACCCGTAGACCGCACGCCTTAGAGTTTATCCCGGTAGGCCGTACGATTCGGAGAAGTCGTCATTATAAATTGTTTTAGGACATCTGCCTACCGGCATTTGCCATTTTTTCAGATCCAGCAAAATTTTCTACAGTCGCAAAAGAGGGATGGTCAGTCATCGGCACCTTATCCCGCAAGGCGAAGTATTCCTGGGGAGTGTTGATGTTGCGGAACGACATTCCCTCTGGATCGACCTGCAGCAGTTCCGCCGCCGCCACCTCGTCTACCTTGACCTCGGGGAAAAACAGGATGATCTTGCGCCG
>JAQYVZ010000040.1 GCA_030145205.1 Desulfuromonadales bacterium | reverse complement strand
CGACGGGCAGACCATCGAGGATTTCGCCGAGCACTTACCAGAAGAGATCGCCCAGCTTGCAAGCGAATTGCGGCAGAAGAGCTACCGTCCTCAACCGGTCCGGCGGGTCGAAATACCCAAAGGCGACGGAGGAAAACGGTTGCTTGGAATTCCCGCAGTACGCGACCGGGTTGTACAGCAAGCCCTGCTGAACATTTTGCAGCCGATATTCGATCCGGAGTTTCATCCATCAAGCTACGGCTACCGTCCGAAGCGAAGTCCGCAACAGGCGATAGCCAAGGCCAGCCTGTTCATCCGGCGATACGAGCTGAAATGGGTGGCGGACATGGACCTTTCACGGTGCTTCGACACCCTGAACCATGACCTGATCCTCAAAAGCTTTCGCCGGAAGGTTGTTGATGGAAGTATTCTGGAACTGCTGCGAATGTTCTTGCAGAGCGGAGTGATGATCGGGGAGAGATGGCAGGCGAGCGAAGAGGGGAGCCCCCAAGGAGGGGTTATCAGTCCGCTGATCTCCAATGTCTATCTCGATGACTTCGACCAGTACATGAAAGGCCGAGGCCATCGTATCGTCCGGTTCGCCGACGATATCCTGATTCTCACTCACTCAAAGAGCGCAGCGCATAATGCCCTCAATGTCGCAAGAAGCTATCTGGAAGGGGAACTTCTGCTGACCGTCAATGAACAAAAGAGCCATATCGTCCACAGCATCAAGGGCGTAAAATATCTCGGTGTTGAGATCCATACCGGCTTCACCCGGATCAAACGCGAGAAGGTTCGCGAGTTCAAAGACAAAGTCAAGAGAATCACCCGGTGCAACTCACCGGTCAATCTGAAGAAGGTCATAGCCGACCTGAATCCGGTAGTCCGGGGATTCGCCTATTACTTCCGTATAGCGAACTGCAAGACGGAGTACAAAGCGCTGATGCAGTGGATCAGGAGGCGCCTGCGAGCCAAGCAACTCTGTCTGTGGAAACGAGCCAAGCGGCTCCACCGCAGACTTAGGCAGTTAGGCTATCAAGGCGAGTTCAAGTCAATAAAGATGAACTCATGGCGCAATGCCGCCAGCCCTCTGGCCAACTATGCACTTCCCAATAGTAACTTAAGGGAAGAAGGTCTTTTTGAAATGGAAACGGTGCAAACCGGGTACCTGCCTCAGGATTATTGAGATGAAGAATAGGCAGGAGCCGTATACGAGGCCCGTACGTACGGTTCTGTGAGAGGGATGAGGCGAGCCTGATCTGCTCGCCTCACCCTACTCGATTTTGTCCGGCTATGTTGGTCATGATATATTAATATCCAAGAAATTTGGGGGCACCATTTCGGGGTATGCCCCCAGTAAAAAAATGCATGCCCCCACACGATGAGGATCGTGCTGATATGAAACTGACCGATGATATAATCCTCAATGCTAAACCCGGCCCCAAGGTAATCAAGTTGTTTGACGGCAAGGGGTTGTATCTTTTGGTGACCCCCGCGGGAGGAAAAGGGTGGCGGTTAAAGTACCGCCTCGCAGGCAAGGAGCGGTTATTGTCCATGGGGGTCTACCCGGACGTTTCTATTTCTGAGGCGCGGGAATTGTGTAATGAAGCGCGCACATTGTTGAAAGAGGGGACGGATCCGTCTGTTGCTCGAAGGGAACAAAAGATCCTGGCGGAAGCCGAAATTGCTGCTGCAGGGGGTGTTCCTGCTCTACGTGTTGACATGAATGATGCGGTCGAGATATGGAAAGGGAGGGCTGTTCTTCGTCTGACTCTGGATGAGGCTAGCTTTGTTAAAAATCTGTTGGTAAAACTGATTCCGTGAGAGCTGTGTCTCTTGCATGCTTCTGCTACAGCAAAGGTAGCCAAGGCCATAGGAATCTACCCAAGCTTAGTCCAAGGCGAGAAGCGAGGCGCGATACTGGACTCCATTCTTTGCTATTAGAGTTCTCCTTCCAGTCTAAGGCGCAGCAACTCTGCCGGATAAAACTCGGGCGCGATATCTGCCATCCGTTGATAAGCCTCCAATGACCACAAGACCGGATCCTGCTCGGTAAGCCAGGCGGCATAGACCGTCTCACGTAGCCGTATTTCAGCCTTGCTCCTTGCCTCGCTGAACGCTTGATTAGGAAGTGGCGGGAGGCTTATGGGCGGAACGGCCTGAAAGTTCCGGGTCAGGTGTTGACCACGGGTGTCCTTGATCTCCAACACATAGTCGCCCGGCCCTAGCGCCAGGCCTTTCAAGTGCACATGCGCCTCATGCAGGCCGCTCATCTCTGCCAAGGGCTTTTCTGCTTTTTCGGAACGAATGCGCAAGACATAGGGGGGATATCCTCCCCTCCATGCCAGGTGCAGGTCACGTGCTCCCGCTGCCAGAAGGGCCCCGGAGCGGCCGATGAGGGGCATGAATAGATGCCCTTCATGTCCGCGGACGGCGAGAGAAGTCAACTTGGCACGGTGGTAATCGTCATTCAGCCCTAAGAATAAGGAGTGAATCAGGTCCTGCAGGGGTCCGGTGAAGTTGCTGAAAACAGAGAGGGGCGGTTTCCTTTCCATTCGATAGGGACTGTCCTTCGAGGTGAGCACCTTCTCGCCGTCGGCCAGTTGAAGGGTAACGCTGATTTCTCCGCTTTCTAAGTCCTTAGCTGCGTCCTTGGGTTTGCGTTGGCCCCTTATCCACAAGACGTCATTCTCGTACAGGGGAATGAGCACGTCGATTTTTTCCTCGACTCTCTTTCCATCTTCTTCACGCATTAACAGGTAGCGGTCAGAGGGGGCGTTGAGGTGCACCACGATCCCCACCTGGGGGTGTTGATCGCCTGCCGAGGTAGCAATGCCAGCGGCGCTAAGAAGGAAAATTGCGGTAAACACAACAAGTCGCTTCATGAGGTCATCTCCTAATCGATTTCAGCGGGGGCAGCCGCTTGCTACAATCCTTTGCCCGAACCGAAGTGGTTTTTCCGCCAAGACGTTGATTAAAAAAAGCGTCCATGCCTGTTTCCTCTTTAGACTCCGCTTATCCGGCCAATTAACTGCCCAAGCTGCCGCCTCTGGGGCGCGACTTGACTCTGACGGTGACACGACGCGCCGCGCGAATCTTCTCGAAAGCCACGGCTTTCTGGTAAATCTGTATGGCTGCCAGAGGCAGTGCGAAGTCTAACCAGAGACCGTATCCGAATAGCCAGACGCTCACCGGTAACAGGACAAAGATAATAGTGAGGTTGACGACTTTGATGCCCCAGAAAGAGCCCCACACACTGAAGGCAATGCTCAGCAATGTGATCAGAAGTATCTCGAACAGGACTTTTAAAGGCAGGCACACCTCGTGCGCCTTTTGTTGCAGTAAGGAATTTAGGGAGTTAATAAGGATCAGTACCCCCGGCATCTCACCCAAGGGGGATGAGTGGATATCTCGGCCGTCGCGGAAACTCCCACCGATGAATACTACACGCCCTTTGAAATCAGAGTTGCCGGGCATCCCTTGTTTGTCGCGCACGTTGCGGGCGGAGATCCGCGAAAGTAGAAGTCGCTCCTGATCTCCGGTGGTTCTTACCGTCGGAATCGTGCTGCCGGAGGTGCCAGCGGCATCCGTTTGCCAGGGGATGGCATAGAGGATTCGTCGCTCAACCTGGTCCATGGGAAGGCTTAACTCCATTTTCCGTTGTGGGAAGCCGTCCCACAGGGTAACGGTGCAGGGTGGCTTATCGCCACTAATCGCCTGCTCTGCCGTTGTTGTATAGCCTTCAAGAGCTATTGAATCGAGACAGCTCTGCAGTCCTTCCATGGCGCCTTCGCGACCCGTCAGCAGGGTGGCAGCCAGCAATTGAATCGACGGCAGAGCCGCCGGTCGATTATTGGCCTCTTGCCACACGGCTTCCCAGATTCGCCAGCGGCGTATAGTCTGGTCCCAATCCTTGTCGAACAGCGGCGAAGCCCAGAAGATGTGCTGAGAGCCCTCCACCAACTTGTCCAGGTTAGAGGTCCGTTGTACCGGAAGCCCCTTTTCAGACGGACGCAGGGAGGCCAGCAACACCACAGGGGGGTACCCTTCGGAGACAAGTGGTTTGCCCCGGCACTTGTCGGCATGTTTTGCCAATACCTCTTCGATCGGCTCTTCGAGCGTTTTATCGTGACTGCGTTGGGCGAGGTCGACGTCCACAACAACCATCTTGGGCTGGCTCTCCAAGGCAAACTTTATGAGATCGGCGAGCTTTTCACGCGGCACATACAAGGGTTCGTTCCAGTCCAGATAGGTCTTGTCGTCGATGTCAATCCAGCCGAGAGGGAGGGTCGGCTTATTGGGCACGCTGCCTTTCCGCATCCGCATGACCCTGTCCATGGCGACGTCCTCAGCCTCTCTACGAAACGGTGCGTTGTGGAATATGTTCAACAACAGCACAATGGAAAGTCCTATCATAAGGTTGCCGAGGAAATGGCGGCGTTCCAGAGATAAACCCCGCCACCATTGACGCAGACAGGTGGGCATTCTGCGAAGGTGCTTGAAGCAGTCGCCGAGGATTTGAAATTCTTGCCACGTCGGGAGCATTCGGTACGCCGCATCGCCAATGCGGCACCATGGAAGTTTGGACAGAAATCGTTTTGCCCAGTTCGTCATTTCCTGTCGCTCCTTCTGTCACATTAGGGCACCGTATCCAATCACCGGACTGACGCAGCAGCGCGTACAGTTGCGGAGACAGCTCCAAAGCTTGAAAACCTACGTAGAACACTTCCCATGAGTACCTGTTCTCCAGCCGGGGTCCTTTTTCCCGCCAGCCCAGGCCATGCCTGATATTTCCGGTCCGTCTTGGGCTTATAGCCAGTTTCCCACCAGAATGAAAGGTGCCCAAAAGGTCGGATGCGCAAATTCATCGCTTCTGATGAGCTCCAATTGGGCTCGCTGCAGGGCCTGGGCCTTGGTCACGCCGGGGTTTCTGAGTTGCGCATAGAAGGCGGGCAACAGGTCCCGTGCGGCCTCGTCGTACACCGGCCATAGCGAGCCGAGCGCACTACGGGCACCGGATTTTACCGCCACCCCACTTAGCCCTAACGGCGTACGATCATTACCTTCCGCAGTCTGACATGCGCTCAGCACCAGCAGCTCTACGGGCCGTTCCGCGAGCTGCTTGGGCGCCAGCAAACCCGCCAAGAGGTTTAAGTCTAACTTGTCGTCATAGGTCAGGATAAAGCTATCTTCGGCGGTGCCTCCAAAAAATCCGTGGGAGGCGATGTGCACCACTTGGTAAGGATGGCTCTCCACCTCACCGACGAAGCGTTTGAGCCGAAACTCGTCGTCCATCAGCACCTTTCCAGCCAACTGCTGCGACAATTGGGCAATTTCCTGCTTCACGCCGGGCAGTTCAAGCCTCTCTGCTACCTCGCCTGGGGTAATCTCACGTTCGCGCAGTTCAGGCGGCGGCAGCGTCTGTAGATCGGAAACCGTCACCGGTAAACCCCGCCGCCGGTGCTCGGTCCTCAGAGGCCCGCCGCGGACCAGGCTGTACAGCATCGCATCAGGCAGCTTGCCAACCACCGGGCCGGGCCGACTAAGTCCGGCGAGCAGATACTGAACACTCTCCCACTGCGGCGGTATGGGGTCCAGCAAGGTAAGTGCAGGGGCCGTGGCAATGGCATAGCGCTCGACAAGATACCGTTGACCGTCACTGAGGGCGGCAATCGGCAGCAGCCGCAGTGGGCCGTCCGGAACGAACACAAGAGTGTCTACCGCGTGCTTTTCAAGCAGAGGTATGATGGGTTGGATCAGCCACTGGTAGATTCTGTGAGCTTCGGAACTAAAGGACAGCCCATTGCGCAGTCGGTAAGACAGGAGCATGGCCACGTCTGTTAACCTGTCACTGTCCACCGTGCTTACGCTGCGGTGCAGGTGGCGACCGATACTGACCAGGATCTCTAGCCGGTCCGGGAGAATGATCGGGTAGAGTACGGCTATGGTGGGCGAGAGATCCTCGACCTCCTTGGTTTTAGCCACGATACAGGGGTCGCGAAAGTAATCCCGCAACTCGGACACCTTGATCTTCTCCACGGTGTCCCGGGCCTCGCGAAGCAGAGCCTGCCCCCTCTCTACATCGGTCTCCGTCGCTACCTGTTGCAAGAGCAGATCGACGAGGCCAAGGTAAATCGGAGCCAGGGTCTCCCCAAAGAAGGAGCGTCCATTTTGGTAGTCAAATAAAATGTCCTGACGGATGCTCTGAAAGTGATAGATCGCGCGCCGATAGGCATCAATCGCCGCAGTGGAATCGCCTTGGGCCCGCATCAGCCGGCCCAGTTGCCCCTCCCAGTGCAGCAACAGATCATGGGCGTCCAGGAGCTGGGCGGCTTGAATCGCCTGCTCGGTGAGAGCGCGGGCTTTTACGAGACGGCCCCGGTCTTCGTAGAGAACGGCCAGGTATCCAGCCGCGAGCGACTTTAACCGAGAGGCACCAATGTCCTCGGCGATGCTCAGAGCATCATGCAGGACATGGTAACGGAGCACCAGGTCGTCCTCCTTGATCGCAAAGGCAATGCCGAGTAGCAGATCCGCCCGCTCGTAGCGTGAGGCTACAGCGGCCGCCGCCTCTCGCGCCGCCCGCAACTCGGCCAACGCCTCCTCATTGGGGAGCAGCAGGACCCGATTGCGGCGTGCGGCCACCACCAACCCCGGGTCGCCGGCTTGCTGAGCCAGGGCCAAGGCCTGTTCATAACGCACCTTAGCCTCATCTATTCTTCCCAGGTTAAACAGGACGCTGCCCAGACTGTTGGCACTGGCCGCTGCCAATGTTGGGCGCTGCAGCCGTATGGCCTGCTCAAGGCTGGTACGCAGCAGCCGCTCGGCCGTTGGCAGGTCCCGCAGCAGGAAATGCACGTGGCCCAGCGCTTGGGTGGCAACGGCTTCCATCAGCGCGTTGCCGGCCTCCTGGGCAGCAGCCTGAGCCTCACTGAGGTCAGTTCGGGCATTCCAGTAGTGGCCCAGGACACGGTAGGCCTCACCGCGGCGAATCAAGGCTTCAATGCGCCGAGGATCGTCGGACTGAACGACCAGCTTGCTCCAGTGAGCGACGGCGGCAGAGTAATCACCGTGCATTGCGGCCACCTTGCCATCTTCCAAGGCTCCCCCCAGAACCGGCCGCAACCCGAGCGCGATGAATAAAATGAATCCGAAGAGCACAGTCTGGCATATCCAGATTCGCATTGGCACCCTCCTCACAGACTGACAGTCAAACGAAAGTGGACCCCGTCGTCCTGGAGGTTGTGATGCTCCTTCGGCGCTGCCTCCTCGAGGTCGTGGGCGAGGTAGAGCTCGGCGTTGACTCGACGGGAGTAAGTCCACAGGAGCCCCAGACCAACAGAGTGCAGACGGTTCCGATGCGTGCTCTCGCCCCTATTCCAGGCGGTGCCAAAGTCCATGAAGGACGCGATCTGCAGCAAGTTTTCCAGGGTGTCCTTCTTCTTTTCCCCTCGCCACACCGGATAGCGCAGCTCCGCGGAGATGGCAAAGCCGTTGTCCCTCACCAGCTCATTCTCCCGGTAGCCCCGGACCGTGCGGGCGCCACCCACGGCAAAGCGCTCCAGGTCCAACAGCTCATCGTTGGCGAGTTGTACGTCGCCACGTAGAATCAGCTGGGCGCCCCCCTCCCCCAGGCGTCGTGCGTAATGAGCCTGGCCCAGCCAGGCGAAGAACTGGCTGTCGGGGCGATCCCCGCTGTGCACAGTGGCGCCAAAAGCGTCGATGCCAATGCTGAAGGTGGAGCGCAGGGCAAGGGCCTGCTCAGTGTTGCGGTCCACCAGTTCCTGGCTCAGTCGCAGCACCGTGACCCGGCTCTCGCCATTGTCATCGGCTCCAGGCGAAAAGGGGAAAGGATCGCCCAGCAAGAAGGTTTGGCTCTCCCGTTTTGCCAGAGCGATGCCTAACGTTACCGTGCGACCCAAGGTGCGGTGCACGGGATAACGCAGCCCCAACTCCAGCCCCCATGTCTCGCTCTCGATGTCGAGACCCTTCATGGGTTCTTCGACCACAGCGTTGTCGCTCTTGTCGAAGAGCAGGACGATACGGCTGTCGCGGGCAGTGATGGGGATGGAGTAGCCTGCGAAGATTTCGTCGGTGCCGTCGCTGAAGCCTATCGAAAAGTCCAGTGCATCGCCGTAGCCGCTGAGGTTGCGCAGTACGCCGGCCGCATAAGCCCGCTCCGAACCAGTACTGGGAGGCCGGTGGTTGTCCACCCCGAGACTCAGTTCATAGGGTCGGGAGCGGGTTACCTGGAGGTCGAGGGCGGCGCTGCCAGGCCTGGTTCCGGGCTGTAGTTCACCGTTCAGCTGTTTGATCAACGGGTCCCGCAGCAGTAGTTGAAAGTGCTCCTGCAAAGACTCGATATTGAAGGGTCTCTCTGGGTCGGGCCAAATGCGATCCCGCAAGTAGTTGGGACGCAAGCGCCCCGTGCCATTCACACGCACCTCGTCAAGACGTCCTTCCAGAACCTGATAGCTGACGATCCCATCGTCCACGATCTGCCCTGGCTTTAGAATCACCCCTGAGTTGATGTAACCTTGATCGACATAATACCGGGTCAGGCGATAGCGAAGCTCATCCAGCTCGGTCAGGGTAACATTCTTTCCCACGAAGTCCCTGGCGATGGCTTCAAGCTCCTGGTCCGAGAACACCGTATTGCCCTCGAAAGCCACTCTCCGGAGCCAAAAAGCTGGGCCATCTGGGCCCACAGACGCTTGTTCGTCTTCTGGCATTGGAGGCGTGGTAAAGCTGGATTCGGGTGTCTCCGGCAGAAACTCGGGTAGCTCGGGGCGCCTCGCGCTGGGTCGTTCCGCCAGGTCACTGCCAGATGCGACCAGTTCTGCAGCCTGAACAGACAGACAGGAGGCCAGCAGAGCGCCGATCATTCCGGCGCGGACGACAGCTTTCATCTCATCGCCCTCTCTGACCGCCAGTTGGAGAGCGGCTCTTCCCGCTGGTCTGCGGATCGGTCGCTGACTGCCCGGCATCGGTGTCAAGCAGCCGGTCAAGGCGTTCGCCGCCGAAGAACACCGCCGCCGCCTGTTCCGGCCCCGCCGGCAGGCCTCCTCTTCCACGCTGTATCAGTGAGCTGGCGATCTGTCCAGCGGCCGCAACGCAGGGATCGCTGATCAGCCGGGGAGCATCCACAAAAGGGGTGGATAACGTGACAAGAGTCCCGCCGATGTCCAGTTCCGGAGAGGTGATAGTAATCGCACCGTATGCGCCCCCCGGTGCCGCAGCCTGGATGACGTTGCGCCCGCTCCCCGGCTGGAACGCCAAGCGCTCAGTGCCCCCGACCTCTAAGAGGCCGTGGCTCGCAACCAACGCCTTCGTATCGATGAAGATATTGCCGCCGCTAGCCATGGGTGCCGCAGTATTGGCCTGGATGAACCCGCCCTTGAGGACCAGCGTATTGGCGTTTATGTTAATATTGCCGCCGTCACCGGAAAGCCCCCCCACCGAGGTAGTGATCAGGCTATCGCGCATGAGGATATTTTGCCCGCTGATTCGGATGGGGCCGCCGTCGGCTTCGTTGGCCTCGGTGGTGATGCGGCTCACGCCTTCCATGAGAAGGTCACCGGCGTGGATCTCGACGGCGCTCGCGGGGACGTTGCCGGTGCTCTCAGCGGTGATCGCGGCCCTTTGCGTGAGTTGGATGTTTGGTACAGTGATCTTGATTTGATTCGCCTGCGCATCGGCAAGACCCTCATCCGATAACACAGCAGCTGAAGCAATGCTGATCTGGCCCTGCTCTATCATCTTCAGATCTTGGCCGGTGATGAGGACACTACCTACCTGGCCAAAGGAACCTGCGGACACTTCACTGAAGACCCCAGTGTTCTGACCATGGATTACGAGCTCCGCTGCCTCTACGGTTACCGCTCCAGCATCCCCTCCCCCAATCCCTGAGCTGGTGCTGATCTGCCCTGCATTGCGGAGTTCAAGCCGCTGGGTCGCCGTCACTTGAACATCACCGGCAATGCCTGAAACGTTACCACTGAGGCTGCCTACGGTTCTACTGAAGATGCCGCTACCTTGGCCATCGATCGCAAGTTCGGTGGCCTGTACCCTCACCATTCCGGCATTCCCCTCCCCAAGCCCTACGCTGGTGCTGATCTGACCTCCATTACGAATCTCTAGGCGGTCCGCGGCAGTCACCCGAACATCACCCGCGTTGCCCGAAGAGCCTGAAGACGTAGCGAGTATGCCAGTAGTAAGGAGCTGACTCTCACCATCGATCACGAGTTCAGCGGCCTCGACAGTTACCGCTCCAGCATCCGCCTGCCCAGCCATTGTGCTGCTGCTGATCTGACCTCCGCTTAAGATCTCCAGCCGTTCCTTGGCTGTTACCTGAACATCACCCCCAGCGCCCGAAGAATAACGAGCATCACTATAGATGCCAGTGAAGCTAGAAAGATCCTCTCCACCTCCATTGATTACCAGTTCGGCTGCCTCCACACACACCGTTCCGGCATTTCCCTCATCGTGGGTATTGCTGCCAATCTGACCCCCATTGAAAAGCTCCAATCGTCCAGTGGCTGTCACCCGAATGTCACCACCCTTACCGGAGCCCAAATAAGCGTCACTCAAGATGCCAGTGAGCGTTCCCCCGCCATTGATCACTAGATCGGTTGCCTCTACCACAATGGGTAGCGCATCTCCATCGCCTATTGTAGAGTTATCGATTAAACCTCCGTTGAGGATCTCCAGCATTGTCGCTGTAACTCGAATGCCACCAGCCATTCCCGAGCCTTCACCTACAACATTCCCGCTACTGATAAAAGAATTATCGTCAATAAGAAAGGCCCTCCCCACGTCAATAATCAGATTCCCCGCGGCGCCAGTACCCCAACTACTCGCAGCAATACCGCTACCACTGAGAAGCCTAAGATCGCCCGCTCCTATCACAACCTGACCCGCTGGACCGGCGTCTACCGTAGCTGCTTCTATGGCAGAAGAATTATCCAATGAAATGGAACCGCTTACCTCAATACCAATATTGCCAGCCGCTCCGTTGCTATAAGTGTCCGCCATGATTATACTGCCGTTAAAAAGGCTAAGCTCGCCGGCTGTCAATAGGATGTGACCGGCTGTGCCTGTATCGAATGTGCTAATGTCTATTTCGGCGTTATCCATCAACATTGAATTATTGACAGTAATGGCCACATTACCGCCAGCTCCGCTACCCTGGGTGAATGTCCAGATAGCACCCTCATCAAGGATATGTAGCTCGTTGGCTTCTATCGTAACGGCACCTGCATCGCCCGCACCTGCTGTGCCAGTCTGCAATATCCCACCTTCGGCAATTGTGACAAGTGCCCCCGGCGCTTCAATCAAAATAGAGCCACCATCAGCGCCAACTTTTGAAAGCGAAGTGCTCAATATACCGCTGAATCCCGTCTCGTTGGATCCCTCGATGGTGATGGAGTCCCTTGCCCGCACCTCCACCGTCCCGCCTCGTCCCGTGGCGTCGTCCAGGACAATCGATTGCAGTTGACCGCCGTTTGTAAGCATCACGCGGGCAGCCTCGACCCGCACATCGCCGGCCGCGCCACCGGCCTCGGGCATGACCAGTGTAGTCAGGCGCGAACGCCCATCTGGGGCTGTGGCTGCGTCGACCTCCAGATCCTCAGCAACGACCACAATGTCGTTGCCCCGCCCCGTCCCGAAGACCCGGGCGCGAATGTCGCTGTTAATCACTCGGACTCTGTCCGCCTCAAGTAGGATTTTCCCACCACCATCCTCACTGCCCCGGTGATCCGCAGCGATCACGGAATCCGCAATCTCCACCAGTCCGCCACACAGAGTTACTGTCTCACTCCCCTCGGTTCCGCTCACATCTATTGTGGAAGACTCAGTGATCGCAATCGTTCCGCTGCCGGCAGAGGCCGCAGGTCCGGCGGCGAGGGGCACGACGTCTGCCGACTCCCCGACAGCCGTAATTTGAATGTCGCCGCCGTCACTGACCAACCTTGCGCCGCCTTGGATGGTCACGTTGCCGGCAGACAGTGACTCACGATTTTTGGGAACAAATACCAGCTGGCTCCCGTTTACCGTGATGTTTGCAGGCTGCGGCGAGAGAAATCCAAAGGAAGCCGGCTGCGCCAAACTGAGAGTGCTGGCCCCGGTATCCGTCGCGCTGTAGGCGATCCCGTCCTCGAAGCGCAGTTCGTCGGCGGTACTGATATGGAAGGCGCCCGGCACATCCACCTGTGCATTAGGTCCGAAAACCACGCCGGACGGATTAATAAAATAGACGTCTGCATGCCCCACCTCGGAGCGTAGTAGACCATTGATGGTCGAGATCTCGCCACCCGTTACCCGACTGATCACGTTATTAATGCTGTCCGGTCCGGTAAAGGTGGCGCTCTCGCCGGTGTGGATATTGAAGGTCTGGAAACTGTGGAAGAGATTGGTACCTCGGATGGCGCCGAGATCGGCCCCGATGTGGAAATCCGGTCCGGTCAGGTTTTGGGCCGGACCGACCGTACCGTCCGTGGCAATCTCTGCGGAACTCGGTGCCCCAATAAGACTCAACACTATGAAAACGCAAAAGCCTATCGCGTGTTGCCAAATGCGTGGGCGGCATTTGGGTCGGCTGAACCGTGCCTGGTTCATATTTCTGCCTCATCCTGAGGTCGGTCGTCAGTAGTTGACACCAAATGGCATTATGTAAGCAGAGACGGCATCGCCACCGAAAATGCTACCAGTCTCCTCTTAATAAGCTGACCTCCTCTTGCTTTCTCACCTCTTTTTGTCTCAACCAGACATTAGGCAATCTTCATAGACTCTATCCACCCCTTTCCCTTTGTCAATCCCTGCATCCGTGAGTACTCGACGGCAAATAGCACAAGTCATTGAATTGTCTAAGCGTCCCAAAAATCGCCGCTGAACCTATGGGTGCAGCTTAGATTTTTGAAACACTAATACAACCCAAGCACTCGCACTCTTAAGCTGCCGTTTACTCAAGGGACTATCTTGGGGGAGGGGATGCTTCCGGGAGTTCTTCTCGGTAATATGTATTAATTTCCGGAATTTGTGCAGGACCCTGTCGCCTTGACAGCGGAAGAACCTGAGAGTATTCTTGGATTTCTTTTGTTTTAATGATGTCGGGGGGGAGATGGAGTTTAGCAATGTAGGGGAGATCTAATAGCCGTCTCGGGCCAGTGCAAATTCGGCGAGGCGGTTTTTCTATTGGGGGGCGTTGCAACTTGCTTTCTATCTGTTCCCCATGGGTAAATCGTTGAGGTTGTGCAATGTGTAGCCTTATGGACCTTAAGGGGATAAGAATGAATAACTCCGAAATCCTCATCTATCAGAATTCTGACGGACAGATAAGAATCGATGTCCATTTGGAAAATGAGACGGTCTGGCTGACGCAGGAGCACATGGCGCGACTGTTCGGTAAGAGCAAAAAGACCATCTCCGAACATATTCGCAATATCTTCCATGAGGGCGAACTGGACGGAAATATGGTTGTCCGGAAATTCCGGACAACCACTCGGCATGGGGCTATAGAAGGGAAAACCCAATCCAGAGAGGTTCAATACTACAATCTGGACGTGATTATCTCCGTCGGCTACCGGGTGAAATCGCAGCAAGGCACCCAGTTCCGCATCTGGGCCACCCAGCGGCTCAAGGAGTATATCGTCAAGGGCTTCGCCCTGAACGACGAGCGCTTTAAAAGCGGCAATTCCATGAACTATTTCACGGAACTGCAGGAGAGCATCCGTGAAATCAGGCTTTCGGAGCGCTTCTTTTACCAGAAGATCAAGGATATCTATGCAACCAGCATCGATTACGACCCCAGGGATGAAAAGACCATCGAATTCTTCAAGGTGGTCCAGAACAAGCTGCTCTGGGCCATCAGCCAGCAGACCGCGGCGGAATTGGTTTATCGCCGCGTTGACGCTGCAGTGCCGCTCATGGGCATGCAGTCCTTAGATAAAAAGGGCTCTCTCGCCATTCGGAAAAGTGATGTCAGCATCGCCAAAAATTATCTGCACGAGGATGAAATCAGGCTCCTGGGGCTGCTTGGAACAGTACCTCGCCTTTGCCGAAACCATGGCCCATCAGCGAACGCCCATGTACATGAAGGACTGGACACAAAGGCTGGATGTCATCATTCAGCTCAATGGCCGGGAACTGCTGACACATGCCGGCAAGATCAGCCACCAGATGGCCCTGGAAAAATCAGCGATGGAGTATGACAAATACCGTGAAGCGCAGCGATTGATCCAATACGAGGCGAACCTTCAAGAGTTGGAAGAGGATATTAAACAGATAACGCCCCACCCATCGATGGAAAGAGGCTGATGACTGAAAGGGGCTGGCATTATGTCTAATCCTTGGCGGCAAGGCCAGAAAATATCTGCCGTGGAGGGCGTGATGGCGAACTCGAATTTGTTTGACCGTTGTTTAACTGGAAAGGCTTTGCCTTGGTGCATTTTCATGAAATGCTCTACATGTCAAAGAGTTACTGGTTCTGATTTGTTTGGCTGGCGTTTGATTGATCCAGCAACTTTTTCAAAAAAGCCTTTCTCGAGCAGTGGGCATTGTGTCGGTCTGTTCAATGCCATCGCAGAGGGGGCTTAAATGACGATATCAAAACATTACCAACCGCCCACCATCACCCCGGCGATTCTGAACCTGGTCGCCGAGATCGGCGAAACCATCGGCCGCTACACAGTACTGGCCGAACAGAACCTGACGCCTCGCCTTCGCCGGGTAAACCGCATTCGGACTATCCAGGCCTCGCTGGCCATTGAGAACAATACCTTGACACTGGAACAGGTCACGGCGGTCATCGAGGGGAAACGGGTGCTGGGGCACCCCCGCGAGATTCAGGAGGTGCACAACGCCTTTGCCACCTACGAAGCGATGGAGGAATGGGACGTAAGCTCCGAGGAGGACTTGCTGGCGGCGCATGATTTGCTGATGCGTGTGCTGGTGGACGAAACAGGCCGGTACCGCTCCAGGGGGGTCGGCATCTTTCGGGGTGAACATTTGGTGCACATGGCCCCACCCGCCGACCGGGTGCCGCAGCTGATGGCCGATCTGCTGGATTGGCTCGGAAACTCCAGTGAACACCCGCTGGTAGCCAGCTGCGTCTTTCACTACGAGTTCGAATTTATCCACCCCTTTGCCGACGGAAACGGCCGTATGGGGCGCTTGTGGCAAACCTTGATCCTGCGCAACTGGAAATCTCTGTTTGCCTACCTGCCGGTAGAAACCATAATCCGCGAACGACAGGAGGCCTACTATCAGGCCTTGGCGGTGGCCGATCAGCGCGCCGACGCCACCCCGTTTATCGAATTCATGCTTAGAGCGTTGTGCGATGCCATCCGCGAGGCCGTGGCTACCGACCAAGTAATCGACCAAGTGTCCGACCAAGTAGCCGCGTTGATTCGGGCGATTGGAGATGGCGAACCAGGCAGTAATGATTTGATGCAGGCTCTGGGGCTGTCTCACCGGCCCACATTTCGGGAAAATTACCTAAACCCGGCCCTGAAAGCTGAGTGGATCGAACGTACCCAGCCCGACTCCCCGCGCAGTCCGACCCAGCGTTATCGATTGACCCGCAAAGGCCACCGATGGCTGCAACTGCAAGCAGAGAAGTAAGGACGGATACTACGACAAACTCACGACACGGCTTGCAGCAGCCCGGCGATGACATGAAGCATGACGAAAACAAGTCTCTATCAGACGCGTCGCGTTCATCGGAGCTTCAAGAACTGCAACAACTGCGAGAAGACAATGCCCGCCTCAAGGCCCTGCTGACCCACCACGGTATTGACTGCGAAGATCGACCCGCTCCGGAGCCCGAAGCTCCGCCCGTAGGGCCCGTCCCGGCATCAGTCCAATTCACCACCGCCGACAAGATCGCTCTCTTCCGTCGCCTGTTCCGGGGGCGCACCGATGTCTATCCGCAACGCTGGGAGTCGTCCAAAGGCACGTCGGGTTATTCACCGGCCTGTGGCAACGAATGGAAACCCGGGCTCTGCCACAAGCCGAGAGTCAAATGCGGTGACTGTACCAAGCGTCTGCTGCTGCCGGTCACTAACCAGGTGATTTATGACCATCTGGCCGGGAAACAGACCGTCGGGGTCTATCCGCTTTTGACCGATAACAGTTGTTATCTTTTGGCCGCCGATTTCGACGAAGCCGATTGGCGCGAGGATGTTCGGGCTTTCATGCGATCCTGCCGGGAGTTGCGGATACCCGCCGCGCTGGAAATTTCCCGCTCGGGCAATGGCGCGCATATATGGATCTTTTTTGCCGATCCGGTTCCAGCCCGTGAAGTCCGTCAACTGGGTGCGGCTTTGATCAGCCACACCTGTGACCGCACTCGTCAGCTGTCCCTGTCGAGCTATGACAGGCTCTTCCCGAACCAGGACACATTGCCCAAGGGGGGATTCGGCAACCTGATCGCACTGCCCTTGCAGAAACAGCCTCGCGAGCAGGGGCACAGCCTGTTTGTCGATGAGCACTTCGAACCCTATCCTGATCAATGGGGCTTTCTTGCCTCAATCCGGCCGCTGTCCAGAATGGATTTGGAAGACGCCATTTTACGGGCCAGCGGCGGTCGACATCCTCTCGATGTAGCTTTTGCCGTGGATGAAGACGACAGCAAACCATGGCAACGCCCGGCACCCGTTCCAGCCAAGATATCCGACCCGCTACCGGAATCGCTGACCTTGGTGCTGGCTAACCAAATCTTTATCGCCAAAGCCGATCTACCCCAACCGCTGGCCAACCGCCTGATCCGCTTGGCCGCTTTTCAGAACCCCGAATTTTACAAGGCCCAAGCCATGCGCCTGCCGGTGTGGAACAAGCCGCGCATCATCGGCTGTGCCGAAAACTTTCCACAACATATCGGCCTGCCCCGGGGGTGCCTCGACGCCGTGCTGAACTTGCTGAACGAAAATGGTATCCGCCCGGAACTACAGGATGAGCGCCTGGCGGCGCTTAAGGTCACCGTCAAGTTCACCGGCACCCTGCGCAAAGACCAGAAGGCGGCGGTGCGGGCCATGCAACAACACGAAATCGGCGTTCTGTGCGCTCCCACCGCTTTTGGCAAGACCGTCACCGCTGCGGCACTGATCGCCCGACGCAAGGTGAGCACACTGGTACTGGTCCACCGCACCGAACTGCTGCGCCAGTGGCAGGAGCGGTTGACCAGTTTTCTGGAGATCCCCAAGGGTGGGCTGGGCGTTATCGGGGGCGGCAAGAAGAAACCGTCCGGAAAGATCGACATCGCCGTCATGCAGTCGCTGTCACGGCGGGAGGATCTGGCGGCACTTCTTGATGGCTATGGGCAGATTATTGTCGACGAGTGTCATCATCTTTCGGCCTTTTCCTTCGAGGCGATACTCAAACAGGCCAAGGCCCGCTATGTGGTCGGTCTGACCGCCACGCCGTTTCGCCGCGATGGTCATCAGCCGATCATCTTCATGCAGTGTGGGCCGGTTCGGCACAGCGCTGCTAGACCCGAAACAGCTCCGGCGCAACTGGAGGTCTGGCCCAAATATCTGCCCGCCCCTGATATCCCGCCAGATTCACCTATCCAGGAGGTATTCCGCATATTGGCCAATGATGGGAAACGCAACCTGCGCATTGCCGAGGATGTATTGGCCGCATACAGCGAGGGGCGCAAGGTGCTGGTACTGACCGAACGGACCGAGCACCTGCCTCTGTTACAAAAGTCCCTTGGGGATGAGGTCGAACACTGCTTTGTTCTGCACGGCCGTTTATCAAGAAAGCAGCGAACTGCAGTGTTGGCCGAACTGGAAGCACTGGACGAGTCAGCCCCACGAGTGCTGCTTGCTACAGGTCGTCTGATCGGCGAGGGGTTCGATCATCCGCCCCTCGACACATTGGTTTTGGCGATGCCGATTTCCTGGAAGGGGACACTGCAGCAGTATGCTGGCCGGCTGCACCGTGAGCATGCCGACAAGCAGGATGTGCGCATATACGATTACGTCGAAAGGGACCAGCCTCAGCTCGCCCGGATGTGGGAGAAGCGCCAGCGCGGTTATCGGGCCATGGGGTATCGAATTCGATAGAGTTTTCAGACAGATTCGATGGTATCTGTTATGGAAAAAGGACGCGTCGGCCCCATGGTTATAATCGAATATTTTTGTAATAGCCCGTTGTTAACAATATTTCTTAAATTGTAAACATTTT
>JAQYVZ010000094.1 GCA_030145205.1 Desulfuromonadales bacterium | reverse complement strand
GATCTCCTTCGCCCTGCTCGGCCTGCTGCCGCTGATTTCCAAGCGCATCCTCGATACGATCAAAAGCCGCAAGGCCCTCGCCCACTGGCCGAAACCGGCCCGCTTCGACTACAACCTGGTGGTGCTCGGCGCCGGCTCGGCGGGGCTGGTGACCGCCTACATCGCCAGCGCGGTGAAAGCGAAAGTGGCGCTGATCGAAAAGGACAAAATGGGCGGCGACTGCCTCAACACCGGCTGCGTGCCGAGCAAGGCGCTGATCCGCTCCGCAAAGATGCTTTCCTACGCCCGCCGGGCCAGGGAGTTCGGCTTCAAGAAGACCGAGGTCGAGTTCGACTTCGCCGAGGTTATGGAGCGGGTGCAGCAGGTGGTGCGCACCGTCGAGCCCCACGACTCGGTGCAGCGCTACACGGACCTCGGCGTCGAGGTGATCAAGGGCACAGCGAAAGTGACCTCCCCCTTCACCGTCGAGGTAGACGGCAAAACCCTGACCACCCGCAACATCGTGATCGCCACCGGCGCCCGGCCCTTCGTGCCGCCGATCAAGGGGATCGACCAGGTCGAAATCCTGACCTCGGACAACCTCTGGGACCTGCGCGTGCTGCCCAAGCGACTGGTGGTGCTCGGCGGCGGACCGATCGGTTGCGAAATGACCCAGGCCTTCGCCCGCCTCGGAAGCGCCGTCACCCAGGTGGAGATGGCTCCGCACATACTGGGACGCGAAGACGAAGAGGTTTCCGAACTGGTTCAGAGCCAGTTCGAGCAGGAAGGGGTACGTGTGCTGACCGGCCACGCGGCCACCGAAGTGCGGGTTGACGGCGAGCGCAAAATCCTGCTCTGCGAGCACCAGGGAGCAACCGTCGAGATCGAGTTCGACGCCATCCTGGTCGCTGTCGGCCGGGCCGCCAACGCCAAGGGCTTCGGCCTCGAAGAACTCGGCGTGCAGCTGACGGCGCGGGGGACCATCGACGCCGACCCCTTTATGCGGACCAATTTCCCCAACATCCTCTGCGCCGGCGACGTGGCCGGCCCCTACCAGTTCACCCACACCGCCGCTCACCAGGCCTGGTATGCGGCGGTCAACGCCCTGTTCGGCTCGGTCAGAAAATTCAAGGTCGACTACCGGGTCATCCCCTGGTCGACTTTCGTCGATCCCGAAGTGGCCCGGGTCGGCCTCAACGAACTCGAAGCAAAAGAGAAGGGAATTACCTGCGAAGTCACCCGCTATGAGCTTGCCGAACTCGACCGCGCCATCGCCGAGTCGGAAACCGGAGGCTTCGTCAAAATACTGACCAAGCCGGGGAACGACAAAATTCTCGGCGTCACCATCGTCGGCCCCCACGCCGGCGACATCATCGCCGAATACGTCAGCGCCATGAAACACGGCTTAGGGCTGAACAAGATCCTCGGCACCATCCACATCTACCCGACCCTGGCCGAGATGAACAAAGCGGCGGCCGGCGAGTGGAAACGGAATCATGCGCCAGCACAACTGCTCAAATGGGTTGAAAAGTTCCACACCTGGCGACGAGGCGAATGATCAAAACCGTCGGGTCCCGGCCCGACAGCCAGGTTACTTTTCTTTGAACGCAAACATTCGAAGGGTAGGGGCGAGCCCCTGTGCTCGCCCTCGATCGCGACAAACCGACGGTCGTTGATTCGCAAGCAAGGGCAGACACAGGGGTCTGCCCCTACAACATTCCATTTGCAAAAAACGATGTAGTGCCATTGACCTCTGCAACTGAACAAACACCGACTCTACCAGGTTATTGTGTTTTTAAATAATGCAGCCCGGTGTTTGCTCAGCCCGGAAAACTGCTGCGTTCACCACCACTGTAAGCAAATGGGCTACGAAGAGCGACCGCAGGCCTCGACACAACACTAACCAAAGGCCATCTCCAGCCGCGATAGAGATCCACATGCCCCCCGCAGGGGAGCCATTTTTTGCTTACTTTTCGTTGGCTTGGACAAAAAGTAAGGCGTCTGGCGGGACGCGACCCGCCGGTTTTCACCGAGCATGGAAAATTTCTACCGCAACAAACGAGGAAGAACCCCCATGAAGCAGCGCAAAGTGACTTTCACCAACACCGCCGGGATCGAACTGGCCGGCCTGCTCGACCTGCCCGAGGACGAGCAGCCACTGGCCTGGGCCCTGTTCGCCCACTGCTTCACCTGCAGCAAAAACATCAAGGCCGCAGCCAGCATCTCCCGCGCCCTGGTGCGTCAGCGCATCGCCGTGCTGCGCTTCGACTTCACCGGCATCGGCGACAGCGGCGGCGATTTTTCGGCCACCACCTTTTCCAGCAAGATCGAAGACCTGGTCGCTGCCGCCGACTACATGGCCCGCGAATACCAGGGGCCACAGATCCTGATCGGCCATTCCCTCGGCGGCACCGCGGTGCTGCAGGCAGCGGACAGAATTCCCTCGACTGCGGCGGTGGTCACCATCGGCGCCCCTTTCGATCCCGCCCACCTGACCCGTCAGATTGGAGATGTTCAACAAGAAGTTGAGAAAAACGGCGAAGCCCAAGTAGAACTCGGGGGACGCCCCTACACCCTGAAAAAGGCCTTTTTCGACGATCTGGGCCAGCATGCCACCGGCCAGTCCATCGCCGGACTCAAGGCGGCCCTGCTGGTGCTGCACTCGCCGCGCGACCTGATCGTCGGCATCGACAACGCCGCAAAAATCTACCAGGCCGCCCGCCACCCGAAGAGCTTCATCACCCTCGATCCCGCCGACCATCTCCTCTCCCGCAAGGAGGACGCCCGCTACGCCGGAGAGATGATCGCCGCCTGGGTCCGCCGCTACCTCGACACCACCGCCGAGACCGAAAGCCGACTTGAGATCATCGACAACCGAGTCACCGTACGCACCGGAGCGGAAGGATTCTTCACCGACCTGTTCGTCAACGGACACGCCCTGGTCGCCGACGAACCGGTTTCTTACGGCGGCACCAACCGCGGGCCTTCTCCCTACGATTACCTGCTCGCCTCCCTCGGCGCCTGCACTAGCATGACCGTGCAGATGTACGCCCGGCACAAGGGATGGCCACTTCAGGATGCGTTGGTCCGCCTGCGCCACGCCAAGATCCATGCTGAAGACTGCGAGCACTGCGAAAACAAAACCGGCAAGATCGACCGCTTCGAGCGCGAACTTGAACTGATCGGCGACCTGAGCGACGAGCAACGGCAGAAGCTGCTGGAGATTGCCGAGAAATGCCCGGTGCATCGGACTCTGCATGCGGACGTTGTGGTTGAAACGCTGCTCAGAGAA
>JAQYVZ010000093.1 GCA_030145205.1 Desulfuromonadales bacterium | reverse complement strand
CAAAGCGTAATCACTGATATTGTAATAGCTATAAAGTCTGTTCTGGACCTTCTGGGGGATACCTGCCAGATAGGGGGCACAAGGATCGCTCCCCGGATAGCAGCCAAAAATATCGGGTGTTTCGTGTTCAAACGCAGGTAACTGAGGCTCTATCGTCGTAACGTCCTGATGATAATAACTGGCTGACAGCGCCGCCTGTGAAGCGATATAGGTATGCACGGTTCCCCCCGGCGCAAGGTTGATCGCCTCACCGGCGACCACGTTGCCCTGGCTGTGAGCCAGAACACGAACTTGACCGGCATACTGATTGCCAATGGATTGGTCCTTGTCTATCAAAAGGCCCGCCAGAACGGCAGCGGAGTGCCACGCTCGATACTCACTACGATCAAAGTTGACCAAAGGATCCCACGACGGCCAGGTCCGGCAGGGCCAGTCGAACAGGCCAACCTTCCCCTGATACCCTCGCCACCACAATCTTTTGAAAACGGTTTCCGCCCAGCGCTGTTTCGTCCAGTCTTCCATGTCCCAGCCATGCACAAACAGGACATATTCATCAACCTTCGGTTGGTATTCCCCTTCGCGGATGCTGGCCATTTCTGGGTTGACCGGCAGAAGATCATCATCTGATGCGTCCAGTCGAAAGTGGTCGTAAAAATATGTGATCTCTTGCAAATCGATGGAAAGTCTTTTTTCCAGAACGGCAATTCCTGAATGATGCAACGTCAGAATCAGCTCCCCTTGTCCCGCTGTGTGCCCCTCAAAAAGGAAGGGTATCGTATCAGCTGAACTCAACCAATCAGCAGCGAGAGCCTTTTCTTCTTCATCAATAAACAGAAGGCGTTCCTCTGCAACTTGCTGACCAGGTTGCGTATCCCCTTCCTCCAAGTCAAATCCGAGATATTTCTCCGACGTCTCGATCGCCTTGAACAGATTCACCGCCGGAGCATTCTCTCCCTGGTCAGCGACAGTTCGCATCGCCAGAGATAACTCCGTACACGCCGACAAGACTCCGGAAACCAGGTGCAGTCTTGCGAAATCTTCGAGGTCCCGTTTTGACATGATTTCATTGTCTTTTGCATCTACATTTCCGACGTTGTAATCATCTTCTTCGCATTCCAGTGGAGGGACTTCTCCGGCCTCACAATTGTTGGCATCATTATCATCATTCACCCAAAACAAAAACTTTTCATCGACTGGATCATTAACCTTCACGTCCCCATCCCGATTCCCATCCACCGCCATATCCAGATGCACCACAGTCACCGGCACCACTTTCTCGAACTCCCCGCCCCCATCCGGGGTGAACCGTACCGTAAAACTCTCCGCCTGCAAGGTACTGCTCTCCGCCAGTCCTTCCAGATAAAGCGGAATGGTGGCCGGCAGGGTAACGAGATGTTCCTGTCCAGAGACGAGTAAGGTGCCATCGGGATGTTTAATGACAAACTGCTGGGGATCAGAGAGCGTCACGCTCCAGCTGCCCTGAGTGGCTTCGTTGACCGCAGGCATCAGCAGAACCAGCTGTTTGAGTTCATCATCGTCGGCGAAATCGGTTGAGGTTTCGAGATCATTGTTGAGCAGGACGAAGGCACCGGTGCGCTGCAGTTCATGATCCGCCAGCCAGTAACCATGGGTGCCTTCGATCCGCACGGCGAAATTGCCGGGCAGCAACGGCACGCGTTCGCTCCAGATCTCTGCTTCGCCCCAGCCGTAATTGAGGACAACTGCTGCTTCGTAATGACTGGCCGGGTCGAACCAGAAGCCTTGCGACAGGCTGGCGGTGACAGTTCCGGTGGTCGTTGTCGGCGCCGACAGCACCAGATAACCATCCTGGTAGAGCAGGAAGGATGCGGAGACGGCTTGATAGTTGGCCGGCTCAATGGTGAAATTGATCGCCAGGTCCTGTTGCAGGGTGCCGTCTTCTGCAGTTGCGACCGGCTGAAGGTCGGGCAGGCCGGTGATGGTAACTGCCGTGCAGGTGATGGTGCGATCAGCCGTGATGGTGGTCGTTTGCAGGCTCGGCTGGGAGGCACAGCTGCCTTCGGCGGGGCACTGGTTGTCGTACAGGGTGACGCTGCGCTGCGCCTCGGCATGCACAGCCAGGGGATGTTCGCCCGGAACGAGGGTCAGTTCAGCGGCGTAGAGATCGCTGCCCTCATCAGCCCTGCCTGTCGGCTGGCCATCGATTGTCACGGCCAGGCTTTGCGGGACGATCCGGTGGATGTCACCGTCACCGGCAATCTGCGAACAGGTCAACGGGGCTTCACCGCAGGCGAGCTCTTCACTGCCAGGGGTCGGCGTTGCTCCTTCTGCAAACATCTGCGTCTTGACCTGCAGGCTGACCGGCCGGTTGGCAGGACGGACCAACGTCGCTTCGGAATCAAGTGTCAGGTAGCTGAGTGGTGGGACGCTGCCGCCGCAGGCATCGCCCGGTAGCGGCTGTGCGATGTTTGTGAAGGTGACCTGCTCGAACGGCACCCATAGCGAGGAGCCGGCATAGTTGGCAGTCACCGGGTAGCTGCCATCAGGGAAGCCGCCGAGGACTACGCCTGCTGAAACCACGCCGTTGCTCATGGTCAGGGTATCGACCGGGCCGGTTACGGCACATTCTCCCCAGCCGGGCAGCTGGCTCATGCAGCTGCGATCGACGGTCAGCTGGGTGGTCAGGGTCTCTTCATTGGCTGTCGTCGGATCGCACAGGCCGAGATGGGCGGTTGCCTCCTGCGCACTGAACTGCACCGGCACATTGGCCACCGGGTTGCCGAACTGATCTTCGACCAGGCCGCCAATGCTGCCGGCGTACTGCAGAATACGCCCTTGCACACCGCTGTTGAGCGGGGTGAAGGTCTTTGGTTCGTCCGGCAGAGCTGTTGCAGTGAATGGCTGGGTCAGACTGGTCCCATTGAACAGGGTGGCCTCGATGGTGACCTGTCCCGCCCAGGTGGCGTATGCATCCCCGTCCGTATGCCAGGAGATCCGGTTCTCGGAGGTTTGCTCACCCGCAACCAGGGTGAGCCGGGCCAGGCCGCGCCAGTCGGTCTGAACCGTCAGAGTGCTGCCGGTAGCCGGCGGTTCGGCCTCGTCATCACGTAAGGTGCCACCTCCCTCGCGCAGGGAGAAGGTCACCGCTGCGTTGTAGACCGGGACATTTTCCAGATCGCGAACGTAAACCGTCAGAGGTTCGTCAAACACCTGCCCAACCGAACCGGTCTGCAGGTCGGTCGCGGCAATCTTGCTGATGGTGCAGGCTGCTTCCGGGTCGGCATTCGGCGGCAGGCTGAGCGGATACTTGAACAGGTACTGCA
>JAQYVZ010000039.1 GCA_030145205.1 Desulfuromonadales bacterium | reverse complement strand
ACCCAGACGCGCCGGCAATTCATCACTGAATTGCCGGATAAAATCGGCGACGGGCCGGCAACCACAAACGAAACGCAAGTACAGTCCCCCATCTTCATGCAAGAAATCGACCCGAAGTTCACCCAGAGCGGGCAGCGCCAAGTGCAGGGAAAGCTTCTGGGCCGGCTCCTCATCCCCCTCCGGTTGCGGCTGCCTTTCCTTCAGCAAATAACCGTTATCGACAAAGGGTAGCGGCAGCGGCCAGACCATATCTCCCTGACGGTCCAGCCCCAGATTGCAGAGCTGGAACAGCTCCAACATCTGTAACAAGCCCTCCACCTGCCCCACCCGCTCGTGCCCTGATCCCTGCAACTGTTCCCGAACCCCAAGCAGGGCATTTTTCAGACTCGCCGCCGCCGCATCGGTCTCGCCCTTGGCCAAGTCGGCCTCGAGCCGGAGCCCCAGGCGCTTCAGCAGGCCGGGCAAGGCGATGCCACCGGTTAACAGATTGGCATCATTCAAGGCGACCTTAAACCCTTCGAGGGCCTGCCAGGCGGCCGGCCCAAGGGAACCGGGCGACAACGGCGAAGTCGGCCCAGTCAATACTTCAAGCAGCGGCAGCAGGTTCCAGCGGCCCCCCAGTTGATGAATCAAGTGGGAAATCCGCTCCACCAGCGGGACGTCAAGCAGTTGAAATACCAGCCGCGGTGAGGTTTCCTGTACTACCAGGTGCAGCCGCTGACCGACTTGAAATGAAACCTCGCTTTCCGCCCAGATCCGCTGATGCCCCATATCAAGGAGCACCTTCCCCCCCGCGGCTTCCGCCACACTGGCCTGGATGAACTGCTCCGGACGCAGCTCATGCTCACGCCCCTCCCGGGTCAGGACAACCTGTGTCACCGGCATAGCTTGCTGAATCGGCGGCGGCGGAGTAATCAGCGTCATCGGACCTCAGGCTGAAAGAAGGGTATGCGAAAACGGAGCGGGTAAGCCACGAAAAGGATATGGTGTAGAGACAGGATGCGAAGCGGGAAACGAACCACCAGGGGCCCTGAAGACGATCCGAGCCTAGTCCCGGACCTTAGCCCGCAACTGCCGGCGCTGCTCGGCAAAACAGAAACGCACAATCTCTTCCCGGTCATCTTCGGCGATATCGAAGTATTTGCAGGCCACGCCCTGGTGGTCGGTGCCGACAGCGGTCATGCGCACCACCTGGAGCTCGCAGGTGAGCCGATAGGGAGAAGGCTCAAACGGCAGGCGCATCTGCAGCAACAACATGCCCCCCGGTTCCAGTGTCTCCTGCAGCGGTAGCCAGATCCCGCCGCCACTGAGGTTAACAAACGCTCGCAGTTCTTTCATTTCGGGATCGTCATCTTCATCGGCAAGAATCCCGTACTTGATTGTCAGCTCGGCGTCGATGCGGAAAAATTCCCGCTGTTGCTCGACCGAAAGGGCTTCGATAATCGCCAGACGCAGATGCTCAGCGTCGACCACCTTGTCAAACCTGGCATTCAGGGCATGGGCGCGCCCGTTGACATCAAAGGTCAGCTTACATTGCCCATCCAGATCAAGACGATCGACGGGGAGCTGGCCCGGCAAAAAGACCCCGTCCACGAAGGGGGGAGCCGAGGCCTGGGCGACACAATCAAGACTGATCGATTCCCCCTTTTTCAAGGGAAGGACAATCCTGATCGCTTTATATTCAACTAGGTAATCGAGTACGGACATGGGAAGTTTCGCCTATAATGTCAACCCCGTGGGGGTCAATTAAATCGACAGCGCAACTAGGCAGGAGAGGCAAAAGGAGGCAGGGTATCAGCAGGCTTCGCGGACCCGCTTCCCTCGGGTTTCCTGGTTCGGCGCGTATCCAGAAACGACGGCCCGACCGTCCCGCAACTGGGACAGCTCGGCAGAGACCACAGCCATGATGCCATGAGCCTGCGAAGAAATCAAACGATTCTGTTCAACAATCTTTTCGATAAGTTGAAGCCGCTGTTGAATCAGGGGATGATCGACGACATGGCCCTCAGACAGAACCGCCAGAACCTCTTCATCGGCCCTGGCGGCATCGGCTTGCAACTGCGCAATACTCTCAGTAAAGGCCCGGGCAACCAGACCTTCCATCTCGACATCGCCTGACAACTTCAGCATTTCATTCATAATAAGCTGATAGCGGTCGATGGAATTCTGCAGCAACTCGTCAAGCCGCGCCATTACACAGACCTCATAAGGATGCCGCAGCGGCGAGCGCTTCGCGACTGCCTGCCTGACCCATAGCCTTCTCCTTGCGAGCAATCTCTGCGGCCTCAACCCAAGCCCCTCGCAATTCGATGAGCATATTCAACACCGGTTGCAGAATTTCTGCGTCATTTTTGATAGACGCTCGGGCCATTTCACGAATCATGAAATCATATAGAGCATCCAAATTTGCCGCAATCTCACCACCGATTTCATGGTTAAGAGTGGCCCGAAACTCGGAAATTATCGAAGTTGCCTTCTTGATATACAAGTTCCGACTTTCGAAGTTTCGCTCCTGAATTCCCTGTGCAGCCTGATTCACGAATCTGATCGCACCATCATAAAGCATGATGAGAATCTGCTCGGGGGAAGCGGTGGTCACCTGATTGTTCTGGTACTGATTCAGATATGGATTCATCTATTTACTTGCTCCCAGATTGCTCAGCATGGTCATCTGCTGGGTTAAAAAACTGCTTTGAGCGTTCATACCACTCAGCAACGTTTCCATGGCATCGAACTGGGCCCGCAAGGTTCTTTCCCGCTGACTGAGCCTTGCCTCCTGCATTTCGATTTGTGAATCAATCCGCCTTATCGTGCTGTCGGTAGTCGTCTTTTTGCCTGAATAAATCCCATCGACAAAGTCCGTAATGCTGTCAAGGTAAGACTGGAACTTGCTGGCCACCCCGTCAACGCCGCTCTCACCAGCAAAGAGCTTGACCACGCTATCAAGATCATCCCTGATGGCCTCGCTCAATTTGGTGGAGTCGACAGTCAGGCTTCCGTCTTTTTTATCGGTTCTGAAACCGAGCTCGGCCAGGGTCTGCAAGTTCCCGCTGCCGCCGACTGCATCGACCAGCATATTCTGCATACGACGGGTGACCGATCGAAAGGTCGAATCAGACGACCACGAAGAATCTTTCTGATTATTGATAAAAGAAAAAATGTCGTTATAGGCGCCGACGAATTTTTCAATTTTTCCGGCAATCTCTTCATGGTCGGTAGAAATTGCGATGGTGGTGGTGTCGCCGGGCGCGGCGTTTTCCTTCAACAGATCGATGGTGGCGCCCGAGATGGCCCCACTGATACTGTTGCTGCTGCTGTACACATCGATACCATCAACCACAATATGTGCCTGGGCCCCAGCCTGGGTCGGCGAAAAGGCCAAATCGAGGGTACTGGCAGTAATATCGACCCCGTTGACCCCGGCGTCATCTGCAGTCAGTACCAGCCGATTTGGGGTGGCGGTACCGTCGTTAATGATCGTGGCTTTCAGTCCGATATCAGCCGTACCATTGATGGCCTCCTGGATTTGCCCCAGGGTGCTGCCCGCAGCGATAGAGACTGTTTGGCCGTTGAGCGTGACATCCCCACCGGCAGAAGTCCACCCATCGGCAACCCCGCTCGACACTTCCTTCTCCTGACGGGCCAGGCTGACCACCTCGACATTGTAGGTCCCTGCGAGAGCCGAAGCATCGGCGTTCACGCTAAAAAAACCCTCGGAACTGAGTGTCGACTTATTGACCACCAACTCTTTCGCGGTATCGAGTTCCTCGGCTATCGACAAGAAGCTCTTCAGCTTCGTGTCAAAGTCGGAAAAAGCTTTCAGCCGGTTTGTAAAATAGGATCTGTCGTTCTCGAGCCGCTCGATAGGCCGGCGTTCGAGCTTCATCAGCTCGGCAACGATGGTACCGGTATCCAAGCCCGAAGCCAAACCACCAAATGTTATTGTTGACATAAATACCTCCCCCCTGGTAGCCGCACCGGGGACAACCGCTACACCTGGGTATTGAGGACCAACCCGCGAAACTCTTCGATCTTTTTGGCAGCGTCAAGAACTTCTTCAGGAGGGAACTGTCGGATCGTCTCGCCGCTTTCCGCATCGACTACCTTGATAACCAAGTCACCGCCGTCTTTGTCTTTTTCAAAACGAACGCTGTAACGACCGTCCTCTGACAGCGCCTTAATCTTATCCAGGACCTCTGACGAAGAAACCAGCTTTTCCAGCTTCTCCGGTTCGGCTGAGGCCTTAAACGAACTGTCTCGCGCCCTTTCAACAGTAGAAGGCCTTGGCTGCAGCTGCTCTCCCGACATACCGACTGATTCGACTTTCATCGTTCCCTCGCAATTCCGCTCTTAATTCCCCCCGAGAAATTACGTGGGGGCCGGCAAAACCGGCCCCCACTTTCTGCTAAGCGTAAAACTACTGGAGCAGAGACATGGCCAGGTTAGGGGCCTGGTTGGCCTGCGCCAGGATGGAAACCCCGGCCTGCTGCATGATGTTGTACTTGGTCATGCTTGAGGTCTCCTGGGCGATGTCGGCGTCCATGATCCGGCTACGGGCAGCCGACAGGTTCTCGGAGATGTTAGCGAGGTTGGAGATGGTCGACTCGAAGCGGTTCTGAACCGCACCGAGGGCGCCGCGGTTGGTATCGACGGTGCCGATGGCGGTGTCGATGGCAGCGATGGCGCCGCTGGCAGCTGCCTGGGTGGAAGCGGTGATGGTGCCAACGTCAACACCGAGGGCTACGCCATCCATGCTGCCGATGGCGAAGGAGACGTACTGCCCGGCGTCCGCTCCGACCTGGAAGGTCCCCAGACCGGCCGAGAACCCGCCGTCGAGGAGGGTCTGGCCGTTGAACGTGGTGTTGCTGCTAATACGGTCGATCTCGGCCTGCAGCTGGGAAAATTCGTCGTTGATCGAGGTGCGGTCAGCGGTGGTGTTGGTGCCGTTGGCGGACTGAACGGCCAGCTCACGCATACGCTGCAGCAGGTTGGTGGTCTCCTGCATGGCGCCTTCAGCGGTCTGGGCGAGAGAGATGCCGTCGTTGGCGTTACGCTGTGCCTGGTTGAGGCCGCGAATCTGGGCGGTCATGCGGTCGGAGATGCCCAGGCCGGCAGCGTCATCCTTGGCGCTGTTGATGCGCAGACCCGAGGAGAGGCGCTGCATCGAGGTGGCAAGTTTGCCCTGGGAACCGGCGAGGTTACGCTGAGCGTTGAGGGAAGCGACGTTAGTGTTGATTGAGAGTGCCATGGTGTTTCCTCCGTGAGATGTGGTTGCGGGCTTCCGTGCCCTGTGGTTAAATTAGCTGCTGAAAATAGGGTTACGAAAATCGGTGCGCACCTGCTTTCGCTGTTGTTCCCCTGACTTGGTTATCTTATCGACAGCGACCGACAATAACTTAAGAAAAAAAATCTATTTTTTTTGTTGCCCGCCCGAAGTCGCCGCTGTCGACCGGAAACTTGCCCGACAATCAGACGGAGCCTCTGCCAACCGGGGTCATTACGAATCACACCCCTTGGCAAAAGAGGAGTGCCGAACGGCCGAGGCGATGGCGCTGCAGACCTTGTCGATCTCCTCAACCGTGAGGTTATTGGAGGTCGGCAGGCTCAGGCCATTGGCGGCCAGCCACCCGGCAACCGGGAACTCACCTGCCGCCTCCCCGACAAAGGGGGGCTGCACGTGCAGGGGGTAGAAGAAGGGCCGGGTATCGATGCCGTACTCGGCAAGGCGGGCGGCCAGGGCGTCCCGATCGATGCCGGCCACCTGCTCGTCGACCACGATGGAATAGAGCCAGAAGATGTTCTTGGCCCAGGGCTCGGCGGGGGGCAGGATGATCCCGTCGATCGGACCGAGCTGGCGGTTGTAGCGGGCGACGATTTCTTCCCGGAAGGAGAGGATCTGATCGATGTGCTCCATTTGCGCCAGGCCGATAGCCGCCTGCAGGTTGGTCAACCGGTAGTTGAAGCCGGCCCGCTCATGCCAGTAGCGCCGATCCCTGGTCATCCCATGGTCGCGCAGCAGGGTCATCTTTTCCAGAAGCTCCGGGCTGTTCGTTGTGACCATGCCGCCTTCGCCGGTGGTGATGACCTTGTTGGCAAAGAAGCTGAAGGTCCCGACATCCCCGATGGTCCCGACCTTGCGCCCCTTGTACTCGGCCCCCAGCGCCTCGGCGCAGTCTTCGATCACAAACAGCTTATGCTCTCTGGCGAGATCCAGGATCGGGTCCATATCGCAGGGGTGCCCATAGAGATGAACCGGGACGATGGCCCTGGTTCGCGCGGTGATCCGCCTCTTGATCGACTCGGGATCGATAGTCCAGGTCGTTCGGTCCACATCGGCGAAGACCGGCGTGGCGCCGCACCAGATCGCCATGCTGGCCGGTGAAACAAAGGTCAAATCGGGAATGATCACCTCATCGCCCGGACCGATTCCCAATGCCGCCATGGCGAGATGCAGTGCCGCGGTCCCGTTGGAGACGCAAAGCGCGTGCGCGGCGCAGAGGTATTCGGCGAAGCGATCCTGGAAGCGGTCGACATAGGGCCCCTGCGAAGAGATCCAGTTGGTGATCAGGCAATCGGCCACATACTTGAACTCGTTCCCCTCCAGAACCGGCTGCATTACCGGCACCTGGCACAGATCAGCCCAACGGATCATGTCGACGAGACGCCCTGCTTCGTCGAGGATCGGCAGATGGCGAATTTTCTCGTCGAGGAGCCTGGCGTTCTCATCCCGGCTGCTGCCGACCTTGCCGAAGGCGAAAGCCCGGCTCATGTACGCCTCGGCGGCATCGGCCATCGAGGCCGATTGCAAGAGGGCCCGCCGGACGTCGCCATCAGTCAGCAGCCCTTGCATCACCCCGTCGGCATCCACGATAAAAACCACGCCCTGCGCGGTCTGGTCAAAGGTTGCCATTACGTCTTTGAGTGTGGCGCCCGTCCCCAGCACAATCTCTTGAATGCTTTTCTTCATCGGTCCCTCAGGCTCCAGAAAAAAGATTGGTTCATTGGTTCATCATTGCAGCGACAGCTGTCGCGGTCTCCCGCCGCTGCCGGCACCCGGCGTATCGGAATCCTAATGTTACCCTTTCGCGCCGGAACAGGCCACCAGCGACTCGACGAGAGCACAGGTTTCCTTGATGGCCTTAAGCTCTCCGTAGACTTCAAGGGAGATCAGCTTGTTTTTCAGATCGACCTGCTGCAGCTGGTGCAGCAAGGGGCTCCCTTCGGCGAGCGGGGCATGGGCATCCCGCAAAGCATCGTTATCGCTGAGGTGCAGATAGTCGGCGTGGGGAACCCATCGCGAGAGCTCCGCGGCAAAATCCAACCCCAGGGAGTGGCAACTGACCTTGAGATGGCCGATATCAAGAAGCAGGCGAAAATCGATACGCTGCTGCAGTTCGCGATAATCGTCATGGCTGGCCAGCATAAAGGGATTCTCGGACCCAAAGGTCTGCCGGTTGGCCCATGAGAAGACATTGTTTTCGAGATAGATGGCCAGCCCCGCCGCCTCCTGGGTCAAGTCGGCATAGCCCCGGCAAAACCGTTCCAGGGCCAGCTCCCGACCGGCCAGGGCGGCCCGGGTCAGATTGCGGCCGATCTCGCCTGTTGCAATATCGATAAAAAACCCGGCATGAAAAGAGACCCGGTCAGCGCCGAGCCGTTGGCTCAGCCGAAGCGTCCGCCGGCAGTGCTCCAGGCTCTTTTGGTAAATGGTGTCATCGAGAGAGGCCAGATTTAAGACAAAGGGTTCCCGGGGCGGGGGAAAATAGTTATGACACAGGTAGGTCAGGCCGTAGGCCGTCCGTAACTCGCGGAGTTCCGTTTCCAGTCCGGCATAATGGTCGGTCCCCCCGGAGAGTTCGATGGCACGAAAACCGGCCCTGGCAAGGGTTTCCACCGACTCCCCGATCCGCTCGGCCCGCACACAGGAGGAAGAAACGTAGATCACCGGACCCTCCTTGCCGGGGAGCCGACATAGGTGCCGGGCTCGGCGATATCCTTGATCACAGTGCTGTTGGCGCCGATGACGACGTGGCTGCAGACGGACACCTTGTCGATCACGGTGGTGCCGGCCCCGATCATGCAGCAATCCCCCACCGTCACCCGCCCGCAGAGGATCGTCCCTACCGAGATGTGGTTGTGGCTGCCGAGGCGGGTTTCGTGCTCAATGATGGCTCCGGTGTTGATAATATTGTTGTCGCCCAGTACCGCCTGGCTGTTCACAAAGACGTTCCCGAAGAGTTGATTGGCCGCCCCCAGTCGCACGCCGGGGGTGACAAAGGCCCGTTGATGAAGCAGACTCTCCCGGTGGAGACGGGCCCTGAACCGAGCAAAGAGTTCGGCACGTCTATCGTTGTCTCCGATAGCCAAAACCAGCGGGGCGGCCGTCAGGGCCTGCTCCAGATTCCCCAGCAGGGGATAGCCGCAGATCTGCTCTTCGATCCCCGGTGCATACGAGTCGTCGAAGATCCCCTGAATCCGGAAACTCCGGCTTTCCAACAGGGAGATCAAAGAACGGGCATGCCCTCCGGCGCCAATCATCGCCAACATATCATTCATAATTCGACTATCTCGTCCTCCGCAAAGTCCCGGGGAGCCTGTCGGCCGAGCAGCTCCCGGAAATAGAGGGGGGAGATCCCCCGGCCCCCGGTCCGCTTGCCGACCAGGTTGTCGGCCGAAAACGGCTCCCCCGCGGCAATTGGCTGCGCTGCCACGAGGGCCTTCTGCAAAGAGGCCCTGGTACGGGTTTCGGCCAGAGTCGGCGCCTTGATGGGACTGCCCAGATAGGTTTCAATCTGGCGAACCGTCTCCACGAAGATCTTCAGCTCGGCGGGGTCCAGAGAGGCGCGATGATCCGGCCCGGGAAGGCCCTTATCCAGGGTAAAATGCTTCTCGACGACCTTGGCTCCCATGGGAACGGCATAGGGAGCCGCGCCGATGCCGACCGAATGGTCGGAGTAGCCGACCAGCAGGTCGAAATGGGTCCGGTAGGTGGAGATCACCCTCAGGTGGGCTTCATTATCCCGCACCGGGTAGTTGGCGCTGCACTGCAGCAGAACAACGTCCCGGTTGTGGGGAAAGATAGCCTGCAGCGCCAGTTCAACTTCGGCGAGATAACTCATCCCCGTGGAGAGCAGGATCGGCTTGTGTTTCCTGGCCACCTTTTCGAGAAAAGGGAGATTGGTCAGGTCGGTGGAGGCGATCTTGTAGGCCGGCAGGTCCAGGCCGTCCAGCTCATCGAGGCTTCGCTCATCAAATGGGGTGGTCAGAAACAGAATACCCCGAGCTGCGCAGTAGCCCTTAATCTCCAGATTTTGCTCCTGGGTCATTTCCAGCTTTTTGAGCATTTCAAACTGGGATTCCTGCTTCGCCGTGGTCGCCTGCTGGTAAGGAGCCTTTTCAACCCCTTGCAGAATCAGGCTTTCAGTGTGAAAAGCCTGAAACTTGACCGCGTCGGCCCCGGCCGCCGCCGCGACATCGACCAGTTTTTTCGCCACGGCCATGTCGCCGCCATGATTGACCCCCGCCTCGGCGATGATGAAAACCGGAGAGTCCTCCGACAGACAATTGCTGCCAATCTGAATCTGCTTATTGAAATCCACCTAGGTCTCCGCTACATAGAAAAGGGTATCGGTCAGGCCCTGCCGGACCAGGGCCTCTTTATAGTCCTGCCCATCGCCGAAAATCCGCTGCCAGTCCGGGTTGCCCCCCGGCTTCCCCTTGGCCAACCAGTTCAGGTGGTTGACCAGCCCGTAGCGCTGGTAACAAATCACCTCCCGTTCTCGCAGTCCGGCTTCGCCGAAGACCTTGCGCAACGACTCCACCGAGTGCACGTAGGGGTGCATCGGCTGAAAATAAAAGTCCTTGAACGCCGTACAGCCATAAAGGGAGATCAGGGGATCGGCGATATTCGGCACCTCGATCACGACCCGCCCCCCCTGGGGCCTGAGCCGCAAGAGGCATTTTTGCAGAAACTCGACAGGGCGCCGGATGTGCTCGAAGACGTGGAACATACAGATGACATCGAACTTCAGGTCCTCGGGAACTTCCTCGATATCGGCAAAGGCGCGATTTGCGAATTGACCGCTGAATTGGCGATTGTCCTGCGCCGGTTCGACAGCGCAGCGGAAGGGATTTTCCAACTGCTGCAGAAAGGCGCCGGTGGCCGCCCCGATTTCCAGAACCGATTCCGCCCCGGCGAAGAAGCGGCTGATAACCGCGTAGCGTTCACGGGCGGCCGCCAGGCTTTTCTCGTGCAGTTCCTGGGGGGAACCGGAAGCGGCGACCCCGCGCTGCTTCACATGCTCATTGTATTGGCGGTAAAAACGCCGTTCCTGCTCATCATCCATCACCGGAGACAGAAAGGTGATATCACACTGGCCGCAGCGAAAGACCTTGCCATCGTCGATCGACCAGACCTGGTCATGGAAGAGCTGCAGCTGAGCTGAATTGCAGAGAGGACAGTTCATGTTTTTTTTCTTTCGATAAGGAATTCGCACAACTCAAAATCAAAGGGGGTGTCAATATCGATCGACTGCTCTTCCTCGGTCTCCACAAACCCGACGTCCTCGCCAAAATGCTGCCCGCCGCCGCGAATCAAACCGGCACGAAGCACATCGACGACCCCGTTGAGGCGGTAACATTCGGGGAGGAGTTGGCTCTGATAGTATGTGCCAAGGGAGATACCATCGATAAAGGGGCGCAGGCGGCCCTCTTCATTGCGAAACATCCAGTAGGGATGAAAAACTCCCTCGGCCCGGGAAACGGTCCGGACTGCGGTACATTTGCTATCTTCGGCCAGTCGTTTCACGCATCGATCGATCAACTCCGGCGTCTTAAACGGAGTGGTCGGCCGCAGCAACACCAGAAAATCGAAGGACTCCCCCTCGTTCTCTTCCAGCCAATCCAGGGCGTGCGCCAGCACGGGACGATCCGGCGTGGTGTCCAGAGCGAGTTCCGCCGGACGCATGAAGGGGAGTTCCGCCCCCCAGGCTCGGGCCACCCCGGCGATCTCTCCGTCATCGGTTGAAACGACCACCCGGTCAACCGATTGTGCCTGCAGGGCCGCCTCGATGGTATGGGCGATCAGCGGTTTGCCGCCCAATGCCATTATATTTTTCCCCGGCAGACGCTTGGAACCACCGCGGGCCGGGATCAGAGCCAGTGTCTTCATCGTCAAATCTGCAGCGCTACGTTGCGGTTGGTGGTCCAGCCGAAACCTTTGCGTCCCAGGCTCGCCATCCCATTGCCGACAGGATCCAGGCCGGCTCCCTGCAAATCGTAATCGACCATGATCTGGACCAGTTCATCAAAATTGATGCGGGGCTCCCACCCCAGTTGTTTTTTCGCCTTGGCAGGGTCAGCGAGGAGATAATCGACTTCCGTCGGGCGGAAATAGTAGGGATCGATCTTGATGACCGCATCCCCCTCTTTAAGTTCCGGGTTTTGCCTGGCGAAGGGGCTGAGGGATTTGACAAGCCCCTGCTCTTCCACTCCGTTCCCCTTCCACTCGATCTCGATCCCCACATAGGAAAAGGCCTTTTCGACGAAGGTGCGCACGGACTGGGACTGGCCGGTGCCGATGACGTAATCTTGGGCCTGCTCCTGCTGCAGCATCAGGTGCATCGCCTCGACATAATCCGGGGCATACCCCCAGTCACGCTTCGAGTCCAGGTTTCCGAGGTGAATTACCCGCTGCTTGCCTTTGAGAATGTTGGCCAGCATGGTGGTGATCTTGCGGGTGACGAAGGTCACCCCCCGCCGGGGGGATTCATGGTTAAAAAGGATGCCGTTACAGGCGAAGAGATTGTAAGCCTCACGATAGTTGACCGCCATCCAATAGCTGTAGACCTTGGCCGCGCCGTACGGACTGCGCGGGTGAAATGCGGTCTTCTCACTCTGGGGAGGGCTTTCCGCGCCAAACATCTCCGACGAGGACGCCTGATAGAAACGCGCCCCGTTGTTGCTTCTGCGGATGGCCTCCAGAACCCTGGTGGTCGACAACCCGGTCACGTCACCGGTCGACTCGGGCACGTCGAAACTGACACGGACGTGACTCTGAGCCCCCAGGTGGTAGATTTCATCGGGCTGAATATCGTAAAACAGGTTGGTCAGGTTGCTGGCATCGCCCAACTCACCGTAATGAAGGAAGACCTTGGTATCCGGCCGGTGAACGTCTTTTTCAAGGTCGACCAGCCGGCCGGTGTTCGGCGTGCTGCTTCGCCGCATCAGGCCATGGATTTCGTATCCCTTTGACAGCAGGTATTCGGCCAGATAAGAACCGTCTTGTCCGGTTATCCCAGTAATAAAAGCTTTTTTGGCCACGGGGCACCTCTAGAATGATTTTTCCCTAAATTTTAAGATCAGCCGCCGAATCGACTTCCTCAAGGAGAGCCTTGGCTGCCCTGTTCTGGGGGTCTTTCTCCAGCACCGCGCCAAACATGAGGCGGGCGCCTTCCTCGCTATTTAGTTCCTTATAGAATCGACCCAGTTTCAACATGACGGTCAAATCGTTCGGAACCAATTCCAGATAGTCGGCATAGACATCCAAGGCCGTGTTGTGGTCCCCCGACAGCCTCAGCATGTCCGCATACTGGGGCAGATATACAGGGGAGAGTCCGGCCAGGCACTGCAAGGCCAAAAGAGCATCTTGACTCTCATTGTGATTCAATGAGAGGGACAGCACCCGCCGCAAAGCATCTTCCAGAATGGGCCCCGGCGGCTGATCCATCAATCGTTGATAGGCTTCAATGGCCCGATCTACCTCACCATCGAGTTCCGCCAGACAACCCTTACCAAGCAGACAAAGGGCCTGCCCTTCTTCGCTCTCCAGGGCGGCTAAACTATCGACAAGCTGGGCAAGCAAAGCTCTGTCTCCCCTCCGAAACAGCGAAGCGACTTTACTTCTAACTGGCCCCAAATCTGTGTAATCCCGAGCGCGTTTTTTGTGCTGCGTCTCCTGCTCAGCCATAATTTGCTGAAATTGTTGCTCGAGTTCTTCCATTTTTGCTTGAACGTCAGGACCTTGAGGTGCAGAGCCAGCGTGATGATCCATCCAGACCTGATATCGACCGGGCTGGTGGTCTTTCTCCCACTGACTGAACAAAAGGTTGAAATCCGGCGTTTCCTTTTCCTCTTCCAAACGAGCCAGAAGTCGATCTCTACCATCTTCAATTAATTCGATCAAACGCCCGGCGCTATCCCGATACGCCTGATAATATATTTGCCCCGTCTGTTCAATCTCCTCATCAGTCCAGTCTTTATTTTTTTCAGGCCGGACGATCTTCAGAAAATCACGGATACCGAACTTTTTAACCAGAACCGAAAAATCAGAAAAGTCCTTGTCCAGGCGCTTTTCAATTTTGTCCATCTTTTTCTTGTACTTGAAGTTTGGCGCTTTGCCACGGCGACCAAAAAGCCCGTCATTCGCCTCCAGAGCCTCTCCAGCCAATTTGCGGATATCCCGAAAATTTTTCAGGGCGCGATCCAGCTCCTCCAAGCACTGCTGATAGTGAGCCACCCGGTTTGCAGCATCGTCTGTCGGCAACTGACTCAAAAACAAACGGGCCAAAGGCTCTCTCGGTGACTCAAGCTGCACCTGATGCAGACTCTGGTAACTCACGCCTTCCATTTTGGCCGCCCCGGAAGACAGGCTGGTGAATTGACACCCCTTGCTTTGTGCCAAATGAGCCAGCGATTCAATCTGCTGTATTGCCAGAGAAAAGTCAGCGGTGGTTTCAGCCTGCCAGCCCCCATTGGTTTCCACCCAGAACTGTCCACGCCCGAGTTGCGGCCCCGCGTCGGATTCATTGCTTCCCTGGGCGTGGGTGTGTCCGCTTTTGCTGAAGCACAAATCAACCCCCGCCAGCAAAAGCTGACCAAATCCCATTTCAATGGCCAAGCCCAGAGCGACATTCGTCACGGTGGGACCAACCGTTTTTATTTCTCCGCCATTCAAAGGAGACTCCCAAGGCAGCAGTTTCCCCATAAAAAGGCTCCGCCCCCGCCATTGTCCCAACAGTAACGGCGAGACATGATACATATTGACAAACAGGGTGTTCTCCCACATCAGGAGCATTTCTTTACTGATGTCAAAGCTGAGAGGGAAAGGATCAATGGAAACCACGACATGGGGAGATATTCCAACTTGCAAAAGTCGGCGGGCGATTCGGGACACTGCGAAAATGACAACATTATCCCGGTTTGCCTGGATCCAGGGCAGAGCTTCATCCAGGGAAGGTCCTCCACCGAGCATGACGGCGGTCTTGCCGGGAAACTGTCCTTTCAAGCAATCGACGCAATGCCTGTTTTCGGCCAGGTTTTCGATCTGGCGAAGGACAAACAACTCGTTACCTAGACCGGCTTCCATCTCCCAACATATTTTATCGAAGTCACTTTGGACAAATTTGACAAGATCATTGTAGCCATCCAGATTACGATCCTGAGCACCGACGGAAGGCACCAACTGCAATCGATTCGAAAAAACAAAATTCTGGAAATGGTATGCCTTGGCGGTTTCAAGCCACTTGTCATACGTGGTGAAATTCATGCGCGAAGAGAACTCTTCCAGCGAGAATTGCTCCTTAAGCCTTTCGAGCACTTCCGGCAACTCGACAAAAAGAAATCTGGTCCCTTCGGGCTCACCGACCTTTTTGAGATATTGAGGCAACACTCCCGAATCGGTCCCCAAGACAACAACAAAGCTGTCCTTGCGTTCCAGCGTCTTCCCATAGTGGCTACGGAAAAGAGCCTCGGAACCGACCTTGTCGAAGGCATCGCGATTTACTGCATACAGATAGGTATCGCCAAAGGCATTGGTCAGAAACGGTCCGAGGTTGACTTTTTGCTCAAGCATCTATTATTTACCTATTCTTTCTTGTGCCACACGTTATATGTTCGGCTTTTTCGCCTTATCTAGTCTGGACTTTTTTGAGACTTTGTCCGCTTCTTAAATGTCAGACTAATGAACATCGCGGCCCAAAGACTCGCCTCTATTGGGGGGCAGGATATTTGTGTATTCGAGCAAGTCCGCGATACGCAGAAAATCCCTTCGGGCCTGAGCACTGAAGATCTCCTGCAACAGGCTATTGAGTCGAACAATATCCTGCGAGGGGGTATTCTGAAGCACCTTCATCAGGCAATCGATGAACAGAACCAATTTTTCACTCCCGGCCCCCTCCATTCCCAGACGAAAGGCGTTGGCGGTTTCGTACAGAGAGTCTCGGCAGGCTTCCCAATCAGCGGCCATCAGTCCTGTCCCTCCATACAAAGGGTGCCTTCGATTTTTGCTCCTGCTTTGCTCCCGTTGACAAATACCACTTGCCGGTGAGCGGCGATATAGGTTTCCAGGTCGCGTAGAAACCCGCTCATCGCCAGAGTGGTATGCACCCTTTGCCCGCGCCCATCCAGAAGCCAATGAGCCGTGGAAGCGGCAGGCACAGCTTGACGGACCACGCATCCCTCGACATGGCTGATTTCACCGGGAAAGGAAAAATCGGCTCCCAGCAGCAGAATTTTGGCCGCTCCCATCTTCACGGCCAGGTCCACCGCAGGATGAATAACGCTTCCCGATGAAAAAAGCGTTCCCTTCGGATGCTGCGCTGCCAGGGTCTCATACAACGGGTGCTCCGAGTAGGCGGTCAGTCTGGGTCCCGGCCAGGCGTCCAGAACCTGTCCATGCACGGCGGGAAAATATACGAGGGGACTCGACGAAAAATCCACCAAATCGACCTCGGAAAAAAACGGGAGGATTTTTTCGTCGTGACCGTCGAGGACAAGCACCACATCCGGGTTAATCCCCGCCTCGACCAGAGGCTTTAGAGCGGCATCCACGGCAATCAAGCAGAGAGTCCGACGGTTTTGTCTCAAAAACTGGTAATGCCTCTCCAAGGTCGGGCCCGCTCCGGCCACGGCCACCGTTTGCCCCGGCCGCTGCCCGAACAGCTCTGCCACATCGCCATCCTTAACGGCAAAACTTTCGTTCTGGGCGATACGACGTTGAAGATCCTTGTTTCCTTCGCCATGCTTGAGACGAATAAAAGGAGTCGACAGGGCGAGCAGGACCAAATCACGTAAGCGTGCGGAAATATCATCCACCAGTTGCAAACAGGGTGGAACCGCGGCAAAGGGAAATTGCATCGCATCAAACCCCTCAGCCGTCAACAGTTTGACTCGGGGGTCGGACAGCCAATCCGTGTGGTCAAAATATTGACAAGAAGCCCGGGCAACTGCCGGATTCATCAGGACAACATTGAGCCTTTTCAAACTATCCCGCAGCAAAAGGGCCCTGGGAAGATCCCCCAAACCAAAACCATAGACCCAGCCGAGCTCACTCTCCACCGGAATAAGAGACGCCTGAAGCCGGGCCTCCTTTTGCCGGTCGTAGCGGCTGCTTAAATGCAGTCCCTCGACCACCATGGTTTTTTCTGGCCCTGAATCAACCACAACCGCCGACTGCGGAATTTGTGCAGTTTCAACCATTTTACCGATGGCTGGCCACCGTTCTCTTATGATTGCCAGATTGGCATTAGCAGTAAAATCCATTTCCATACTCGCGTCACTTAAAAGTCCACAGAAACCCTCTGCCGTGTTCTTGCAAAAAAAAGGCCTTCTCCGGCAATATGCCGGCCAGAAGGCCTTTTTATCTGCTTTTACCCCGAGGGGATCAGGAAGGGAGTGGATGCTGGGTTGAATAGGTCGTATTTTCCAAAGCCACCTGAATCGCCCGGTTGGTTCGGGGGGAGAAAAATACCGGAGCCATGAGATTCAGAGTCACCTTTGTGTCCCGACGAACCGTGACCACCGACAGAACCAAACACTCATCTTCTTCGTTCAGTCCAAGCTTATCTCTTTCTCCTCGATCTGGAACCACCTGATAATCAAGAAAGAAGTTGGTCGGATCGGTCAAGACGAAAGCAATTTGCGGATCCTCCACGCTCTGGATCCAAAAGAGGGGCCCCTCCTTTGCCTGGGGCATGACAATAAAGTCGCGAAGGGCCGTAAAACCGATCAGGCCTTCGGGAAAATGGATAATTTTCTGAGGATCATACTCAACTTCGCCAAAACGCGTCTGGATGGTCTTTGTCATGAGCGACTCCTGCTCTGCAGGTTGGCACTCAAGACATCCAGCCCTGTAAGGTCCCAATGCGTAGCCTCCTGGTTCTCCTGGCAGATCCGATCGTAAATTTCCTGCCGGTATATTTTTTTATCGCGAGGAGCCTCGATTCCGATTCGGATCCCGCCTCCCTTGACTTCGATAACGGTTAACTTAATGTCGCCTCCGATGACAATTCCTTCACCAACCTTACGAGTCAGCACCAGCATCACGCCCTCCCTGGCTTTTATGTCCCCATCCTGGGTCTATTATGACAGCATCCGCTGGCCTGCCAACTATTTAAAGGTAATTCAAAATCGACAACTCAGAGATCCGGGTAGTTACCTCTAAAGCTCCCTTAAATCCGGTTTCCTGCAGGGTCAAATCGGTAATGGTTTGGATCAGGTCCGCATCCTCATAGCGAGACAGAATCTCCTTCATATCGATACGCGTATCTTCCATAGTGAGCATAGAAGCTTCGACACGCGCGGCGATATTGCCCATTTCACTGCGAGTAGACCTCACCTGCTCGGCAGCCAGGTCAACATTCGCCATCTCAGCCGATGCAGCACCGGCGTTTCCTGCCAGCAAGGCGGCCTCCACATCATCGAGAAGCTGCCAGAGGTCTTTACCGCTACCGGGATCATCAAACACCTCCGGACCAGTCAGGTTGACCTTGATCATTTCACCTGGAGCGATTTCGAACTCGCTGACATTATTATCGCCGAAATAGGATCCGGGAGTGCCGTCAAAAGGTTTGGTATCTTCGGCGTATCCGGAAAATATATATTTTCCATCGACCTTGACATTGGCCACAGCCAGAATCTCTTCTTTGAGAAGACCTACCTGCTTGCCATAAACGGCCAGATCCTGCTGATTTAGCGACCCGTTTCCAGCAGCAACCACGGTCTCCTTGAAGGTCGCCATCAGGTTGGAAAGACGGTCCATCTGATTGTCAAGGGTGTTAAGACGATCTCCCGCCTTACCCATGGTCAGCAGAAAACGGTCGGAATTCCGAATCAGGCTGCGGGCATTGAGGACCGGGCGGATGCCGGCCGGATTATCCGAGGGCTTGACCATCTTCTTCCCGGTCGCGGCCTGATTCCGCAGGTCTTCCAGGCGGGTATTCTGACGGGTCAGGTTGGCGACCATCGCCCGATAGGAGGTTGTCAGTGTCGCGCGCATAATCTACCTCTTCAGTTCAAGCAGGGATGCCATCAACTCGTCAACGGTCGCCAAAAACTTGGCCGAAGCCTCGAACCCCCGCTGATACTTCATCAGATCAACCATCTCCTCTTCCAGGGAGACGCCGACCGCGGCATCCCGCATGTTCTTGACCTGGACCATGGCATCCTCGAGACCGGCGGTAGCGGTGGCATTGCGATCCGCCTCGAGGCCAACCTTGGAGGTGATTTTCGAAAAGTAACCGACGAAGGAATCGCTGCCGTCGATAGCCGTCAG
>JAQYVZ010000092.1 GCA_030145205.1 Desulfuromonadales bacterium | reverse complement strand
CGAGCCAGTGAGTCAGGGCTCGCCAGAGCAGGATGCTTTCCGGCAGGCCTTCAATCGTGGTCAGGATCGTTGACCCGGTGGTGGTGAAGCCGCTCATGGTTTCGAAGACGGCGTCGAGAAACGAGGGGATCGATTCGCTCAGAATGAAGGGGAGAGAGCCGAAAATCGCGTAGAAGAGCCAGCCGAAGGTGACCACGGCGAACCCCTCGCGAACGGATAGTTCCATGCTGCCGCGGCAGCCCTTGAAGAGCACGATGCCGGTGATCAGCGTGATGGATGCCGAAGCGATAAACGTAGCGGCGGCACCGTCGTTAAAGTACAGTGAAAACGGAACCGGCACCAGCAGCGCCGCGGCCAGAAAGAGGAGCAGGGCGCCCTGGATTCTCAAGGTGACGAGAATGTTCATCTATTCGAAAAACCTCTCGGTTTTGGCGAGGGCCCCGGGCAGGGCAAAGACCACCACCCGGTCACCGGCCTGCAGCCGACATTCGCCGGTGGGGATCTGGTAAGCGTCTCCGTGCACTACCGCGCCGATAATCGCTCCTGCAGGAAAATGCAGTTTGCGCAGGGGGGTGTCGATGATCTCGCTGTCGGCCTTGACCTCGATTTCCATGACCTCGGCGTTGCTCCCCTCGATTGCCGCCAGCGAGATAACCCCGCCTCGGCGAACGTACTTAAGGATGGTGCCCGCTGCCGCCTGCCGCGGCGACACGCAGGCATCGATGCCGAGCGTGGGGGCGAGGTTCAGCAGTTCCGGCTTGTTGACCAGGGTCAGGGTGCGACGGGCCCCGTGTTGCTTGGCCAGGAGCGAACAGAGGATGTTGGTTTCGTCATTTTCGGTCACAGCGATGAACATGTCGGCACCGTCGACGCCTTCGTCAAGGAGAGTGCGGATGTCGGTGCCGTCGGTGTTGATAATCAGGGTGTGTTTTAGTTTGCCGCAGAGAAATTCACAGCGTTTTTCGTTCTTGTCTATCAGGCGCACGGTAAAGCCCATCTGCTCCAGTTCGCTGGCGATGTGCAGGCCGATGGTGCCGCCGCCGAGGATGAAAACCCGCGGCGCATGCTTCTTTTTTACTTCCTTTTGAAGCAGCATGTACTGGATCGCCGGCAAATCTTTTTTATGGGCGATGATGAAGATGCTGTCGCCGGCCATGATGGTATCGTCGCCGCGGGGAATGATGGTCTGTCCGGAACGGCTGATGGCGGTGACAACAAAACGGTAGATGCCGCGGATTTCCCCCAGCTCTTTCAGGGTCAAATCGCACAGGGGACTCTCTTCGCTGATGCGGTAGCCCAGAAACTGGATCTGTCCCTCGACAAATTCGGCCACGTCGAAGGCCCCGGTGCGGCAGGCGATTTTGACTATTTCCTCGGCGACGGCGTCGTCGGGGTTGATGAGCAGGTCAATGCCGAGCTTTTCCTTGGAAAGGACGGCGCTTTGGCCGGTATATTCGATGCTTTTGACCCGGGCTACCCGGGTCGGGACCTGGTATTCGCGGGCCAGCAGGCAGGCCAGGATGTTGACTTCGTCGCTGTCGGTGACGGCGATGAAGATGTTAGCATCCTTAATGCCGGCCTGCTCCAAAACTTCGGCGCTGGCGCCGTTGCCGAGAATGCCGAGTACGTTGAGCCGGTCCGAGGCCCGGTTCAGGTGTTCTTCGCGGCTGTCGATGAGGGTCACTTCGTGCCCCTCAAGAGATAGGCGCTCGCACAGGAAATAACCCACCTGACCAACGCCTATGATCAATATTTTCATAGTGGTGTACTGCTTCCGGGGGGTGCGCCCCATATTCAAGGATTGGGAAATCGGCTAATAAATCGCACAAATTGAGAAAATGTGCAAGTCGGCCGTGATGAACTGGCGTGGACGGCGGTTGTTCGCGGCCTGCGGTTCGGTTACAATGGCCCATCAAAGAGCAAGGGAGATAGTGATTGGATTTTTTTCTCGACGTAAGTGAAGAGGATGAGCGCCGGGAGCGCAACAAGGCCCGGGAGCTGCGCCAGAGTCAGTGGTGGAAAAACCGCATTGGCACCGGGCTCTGTTACTATTGCGGGGTCCGGGTCGCGCCCAGGGCGTTGACCCTCGATCATCTGGTTCCGGTGTCGCGGGGAGGCAAAAGCACCCGGGGCAATTGCGTGCCGGCCTGCAAGGAATGCAACAACAAGAAGAAAAACCTGCTGCCGATGGAGTGGGAAGAGTACCTGGTCGGCCTTGGCGGAAAAACCCCTCCGGAGTGACGCCGGCGCCGCTCAGCCGATGGTGATCCGGTTGCGTCCGCCGGCCTTGCTCTGGTACATGAGCTGGTCGGCCCGCTTGATCAGCGCATGAATGTCGTCGCCCGGCTCCGCCACCGAGGCGCCAATCGAAATGGTGACCTGCTGGCGGTTCGAACCCAGGTCGACCTGGGTATGCTCCACCATTTTGCGGCAACGTTCGCCGATGGCCAGCAGACCCTGCCGGTCGACGTTCCGGATCACCCCGACAAATTCTTCCCCCCCCCAGCGGCCGTAGAGGTCATACGAGCGCGCCGTCGAGGTCAGGGTGCGGGAAATGGCCTGAAGGGCCAGGTCGCCCGCTTCGTGGCCGAAGGTGTCGTTGAATTGCTTGAAGTGATCGACGTCGAAGAACAGCACCCCAAAGCGCAATCCGCAGCGAATCGACTCACTCAGGCGCGACTTGATTTCCGATTCGAGGTAGCGGCGGTTGGCCAACTGGGTCAGGCTGTCGAGCAGGGTCAGCTGTTCCAGTTCTTTAAGCCGCAGCGCCGTGGCCTCTTTCTGGCTCAGGTCCGAGAAGAGTTCCGCCGCCCCCATGATCTGTCCCTGCCCGTCACGCAGGGGGGTGGTTCTGATCCAGACCGGTACCCGGTGGCCATCCCGGTGGTGCAGGTAGGCCTCGGCTTCCCGGGTTTGGCCGTCCTTCATGGTCTGCGCCAGCGGGCACATGTCGACGCAGAGCTTGTTGCCGTCGCTATCGACGTGCATCAGCAGGTTGTCCGCACAACAGGAGCCGAGCACCCTGCTTTTCGGGTAGCCGGTGATGGTTTCCGCCGACTTGTTCCAACGGAAGATCTTTCGCTCGAGGTCGACGAAGTAGATGCCGTCGTGCAGATTTTCGATCAGGTCCCGGATGTCGAAATCCATGGGTTTCCTCTTGTGTATGGGTAGCGGCAAAAACTGAGCAATGGGGGGCCTGTTGTTAGGAACCCTCTGGGTCGGTCCACCGGTTCAAGCTGAACCCGGGCAGCGCTCAGTTTTTTTCGCGACCAGCACGATCTTGTTGCTGGGATCAAGCAGCCCCGAGCGGTTCATTTCGATG
>JAQYVZ010000091.1 GCA_030145205.1 Desulfuromonadales bacterium | reverse complement strand
AAAGAGGCATAGGCCTCGTGGTCACCACCGGAGTCAGAGTAGACTCGAGATTTCTCCTGTGGATCAGCCCCGTCCGAAAGACTGAGGCCTCGCGCTTCTCGGCTGGACACGGATAAAGGACGCTGTTTCCGAACCGTATCTGCCACTAGGCTGCGTCGCCGGAAGCGTCGAGGGAGACTGTCCTCTGACTCCTGGCCCAACTCATATCTCATCTCTGGAGGTGCAACATGTATCGCGAACTGTTTCCCCTTCGCCAGGCCCTCAGCGCTGAACTGAAGGCCAACCTCTCCCCGGCCGGGCCGGGGATCGACTCGGAGCACCTGCTCCAGTCCTATCTCGACCGTCTGACGATGTACGTAGGTTGCGACGTGGCTGATCAAATCCTCACCTTCTTCGCCGTCGACACGGCCGGCGAGGAACTGGGCCATCTGAGTACCGCCAATGATCCGCCAGGCTTCGAGCAGACCTGGGATTGGCTGGAAGATCTCCGTTCCCGGCACGGTCTGCGGATCATGCTCCTCGCCATGGAGACCACGGGCGTGTACTACTGGGCCTGCTGGGACTTTCTGGCCCAGCGCCCCAACCTCGCCCGCGTGCTCTACAACCCCCGCACCACCGCGCACATGACCGAGGTGCTTTCCAAGAAGGTGCGCAACGAGCTGGTCGACGCCTACGCCTTGGCCGAGCAAGTCCGCCTGGGCAGCACCCCAGAGGTCGTCCTGCCTGAAGACGCCGACTTGCTCACGGCCCGGTTCTGCTCCCGCGCCGCTCGCGACTTGGCGGGACAGATCAACCGCAAGAAGAATCAGTTGCGCGCCCTGATCAGGGCCTACAATCCAGCCATCAGCCAGGTTTTCCCAGGCTCCAAGTTCCATCACCAGGCCGTTTACGCCTTGCTCCAGCAGTACGTTTTCCCCGAGGAGTGCGTAGACGCCGGTGTGGAGGCGATTACTGCCATCTTGGAAGCTCACTGTCGCACCGCTTTCGACCGCCAGCACGCCCAGCGACTCGTCGCCCGCTGTCGTGACACCCTCTCCCGTCCCATCAGACGAGAGGAGATCCATCAACGCGTTCACCATCTCATCGACGACATCACCACTTGCCAGAAACGCAAAACCTACTTCAACAAGGCAGGTTACCGACTGATCGAAAACCGACCAGAAACCCCGTTGCTCCGCGATGCTACCGGAGCCGGCATCAGTAATACCTTGGCTCTGGTCAGCGAGGTCGGCGATGTCCAGCGCTTCAAGAGCGGCGAACACTTGGCCAGCTTCCTCGGCCTCACTACCAGCAAGCACATCTCTGGCACGACCGTCTTCGTTTCCAAGCACATCACCAAGCAGGGCTCGCCCAACGGCCGCTACGCTGCTGTCAACATCGCTCAACACATGAGTCAGCGTGTTCCCAAGTACCAGCGCATGTACGAGCGGATCAAGAACCGCAAACCGCCACGCAAAGGTCACTACGTTGCTCTCGTCGCCGTCGCCCGCGACTTTGTCACCAACGTGCTCTACGATATGTGGCGCTACAAGCGCCCCTTTTTCCGGGAGGTCGAAGACTATCGCGCTTATCGCCGAAAGAATCCGCGCACCGACGAAGAGTAGCTCGTGCCTGCCGCAGACCACCGAGCCCGTGGCCGTCGTCTAGTGTTGGTGGTCGGATAGGTCTGTTGTTCAGGTGCTAATTGAATATCGTTCGTCAGGGGCTTCAGAAACTGCCTTCCGAAGCACTCGGAGTACAATGCGTCTGTTTTCCGAAAATCACGTCATCCTGGTATCAAATTGGGCCTTGACAAAATATAGGACGTCTTCCCGATAGCAATTCCTATATGGCATCCGTCTAGAGAATCCTCGACACACCGGGTATCTTGCGGACGATGTAGGCGACGGAGAAGCAGGCCGGGACTATGATAACCGCCGCCATACCGAATTTGAGCAAGGGCGCAAGCTTGATCCCCCTCAGCGCATACGCAAGAAAGACCACGATTGGAATATGGATAACGTAGACAGCATAGCTATGTTGAGACAGAAACTTGCCGAACCTTCGCTGCCCGTTAAAGAAGCGGCGGAAGAGTGTGATCAAGCCCAGGCACATTCCGACTGCAAAGATAGAGTCCCAGAGCGCATATATGGCAGACTGCCAATGCCCGTTACCAAAAGCGTTGGTCAATGCCGGGCTAAGCTCTAACGAAAACAAATGGCCGCTTAATGCAAGAGGGAACAAGAAAACTCCCGCCACCATTGCTGCCACAAAGCCTACTACGCCCATAGAGCGGGGCAAGGTTCGGAACCAGTTTTGGCGGTATGCGACGATACCCACTACGAAGAAGCTGAGATACTGCGGGAGGTAGGCAATAGTTGGAAAGTGGAGGGAATCCACGAATAGGCTGACTCCTTCGCCTAGCGGGACAATGATGCGGACCAGGTAACTCACCAGTGCCAACGCCAGCACAAAGATGCCAACACCTGGATAGCTGGGCGGTGAAGATTCGCTCATCGCGGATGATGTCCGGTTCCTTGTCAGCATCCGCCACGCAGCATAGCCAAAGCTAAAGATGAGCAACATCGCGACGAACCACAGAGGCCCAAGACCTATGAGGCGGGGATACGCTTGCCAGGTTAGCGGGGTCGTAATCCCGGTCATACTAGCTGGCATCAGGAAGTAACCGATGGATGCGATCGGACTGACTATGAATGTGAATAGAATGATAGGAATGCCGAGACGAAGTAGCCGAGCCTTTAGGAAGGAACCCGCCCCCTTCCGATCAAATGATCCTGGCGCAAAGTAGCCCGCCAACAAGAAGAAGGCTCCCATGAACCAGCCCTGGTTGAAGAGCACGAACACCAACAGTGCCAGGTATGCTAGAGCGTCGATGACTCCTGCCAAGTTGAACGGGGGTTCAACGTAATAGAAAGTAAGGAGACTCGCCCCATAGACGAGAGCCACGTGGTGCAGCACGACTAGGATAGCCAGAGCAGCACGCAAGTTGTCGATAAAGAACAGGCGGGACGTTTTCCCGGTTGCCGCGTGCACTGGGGATTTCCCCATTGGCTGTAAACTGGTTTGATCCATTTCATCCTCCTTTTTGGCTATTTCCGAGATCGATGAAATCTTACGCCTTCAGTATAACCGCGAGGTAGTACTAGTGTCATCCCCCCAACGTCTTATTCAAGGGGTTAATTGCGGATTAGGAAGGGGGAATAAAAAGACGGAACGCTTTGTGCTGCCCGTCTTTTTTGGCGCTGCATCCGGCAACAACGCATGGCTCTCTTGTTCAGCCTCAACTATCTGTTGCCATCCTGCTTGCTCTTCTCGTACAGGCCTCTGCCCCAGTAGTAGATACCCAGCCCCATGAGGAAAATCGCTCCACTGATAGCCCCACCGAGCAAAAAGACGAGTACAAAAATCTGACTG
>JAQYVZ010000008.1 GCA_030145205.1 Desulfuromonadales bacterium | reverse complement strand
ATCACCGGCGGGAAATGGACCGCCTATCGACAGATGGCGGAGGATGTCGTTGACCGAGGGATCAAAGCCTTCCGGCTTGCGCCGCAATTCTCCTGCAAAACGCGCTCGATGATGCTCCTGGGCGGTGACGGTTTTGCCGAAGACGCCGACCTGCGCCTGCAAGACAAATATGGCCTGGAGTCGACCGTTGCGCGACACCTCAACCGTGCATATGGTGATCGCGCCGGGGAGGTCTGCGCGCTCGCCGAGCAGCACGGGCTGAAAGCACGCCTGCATCCGGCGCACCCTTATCTTGAAGCGGAAGTGGTGTATGCGGTGCGGCATGAGTTGGCCGCACGCGTTGCGGACATTCTGGTGAGACGGCTGTCACTGGGATTGGTGGACAAGCAGGCTGCGCTGACAGCCCTGCCGAAGGTGTTGGCCCTGATGGCAAGCACGTTGAACTGGTCAGAGACGCGCTGCACAATGGAGCAAGAGGACGCCCTGCGTCGCCTGGGAGACGCCATCTGACGCCTCAGCAGCAGCACATCATGCAAACCCTTTTTCGCAGAACAACTAAAAGGTAAAACGACGCATACTGACGTTCAGCAACAAACCGACGCCGATCATGGTGGTGACCATGCTGGTCCCACCATAGGAGAAAAGCGGCAAAGGCACGCCGACAACCGGCATCAGGCCGATCACCATGCCAAGGTTGACCACGATGTGCCAGAACATCATCGCAGACACACCGAATGCGATGAACATACCGAAACGGTCCCCCGCTTTCTGCGCAATATGCAGGCCCCACAGCAGCACCAGCAGGTACAAAAGGAGCAGCAGCAGGCAGCCGAAGAAACCCCACTCTTCCGCAAACACCGAAAAGGCGAAATCGGTGTGCCGCTCGGGTAGGAAGGAGAGCTGCGACTGGGTTCCCTTCATAAAGCCGAGACCGCCAAAGCCACCGCTGCCAACCGCTATCTTCGATTGAATGATGTGATAACCGGCCCCGAGCGGGTCCCGCTCCGGGTCCAGAAAAGTCATGATGCGTCGTTTCTGATAATCGTGCAGCAGGAACCAGCCACCCACGGCTCCGCACAGACCGACCCCGCCCAGGCAAACCACTGCTGAGCGCTGGATACCAGCGAACAGTGCCATGCTGCCACCAATGAACAGAACCAGCATTGCAGTGCCGAGGTCCGGTTGCTTCATGATCAGGACAGTCGGTACGCCCAGAATAAGTCCCGGCACACACAACTCACCGAGAGACAATCCCCGGACGTTGGCCTTCTCGCTAAAATAACGCGCAAAGGCCAGAATAATCACGATCTTCATGATCTCACTGGGCTGCAGATTGAAACCACCCAGGTTGATCCAGCGCGTGGCACCCATACTGGTCTTGCCGACCGTCAACACCAGGATCAGCAGCAGCAAGATTCCTCCGTAGAAAGGAAAACTCAGGTATTCAAGATGTCGGTAATCAACCAGACAGATCAGGGTCGCAATGCACAGCCCGATTGCCAGCCAATAGGTCTGCTTAAGATACACCGGCTGGGCCGTCGCACCCCATGAAGAGGTCGCACTGTAGAGGTTGGCGATGCCGAGGCCTGCCAGCAGGCAGACCAGCAGCAAGAAAGGCCAGTTCAGATGGGTCACCAGACGACGGTCAAACATGGTCAGGGTACAGCCGTAACGGCTTCCTCAGGAGACTTCGGGTTAAAGTAGTGCTCGAACATCGCCTTGGCGATCGGCGCCGCGGCGCTGCTGCCATGCTCGCCGTGTTCCACCACGACAGCGACGGCCAGCTCGGGATTCTCCACCGGAGCGTAAGCAATAAACAGGGCATGGTCCCGAAAACGATACGGGGTCACGTCCGTCTCTTCTTCTAGCTCTTCTTCTTCGTCGGACTTGCGCTTGACCACCTGGGACGTGCCGGTTTTGCCCGCGAAACGGACATCCGCCAGGCGGCTGCGCCAAGCCGTGCCGCCGGGCTCATTGACAACCGCTGCCATCGCCTTGCGCACATATCGCAGGCTGCGCTCGGACCATGCCGTCTCGGTGAGTTTGTCTGGAGCAGCGGACCAGAGCACCTCGCCGCTCAGATCTTCAACACGCTGTACTACCTGTGGTTTCCAGACAGTGCCGCCATTGGCAATCGCTGCCGTCATGGCAGCAAGCTGCAAAGGGGTCGCCAGAACAAAACCCTGACCGATCGAGGCAATCACCGTTTCGCCATTGTACCAACTGGTGCCGAAACGCGCCTTTTTCCAACGTTTGTCGGGGATCAATCCGGAGCGCTCACCACCGAACGGGAAACCGAGAGGCTCCCCCAGGCCAAGCCGCCTGGCAACGTCAGCAATACGGTCAATCCCGAGTTCGAGGCCGACCTTGTAGAACCAAACATCACAGCTCTCCTTGATCGCCTTCTCCAGGTTGGTCAGCCCATGGCCTCTCTTTTTCCAGCAACGGTATTCATACGATTTACTTAGAGCGAACCGACCCGTACAGTCCACGGTTGTCTCAGGGCCGGCGATGCCAGCCTCCATAGCCGCCAGGGCAACGACAACCTTGAAGGTCGATCCGGGTGGGTACTGACCACGCAACACCTTGTTCTGCAGAGGCTTTTGTGGATTTTCGACCAGTTCGCGCCACTCTTCCTGGCTAACCCCGCGGGCAAATCGCGCCGGGTCGAATGTCGGGCGGCTGACCAGAGCCAACACCTCGCCATTACGGACATCAAGTGCGACCGCGCCGCCAGCCTGATCGCCGAAAGCCTCCTCCGCAGCCTGCTGCAACCCGGCATCCAGAGTGAGAAAAACCTTCTGACCCGGCAAAGGGTCACGGGTCGTCACCTGACGCAGTTCACGCCCCTTGACATTGACCTCGATGCGCTTGACGCCTTCCTGGCCATGCAGCTCTGCTTCGTACAGTTTTTCCAGGCCGGTTTTCCCAACCTGGATACCGGAACGGTAGCCGACAAAACGCTCGGAGCGCAGTTCCGACTCCGTGATCTCGCCAAGATAACCGAGCAGGTGCGCGGCCAGTTTGTCATGTGGAAAGGCGCGGCGTGGCTGAACCTCGATAATCAGGCCGGGCAAATCAACGCTGTTCTCCTGAACCCTCTCCATCGCCTCGCGACCTACATCAACAGCCAAGGGAATGGGGCGATAGCGGGGCAATTTCAGCCCTTCCTTCCAGCGCTCTTCAATCCGCTCCGGCTCAATCTCCAGCAAACCAGCCAAGCGCTCAAACAGGACCGGTCGATCCTCGATCTCCTGGTGCAGGGCAGAAACGGTGAATGCCGGGCGGTTCTCAACCAGCAGGGTTCCCCGGCGATCAAACATGGCGCCACGCGGCGGTTCGATGGAGATATAGCGGGTCCGGTTGCGCTCGGACAGATGCCGATAATGCTCAACACCCAGCACCTGCAGATGCCAGAGCCGCAGGGCAAGAATAACGAAGACTCCGGCAGTAATCAGCGAAAGGATGATGAACCGGCGACGGATGCCGGGGATATCTTCGGGAGCCGGATTAAGACCCATGGTGACTGTCCAGTTTACGCAACCCAGGGACATGGGCTCTGGGCAGGAAGGTCAATTGGAACCAGAGAGCAAGTTTCAACAGGAGGAACGCTGTCAACACATTGGAGAGCACCTGGAATGGCAGCGGCCAGAGAACCATCGGCCAGAACAGGCCTTCATCAATAAAAAACTCCAGAGCAAAGATCATCAAGACGCTCTGCAATAAACTCCCCAGCAGAACCAGCCCCATCAGCAGAACGGAACTTTCGGCGTTAACCCGCGACACGATCGCCCGAACAGCCAGAAAGATCCCCAACAGGACGAACCCGTGCAGCCCCGGGAAGCTACCGGCCACAACATCAAAGGCCCAGCCGAAGACGTAGACCAGGCAGGCGCCGCGCCAGGTCTGCTCATGCAGACCGAGATAGATCACCAGGATCAACATCAGGTCCGGCTTAAAACCATGAGGCAGAATATGTGGCAGCAAAACACTCTGCAGAAGAATACCCAATCCCGCCACACCGATATAAATCCAGATCCGGCTCATAATTCAACCTGCCGCAACAGCACCAAAACTTCTTCCAGACGGGAAAAATCAACCGAAGGAGTCACTTCTATGGTCTGGAACAGGCCAAACTCCATCCGGTCAATTGTTTTGATGTGTCCGATCAGTAGCCCCTTCGGAAAGACTCCTCCCATGCCACTGGTAATCACCGGTTCGCCGACGACAAGTTTTTCCTTGCGCAGCACAAAATCGAAAATCAATACACTGCCCTGGCCCCTGCAGATACCGCGCGCCCGGCTTTCCTGGACCAACGAAGCGACCGCCGAAGCGGCATCGGTGACCAGCAGGACCCGCGACTCGTGCTGACTGTTGCGAATCACCCGGCCGACCACGCCTTCAGCGACCACCACCGGCATCCCTTCGAGGACGCCGTCAGCAGACCCCTTGTCGATCACGACAGTCCGGAACCAACTGGTGGCATCTTCGGCGATCACCCGGGCAGGCAGAGTCTGGACCGACTGCGTCTCCTTGAATTCAAGCAGGCGACGCAAACGCACATTTTCAAGAGAGTTTTCTCTGAGACGATTGAGCTCGGACTTGAGGACGTTGTTCGCCTCCATCAAAAGGCGATTCTCTTCAACCGTGTCCACGAGGTTGATGTAGTTTCCCCAGACATCGGCAACACCATTGATCGCTGAGGTCAAAACGGATTGAGCTGGAGCGGTCACGCGCAAGACTAGGGCTTCAAACAGGTTGGTCTCTCTTTGCTGGCGCAGACTGACTGAATACCAGAGCAGAGCTGCCAGTAAAAGGAACAGACCCAGCAGAACCGCCCTGTTTTTACGCCACCATTCCCACATGCATGCGTTCCGTCAAAAAAAGGGGGCAAAAGCCCCCTCGTGGATGGTTGAATGACCGACCTGTTGTGCTGACCGTCGGGCAGACGCAATCAGGAGGTCACTGTAACCTGTTTGAGCAGATCGAGTTCGTCCAGCACCTTGCCCGAGCCGAGGACGACGCAGGAGAGTGGATCTTCCGCAATCACGACCGGCAGGCCGGTCTCCTCGCGAATCAGGACATCCATGCTGCGCAGCAGGGCGCCGCCGCCTGCCAGCACGATCCCTTTGTCGACGATATCGGCCGCCAACTCCGGCGGCGTCCGCTCCAGGGAGATGCGCACCGCCTCGAGAATCGCGTTGATCGGTTCACTCAAGGCCTCACGAATTTCATTGGAGTCAATTTCGAGAGTCTTAGGAATACCGCTGACCAGGTCGCGACCCTTGACCTCCATGGTCCGCAGTTCATCTTCAGGGAAAGCGCTGCCGATCTGGATCTTGATCTGCTCTGCAGTGCGCTCACCGATCAGCAGGTTGTACTTGCGCTTGATATGCTGAACCAAGGCCTCGTCCATCTTGTCGCCACCCACCCGCACGCTCTTGGCGTAGACAATGCCGGCCAGCGAAATAACCGCGACTTCGGTGGTGCCGCCGCCAATATCGACGATCATATTGCCGGAGGCTTCGGTGATCGGCAAACCAGCGCCGATGGCTGCAGCCATCGGTTCCTCGATCAGATAGACTTCACGGGCGCCGGCCGATTCTGCCGACTCACGCACGGCCCGCTTCTCAACCTGTGTGATGCCGGACGGCACGCAGATAACGATCCGCGGCCGCACCAGGGCCTGGCGGTTGTGAATCTTGCGGATAAAATACCGCAACATTTCTTCGGTAATATCAAAATCCGCAATCACGCCGTCCTTCATGGGCCGAATCGCCACAATGCTGCCGGGAGTCCGTCCCAGCATATTCTTGGCTTCGGTCCCTACAGCAAGGACCTTTTTCTGGCCATGGTGGTCTTTTTGCACGGCCACCACGGAAGGTTCGCTGACAACAACCCCCTTACCTTTCAGGTAAACCAGGGTGTTAGCGGTGCCAAGGTCGATTGCGAGATCATTTGAGAACATGCCGAGTATGGCATCGAACAGATTAATCATGTGCGGGTTTTGCTCCTTTCAGGGGCTCCGGCGCGCTTTTTTCGGGTGACCGGAAAATGTTGTTAACACTAGCAAACCCCCTGTAGTATTTCAAGAAATAAAAGGGAAATGTGTTGCATTTCGGAGGGTGATTGACTAACATTCGGCCCTGTTCCGAAATTTAGTGAGAACCACTTACAGGAGAACCATTTCAATGCTCGATATTGTCCGCAACAAGCAGAAATCTTTTGTCATCAAAATTGCCTTTGCAATCATTATCCTCAGCTTTGTAATCGGCTACGCCATGATGACCTCCCCCGGAGGTCCCGACAATGGCGATACAGCTGAAACGGTTGCCGTCGTCAATGACACGCCGATTAGCTACGCCGACTTCCAGGCGGCCTACAGCAACCTGTACCAGCTCTATAAAAACATCTACCAGGACCAGTTCACTCCGGCCCTCGAGCGCCAGCTGAAGCTGACGGAAAAAACTGTTAACGGTTTGATCGAACAGGTTCTGCTGATCGAAGAGGCGGACCGCCTCGGCTTGTCTGTCTCCGAAAAAGAGCTGGTGACTGCGATTGCGGCAATTCAGGCCTTTCAGAATGAAGGCCGCTTCAGCAAGGACCGCTACATGCAGGTTTTGGACTACCAGCGTCTCACCCCGGAGGCGTTCGAGTCGATGCAGCGCCGGGACATGCTGACGAGCAAGGTGCGCCAGCATCTGCAAACCGGTATCGCAGTTTCGGCCCCCGAGATCGAAGAAGAGTTCCGGCTCAACAACGACAAAGTCAACCTGAGCTTTGTGCGACTCGCTCCGGAACTGTTTGAGAGCAAGGTCAAAGTCGACGAGGAAACGTTGGCCGCTTTTTTTGAAACCCGTCAGGAAGACTTTCGTGTTTCGGAGCGCGTCGCCCTGCGTTACCTGCAGTTCATCCCGGAACGCTACCGCGATGAGATCACCTTCGATGACGCCGAACTGGAGAAGTACTACCGCCGTCATCTCGACCTGTTTGACATCCCGGAGCAAACCAAGGCTTCCCACGTGCTGATCAAGGTGGCCCAGGACGCTGACCAGGCTCTGCGCGACAAAAAGCGGGTATTTGCCACCGACCTTTTAAATGAAGCCAAATCGGGCAAGGACTTTGCCGAACTGGCCCGCACCTACTCCGACGACAAGGGCAGCGCCCTCAAGGGCGGCGACCTCGGCTTCTTTACGCGGGGCACCATGGTCCCGGCCTTCGAAGAGGCCGCCTTCAAGCTGAACCCGGGTGAAATCAGCGAACTGGTTGAAACACCTTTCGGCTTCCACATCATCAAGGTCGAAGCCTATACGGAAGCAGGCGTCAAGCCTCTCGAAGATGTAATTGATATCGTGAAAGCGGGCCTCGGCGACGAAAAATCTATTCAGTATGCCTTTGAAAAAGCGATGGACACCTACAACGTTAATCGCAAAAGCGGCGATCTGCAGGCGGCCGCTGAAGCGAACGGGCTCGGCTTGAAAGAGACCGGTCTGTTTTCCCGCAACGAACCGATCGACGGCATCGGCTCCAATGAAGAGATTATTGCCGCCGCGTTCCTGCTCGACGAGAGCACCTTGGGCCGCCCGGTTAAAACCGAGCAGGGCGTTTTCCTGTTCGGACTCAAAGAAAAAGCTCCCAGCCACATTCCCGAACTGGCAGACGTCAAGACCCAGGTAGAGACCGTCTATCGCAAAGACAAGAGTCGCGAATTGGCCCAGGCCGCCGCTGACAAGCTGATTGCCGGCCTTAAAGACGGCGGCACCCTGACGAAACTGGCCGGCCGCGCCAAATTGGATATTGAAGAAACCGGGCCGTTCGCCCGGACCTACGCACCGTTTGTGCCGCGCATCGGTTCCTCCGTCGCACTTTCGGAAGCCGCTTTTGCGGATACAGCAGAAACCGCAAGCCTCACGCAGGTCTTTGAAATCGATGAGCGCTTCTTCGTCGCGGCCATCAAGAGCCATGAGGCTGCCGACCTGACCAAGCTGGACGACGCCAAACGTGCTGAACTGCAGCAGTTCCTCCAGAACCGCAAGCAGAACGATGCCGTGCAAAACCGTGTTGAAGAGCTGAAAGCCACGTCCGAAATCCAGATATCTCCCGGGCTGAAAGACATGTTGAACAAGGAGAGCCAATCATGACCCTCATCGTTACAGAAACCAACTTTCCCGATCTCAAGCTGGTGAACCGCGGTAAGGTTCGCGACATCTACGATCTGGGTGAGCATCTTCTGATCGTGACGTCCGACCGCCTGTCAGCCTTCGACGTCATCATGAACGAAGGGATCCCTAAGAAGGGCCAGGTTCTGAACCAGATCTCCATCTACTGGTTCAACCTGATGAGCGACATCCTGCCGAACCACATTGTTGCCACCGAAGTTGACGACTTTCCGGTCGAGACACATACATACCGTGAGCAACTTGAAGGACGCAGCATGTTGGTCCGCAAGGCCAATCCGCTGCCGATCGAATGTATTGTCCGCGGCTACATTTCCGGCTCCGGCTGGAAGGAATATGGTCAACTCGGCAGCATCTGCGGCATCACCCTGCCGGCAGGGCTCAAAGAGAGCGACAAACTGCCCGAGACCATCTTTACGCCTTCGACCAAGGCGGAACTCGGCGAGCATGACGAAAACATCTCTTTCGAAGAGGCTGAGCGACTCTGCGGCGCAGAATTGGCCGCCAAGGTGCGTGATGTCACCATCACCATTTATGAACGCGCCCGCGCCATGGCCCAGGAGAAGGGGCTGATCATCGCAGACACCAAGTTCGAATTCGGCACCCTGGAAGACGGCAGCCTGATCTGGATCGACGAAGCCCTGTCGCCAGATTCCTCACGCTTTTGGCCACTGGATCAGTATCAGCCGGGCGGCCCCCAGCCGAGCTTTGACAAGCAGTTCGTGCGCGACTACCTTGAGACACTCGATTGGAACAAACAGGCACCACCGCCACCTCTGCCGCCGGAAATCGTTCAGAAAACCTCTGAAAAATACCAGGAGGCCCTGACCCGGCTGACCGGCATAACTCTCTAGCCTGCCGTAACCCGACAGGCACGAAAAAGGATTGACAGATCAGGCGTCGCCTGATATAAACATCTTCCTTCGTGGGGCTGTAGCTCAGTTGGGAGAGCGCTTGAATGGCATTCAAGAGGTCCGCGGTTCGATCCCGCGTAGCTCCACCATGAAGTTTCAAGGGCCGACAGAATTAATTCTGTCGGCCCTTTTATTTTTCATCCTGCCGACAAACCTCACTGTGAGAAAAATTTGAGGTGTCTTATGTATAATCCTCCATACAGACCTTCCTGTTGTACTTCGCAAAAGGATAGATGACGGTTTCTTTTCTGGGGGACGAGAACCATGAAAAACCGTATCAGCGTGCTGATCGTTGAGGAAAGTCAAACCTTTTCAATGTATCTGGCGATCCTGCTGCAGCGTATCGGCTTCAAATCTTTGCGCGTCAGCCAGCCAGAATCCGCAAAGTTCGTCCTGTCACGAGGTTTCAGCGATGTCCTGGTTGTCGGAGATCACAGTGGCCCGGATGCAACCCACGAGATTGTTCAGGAGCTCTCTGCCTGCATCACTGGAAGCACCACTCCTATCATTGTGATCAGCAAGCATGATGATCCGGTCGAACGGCAAGCCTGCTATGACGCCGGTTGCCGCGCTTACCTGCTCAAACCGTTTCAGCCGAAGCAATTGCACGACGCTCTTTATTCCTATATCAACCCCTTCTCCGAAAAACGCCTGAACCTGCGTAGCCAAGTCGAGATGTCAGCGGAAATTTGTGTGGATGGCGATGCGCCACAGACCTCCCGGGTTCTGATCTTGTCCCGTGGCGGCGCCCTGATCGCCTACAAGCAGACCTTACCGACCGGCACAAAGGTGACGCTAACACTACGCCTGGGAAGCAAGCGAATTCCCCTCACCGGGTCGGTCCTCTACAACCGCAGCAATGTCGCCGAAGACACTCCGCGCGCCTTCGGTCTACTGTTTCACCAGGAAAATCTTTCATATGCAGGCTTGATCGAAGATTATCTTCAGGCTATGTTGGTCGAATGCCGCCTTGTCGCGGCGTCGAACAACGCCGCCGAGCAACAATGTGAAGCAACCGCAGGCTAACCATGTGTACTGAGAAGACTTTGAAATCCGGGCTGAACACCATCTTCCCCTTCGATATCACTGATCTGGAGGGGCGTGTACTGTTACCCGCTGGCAGCCCGTTCGATGACGCGGTTGCACGTCAGGTTTCAGCGCGGGGGCTTCAGAAAAACCATGCAACCTGCTGTCTCATGCAGCACGGCAACATTCGTACCGACCTCGAAAGCTTTATGCAGGAGGGCCCTTACGCCTTCATCTTCGATGGCCCCGACGGCATTAAAGAGCACTTGGAGCGGATCGGCGAGGTTCCGATCAGTGCTCCCCTGCTGCGTGCCCTTGATGATTTCAGATCACACGATTTCTACACCTACCGTCACTCTCTGATCGTCTTCGCCCTGACCAGCTTCCTGCTGGGCAGCAGTCTCCAGAGCGGCATTGTGGAGACAAAGCTGCTGATGGTCGGCCCGACCCACGATCTGGGCAAACTCTTTATACCGACAGAGGTCCTCCACAAGCGCACTCCCTTGACCCGCGCCGAGCGCAGCATGCTGGAATTGCACCCTGTTGCAGGCTACATCCTGCTCAGTTATTACCTCGGCGATCACAATCATCCGGCAGCTATTGCCGCCCTCGATCATCATGAACGCAGTGACGGCTCCGGTTATTCGCGTGGCCTCACGACATTAGACCCGGTCGTGGAAATGGTAGCCGCCTGCGATGTTTACGATGCCCTAATCTCTTCACGCCCTTACCGCCCGGTCAATTATGACAATCGGACAGCTCTCGAGGAGCTCACCGATATCGCGGCAGCCGGGGCACTTAACTGGCACTGTGTCCAGACACTGATCGGGCGCAATCGCGCCGGTCACCCAGCACCGGACCAAGTGGAAGTTTCTCTGGTAAAACGTGGCACTCAACCGCCTGAAAACTGTTATGCCCGACTCGCTGACGACCAGGCTCCCGCCCCCCAGGCCGCGGCACCGAAGATGTTTCCTGATACACCATCCGTCTGACCTCCCAGTCTTCACTTTCACAATTCGCTGTCGTAAGAAATATCGTGGCGGGACTTGCCCGTATAGACAAAATACATATATTATGATAATTAAGTTTCACGAGGCAGCGTCACCACCGAATTCTTCGCGGAGGCCCCATGACGCAGGCTCCTCAGGGAGACACGAACATGCACATTTACAGAACCCCAATACGCACCGTTTTACTGGTTCTCCTGGTACTTCTTGGTCTGGTCGCATGCCAGAGCACAGCCACTTTTTTTGTCGGTCGAACCGTTGAACCGGCCTTGCAGATTCCGCTGACAGCAGCTCCAACCCAAAGCGGCGTCTGGCAAACATTTGATGTCGTCATTCACTATGATCTGGTTACCGATGGTGATCAACTTGCGCTCACCGGCAATGCTGAGCTTGGTGAGCACTATAAGCGGCTCTACAACCGGGTGGGGCATCTGGACCTGTACCTGTTCCTGCTGGATGACAATGCTGCCGTCCTTGAAACTGCCTCTCTGACCGGCAGCATGTTCAACGGCACCGAGGACGAAATCACAATCAAGGCCAACCTGCTCAGGCCGGAACGCCTTCGGGCCATCTCATTCGGATATCGCGGCAGCGTCACATCACTCGACAGCCAAGCCAGTTTTGACGAACTCCCCTGAACCGGTCGGCAGCTTGCAGCTTGAATCAAACCGCACCTGAAATCTGGGACAGGACATGGTCCAGCCACATCAACCTTCAACACGGGTACGAAAGCTTCTCTCATCATGAACCTTCACAACCGCATCATGCAATCGGGGCTCTTGCTCATTCTTTTATTTACCCTGTTCGGCTGTTCGAACGGCCAGGACACCACGGCGAGCAGTCAGGGGACCACAACAACTGCGGCCAGCCAAGCCGGCGACGCCTCCAACGAGCATTTCCTGGTCTTCTTCCTGAACCCGGACGGCGCCCCCTGCCGCATGCAGGACCAGATTCTGGCCGGCATGTCGAACGAACTGCAGGACAAGGTCAATCTCTACTACGTACGTACCTCGGTTCCGGACGATATGAAAATCTTCTATGCATACGGAATCAGAGGATTGCCAGCCCTGTTGCTGGCCGACGCCTCCGGCAAGGAGATCAAACGTCTGCCGCCTGGGGTCAGGTCCGCCGACGAAATCCGCAGTCTGCTCAAAGTGCTGCCGGCCGGATGATCCGATGACACCTCTTGACCTCTCCCTGACATCCCTGGTTATGGCAATGATGGCTGGACTGGCCAGCATCGCTTCGCCCTGCGTTCTGCCGGTGGTCCCGATCATCGTCGCCGGCACAGAGCAGGACCACAAATGGCGACCATTACTGATCGTGGCTGGTCTTAGCGTCAGCTTTATGCTGATGGGTGCAATCACTTCGATTTTTGGCGGAGCCATCGCCGGAGCCATGCCTCTGCTCGAAAAGATCGCCGGCGGCATCATCATCCTGTTCGGCATCCTGATGCTGCTCGATGTCAACCTGTTCAAGCATGTGACGCTGTTTAACCGGGTCCAGGCCAACAGTCAAGGGCGCTGGTCCGGACTCATCATGGGACTGACTCTCGGCCTGGTCTGGATTCCCTGCGTCGGCCCGATGCTCTCCGGGGTACTCGCCCTGGTGGCGACAGAAGGAAAGCTCTCTTCCGGACTGATCCTGCTCGCCTGCTACTCACTCGGCTTTTCCATCCCGATGCTGCTGGCCGGCTACGCGTCGCAAACTGTCCGACAGCGCATCAAGATGGTCAACAGCCACCCTCTTGCGATCCGCCTGATCAGCGGTGGCCTGCTGATCGGCTTCGGTATCTACATCCTGAAAGCCGGCATGCTGGCGATCGGCATGTCGTTATAAAACAGGGAGGAGTTCTGCATGCGGATGATAAGTTTCAGATAATCCGCTGACCGAACAGTGATGCGGTGAGATCGACGGCGATTTGCGCGGTGCGGTTGCGTTCATCAAGGATCGGGTTGACCTCAACCAGGTCAAGCGAAGTCAGACGCTGGTCGTCGGCAATAATCTCCATGAGCAGTTGCGCTTCCCGATAGGTCAGCCCTCCCGGCACCAAGGTACCGGCACCGGGGGAAAGTTGCGGATCGAGAGCATCAATATCCAGGCTGACATGCAACCGTTTCTGGTGGGCCAGGGTCTCCAGCACTTCTTTGGCGACATGCCCCATGCCGCGCTCATCGATGTCGCGCATGGTATAGACGGTGATGCCGCTTGCGGCGAGCCGCTGGCGTTCCCCGGCGTCCAGCTCACGTACGCCGACAATCACCACATCGGACGGTTCAAGTTTCGCCCCGGGACGACCAACCTCCACCAGGTCCGCGTATCCGGCCCCGAGCAGTACAGCCAGAGTCATTCCATGGATATTCCCCGTTGACGAGGTGAGATCGGTATTGAAATCGCCGTGTGCGTCGATCCAGATCACCCCGGCCGGGGCCTGGTGGGTGATGCCGCCAATAGTCCCGATCGCCAGAGAATGATCACCACCCAGGAACAGCGGGAAATGTCCCCGCTCCACAGCGTGTTGGCCCGCCAGATACGCCGCTTCGCAGACCTTTCGGATGGTGTCACGGTAACGCGTGTCACGCTCGCTGCGAACGGCATCGCGCACCGGCACCGCCAGATTGCCCATATCACGAACCTCAAACCCGAGCCGTTCCAGCCTGGCGACCAGCCCCGCATAACGGAGCGCCCCGGGGCCGAGATCAACTCCCCTCTGCGACTGCCCAAGGTCGATCGGAATCCCGATAATTTCGACAATCTGTGCCATACAACCTCCCGGTCTAGGCCTCTTTCTGGCGCAGGTTGTTCCACAAGTTCACAATAAAGTCCTGCACGTTGGTCAGGATCCCGACCGCCTGCGCAGACCCGCGGTTGGCTAACTTGTCGACACTGAATTCCGTCATATCCACGATATAGAAAAACACCGGCCGGACTTCGCCATCCGGCATGACACGATAGCTCGGGACCATATTACCGAAGGCGATGGCGTGCAGCTGCGTGGCAAGGGCAACCACCGTAGTCGCGCGGCGGGCATGCTCCCGCATGGCATCTTGCGCCTGGTAGACATCGGCAATCACCTCCGGCAGGGGGCCATCGTCGCGAATTGACCCGGCCAGAGTGTAGGGCACGCCCCGCTTCTCGCAGGCATAAATGATCCCGTCCTGCAGATCCAGTTCGCCAATCGCCTTAGCGATTGAACCATGCCGGCGAACCTCATTGATAATATCCAGATGGTTGTAATGACCGAGAGGCCTGAGGTGCTGGGAATAGATATCCTGCCCCAGGCCGGTGCGGAATCGGGCGGCCTCCAGATCATGGGTGGCCAGGGCGTTGCCGGCCAGCAGGCCGTGGCAGTAACCGTTTTCGACCAGGCCCTGCATGGCATCGCGGCTATCCTTGTCAAAGGCAACCGCCGGACCGAGCACCCAGACGATATGACCATGCAGGCGGTCATGGCGCAGCACCCGGTAGAGTTCATCGTAGCTGCGTGAAAAGGGTGTTTCACGGGTGCCGCGGGTACGGAAAGAAAACTTGTCAACCGTCTCTTCCTCTGGTGGCTGAAAACCCGTGACATGGACATAGATGCCCTCTTCACCATTTTCAGTCCGCCCGACCACCACCGCGTCTCCCTTGCGAACTCGTCTGGCTTCGACCACTTCGAGAACATCGTCCCTGAGGATAAGGGTCGCATCCATGCGGCTCTCCGGCGCCAGCAGCCAGCGACCTTCACCGAGATGCACATACTCCGGATGGTTAGAAGTCCCGTGAAAATTGCTCGGCACCACACCGTCGGCCGGGGCAGGCTCAATTGTCACAGCAGGGGCATCTGACAAAGGGGGACAGCTGAAATCTGGGGGTGAATAGGGCGGCAGGATCGACATGATAGGCAGACTCCTTTCCTTCACACCGGGTTGCTTCCATCTTCCCGCTTTTAACCGGTTTGTCAAGTCGCGAAAGCCGGCCGGCAAAGTCTTGCCTTCCAAAATTCTCCTGTATTCCCGCTTTCGCCTGCTGTATTCTGGCAGTTATCGCACCCTGCAACTCTGGACACGACAGGAATGCCCATGAACAACTACACCATTGTCCGTCAGGAACATCTCAACCACTACGGCTTTCTGTTTGGCGGTGCCTTACTGCAATGGGTAGACGAATTCGCCTGGCTGGTCGCCTCGCGCGATTTCCCTGGTTGCCCACTGGTCACCATCGGCATGGACAAGATCACCTTCTTGCAGCCGGTCGCCAACGGTTCGATCCTGCGCTTCTCGATCTTACCTCTCGAACAGGGGACGACATCGGCGCGCTATGCGGTTGCTGTCTTTGCCGACGCACCCGGAGCATCGGAGGAATCGGAGGTATTCTCGACGACGATTACGTTTGTACATGTCGACGACAAGGGGAACAAACAACCATTGCCCCAAACCGGGCCGCTGCGTTCGCTGCAGCCTGAACCGTAGCGCACCGCCCCGGACATGAGCACATCTCACTCCCGGCAGCAGGGCCGCGGCATTTTGATATCCCTGGTCGCGGTGCTGATTCTCAGCCCTGACGCCTTGCTGGTACGCCTGATCAGCGTCGACCCCTGGACCCTGATTTTCTGGCGCGGTCTGCTGAGCGGCTGCGCTATTTTATTGTTTTGCCTTGTGCAGATGCGCCGCGATTTTTTCAAGGGGCTGATTGCCATCGGCCGGATCGGTCTGCTTGCCGGCATCATCCAGGCAGCAGCAACCTTTTTCTTCGTCAATTCCCTGCGCCAGACTTCGGCCGCCAACACACTGGTCATCCTGGCAGCAGTTCCACTTTTCTCCGCTGTTTTTAGCCGAATTTTCCTGAAGGAAACCATTCGCCGCCACACCTGGATTGCGGTCTGTATTGGCTTTGCCGGCATCGCGCTGCTGTTCGCAGGTAGCCTTGGCGGAGGCAGCCTGCGCGGTGACCTCTGCGCCGTGGTTGCCGCCAGCCTGTGGGCAACCTTCCTGGTTATTGCCCGTCGCGCCCGCGCCGTCAACATGGTGCCCGCCGTAGCGCTTGGCGGCCTACTGTCAGCCCTGTTCGTCTGGCTGTGCGGCGTTGACCCTCTGGCCATCCCCAGCCACGACTGGCCCTTTATCCTGGCGCTCGGGCTGTTTGTATTGCCGGTCTCTTTCGCTATGATCACCGTTGGCACGCGTCTGCTGCCAGCCCCAGAGGTCAGCCTGATTTTGATGCTGGAAACCCCGCTCGGCCCCTTCTGGGTCTGGCTGGCCCTCGGCGAGCGGCCATCACCAACCACCCTTGCGGCCGGTCTCCTCATTGTCGGCACCTTGGTAGCACACACCCTTATTGCGATCCGAATAAGACACTCCGAGACTCGGCAGAATCTGGCTGTGAACTCTTCTGGGAAACAGTAAAATCACGATTTTCGTCACTAGCGCTTGACCCTCCCCCCGCAAATCTCTATAATCCTTTTTCTCTTGCCGAAGTGGTGGAACTGGTAGACACGTCGGTCTCAAAAACCGATGGGCTTTGCCCGTGCCGGTTCGATTCCGGCCTTCGGTACCATACAAAAACAGGGACTTGGCGCAAGCGCCAAGTCCCTGTTTCATTTCAGACTGTCTTTTACTCCACTCCTGCTACACTAGAATCAGTTCAAGTTTCCACTTTTTGTCAAATCAGGAGGGAAAAGTCCATGACCGACATCCAGACTCTAACGGCATTTTTCATGTGGTGCACCATCATCAACGGCGCCCTGCTGCTTCTCTGGATCAGCCTGTGCGCTGCGGCCCCTGACTTGGTGTACAAGACCCAAAACCTCTGGTTCCCCCTCCCCAGAGAAACCTTCGACATCATTATTTACGCCTTTCTCGGCTTGTTCAAAATCGTTTATCTGGTATTCAATGTCACCCCGTATATCGCGTTGTTGCTGATCAGTTGAGAGACCGTATCTGCCTCCATTCAAGTCATGCACCAGGGCACCAAACATAGCTACGCAAAGGGGACAGCCAATGTTGGATGTCCCCTTTGCGTGTCCCGACATGTACAGATATTTTCATACGCTGCTGTCCTCGGCAACAATCTCGGACCGTTTCTCACCCAACACCCAGACCCGATAGTAAGCAAGCAGCAGGCAGGTCATCGGCAAAGCAATCACCAAGCCGAACATGCCGAGCAATTTTCCCCAGATCGACAGTGACAAAAGAATCATTGCCGGGGTGAGGCCGGTGACATCGCCCATGATTTTCGGCACCAAGACCGCGTCCTGGATGATTTGTATGACCGCAAACACCAGAATGACCATACCGAGCATACCCCAGAAGCTGCCCCCGGTTTCCAGCGCGTGAAACAGCCCGAACAACAACGCAGGGATAAGCCCGAGCGACTGCAGGTAGGGCACCATATTGAGCAGACCGATAAACAAGCCGAGCAGGATGCCCATCGGCAGCCCGATCAAACCGAAGCCGACAGCGAACAGGATACCGACTATCGCCGCCACCAGGGCCTGAGCTCTGAAATAACGGTTCATGGCCACCTCGAACTCGCCCAGAAAATCGGTGGCCGGCTCGCGCCAGGCAGTCGGCAACAACTCGGACCACTGGCCGCGAACTTTGTCATAGTCAATCAGCAGGAAGACCAGGTAAAGGACAATCACGGCGAGCCCGAATACGCCCATCAGCATGCTAAAGGTGCCACTGATAACGCCCATGACTCCAGGAGACACTTTGCGCACTCCGGCCTCGACTAGTAGCCAGAAATTCTCGGTCTTGAAAAATTGGCGGACTTCTTCGCGGGCGGCGTAGTCCTGAATCATCGTCCACACATCCGCCGGCAGCAGTTGCTGCGCCCGGGCTGCAATTTCAGAATCGTGGGCAACATCGGCCAGCACCACGCCCATCTGCCTGAGCTCACCGGCCAGAACGGGCAACAACAGGCTGGCCGCCAAAACCATCGTTCCCAGGACCAGGAGCAGACTGAGCATTACGGCCGCCGCACGGTTGGTCAGGAGCTGCTGGACCCGGCAGACCAGGGGGTTGACCAGGTACGCCAGAAGAAGTGCCGCCACAAAGGGAATCAGCACATCGCTCAGGTAGCCGAGCAGCCAGATCAGTCCCCACAGGATGCCGACGACAAACGCCATGCGGATGAACCGGTCGAAGGTCAGAGGTGTCTTGTCATGCAGCAGATTCATAAACCCTCCCAAAGATGACGGACATCAGTATAACTGGCTGACGCCTGTTTATGAAGCGGGAACTTTACAGAATTTGCGCCGCACGATGAGAGGTTCTTGTCCCATCGTCCAAGGCATGGTATAGGTTCAAAAAATCAACGCAAAGATATCACGATTCCCCTGATTTGCGCCTTTGCGTTCCATATCAACCTGAAAGGAAACACCACATGTCCGAAACCAATCCGAAAGTTAAAATTGTCACCAGCAAGGGCGACATCACCGTTGAACTGGACGCCGCCAACGCGCCCATTACCGTTGAAAATTTCCTGTCTTATGTCAACGACGACTTCTACGTGGGAACCATTTTCCACCGTGTCATCGACGGCTTCATGATCCAGGGCGGTGGCATGAAACCCAACATGTTTGAGAAGAAAAATCGTGATCCGATCAAAAATGAAGCGGACAACGGCCTGAAAAATGAGCGCGGTACTCTCGCCATGGCCCGGACCCAGGTGGTTGACAGTGCAACCAGCCAATTCTTTATCAATATCGCTGACAACGATTTCCTGAACCATCAGAACACGTCTCCGGCGGGTTACGGCTATGCAGTCTTCGGCCGCGTGACTGAAGGAATGGAGACCGTGGATGCCATCCGTCAGGTCCGCACCGGCAACAAAGGGGGACATCAGGACGTCCCGGTTGAGCCGATTACGATTGACGAAATGACTGTTATCGAATAGCCCATTATCTCCCTCACCCCGACCCTCTCCCGTCAAGGGAGAGGATCAGGCGAGGGAGAAATCTTACCTCACCATGGTATAATGACGAGCACCTTGTTATTATCAGGCCATGGGACAGAATTTCTTCAAAAGACAGCTTTACCTGCTCTATTACGGTATCAAGCTCTTTCCCTTCCACAAAGAGCGGCGCCTACGTCTGTCCGCTGGCCGGAAAAAGGGGTTTGTCGGCATCCAGATTGACGGTCTCGCTTTCTCCTATCTGCACCAAGCCCTCGACCGGGGCTACCTGCCCCATCTGGAACGCTATCTGCGCCGCGGTCATAAATTAGCGGAATACCACGCGGCGCTGCCCAGCACCACTCCGGCGGCCCAATCAACCATCTTTTACGGCCGCGACCACGGCATCCCCGCGTTCCGCTGGTTTGATAAAGAGACCGGGCAGGTCATCTCCTGCAATGACCTGGACCATGTCCAGCTGTTTCGGGAGAAACTGTTCGAAGGAGAAACCGGCGTGCTGTCCGGCGGCTCCTCTTATTCAAACATCCTGGACGGCGGCGCGGCGCGCAGCATCTTCACCGTGTCTTCGCCCCACCCCCAGACCCTGTTCGGCCGTCTTGGAGGACTGCGCTTCCTGCTGATCATGCTGTTCAGCCCGTTACGCACCTGCCGCATGTTTTTTGCCACTTTCATGGAGTTCTGGGCTAATCGTAAAGATGAATGGTACCACCGCCGCCGGGCAAAGTGGCACACCCGGGAAGGTCTGTTCCCACTGATCCGCATCTTCTGCAACGTCATCCTGCGAGAGCTACAAACCTTCGGAGTGATTTCAGACGTTTACACCGGGGTACCGCGCATCTACACCACCTACAGCGGTTATGATGAAATTGCGCACCATTTCGGCCCGGACTCCTGGCCGTCACTGAAAAACCTGCAGTACATCGATCGTCGCATTGGTGAAATTATCCGTGCCATCGACAATGTTGCCGGTGCCGACTATCTGCTGGTCATTCTCTCCGACCATGGTCAGACGCCCGGTTATCCCTTCGAAAACCGTTTCGGTGCAACCCTTGGTGACGCCGTCAGCGCCTTCCTTCAGGAAAACCAGACCGCATCGGTTTCATCCGGCCGCCTGGAAGTCTCTACGGCTCAGATCAACCTGCTGCAGGATGAGCTTAGAGCGCGCCCGACCGGCTGGCGACAGCGTCTCTACCGACACACCAAAAACTATCTCCAGGAGAAGGTTCACGACCTGGTTCCTGAGACCCTGAAAATCGTCCCCGAAGGGGGCGTCGTGATGACCTACTCCAGTTCCCTGGCACACCTGTACATTACCGGGGCGTCGCACCGCCTCAGCTGGAAAGAAGTAGAGGCGGCCCAGCCGCTGCTGCTCCGCTTTTTGCAAAGGCACAAAGGCATAGGGTTCGTGCTGGCCAGGGGAGACAATGCCGACGAAGTGTGCGTCTTCCATACAGATGGCCGCCTCGATCTGAAACCGGGAGTTAACCCAAAGCAGCTGGAGCGTGAGTTTTTACGTCCTTACGGGATGCCAGAATATCTCACTGAAGAACTCTACCGCTTCGGCAGGGGCAAACTCTGCGGCGATCTGGTGCTGTTCGGCGCGCTGGACGACGAGGGGATTGCCTGTTTTGACGACCAGGTGGGCGGTCACGGTTCAGTGGGTGGTGAACAATCGCGCCCGTTTCTCATCCTGCCGGTCGGTCATCCGGCACTGGAAGAAGAGTACCACTTCGGCTACGAGTTCCTCTATTGGGAGGTGTTCCGGGCCAGGGTCGGCGACGATGATGAAACGGCAGAGGACAAACGCCGACTACACCGGGAAGTGAGTCTCAATAGTCGCCTCGCCGATTCAGAGCTGCTCCTGCACGACTGACACCACGTACTTGAGATACTGCCCTTCGGGAAAACCTGTCAAAAACGGGAAATCGGGGGACTGACCCGATACTTCCATGACCTGTAGAGTCCGGTCGGCAGCAAGACTCCCCTTGCGCAATTCCTTCAGATAGTCATTCAAGGCCATCTTTTGCAGGTTGGATGACGTGATCAGCAGTCCGCCCGGCTCAATCAGTGGTAGTACCCTGGCAACCATGTCCGCAGTGCCTCCTCCGGTGGTAAACTTGCCGCGCCGCGTCGTTGAAAAGCTGGGCGGGTCCATCAGCACGACATCAAAACGATGACCGCGGCGAACAAACTTCTCCACCTCGGCAAAACAATCACCACAGACGAACTCATGATCAGCCGGGTCGAACCCGTTCAAACGGAAGTTGCGCTGGGCCTGCTCCAGGTAACGGGCACTGACGTCAACACTGGTTACCTGAGATGCCCCACCCGCCGCAGCCGCAACCGAGAAGGCGCCCGTATAGGCAAACAGGTTCAAGAAACGGCAACCGGCAATCCGTGCACGCAAGACCTGGCGATTCTGACGCTGGTCCGGAAAGATCCCGGTATTCAGATCGTTGACGAGATCAACTGAAAATTTCAGACCATGCTCGACGACGGTCAGGTCGCGGGGCGCCTCCCGCCCGGCAATCAGGCGACTGTAGGGTTTCTTCTTTTTGCCGCCGGCAGCCAGCTTACGTGTCTCCTGTGGACGATACTTGGCGTAAACGCCCAGAAATTCTTCGTTCTCCATCGCCAACAACACTTGGGCAACGCGCTCCAGATGGGGCTCCCAGGCCGGTGTAAAATACTGTAGCACTGCATAGCCAGCATAGCGATCAATGGTCAATCCGGGCAAACCATCCCCTTCAGCATTGACCAATCGCCAGGCGTCTGTGTCACCAAGAGGCATCCAACTCCTGGCCGCGGCAGCGGCTGTAATGCGCTTGCGCAGAAAAACGTCATCCAGGTTCACGTGAGTATGTGACAGAACCCGCGCCGCTACACGCGCCTGAGGATCAATCAAGGCTGTCGCCAGAAAGCTGCCGGCATCATCCACCAGATCAGCCAGGCTACCGCAATCAACTGCCGGCCACTGTCGGGTGTAACGGTCGGCGATGACCCATGGATGACCAAGTTTAAGGACCCGGGCGGTTTCGGAACCGACCTTAAGTTGTTGCCGTTTGCGCTTGCGATTGCTCATTCTTACTCTCCTTCAGGCAAGGTGCTGCATTGTAACGTGCAACGTAAACGAACGCACGGCATAATTACCCTGCTTCATGCTTACAAACTGGGAACAAAGCCCAATATTTCATCGATAAACAGTATTTTTATGCCAAAAAACGAATTTCATCACACGTATTTATTGACACTGATGTTATAATCTGGGCACGGAGGTATTTTAATGACGCGTGAATTCAAAAACAGGGTCAGGGAGCGTTTTGGCCGCGCGGCGGATGGTTATATTCGCGACGCCGGCTTTGCAACGGGCGACGATCTAAATACGATGGTTGAACTGCTGCAGCCCTCAAGCGATGACAACATGCTGGACGTCGCCTGTGGGGGTGGACATACCGCTCTGCGCTTTGCACCTTTGGTTCGTAGCGTTGTCGCCTCCGACCTGAGCATGGTCATGCTTAAAAAAGCTCAGGAGTATGTCAGCGAAGAGGGAGGCGTCGACAACGTCATCTTCCGTGAAGCTGACGCCGAGGATCTGCCCTTTCCGGCTGGCGCCTTCACTCTGCTGACCTGCCGGATTGCACCACATCACTTCCCGGACGTCCCGCGCGCACTGAGTGAATTCCACCGGGTCCTGCGCCGCGGTGGCCGCATGGCGCTGGTCGATACGCTGATGCCAAGTGACCCTGAGGTCGCTGAGTGGCACCAGGAAATGGAGCGGTTGCGCGACAACACTCATATCCGTGCCTTTACCGAGGAAGAATGGACCGAGATGGTCAGCGCCGCCGGCTTCATTATTCATGAAACGGTCGTTGTTGAGAAAACCCACGACTTTCCCGCCTGGGCCTCCCGGGGTGGAATGAGCCGCAACGACATTTCAGAACTGAACAAGCTGTTCGTCGAGGCCCCGAACAAAGTCCAAGACTACTTCCAGATTGAAACCTTCGCTGGCGAGGTTGAGACCTACACCGATCAGAAGCTCCTGATCTACGCCAGCCGTCCACCGAAGAAGTAACGATCAAATAAATATCAATATGAAGGGGACAGAGATTACTCTGTCCCCTTTTTTTGTGACGTTCCCCGTCACACGACACCGAGCGCAAGATCTTCATCTGGAGACCTCGGCGAAAAACTGTCTGAGCGCAACGAGTTTTTTTCGCCGCCAGATTAAAATCTGGAGAGAGGGAACCAGTTATTGCGCTATGTGCAATAATTGGTGGCGTGTTGGGCGGCCTTCTTTTGCCTCCTTTTCTTGGCCGTCAAGAAAAGGAGGGCGCCGTCCGGGGGCGCGACCCCGGTTAAAAAGCCGAAAACTACCAGGTTATAAAACTCCTTGGGAATCTTAAAAGCCGGGGACAGTCCCGTTAACTGCCGGGACAGTCCCCTACCCAGTAAAAAAGGGGTGCCCGATTGGGCACCCCTTTAATTGCTTCAGTATGATCCGAAGGATCAGATACCAGCAGCTTCTTCCAGCATCGCGGTGGTAACGGACTTCGGACGCTCGATAGCGTAACCGAGAGCACGGTCCCAAGTGATGTTGGCGAGGCAGCCGAGTGCACGGCCGATGCCGAACAGTACAGTGTAGAATTCGTACTGAGTGACACCGTAGTACCACTGGATGACGCCAGACTGTGCGTCGACGTTCGGCCAGGGGTTCTTGGCTTTGCCATGCTCGGTGAGGACGCCAGGAGCCACTTCGAAGATCATCTTGACCAGCTTGAACAGCGGGTAGTCTTTCAGACCTTCAGTCTTCATGCAGAACTCACGCTGCGAGGTGTAACGGGGGTCAGTCTTACGCAGAACGGCATGGCCGTAACCGGGGATGACCTGACCGCTGTTGAGCGTATCCCACAGAGCTTGCTTGAGACCTTCTTCGGAAGGCACTTCGCCGCCCAGTTTAGCCATGAAAGCCTGGGTCCAGCGCAGAACTTCTTCGTTAGCCAGACCGTGCAGAGGACCGGCCAGGCCGTTGATGCCGGCGCTGTAGGAGTAGTATGCGTCGGACAGAGCCGAAGCGACCAGGTGAGTCGTGTGGGCGGATACGTTGCCGGACTCATGGTCAGAGTGCAGGATGAAGTACATACGTGCAACGTCGTCATAAGGAGCGTCGATGCCCATCATGCGAGCGAAGTTGCCGCCCATGTCGAGCTCGGGATCGGCTTCGATGTGGGTGTCGCCCATGTACTTCATACGATAGATGTAAGCACCGATCGGGCCGAGTTTGGCCATCAGGGTGTTGCAATCTTCGTACATATCTTCCCAGCAGGTCATCTTGTTGAACTTGCCGGCAGCATAGTTGTTAGAGAACACGGAGTCACGCTGCATAGCGACGATGGCGGCGGAGAACATTGCCATCGGATGGGAGTCGCGGGGCAGAGCGCGCAGCACGTCAATGACGTATGCGGGGATCTGGGACTGAGCTTTCCAGTCTTCGACCACTTCCAGAGTCTGCTCCATGGTCGGCACGTCGCCGGTCAGCAGCAGGTACCAGAAACCCTCGACGTAGGGATAATCACTGCCGGGGTATTTCGGCAGAGCATCAAAAGTCTCAGGAATGGTCATGCCGCGGAAACGGATACCCTCAAAGGGATCCAGGTAGGAGATGTCTGTTACCAGACTCTTGATACCACGGGCGCCGCCGATCGTCTGACCGATGGTTACATCACCGAGTTTGACATCGCCGAATTCTTTAACCAGCTTGGTGGTACGGGGACGATGCTCATCAATCTTCTTGCTCAATACTTGCTTCAGTGTCGACATACTCTCTCTCCTTTGGTGGAATGAATGATGATGGGGCTAACCCCCCATCGACCGAAACTGTCCCTTGTTCCAAAGCTACATCAAATCCAAAAAACAAAAAAGCTACCCACAACACGCCGCGGTAAAAAAGCTGAGCCCGAACCGGGCGGCCGACTTGCACCGACCTCGATCATGCTGAGGGTGGGTATCGGGTGTACAATAACTCACCACTTTTCCCAAATATCGTTTTAGCAACTCGACCTGAAACTGTCAAGCTGAATCTGTATACAGTATGCACAGTACACAAAGACTTTTTTTCTCCCAGCCCTTTTTCCGCTTTGCATCCTCCCAACCACCATGCTAGAATGCCTAAAAATTAAGCAGGTATTTTGTGTGAACATCGGGGATCTCCATCTCGACAATTTGATTTTTCTGGCACCCATGGCCGGCATCACTGACCTGCCCTATCGTTTGGTCATGAAACGGTTTGGCGCGGCGCTGGTGTTTACCGAGATGGTCAGCGCCAACGGGCTGTTCTACAACGGCGCAGCGACCCACGAGCTCCTGCAAAGCTGCTCGGAAGAAAAACCCCTTGGAATTCAGCTGTTTGGCGACTCCCCAGAGCGACTTGCTGAGGCAACCAAAGAGGTCTCTCAGTACGGCGACCTGATCGACATCAACATGGGCTGCCCGGTCCGCAAGGTGATCCGCAGTGGTGCCGGCAGCGCTCTTCTTCAGGATCCGCGCAAGGTTGGCGACATTGTCCGGGCGGTCCGCAAGGCAACACAACGGCCGCTCACGATCAAGCTACGGAGCGGTTGGGACAATGATCAGCTGAACTTTCTGGAAATTGCTCGGATTGCAATCTCCGAGGGCATTGATGCGATCACACTGCATCCCCGCACACGTTCACAGGGCTTCGGTGGCCAGGCAAACTGGGAGCAACTCAAGGAGCTTAAACAGGCAGTTGCCGTCCCTGTGATCGGCAGCGGCGATCTGTTCACTCCACAAGACATTAAAACAATGTTTACCCAAACGGGTTGTGACGCGGTCATGATCGGTCGTGGCGCCTACGGCAACCCTTGGCTGATCCGTCAGGGGCTCGAGATCATGGCCGGAAAAGTACCCCGGCAACCTGAATGGGCAGAGCGTTACCAGGTGGCGTCAGCCCACCTGGAACTCTTTCTTAAACACTTTGGCCCTCGCAAGACCTTGGGGCACATGCGCAAGCACTTGTGCTGGTACACGAAGGGCCTTGAGAACTCTGCCGAGTTCCGCAGCCTGGTGAACGGCGTTCATTCGATTGACGAGATGCGAACATCTCTGGCACATTTTTTCGAGACAGGCCATCAATAGATGAGCAAAACCGCACAACAGACCGATCCGAACCTGAATGCCCTGGTCCTTGAAAACATCGACCGCGGCGTCATCGCGATGGGTCACAAGGGGGACATCACTCTGATCAATCCGGCGGGCGAGTCCTATCTCGGCCTTTCGGCGCGGCACTGCCTTGGTAAAGATTTCCGCGCGCTCTTCGCCGGACAGGAGACCCTGCTTTACCTGATACGGATTGCGCTCGATGAAGGCCGCACCATCTCAGACGATGAAGGCCTCATGCTGAACCGACCGAAGCAACCGCCAATGCCCGTCAGCATTTACGCAGCACCGATTTTTTCCCGGCACGCCGGGCAGGACGGCGCAGTCCTGATCATTCGTGACCTTTCGCGTGTCCGGGAGCTTGAAAACTCTCTGCGGCGAGCCGACCGGCTCTCCATACTTGGCACCCTGGCCGGTGGCCTTGCGCACGAAATCAAGAATCCTCTCGGTGGCGTCAAGGGCGCAGCGCAACTGCTCACCATGGAGCTCCCTGAAGAGAGTCCCCTGCGGGAGTATACGCAGGTCATGGTTCGTGAAGTCGAACGGATCAACAATATCATTGAAGAGTTGATGGACCTGGGCAACCCGCGACCGATACAACAGGAAGAGGTCAACCTGATCAAAGTCCTCAATGATATCCTGCTGCTCCAGAAGGAGGCCGCCCGGGGGCGCCACATCTCATTCACCCTGGCTGCAGATCCGAGCATCCCCTCACTCCTCGGTGACGAAGGCCTGCTCACCCGGCTTTTTCTGAACCTGGTTAAAAACGCCGTCGAGGCGATTGACGACGAAGGGGCCATTGTCGTGGAAGCCAAGGTTTCGTCCGACTTTCACGTGAGCAATCCCGGCGAGAAGCGTCCGTCTCCCATGGTCATTGTCAAGATTCGCGACAATGGCAACGGCATTCCCGCGGACGAGCTGGAGCGGATTTTCACTCCTTACTTTACCACTAAGATCAAAGGCAGCGGTCTGGGACTGACCATCTGCCAGAAAATCGTTGAAGATCACCGGGGTCTGCTGAATATTGTCAGCACCCCGGAAGAAGGAACAAAAATTACGGTATCACTACCGTTCAGGTAAGACTCAGCACCTCATGGAGAGATAAAAGATAATGTCCATCAAACGCATTCTGGTCGCAGACGACGAAGACAGCATCCGCTGGGTGCTCTCCAAAGCACTGAGCAAACAGGACTACCAGGTTGACTTGGCCAGCACCGGCACAGACGCACTGGAACTGAGCCGCAAACATTCCTATGACCTGGCAATTCTCGATATCAAGATGCCCGGAATGAGCGGGCTGAAGCTGCTTGGCAAACTGCAGAAGGAATCACCGCGCACCCTGGTGGTCATCATGACGGCTGAGTCAACGATGAAAAATGCCATTGAGGCGATGAAGGGCGGTGCCTACGACTATATCACCAAGCCGTTTGATCTGGAGGTGGTCGACGCTATCATCCTGAAAGCGCAGAAGGCATCAAACATCTCTGAAGAGGTCGGCCGCCTCAAAGAGGAACTGAAGGACCATTACCAGCTGGATCGAACCATTATCGGCCAGAGCCAGCCGATGCAGACCGTCTACAAGGTCCTCGGCAAGATCGCCCCTTCGGACGTTACCGTTCTGATTTCCGGCGAAAGTGGCACCGGCAAGGAGTTGATCGCCAGAGCCATCCACTTTAACAGTCCGCGCCTCGGCAAGCCATTCATCGCACTCAATTGCGCCGCCATTCCCCGGGAACTGCTCGAAAGCGAACTGTTTGGCCATGAGCGGGGAGCCTTCACCGGAGCCACGGAGCGAAAAGCCGGCAAATTCGAACAAGCCAACGGTGGCACCCTCTTTCTGGATGAGATCGGCGACATGCCGCTCGAACTGCAAGCCAAACTGCTACGGGTGCTCCAGGAGAAAGAAGTTACCCGGACCGGCGGCAACCAGACTCTGCAGGTCGACGTCAGAATCGTCGCCGCGACCAACCAGAACTTGAAAAAGCAGGTTCGTCAGAAAGAGTTCCGCGAAGATTTATTCTACCGTTTGAACGTCGTCCCCCTGGAACTCCCCCCGCTACGAGACCGGCAGGATGACATCCCGGACCTGGTCGAACACTTCCTGACCCGCGCTCGGGAGGAGCTCCGCACCCAAGCTGCAGGCGTCACTCCGGAAGCGATGCAGAAGCTGCTTGGTCACAGCTGGCCCGGCAACATTCGTGAGTTGGAGAACACCTTACAGCGCGTGGCCCTGTTGTCACCAAACGTTCTGCTTGAAGCAGAAGACTTCGAGGAATTGAGTGGCGAGGCAGAGGGCGAGCGCACCGATACCTCTCTTGAAGGGCTGATCGCCACCAAGCTCCAGAATTCGCTCGCCCAGATGGACTTCCAGGAAATGGACAGCCTCTATGACATGGTGCTCCACCAGATGGAGCGGCCACTGATCAACATCGTCCTGGAACGGACCCGCGGCAACCAGGTCAGGACGGCAGAGATCCTCGGCATCAACCGCAACACCCTGCGCAAGAAAATCAAAACTCTGGGCATTGAGGTCAAACGCAACAATAACGTCTAGCGTCTTCAGCATAAGCAGACGTTTCGCCGACCCGGTTCTCCTTCAACGCATCAGAACCTGAAGCCGACCCCGAACATATGCAGGTCAAGACCGGGGTTATCGGCATAGATCCCGGCATTCGATGTGTGCTGGAAGCGATAGGAATAACGGGTCCTCTGCCAGACAAACGCCATACCGACATGCGTCGAAAACTGCGCCTGCCCACCAAAATGGTCACTGCCGAACTGATAATCAGGCAGCCAGGTCGGCCGCCAGCCTGCTTCAAGCTCCAGACTGTCACCATACATTCGGTAAACCAGCGTCCCCCCGACAGCCAGCCAACAGCCTTCATCACCGGCTGTTTTGAATTGAGCTGCCCCGGCTTCAAGCCTGATATTCAGCCCGGAGAGGGCTTCGATCGGCAACTGCCAAGGCATCTCGGCGGACAGATATACCTCCCGGGCAACGTAATTCTCCCGGGTTCCGGCGGCATCGAGACCACCCCGGATTCCGATTTCGAGGAAGCGATCGTCAGCCCCTTGAACAGACAAAGGCACAGCAAGGAGAACACAGAGGACAACCAGGACAGTACGCATAACAATCTCCTGAGGTTTTCTAATAGCACCTCTAATTTACCAACATTCCCGCAACCTACTACTCAAAGCTCGTCTCTTTTTTTTCCAAACAGGTCGTGATAAGCTCACAACAACCACTTCACGAGGGAAGCAATGCCTAAGCCCGATCTCGCCATCATCGTCGCCATGGACCGCCACCGCCTCATCGGCACTCACGGCCGGTTGCCCTGGCACCGGCCAGCGGATTTAAAACTGTTTCGCCACCTGACCGAACAGCATACGGTGATTATGGGGCGCAAAACTTTTGAATCACTCGACGCGCCTCTGGTCAACCGGCACAATCTGGTACTAAGTCGAACCCTGTCCGCATGCGAGGGGGTCACGGTCTGCCGCAACCTGCCGGAAGCCCTGGTCACGGCCTGGCGGATCGGCGAACCGGTCTTTTTCATCGGCGGCAGGACAGTCTACCAAAAGGCGCTGGACATTGTAGAAACCCTGCATGTGTCATGGATCGAAGGTGACTTTTCCGGGGATCGCTACTTTCCGGACATTGATTTTACGGACTGGTTGATTATGGAAGAACGGGATGACGAGGGCTTCCGTTATGTGCGGTATTTAAAGAAGTGACGCGTACCGTGTGAGGAGACTGCCCCGGCAGTTTACAGTGCCGTTACAAACTGGACAAAAACTGAAAAAGCGGGCCGTTATTGCGGGCCGCTTTCCAAATCTGCTTTCCTTCACGCCCCGATTAAGCCGGGTAGGTATCCTTCCGCTTTGACTGACTTTCGAAACGCAGGTATTCGCCGAAAAACGTCAAAGACTCGATGCCGAGCGGGCCGTTACGCTGTTTGCCGACAATTACCTCAGCCTGACGTTCATGACCCTTGTCGCACACCTTATCCCGGCTCTTACAGGCTTCACAGTACACCGCCTCACGGTAGAGGAACAGAATCACGTCGGCGTCCTGCTCAATGGCTCCGGACTCACGCAAGTCAGCAAGAATCGGCCGTTTGTCGGTACGGCTTTCAAGAGAGCGATTCAGCTGTGACAAGGCAATCACGGGCAAGTTCAGTTCTTTTGCAAGCGCCTTGAGCGAACGGGAGATCTCCGAGATCTCCTGCTGTCGGCTCTCGGTATTGCTGCCCTGCATCAACTGCAGGTAGTCGACCACGACCATCCCGATCTTCTTCTCAGCTTTCAAACGCCGGGCCTTGGCGCGCACTTCGAGAACGGAGATTGCCGGGCTATCATCAATGTAAATCTCCGCATCAGCAAGTCTCCCCGCCGCTGTGACCAGTTTCGGGAACTCCGACTGGGCCAGTTTGCCGTTTCGTACCCGGTTGGCCTCAATGCGTGCCACAGAACAAAGCAAACGCTGCACCAGTTGTTCTTTGCCCATCTCCAGGGAAAAAATCGCAGCAGGCACGGGTTCACTGGCGTGCATGGTGGCATGCTCGACCAGGTTCAGACAGAAGGCCGTCTTGCCCATGGAGGGGCGGCCGGCCACGATAATCAGGTCGCCCGGCTGAAAGCCGGCTGTCATTCCGTCCAGATCGTTAAAACCGGTCGGTACGCCGGTAATCAGCTCCTTACGGTCATAGAGCTTTTCGATCGTCTTGATAGCATCCTTCACGATGTCCCGAGTCGCAAAAAAGGCCTTACGGGACTTCATGTTGGCAATCTTGAAAATCTCGGTCTCCGCCCAATCGAGTGCCAGATCAATCTTGCCACCGTCATAGCCGCGACCAGCAATTTCAGTGGCGACGCGAATCAATTCACGGGAAATGGCCTTCTCTTTGACGAGCTTGCAGTAGAAACTGATATTGGCGGCCGTGGGAACATAATCGACCAGAGTAGACAGGTAGGCACTACCACCGATAGAATCCAGTTTACCCTCCGCCTTGAGAGCGGCTGTCAGGGTGACCAAGTCAGCGGGTTCCTGGCGATCAGCTAGATCGATCAGGGCAGTAAAAATATTACGGTGGGCTTCCCGATAGAAGTCATCAGGACGAAGCAATTCCAGTGCCTTGTTCAGAGCCTCGTTCTCGAGAAGAACTCCGCCCAGGACAGACATCTCCGCTTCGAGATTCTGGGGCGGCAGACGATGCTCAGCAGCTTGCGGCATAAACGCCCTCCGCGAAGGATAGCCCCCTGCTGAGTGCAAGGGGCCATCTATTCAACCAACAATCTTTATTCAGCCTGGTCCGCTTCAGCGACTTCAGGAGCTGCTTCCACAGGGGTCTCTGACGTTTCAATCACAGCGTCAGCATCCACAACCTTAACCTTGAGGGCCGCGTTGACACCAGCATTCAGCTTGATGTCGACCTCATGCTCGCCCAGCGTCTTGATCGGCTTGTCGAGCTGGATCTTGCGGCGATCAATCTCAACGCCCTGCTCTGCCATGGACGCTTCAATCTCCATGTTGGTGACCGACCCGAACAGCTTGCCTTCTTCACTGGCACGCAAGGTGAACACGCACTCAAGAGCCTCAATGCGAGCCTTGATGTCGGCCGCTTCCTGGCTCAACTTTTCAGACTTGCGAGTCAGTTGACGCTTGTGGTGTTCGAGCTCCTTTATGTTCCGCTGGTTTGCTTCGACAGCGAGACCTTTCGGGATCAGGTAGTTGCGGCTGTAGCCCGCCTTGACAGTGACAACATCACCAATCTGGCCAAGCCCTTTTACATTTTCAGTCAAAATAACATCCATCGATCTATCCTCCAAATGAGCACTCTGCGCTAATCTTTCTGTTCACGTGGTTTTCTAAAGTCGATCCACAAGTCAAACACCCCGATACCTGTCACGAACATCGGGAGGGGGTTGACCAGGGTGACCAACATATAGCCGAGAATACGGAGCGCCGGCGACAGCGCCTTGCGCCTGAAAAAGCAGTCGATGACAGCCAGGCCCTGAACAAAATAGACCGGCAGCAAAACAACCAGCAGGTTCAGAGCAACCGTGCGCGTCATCCCTGTCAGTAAGGCCACCATAAAGCCGCTGGCGATCAAGATCCAGACCAACTGTTCCGGAGCTTTCCATTCAGCAAACGGAGGCCCCGGAATCTGGTAGCGATTCCGGCCGACCAGCTTGAGCAGCGCGGTCAGTCCGAGCAGCAACAGGCCGCTTACCAGAATCACCATGCCCGGGTAGACCTGCCGCATGAAATCAGCCATGCCCTCAACGGCAAGCTTCAACTCGCGGGCATCTGCCGAGGTTGCCGCCGAATCAGCAAACATGCTGTTCATGAATGCGCTGGCCTGTGCAATCTCGGCGTTGATGATTTCGCCCGCCAGGACGATCGGCCCTTTGCCCTGCAACAGCGCGTAACCACCCAGCCCAAGCAACGTGGCAACGATCATAACCAGCAGCGCCAAGGCAACGGCACGATCCCAGCGACGGGTTGTCCGCAGGAACCAGACCAAGGCAACCGCCATCACGCCAAACTGCAACAGGTACAGGCAGGCGCTCGACAAGCCCATGCTGACAAGTGCCAGAAGAGTCGCGACCAGCACGGCAATCACGCTGGCCAGCGGACCAACTCTCATCCCGACATAGGCCGGGACGAGCGGCACCAGCAGGTTGCTCACGATAGCCACCGGGCCAAACTGTCCTGATGCTCTGAACAGCACAAAGCTGACCAGGGCTCCTAGAATAACAATCAGTATCTGCGGCATGCTCTGCCCGTCAGGCGCAACGGCTAGTCGAGTGAGTGACTGGCCGTAAAGGGCAGCAGGGCAATGTTGCGCGCCCGCTTGATGGCTGCAGTCAGTTTGCGCTGATGCTCGGCGCAGCTGCCGGAAATGCGACGTGGCACAATCTTGCCCCGCTCGGTCAGGAAGTTGCGCAGGGTGCGCACATCCTTGTAATCGATTGATAGACTTTTATCCGCACAAAAACGGCACACTTTGCGACGGCTGTAGCGCCGACGCGGGCCACCGGAACGTTTTGCAACTGCCATTATCGTCTCTCCTTACAGGTTGTTGGTTGGCAATCAGGCTTCTTTCGACGCTTCAGCTTCTTCCGACGCTTCAGCTTCTTTAGAGGCTTCGGCTTCTTTCGAGACTTCAGCTTCTTCCGCAGCAGGCTCAGCCACTTCTGCGGGGGCGTCGTAACCACCCTCCAGCATAACGGTCTGGAACTTGATGATCGATTCATCGATACGCATGCGGCGTTCGAATTCAGCAATCGCCGGTGCCGGAGCATCAAAAATCACCATAACGTAACAACCTTGGGTCTGCTTCTTCACCATGTACGCCAGGGTACGGGTGCCCCAGTTGTCGACTTTGAGGACGCTGGCACCTTCATCGACCAAGATCTGCTTATACTTGTCGATGACTGCGGTCAGGTCGTCCCCTACGACGTCCGGGTGGACGATAAAAATAGCTTCGTAGGTACGCATAGGAACCTCCTCGAGAGTTTTAACAGCCCCATTTAAATGGAGCAAGGAGCGGAGAAACCCTATGTTTCTCCTTGGAAAGAACTTTGTTATTTATCATAGGCTCGACTTCGAAGCAAACATTTTAAAGTGCATTGCAACGGAGCCGACAAATACGAAAAACAGGGATAGCCGGGAGAACCCGACTATCCCTGTCAGACAAAACGATTGCCCGCCTTAAACCAGCAGGGGTGCAATCACCAGCGAAACCACGCTCATCAGCTTGATCAGGATGTTCATGGCCGGGCCGGAAGTATCTTTGAAGGGGTCGCCGACAGTGTCGCCGATAACCGCGGCCTCGTGGGCGGAGCCACCCTTCTCCTCACCGGCCAGGTCGCCCTTTTCGATGAATTTCTTGGCGTTGTCCCAGGCACCGCCGCCGTTCGACATCATCAGGGCCAACAGCACGCCCGCCAGAGTCGCACCGGCCAGCATTCCACCGAGAGCTTCCTTGCCGACAATGAAGCCGATCAAAACCGGGGCGATAACCGCCACAACACCGGGCAGGATCATCTCACGAAGAGCAGCACGAGCAGAGATGTCGACACACTTCTCGGACTCAGGCCTGACACCTTCTTTACCTTCCAGCAGACCGGGAATCTCGCGAAACTGGCGACGAATCTCGTCAACCATCTTGCCGGCAGCGCGACCAACACTGGTCATGGTCAGGGCACCGATAAAAAACGGCAGGGCACCGCCGATGAGCAGGCCGATAACCACTTTCGGGTCAATCAGGTTGATAATCTCAAGCTTGACCGTGGTCGCGTAGGCGGAGAACAGGGCCAACGCCGTCAGGGCCGCGGAACCGATAGCAAAACCTTTACCGATCGCCGCCGTCGTATTGCCGATGGCGTCCAGGCCATCGGTAATCTTGCGAACATCTTCACCAAGGCCGGCCATCTCAGAGATGCCGCCAGCATTATCAGCAATAGGGCCATACGCATCAACCGTCATGGTGACACCAACCGTCGCCAACATGCCGACAGCGGCAATACCGATACCGTACAGACCGGCGAAAGCATTGGCAACGGCAATGGTCACGCAGATGACCAATATGGGGCCGGCAGTACTTTCAAGACCAACAGCAAGGCCAGTGATGATGTTGGTCGCCGGGCCGGTCTTACTGGCTTCAGCGATCCGGGAAACCGGGGTTTTCGCCGTATAATACTCGGTAATCTGCCCAATCGCGATACCGGACAGGCAACCAACCAGAATGGCCAGGAATACACCGAAATTAAGGCCCATCCCCCAGACAACCAGGATGGACATGACAAGGAAGCCACCAGCAGCAACAAATGTCGTGTAGTGCAAAGCCTTGGCCGGGTCCTGGTTACAAAGCTTCTTCATCGACCAGATGCCGACAAAAGAGAACAACAGGCCGGTCACAGCCAGGGCGATTGGCAGATACATCGCCGCAGCCTGGACATCGGCCCCGGTACCGAGCTTTGCCAGCAGTTCCGGGCTGGCGGCCGCCGCAATAGCGATGGTCGCGATAATCGAACCGACATACGATTCGAAAATGTCAGCGCCCATACCAGCCGTGTCACCGACACAGTCACCAACGTTGTCGGCAATAACACCAGGGTTGCGAGGGTCATCTTCTGGGATGCCTGCTTCAATTTTACCCACCAGGTCAGCACCGACATCGGCAGCCTTAGTATAAATACCGCCGCCGACACGGGCGAACAGGGCGATGGAAGACGCGCCCATGGCGAACCCGTTAATATACCTTACCGTCACAGGATCGCCACCGAACACCATATAAGCGATGCCAACGCCAACCAGGCCAAGCGACGCAACAGCCAGGCCCATAACTGCACCGCCGTTGAACGAAACCATCAGAGCATCCGCCTGACCCTTTGCACGAGCCGCCTCAGTGGTCCTGACATTGGCCCGGGTCGCAGCTTTCATACCGATGAAACCGCAGGTCATGGAACAGAGAGCACCGCCAAGAAAGGCAAACGCTGTCTGATAATTCATACCGATCGTGATGATCAGAAAGACCAGTGCGATAAAAATCGCCAGGACCCTGTATTCACGACCCAAAAATGCCATTGCGCCGGCGTGAATCTCTTCAGAAATTTGCTTCATGGTGTCGTTTCCGACAGGTTGCGCCTTGACTCTGGTGTAGAGCACAACAGCGACAATAAAACCGATGACCCCTAATACGGGTGCAATTGCCTGCATTTGAACCTCCCTTAAGCGTGTTAACCAGTTTCTTCCGTGGCTTGTGATATCCGCGTGTTATATTTATTCATGGCCTCTTGCGGGCCGTTAGTCAGAACAAGTTCCAGCGCGTCCGTCGCCATATCGATCCATCCGGCCAGCTCCGAACGCTCCGTCGAAGCGAAGCGGTTCAGCACATAGCGGGAGACATCGCCGCCTGCGGGGGGGCGGCCAACACCCATCCGCAATCGGACGTAATCGGTGTTTGCCAACACGCCGCCGATACTGCGCAGGCCGTTGTGCCCACCGTGACCGCCGCCAACCTTAACCTTCATACTGTTGAAAGGCAGGTCGATCTCGTCATGGACAACAATCAAATCCCCCGGTGAAACACCGAGGGATTGACATGCAGAACTGACGCTGGCGCCGCTACGGTTCATGTAAGTCTGGGGCAGAAGCAAGGTCACTTCTTCGCCGCCCCAGCGCCCCACACCCAAGAGTCCCTGGTGCGCTTTGCGCTTGATCGTGATACCGGCCCGTTCCGCAGCCCTGGTCACCACCATAAATCCGATGTTGTGACGGGTCTCGGCATATTCCGGACCGGGGTTACCTAAACCGACAATCAGCTTCAAACCGGTGTACCTACTCTTCTTCGGAAGCCTCTGCATCGCCCTCTTCAGCAACTTCACCAACTTCCTCTTCGCCTTCTTCTTCTTCTTCTTCTTCAGCCATGATCCCGACAACCGTCAGAACCGTGAAGTTGACGTCGTGCGGAATCTCAATATCCCCTTCCAGCGGGATATCTTCGATATGCACGACATCGCCGATATTCAGCGCAGTGACATCGACTTCGATCGCCTTGGGAATAGCGGTCGGCAGACAGTAGACTTCCAGCTCGTGCCGGACAATCTGCAGCTGGCCACCCTCTTTTTCGCCTGCCGACTTGCCCACCGGCTGGACCGGGACCATGACGAGGAACTTCTGCGTCAGGTCGATGACCTGAAAATCGGCATGTTGCAGATCGCGACGGATCGGATGAACCTGCATGTCCTTCAGAATAACCACCTTACCGTCGAACGGACCCTCACCTTTCAGGGTGATCAGAACGTTCATACCATCCTCAGTGGACAGCGCAGTCTTCAACTCCTTGGGATCGACCACCATGGAGCAGGTCTCCAGACTCTTGCCGTAAACAACCGCAGGAATCTTCTCTTCACGACGCAGGGAGCGGGAACCGCCCTTGCCGACGCGCCCACGCAACGATGCATTCAGTACTGTTTCAGCCATCTATTTATCCTCCATTTAATGCGTTATGCTTTTCTAGATAATGAGAGTCGGCAGGCTGTCAAACGAACAGCGAGCTGACAGATTCTTCTCCATGAATACGGCGGATCGCCTCGGCCAGTAAACTCGCGACAGAGATCTGACGCAGGCTGGCGCACTCCTTAACTTTCTCTTCAACTGGGATGGTGTTCGTCACCAGAACCTCTTCCAGACAGCTTTCGCTGATCCGCTCAAGAGCTGGCCCGGACAGAACCGCATGGGTCGCGGTCGCGTAGACCGCCGCCGCACCATGCTTCTTCAGAGCCGCTGCAGCCTGACACAAGGTTCCGGCAGTATCGATCATGTCATCGATGATAATGCAAGTCTGGCCCTCAACATCACCGATAATATGCATGACTTCAGAAATATTCGGGCCGCTGCGCCGCTTATCGATAATCGCCAGGCCGGCATGCAGCCGCTTGGCAAAGGCGCGAGCGCGCTCCGTGCCGCCAGCATCCGGGGAAACGACAACCAGCTCGTTATCGCCAAAACGCCCCTTGATGTCGTCAAGAATAACCGGTGCAGCATACAGATGATCCACCGGGATATTAAAAAAGCCCTGGATCTGGCCGGCGTGCAGGTCGACGCACAGCACGCGGTGAACCCCGGCGGTCGTAATCAGATCTGCAACAAGTTTACTGGTAATCGGCGTACGCGGTGCAACCTTGCGATCCTGGCGGGCATAGCCGAAGTAAGGGATAACGGCCGTAATCCGGGCTGCAGAAGCCCGCTTGAGCGCGTCCGTCATCACCAACAACTCCATCAGGTTGTGGTTGGCCGGTGAACAGGTTGACTGGATAATGAACACATCCCGGCCACGCACGTTTTCACCGATTTCAACCATCACCTCCCCGTCGGAGAAGGCTTTGACATCCGCCTTCGACAGGGGCACATTCAGGTGTGCGCAAATTTCGTTCGCCAAACCAGAATTCGAGTTGCCGGCAAAAACTTTCACGTCCAAGATTCTATCCATTCAGCAGATGTAAAAACTTCAGGCCATGGAAGACCCATGACCCACATGAGACATGCGCGGGCTCATGCGCGCCCTAGCGCAATGCAAGTATGAGTGGCAGGGGCGGCAGGGATCGAACCTGCGAATGCCGGAATCAAAATCCGGTGCCTTACCACTTGGCGACGCCCCTGCATGAAAAACTGTCTGGCCCGACGAGGTCATATTGTACTGACAGCGGCCGTCCACCAGCCAGTCTGTTCAGACAACAAAGACGCTGCTTTTTCTGCCGCAGCCTGTGTCCCGAATACACCAAAGACCGTTGGGCCGCTTCCGGACATCAAGGTCCCCGCCGCACCGACAGCAAGTAATCGTGCCTTGATTTCCTCGACAATCGGATAGCGCTGACAGGTCACCTTTTCGAGGTCATTGTGCAAAAGGCGCACGACCTCCTCTATTCTCACGGGAAACCGTCGGATTTTATCTTCTGACCGGAGGCGTGTCAACCTTAAATTTTGGAAAACCCAGGCGGTCGAAACTGCAATTCCCGGGTTGACCAGAACCAGCCAGAGCGGTGGCAACCCCGGCCAAGCCCGCAGGACATCGCCAACACCGGTCGCCCAGGCAGTTTTGCGAAACAGGAAGAAGGGCACATCAGCACCGAGCCGCACGCCGAGCTGCATCAATTCATGGCACGGGAGGTGCAGATCGAGCAGATCGTCGAGCAGCATCAACACTGCCGCGGCGTCTGATGATCCGCCACCCAGGCCGGCTGCCGCCGGGATGGCCTTATTGATCGTAATCTTCGCTCCCATGTCCGCGCCAACATAGTCGAAAAGACTCCGTGCCGCTCGCGCTGCCAGGTTGTCTGCTCCCGGCGGCAGGTCAAGACCGGGGCAATCAACCGTGACCTCACTCCCGGCAAACAGCCTGACCGTCACCTTGTCGTAGAGCGCGACCTGCTGCATCAGCATGGCCAGGTTATGGTAATCGTCCGGCCGCTTACTGACAACGTGCAGACACAGGTTGATCTTGGCCGGAGCGAGCAGCGTCTTGGATTTCATAGAACTATGATCCATAAGTGATACTTACTTGTGAGCGTGATCCGTCAGGATACAAAATCCCCTCGCAAGAATACAGGATAAAAACACCTCACCACAAAGCATGAGGAGACCCTGCGCGGCATCAAATCATCCTAAGGCGGGCACACTTTTTTTATTCTGGACTCTGCATACCACTTCCTGACCCACAAACTTTGTTTTACACATCGGTCGGCACAATCAACAGATGTGGCCAAAAATCGCCAATTTCTGTAAATATTGGCCACAAACTGCCAACATTTGCACCCTGCATTGGGGTCACATCCTTCACAAAACACCGCAAATTCACTGTAAATATTTAGAAAACGACATTTTTAAGAAGCTGGCACTTTCCTTGCGTAACCATTGCGGTACAATGTTTTAAAATAATGGTCATGATCACCCTATCCCTAGTTAAAGGAGGACACAACATGAAGCAGTTTGCACGTCTCTTTTCCCTGGCCAGCGCCGTCGCCTTGGTTGCAGCACTGGCATTGCCTTCTGCCGGTCTGGCGGAAAAAACCCGCCTCGGCTTCTCCGGCGGCCCGGAGGGCGGTACCTTCCAGTACTTCTCCAATGGCATCGCCTCACGCCTCTCCAAGATGATCGACAATGTTGAAGTTTCCAATATGGCCTCGGCGGGTTCTGTCGAGAACGTTCGTCGCGTCAACTCCGGTGAAGCAGATTTCGGTATTGCCTACTCCGGTGACACCTTCCTCGCTCGCAACGGTCGTCTGACCAATGACACCAACCAATATCCGAATGTCCATGCCATGGCATTCCTTTACGGTGCTCCGGCTCACCTGATCGTTCTCGAGAAGAGCGGCATCAGTGCCGTTGCTGACCTGGCTGGCAAGCGAGTTGCTGTCGGTGGTGCAGGCTCCGGTGCAGCGGCTGCCGCCCAGCGCTATTTCGGCGCGCTCGGTCTCTGGGATAAAATGAAGGTCGAATACATCGGCTACAGCAAAGCCGCAGCAGCGATCGGCGATGGCCTGATCGACGCCATGTGGGTTTTCGCAGGCTTCCCGAACAGCTCGGTCATCCAGGCTGCAGCCAGCAACAAGATCAAAATTCTCGACACCTACGATGCTGGCGTAGCAGGCGGTGCCTTTGAGCAATATCCGTTTTACGCTCCACTCACCATCCCCGCTGGCACCTACAGCGGCGTCGATTATGATGTCAAATCGTTCCAGGACAGTGCTCTCTGGGTTGCTGGCAAGCACGTCAGCGACGACAATGTCTATGACGCCCTGGCCAATATCTACACCAAAGAAGGTCTCTCCTACATGATCAAGGTCAAGAGCACTGCCAAAGCCATGTCGGTTGATGGTGCCCTGGTCGGTATCGTGACCCCGGTTCACAGCGGTGCCCAGAAATTCTGGAAAGAGAAGGGCCTTTCTATTTCTGATGCTCAGATGGGCAAATAAGATTCTAGCCAAAAACTGAAAGAAGCGGGGCCGTTGGGCCCCGCTTCTTTCTTCAACCAAAAATTTGCAATCAAATTCAACGAGACAACAAACCCTCTTTCTACTTAGACAGGTCGTCAGTATGGCAGAAGAAATCCAGGAAGAGCTACAGGATCTTTCTCCCGAGGAACGTGAAAAACTCAAGAAACTGATGGAGAAGGACTCAAAGTCCTATCGCTCACCGACAGGACTGTTTAAATGGCTGGTTGCCGCACTTGGTGCGGGGATGGTCCTCTTTTATTTTTATGCTGCCGGTCTGGCCGCCGTCGCGACCCAATATCATCGTGGTGTCTATGTTTTCGTCACTTACGTGCTGGTTTTTCTGCTTTACCCTGCGGGCAAAGCCTACATGCGCATCCCTCTCTCGATTATCGTGGCCGGGATCTTCGCCTGCTTCATTACCGGATACACTTTTTTCGAAAACTTTGACGCATTCCATGCACAATTAATTGCCGTAAACCTCGGCGTTATCGGCCCAATCGCTATCGTGGCGATTGCTCTCGGCGCCGTTCTTTTCTTCGTTGACCGCTGGATGTCTGTGCAATGGCCACAGAACCCAACCTTGTCAGACATTTTGTTTGCCGTGACATCTGCGCTCGTCGTGTACTACTGGATTCACGAATTTGAAGTTCTCAACTACCGGGCCGGCGCTGAAACCCATTTGGATGCTATGGTCAGCATCGTCGGCGTTATTCTTTCTCTCGAAGTCTGTCGACGGGTCCTTGGCTGGTCGATGACCTTCATCGGGCTCGGCCTGTTTTTCTATGGCTACCTTGGTCCAATCTTCCCTGATGTCATCGCTCATCGCGGCTTCGGCATCGAACGCCTTTGCACCGCCCTTTACCTGACAACCAACGGGGTCTTCGGGGTCATGGCCAATGTGCTGGCGACCTACGTCATCCTGTTTATCTTTTTCGGCGCCTTCCTCCACAAATCGGGAGCCGGCAAGTTTTTTATTGACCTTCCCCTGGCGCTTGCCGGTCGCAGCACGGGCGGCCCCGCCAAAGTTGCGGTTATCGCTTCGGCCCTGTTCGGTTCGGTGTCTGGGAGCGCGATTGCCAACACAGTATCAACCGGTGCGTTCACTATTCCTCTCATGAAACGGGCTGGTTTCAAGCCACATGTCGCCGGAGCAATTGAACCGTCTGCATCGATCGGCGGCATGTTCCTGCCTCCCGTCATGGGGGCCGGCGGCTTCCTGATGGCCGAACTGACCGAAACATCTTATGCCTACATCATGATGATCGCGATCTTCCCGGCCCTGCTCTACTTCTTTTCAGTCTTCTGTATGATCCACTTCGAAGCCAAGAAACAGGGGCTGAAGGGGATTCTTGATGATGAGTTCCCCCACTGGAAGAACGTCCTCAAAAAGGAATGGTACTTTTCACTACCACTGATAATCATCACCATTCTGATGATTATGGGCAAGTCTCCCGGCTTCGCCGCCTTCTGGGCAGCTCTCTCATGCATTGTTGTCAGTTGGGTCCGGCGGGATATGGGAGACACGCTTAAAGACAATTTTGTTTTTGCCCCTATTATTTTACTGTTCGCGATCTTTGTGTCTGTTGACTTGGAAATTTTACCGAGAGTTGAAATCTTCGGATCCAGCCTTGAGTTTTACGCAACCCTTATAGCGACAATCTGGTGTCTGTTGGTGAGTACTTTTCGAAAAAACATTGCCATGGACCTGCCTGGCATTTGGGCGGCAATCCAGACTGGCGCTAAAAACACCTTGATCATTGGAGCGACTCTCGGCGTAATCGGAATCATCGTCGGCACCATTTCTCTGACCGGCATCGGCCTGAAATTCTCCGACATTATCATTTCACTCGCGAACGGCAATCTGCTTGCGGCAATTTTCCTGGTCGCGCTGGCCTCGCTGGTGCTCGGCATGGGCGTACCGGTCACGGCGGCCTACCTGATCACTGCGGTTCTCGCAGTACCACCACTGATCGAGATGGGTGTGCCGTTACTGTGTGCCCACATGATCGTCTACTGGTTCAGCCAGGATTCGAACATCACGCCGCCGGTTTGTGTTGCGGCTTATGCGGGAGCAGCGATTGCAGGCTCAGACCCCTGGAAAACCGGCTGGACCAGCTTTAAATTTGCCAAGCTGCTCTATGTCATGCCGATCCTGTTTGCCTTTACTCCGGCCATCCTTTTCCAACCTCATACGGCGAATATAAAGGTTCCGGCCTTTGATGAGGATATCCCCTTTGCTTCCGTCATGTCGGTCGACATCGAAGAGGGCCAACGCTTTGAAAAGGGTGACGTGGTTGCCACAATTCTGGTCGGAGACGACATCGTCCCGATCAAGGCCGCACATGCTGGCAACGCTGACCAGGTCACCACATTCGCTGGTGCCATGGTCGATGCTAATGAGACGATTATCGAAGGGGTCGAGCCGGCAACCGGCCTGCAAACCCTGTCGTCCTTCTGGTCGGCCTTCCTCGGAACCATCGCCTTCTCTGCAGCCACGATGCTTTTCTGGTTCAGACGCACCACCATTCCGGAGTGGATACTACTGGCCGTAGGCACCGTTTTCCTTTACTGGCCAACCTTGATGACTGACGGCGTTGGTATCGTTCTGGTCGGTTTAGTCCTGTTCATGCAAATCACAAAAAACAAACGGGATGCAGCTGCTCTTGCAGCCTGAATGACCGAAAAGGGATAAGACATGTCGAAGCTGCAAATCAAGACCATTCTCTATGCAACCGACTTCTCGGAGAGTTCAATCCCGGCCTGCGATCATGCCCTGTTGCTCAGTGAACTGACCGGTGCCAAGCTGCATATCCTGCACGTGATTGGAGAATTAACTGACCAGCGACGTAGCATGATCCATCAGGAATTTTTCGAAACGTTTGAGAAGGAAGTCGAGCGGCAGTCCATCAAAGACATGGCCCTCTTTTGCTCTGAACATTTCGATGGATTTGACAACCTGGAATGCATCACCTTGGTCGGTAATCCGTTCCAGGAAATCATGAAATCAGCCGAGCAAATCGGAGCCGACCTGATCGTCATGGGAACCCACGGGCGAACCGGTATTGAGCATGTTCTGGTTGGCAGCACCGCCGAACGAGTGGTTCGCAACTCCAACATTCCGGTTCTGACTGTACGCTCCCGGTAAAACACACGTTCACAAACACACAAGGGGCGCCGAAAATTCGACGCCCCTTGTCTGCTTCATCCCTGACGATCTAGTATTTATTGCAAAAGGCCTCTCGAGCGCATCTCATCCCGAACCGTGTCCCGCTTCAATTGCAATTCCCGCTGCATGGCGCTCTCCCCGCCCCCGCCAAGCCACTGGTTGACCCCGACGCCAACACCGCTGTGGCTCCCCCAGGAACCGAAACCAACCCCGAGAGAGACATCCCCGCCATTTGCAGCACGGACTCCCTGCAAGATCGCGTCACTCAATTCCTGTTCATGGGCGATCAGTTCCGTATCGGACATGACCCGATGGTCCTGCTCCAGCAGAAAGGGCGCATCGGAGCTATGCCTAGCTGCACAGGCACTCACCAGCAGCAGGATCAATACCAGAATCACGCGCATCCAAACTCGCATACGGACAGACTCCTGAAAAGGTTCATTTTATCGGTATTGTAGCATAGGCATGCCGACGAGGCACCACCACAGATCAGGCACAAAAAAAGGCCGGGTTTCCCCGGCCTCTCGATGTTGTCGGATTGTCTCTTACCCCAACATATGATTGTGGTTGCGCGCCCGGTTCGCAAGGATGGTGGGATCAAGCAACTCCCCACAAGAGCAACACTTCCATGCATCAAACACTCTCACAAAGTCATAAAACTTCTCAGCATACATGCGGCCTTTGCATTTCGGACATTTCATGGTTCGCTCTCCCCCTTGACAGACTTTAAATGCTGCGTGCTTTACGAAATCAGGTAATGTCTACCTATTACACGAGCCGTGCCAGAGCGCCAAAACCATGTTATAAAATTAAGACTACAAAGAAATACTTCTGTTATTTAAGATAGTTATCTCTATTAAAAAAAGGGCCTCCACGCTTCAATCCTCTTGGGGCCGATCCCGGAAACCGCCCGAAGAGCCTCCAGACAGCCAAAGTCGCCATTTTTTTGACGATACTCTTCGATGCGCGCCGCCAACTTCGGCCCAAGCCCAGGCAAAGCAGGCCAATCGGCCGGGCTCATATGGTCCGGATCCAAAGGAATCCCAAGTGTTATTCTGGCAGCCGCCGTCATCCAGGAACGGCTCAGGCGCATCAATTCACCACTGTTCCTCTCAACGACAAGTTGCTCTCCCCGCACCAGAGGCCGCGTCCACTCCGGGTCTCCTGTGAGAGCTGATTCTGCCACAACCCCACCCGTCAACATTATGACATCGAGTGGCGTCACATTGTCATAAAATTGACGAACGCCCTGAGTTTCAAACCCCTCGCCCAGCTCAACCCAGCACCCCGCCGCTTTTTCTACGAAAAAGGCCGGAGCCTCTTCCACAGGGAAGAAGTTCCGGCCAGACAGAGTCAACAGACAGGTGAACAATGCCAGTACCAGGCTGACAGGGTAAGCCGCACGCGATCTATCGTTACTCATGATCCTTCATCAATTTGTACTGTAGCGCATCAACCAGAGCCTGGTAGGATGCGGCAATGATATTGTCACTCACCCCAACGGTTCCCCAACGGGAAGTCTTGTCGCCCGATTCAATCAGCACCCGGGTCACCGAAGCGGTTCCCTTGCCAGCGGGCAGGACGCGCACCTTGTAATCAAACAGCTTCATCTCTTTCAACTGGGGATAAAACTGCTCCAGCGCTTTGCGCAGCGCGTTGTCGAGTGCGCTGACCGGGCCGTTCCCCTCAGCCGCTGTGTGCTCGATTTTACCACCCACCTTGACCTGAACGGTCGCCTCGGAGGACGGCATATCCTCCTCGTGTTGTTTGGTATCGATCACCCGGAAGCCGATCACCGAGAAGAAGTTCCGCATGTTCCCGAGCGCGCGGCGCATCAACAGCTCAAAAGAGGCCTCTGCCCCCTCAAACTGGAAGCCCTGATTCTCAAGACTCTTCAGGTTTTCCAAAATCTCCAGGGCAAGCGGATCCTTACTATCGAGGTTGATATTAAACTGCTCCGCCTTCGAAAGGATATTGGCGCGCCCGGACAGGTCCGAAACCAGGACCCGTGTGGTATTGCCGACAATCTCCGGCCGTATGTGCTCATAAGTCTCCGGGTGCCGCTGGATGGCTGAGACATGCACCCCACCCTTGTGAGCAAACGCAGAATTACCGACATACGCCTGATGCTTGTTCGGGATCAGGTTGGCCAGTTCGTAAATGTAGCGGGAGGTCGTCCGTAAATTCTGCAGCTGCTCATCGCTTACGCATTTTTTATTCAACTTCAGCTTCAGCGAGGGAATAATCGAGCAGAGGTTGGCGTTACCGCAGCGCTCACCGAAACCGTTGATGGTCCCCTGCACATGCACCACGCCGTTCGCCACCGCTACTAGGGAGTTGGCCACGGCGCATTCGCTGTCATTATGCGTATGGATGCCAAGTGGGGTCTTGATCAACGACTTAATCTTCTTGACGATCTTACCCACCTCGGTCGGCATACTACCGCCGTTGGTGTCACACAGCACGATACAGTCAACACCAGCCTGCTCGGCGGCCTGCAGCGTCTTGATCGCATACTCCGGATTCGCCTTGTAGCCATCGAAGAAATGCTCGGCGTCGTAGATGACTTCGGGCACCTCCTGCTTCAGATAAACCAGGGAATCATAGACCAGCTCAAGGTTTTCTTCCAGGCTGATGCGCAGCGCCTCCCGGACATGAAAATCCCAGGTTTTGCCGAAGATGGTCACCGCATCCGGTTCCGCCTGAACCAGCGTCTGGATGTTGTTGTCCTTCTCCGGGGTGGTCTTGGCGCGACGTGTTGAACCGAAGGCAGCAATCTTGGAGTGGCTCAGAGAGATCTTTTTGACATCCCGGAAAAAAGAAATGTCCTTCGGGTTCGAACCGGGCCAGCCACCTTCGATGTAGTCAATGCCGAGTTCATCCAGTTTCTCTGCAATTCGGATCTTGTCAGCAACCAGGAACGAAACGTCTTCCGCCTGGGTCCCATCCCGCAAGGTCGTATCGTACAACCAGACTCTGCTCATACCCTACTCCGATCAAAAAAAGACATCAAAAAGGTTTTATCAGCCAGACCTTAGAGGTTTTCCTCTTTCGCCTCGACCTGACCCAAATCAAAGGCATCGTGCAGCACGCGTACCGCCAATTCGGTGTATTTGTCGTCGATGATGCAAGAGACCTTGATCTCACTGGTGGAGATCATCTGGATATTAACGCCTTCGGCAGCCAGGGTCGCAAACATTTTACTGGCAATACCGGAGTGAGAACGCATGCCGACACCGATGATCGACACTTTGGCAATGTTCTCATTGCTGATCACCTTCTCGGCACCGATCTTTTCGGCAGACTCTTCGACAATCTTGAGCGCCTTTTTGAAATCGGTCCGCGGCACGGTAAAGGTCATGTCGGTCAAACCGTCGTGCGAGACGTTCTGAATGATCATGTCAACCGTGATATTCGCTTCAGAGAGCGGTGAGAACAGCTTGCTGGCAATTCCCGGAGTGTCGGGAACCTTGAGCACAGAAATCTTTGCTTCGTTTTTGTTGAATGCAATCCCCGAAACCAGGACCGTTTCCATATCGGCATCCTCCTTCATCACCAGGGTTCCCTGGTTGTCGTTAAAACTGGAACGAACGTGGATCACCACGCCATATTTCTTGGCAAACTCAACCGAACGGATCTGCAGGACCTTGGCACCCAAAGACGCCATTTCCAGCATTTCGTCATAAGAGATCTTCTCCACCTTGGTTGCGTTCGACACGATGCGTGGGTCTGTCGTATAAACGCCATCGACATCCGTGTAAATCTCGCAAACGTCTGCCTTCATCGCGGCAGCGACGGCAACGGCCGAGGTGTCCGAACCGCCCCGTCCGAGGGTCGCGATATTGCCATCCTGGTCAATCCCCTGGAAGCCGGCCACGACCACAATATTTCCGCTGCGTAAATCTTCGCGAATATTGCCGTCGCTGATCTCTTTGATACGAGCCGTCGAGAAGGCGGAGTCGGTATAGATGGGAATCTGCCAGCCCAAATAACTTTTGGCCTTGTAGCCCATCGACTGCAGACACATCGAGAGCAGGGCAATCGAAACCTGCTCGCCGCTTGCCACCAGCACGTCGTACTCCCGCTCACTCGGAAATTCACACATCTCATTAGCGAGACCGACCAGCTTGTCGGTTTCGCCGGCCATTGCGGAAACAACGACAACAACGTCGTTCCCTTCGTCATAGGTACGCGCAACCCGCCGGGCCACATTCTTGATCTTCTCAATGCTGCCAACGGATGTTCCGCCATATTTCTGTACAACGAGCGCCATCTGCGAATAATCCTCCCTGATCATCCCGACCTGCTGTCCGGGACAACCGTTGAAATATTACTACTTGAGTTTGGCTAATTGTTTTTGATAACAGGAAACGTTTTCAGCGTCAAAGGTTTTCAGCCGATCGGGCCGCTTCCCACGTGCTTTTCACCTCAGACAGAAGCTGCCGGCCGGCCGGGTCCACTGCAGTAAATTCGATTTGCCGATCATTCTCTCCGCTGCTGCTGATTGTTACAACCAAGGATGAGCCAAGCGGCTCTCCCATCCGATCGGCCCACTCCACCAAGGTTAAGCCCTGCCCCTCGGCATATTCGTCATAACCGAGATCCTCAAGGTCGTCGACGCGGCTCAAGCGGTACAGGTCGAAATGATACAAGGGAACACGCCCTTGGTGGATGTTCATCAGCGCATAGGTCGGGCTGGTCACCGGCGTCTGCTCGGCGACACCAAGCCCGTAGGCCACTCCCTGGGCAAAACAGGTCTTGCCGGCACCAAGCGGACCGTTCAGGAGAACAACCATGCCGGCAGGCGCTGCCTTCCCAAGGCTGCGCCCCAACAAGCGGGTTTCTTCTTCAGCGCGTGTTGCAACCCGCCACTGCTGCATGCGTCAGTCTCCCATGCTCCGGATCAAGTCGAGCCGGGCCACCACGCCGAGCAGCTGGTTCTCTTCAACCACAGGTACCAGGTGGACCTTATTGTCAACCATCAGGCGGGCAATCTCGTTCAGCGGAGTTTCCGGCGAACAGGTCACCGGCTCGCGTGTGCAGATATCGCCCGCCTTGCGGGCCGTAACTTTTTCGACCTGGTCCTGAAAACTCTTTTCGCTTTCCAGGTAAATGACCCAATCAAACAGGGAAATCACTGTTGGGATATGCAGCGGCTTGTCCTGTTCGACCAAGTCGGTCTGACTGACCATTCCGACCAGCTTGCCAGCGGCATCGAGAACCGGCATGGCGGTCACCTGCGATGCGACAAAGCGCTTGGCCAGTTCCTTGATGTCCGTATCTTCGAGGACGCTATGGACCTCGGTTGTCATAATATCTCGGGCAGTCAGCATGCTTTATTCCTCTCGATTCAAAGCCTGGCGAGCCGCAGGCAGTTCGGCAATCAGATCGCCAGCCAACAGGCCGGCATCACCATGGACGGCAACCAACCGGTCTGCCGCATGGCCGTGCAGAAAGACCGCCAGCACCGCTGCCCGATCAGCCTCCAGCCCCTGGGCAAGGAAGCTGCCGATCAAGCCGGTCAGAACATCGCCCATGCCGCCGCTGGCCATACCGGCATGACCGCTGGCATTGATCCGGATGCGGCCATCCGGCAGGGCAACTACGGTGCGAGCCCCTTTCAGGACCAGGACCACCCCGTAGCGCAGGGCAAAATCCCGGGCGACAACGACCCGGTTTTCCTGGACCTCGCTGATCGGGATTTGCGCCAGGCGCGCCATCTCACCGGGATGCGGAGTCAACACGAGTGATGCCTGGCGGGTTTCCAGGAGCTTCAGGTGACCGACGAGTGCTGTCAACCCGTCTGCATCAACCACCATCGGCAGCGGGCACTCAGCCAGCAGACGGCGCACCACTTCGGCAGCCTGCTCGCCCAGGCCGAAGCCGGGGCCGATCGCGACAGCCTGTTTCTCAGAGGTCAGGGCCTGCAAATCTGGCAGCGCCTGCAAACAGACTTCCCCATCGACATCGGCCAAGGGCGCACTCATCACCTCGGTCAACCGGGCGGCGACCACCGGTTGGACAGTCGCCGGGCAGGCAAGAGTCGTCAAACCACAGCCCCCGCGCAGGGCCGCCTCCGAAGTCATCACCGCGGCACCACTCTTACCAACCGAACCGGCCGCAACCAGCAGATGCCCGAAGGTTCCCTTGTGACCATCCTGCGGTCGCACAGGCAGCATGCTGCGCGCTTCCTGCCGCGTCACAAAAAGGCTTTCGTCGCCCACTTGCGAGGCAACTTTCGACGGAATACCAATATCGACCACAACCAGCTCACCGACAAAACCGGCTCCGGGATAGCTGACCTGGCCGGTTTTCGGGAAAGCAAAAGTCACGGTCAGATCCGCTGAGACGCATTGACCAAGAATCTGGCCAGTTGATGCGTCGATTCCGGAGGGGATGTCGACTGCCGCGACGGCGGATGGAGAGCGATTGATCCAGCTGATTGCTTCCGCATAGAGGCCGGCAACCGGCTTGGTCAGACCGGTCCCGAACAAGGCATCGACCACCAGACTGGTCTCCGTCTGTTGCGCTAAAGCCTGCTCGAGAGCGGCCACGTCAGTGGCAAACAGGACCCGGCCGCCGCACGCCTCCAGCACATTCAGGTTGACGGCAGCATCTCCCTGAATCGCATCGCGGGCAGCCAGCACCAGGCTGACCACCTGCCAGCCCGACTCAATCAGGTGTCGGGCGATCACATAACCATCGCCACCGTTGTTGCCCTTGCCGGCCAACACCAGTACGGGGCCAGGCTTGAGTGACACAAACCGTTCAATGATATGTTCGGCCATACCCCGCCCGGCATTCTCCATCAGGACCACTCCGGGGATGCCGACATCCTCGATGGTCTGGCGATCCAGTTCCTGCATCTGCGCTGCACTTAAGAGCTTCATGGCGTCTCCAGGACAACCGTGGCAACAGCGTAACCGCCGTCATGACTGTAGGACAGATGAACCGTGGCGACGTTGCGCTCGGCTGCCATGTCGGCGGCTCGTCCGACCAGCTCCAGCCGGGGGCGGCCCAGTTCATCCGGAACGATTTCCATATCCAGCCAGCGTACCCCGCCGCGCAAGCCGGTGCCGAACGCCTTGAGGCAAGCTTCCTTGGCGGCAAACCTGGCAGCCAGATGGGGCGCAGGGTCAAACTTCTGCAGCGCGTAGGCACGTTCCGATTCGGTAAACAGGCGCTCCAGTAGAGCCTGCTTGTTGTCCTCGATATAGCGTTGGAACCTGATGGTCTCCACCAGGTCGGTGCCGAGCCCCGCGATTGCCATCAGCAGGCCCCGCGCAACAGCTCAAGCATGTCACGAACCGCTCTCTCCATGCCGACAAACACCGCCCGGGAGATAATACTGTGGCCAATATTGAACTCGTCGATCCCCTTGAGCCGCGCCACGGCCGTCACATTCTGGTAATTCAGCCCGTGGCCGGCGTTGACGCCCAGACCGAGCTTACCGCCGATTGTTACCGCCTGTTCGATCTTGGTGAGCTCCTCAGCCTGCCGGGCACCCTTGGCTTCGCAATAGGCCCCGGTGTGGATTTCAATGTAATCCGCCTTGACCCGGGCGCACGCCTTGATCTGCTCCACGTCGGGGTCGACAAACAGGCTCACCATAATGCCGGCCTGCCGAAGCAATTCGATCTGCGGGGCGAGCGCCTGCTGGTGACGAACCACATCCAGCCCCCCCTCGGTGGTCAATTCCTGGCGCTTTTCAGGGACCAGCGTCACGCTTTCTGGGACGACCTTGAGAGCGATCCCGACCATCTCTTCAGTAGCCGCCATTTCCAGGTTGAGACGGGTCTGAATGGTCCGTCTCATCAGCATTACATCCCGATCCTGGATATGCCGGCGGTCCTCGCGCAAATGAATGGTGATGCCGTCGGCTCCCGCCAACTCAGCCAGGGCAGCAGCCGTGACCGGGTCCGGCTCACTCCCGCCGCGGGCCTGACGAATGGTCGCGACATGATCGACGTTCACTCCAAGTCTCGACATAAGCTCTACTCTCCCAGATGCTGTTTGACGGCGGCGGCGATTTCGGCAGCCATGCCGGCGATATCGTCCTGGTCCGGGCCCTCGAGCATGATGCGCAGCAGCGGCTCGGTGCCTGAATAGCGAACCAGCACCCTCCCTTGGTCGCCGAGGCGCTGTTCGACAGCGTCGATCACCTGGCGAATCGCCGGAATGTCATTAATGTTGCGGCGCTCCCGCACCCGGACATTGACCAGAGTCTGGGGCAGAGAGGTCATCACAGCGGCCAGCTCGGAAAGCGGCTTGCCGGTCTCCTGCATAATCGCCAGGATTTGCAGGGCGGTCAAAACGCCGTCGCCAGTGGTGTTGTATTCCAGAAAGATCATGTGACCAGACTGCTCGCCGCCCAGCAGACAGCCTTGACGACGCATTTCTTCGACCACGTAACGGTCGCCGACCGCAGTCTTGACGACCCTGCCGCCAGCCTCACGCAGAGCCAGGTCCAGCCCCATGTTCGACATCACAGTCGCCACTACGGTCTTGTGCGGCAGCTTGCCCTGCTGCAGCATCTGGATCCCGCAGATAGCGAGCACATGGTCGCCGTCCACCTCCCGGCCGTTTTCATCGACGAACAGGCAGCGGTCTGCATCGCCATCCAGGGCGATACCGAGATCTGCGCCATGTTCGCGCACCGCCGCAGCGATCAGCTCCGGGTGCGTCGACCCACAATCTTTATTGATATTGGTCCCATTGGGTGTCACACCGTAAGCGAACACCTCCGCGCCCAACTCTTCCAAGACCGATGGGGCCACCCGGTAGGCGGCGCCGTGAGCGCAATCAAGAACAATTTTCAGACCCGTAAGGTCGAGATGCCGCGGGAACGTGTTTTTCAGGAACACCACATAGCGGCCAACCGCATCGTCCACCCGGAAGGCCTTGCCGACCTCGGCCGCCGTCGGGCGCAGATCATCGATCTTGCCGGAAAGAATCAGCTCCTCAATCTGCAGCTCCTTCTCATCCGGCAGCTTGAAGCCGTCGCGGGCGAAAAACTTGATGCCGTTATCCTGATAGGCGTTGTGCGATGCTGAGATGACCACGCCGGCATCGGCACGCATCGACGCCGTAATAAAGGCAATACCCGGCGTCGGCAGCGGCCCGACCAGCAGGACATCGACGCCCATGGAGCAGATGCCTGCGGCGAGGGCGTTTTCGATCATATAACCGGACAGGCGCGTGTCCTTGCCGATCACGATCCGGCTGCGCCGGTCAGCCTGCTTGAACTGATAGGCCGCCGCGCGACCGATCTGCATGGCGATCTCGGTCGTCATCGGATGGACGTTGGCAACGCCCCGCACACCATCTGTGCCAAAAAGTTGTTTCGTCATGATTGGGGTGTTTCTCCCTCTTCTGCTTCCACCGGTTTGAAGTCCGGGTCCAGTTCCAGCAAGACCTCGACTTCCACCGTTTTTTGTTCTTTGAGATAGGTATAGATGCCCGGATAATCAATTGGCGCGGTCTGCGAAAAACTCTCACGGACACCGTTCAATTCGATCGCTTCGGTGGTCACTTCAGTGACCGCCTTCAATTCACTGCCGGCCCCGGCCACCGCCACTCGCGCCGGCTCCGCCTGAACCTTCTTGATGCGCACACCAGCGACCGGGTTCCCCGCCAGGACCACCCGCACCGGCACGGTCTTCTCACGAATCCGCTCCAGCTTGACGTCCACATAGGACGGAGCGATCCGGGTCACCTTGAGGCCGGATGGAATATTCAGACTCTCCTCCAGCCGTTTGAATGAGGTAATCCCGGCAGGCAGGTCCTTGAGATCGACGGCGATGCTGACATCTCCCGCGCTGTGGTTCATCAGAAGAGCCCGCGGCCCTGAAATGCGCACCGAAACGGAACTTGGTATCTCGTTGGCGATGATCATTTCTTCCGCCAGATCCTGGTATTCGAGCGGCACGATATAGGAGACCTCCAGCTTGCGCTCGCCGATCACGAAAAACCAGAGCACCACTGCAAAGGCAAGGGAGATCAGCTTGAGAATCCAGTTATTGGTCAGCTTGGCAAACATGATCAGTTTTTCCGCCCTTTCGTCCGACGCGGCTCCAGCAGACGCGACAGCACTTTCTTCAGTCGCGGGCCATCGAGATTGCGGGTCATTTTACCACCGACCACCACCGACACCTTGCCGGTCTCCTCCGAAACGACGATCACCACGGCATCGACCAGCTCAGTCAAACCGATTGCCGCCCGATGGCGCGTACCGAGGCGCGGGCTAATCTCCAGGCTCTGGGTCAACGGCAAAAAACAGCCGGCACGGGCCAGGCGGCCCTGCTGCACGACCAGGGCGCCGTCATGAATCGGTGAAGAAGGGTGAAAGATGGTGTTGATCAACTCACTTGAAGGTTTGGCGTCCAGCTCGACCCCGACTTCCAGGAAGTCGTTGATACCGGTCTCCCGTTCGATGACCAACAGAGCACCGAAGCGTTTTTGTACCAACGCCACGCTGCCGCGCACCAGTTCATCGATCACCTTGGTTTCTTCGCTCAGCGACAGGTCCGCAAAAAAAGGATTACGTCCGACGTGGATCAGGGCACGGCGGATATCGTTCTGGAAGATAACAACAATAACGAGAATGATTGAAGAAAGGAAATTTTCGAGCAGCCAGTTCAGCGTATAGAGTTCACCAACCTGGGATCCGACATAAACCAGCAGCAATACAGCCAGGCCAACCAGCATCTGTACGGCCCGTGTACCCTTGATCAGCAAAATGATCCGGTAGAGGATAAAGGCAACCAGCAGGATATCGAACAGGTCGAGCAGCCACCGAAAATGTGTCAGGAATTCGAACATCGCCGCTCACCTCATCGATCGTTTCATTGAACCGTCAAACATCTCCGGCAGGTTGGCAAATCGCCCAGGCCGTCAAGGCCGCTTCGCGGGCCGGAGCCACATCATGCACCCGGAAGAGACTCGCTCCCGCGGCCACACCAAGAGCAACCGTTGCCAGGGTACCTGACAAACGCTGCCGCGGTTCTTCAAGCCCCAGAATCCTTCCCAGGAAACTTTTCCGGGAAGTCCCGAGCAGGATCGGCCGGTCCAGAATCCCCAGATCCGCCAATCGACGGAGCAGAAGCAGGTTGCCGGCGTAATCCTTACCGAAACCGATACCAGGATCGACAGCAATCCGGTCGGGTGCCACACCCGCATCCAGTGCGACCTGCACGCTCGAACGCAGGCTTTCAATCACCTCGCTCAACAGATCAGCATACATGGTATCGGCCTGCATCCGCTCGGGACGATCGCGAGTATGCATGACAAACAGGCCCGCGTTCGTCTCAGCAACGACCCGGGCCATCTCTGAATCAAAGGTCAAACCACTGATATCATTAATAAACGCTGCCCCCTGCGCCATAGCGGCGCGGGCGACCTCGCTCTTGTTCGTGTCTATGGAAAGGGGAACCCCGATTGCGCCCTGCAGAGACTCAAGTACCGGCAAAACCCGGTCGAGCTCTTGCTGCACCGAAACGGCACCCGCCCCGGGGCGGGTGCTTTCCCCACCGATATCGATCAGATCGACACCTTCCGCCACCATCTGGCGGGCCCGCATCACGGCGGCGTCAAGGTGCTGATGGTCGCCCCCGTCCGAGAAGGAATCGGGCGTGACGTTCAGAATGCCCATGATGCGCGGCTGGTCAAGTTCGAGCCGACAATCCCGTCCAAGCAGGTATCCCGGCCCGCAGGGTGCGGCGACCTTCAAAGCCGTCGCAGGCGGAGACTCAGCAGCAGGATCGCCCATCAGGCTTCGGCGTTGCCTTCCTCATCAATGCCGGCGGCCTCTGGTGCGGCCTCCTCTGGCACTGGCTCCGTAGCGGCAACAACTTCAGCAGCAGGCGCTTCACTCACCGGTTCAGCCGCATCAGGCACATCCATCGTCCCGTCTGCCAGCGCCACGACCTCTGCACCATCCAGGTTCTCCCGCACCAGCAAGGCTTCAGAAATACGGATCAGGGCTTCACCGTTATCCTTGAGAAGTTGCGTGGTCCGGGCATAATTCGTTTCGACAATTTCCCGGATTTCTTCGTCGATCGCATTGGCTGTCGCCTCGCTGTAGTTCTTGACATGACCATAATCACGACCGAGGAAAACTTCGCCTTCTTTTTCGCCATAAGCCAGCGGGCCAAGCTTGTCGCTCATACCCCACTCACAGACCATTTTGCGGGCAATCGCGGTGGCCCGTTCCAGGTCATTGGAAGCACCGCTGGTAACGCTTTCAAAGGTCATCTCTTCGGCAATCCGGCCACCCAACAGGGTACAAATCCGGATATTCAGACCCTTCTTGGTCTCGTTGTATTTCTCCTCTGTCGGGAGATACATGGTCACGCCCATGGCGCGGCCACGTGGGATGATCGACACTTTGTAGACCGGGTCGGCCCCCGGTATCAGCAGGGCCACGAGAGCATGACCAGCCTCATGATAAGCCGTCACCTTTTTCTCTTCGTCGGTGATCACCATGGAGCGCCGCTCGGTCCCCATCATTACCTTGTCCTTGGCCCGCTCGAGGTCTTCCATGCTGACCTCGTTCTTATCGGCACGAGCCGCCAGCAGGGCGGCTTCGTTGATCATATTCTCCAGATCAGCCCCGGAGAAACCGGGCGTCCCTTTGGCCAACACTTCCATCTCAACATCGTCACTCTGGGGAACTTTGCGGCCATGGACCTGCAAGATCTTGGAACGACCGCGAACATCCGGCAGCGGTACCACCACCTGGCGATCGAAACGACCGGGCCGCAGCAGCGCCGGGTCAAGCACGTCGGGTCGGTTGGTAGCGGCGATCAGGATGACGCCTTCGTTTGACTCAAAACCATCCATCTCCACCAGAAGCTGGTTCAGGGTCTGCTCACGTTCGTCGTGACCGCCACCCATGCCGGCGCCACGATGCCGACCCACAGCGTCGATCTCGTCGATGAAAATAATACAGGGAGCGTTCTTCTTACCCTGTACGAACAGGTCGCGGACGCGGCTCGCACCGACGCCGACGAACATCTCCACGAAATCAGAACCGGAGATAGAGAAGAACGGGACCCCCGCTTCGCCGGCAATGGCGCGGCCCAGCAGGGTCTTGCCCGTTCCGGGAGGTCCGACCAGCAGAACCCCTTTCGGGATACGGCCGCCCAACCGGGAGAATTTCTTCGGGTCTTTCAGGAAGGAAACAACCTCTTCCAATTCATCCTTGGCTTCATCAATCCCGGCGACATCACTGAACATGATCTTGGTCTGGGATTCACTCAACAACTTGGCGCGGCTCTTACCAAAGCTCATGGCTTTGCCGCCGCCCGACTGCATCTGCCGCATAAAGAACACCCAAACGGCGATCAGCAGCAGGATCGGCCCCCAGGAGACCAGTAGGGTCATCCAGAAGCTAGGATCGTCACCGGGCATGGCTTCGATCACGACGCCCCGATCTCGCAGCATAACGATCAGCTCGGGATCATCCGGTGCGTAGGTGGTAAACGCGGTATCGTCGATGAATTTACCTTGAATATCTGACCCCTGGATCGTGACCTCGGCAACCCGGTCTTCATCAACCGCCGCCAGGAACGTCGTGTAGGAAATCGGCTGCTCACCACGATCTTTTTCGGTCATCATGTTGAACAGCATGATCATCACCAGAGAGATAACCAGCCAGAGCGCAATGTTCTTGTAAAACTGATTCACAGGACCTCCTGAACTATCGATGAAAAAACTTCAGCAAAATAGGGTGGTTACAGATAGAAAATTGGATGGAATATTACCACAACGGTGAGACGCTTACAAGCAGTTTTGTCTGGAAATTGACGCGGGAAAACCTAGCTGGCTGGCAGCGGGTTCAGAGCGACAGATCACCATGGACGACCTCAAGACGCAGCACCTGCCGACCGGCACCCTGCGGTCGGAATTCACGACAGCGCCGCAGGCCAACAACCCAGAGAATCGCGTCGTCACAAAGCACCAGAGGCTGTACAGCCCGCCGCTCCCGGATCAGTTTGAGATCGACAAACAGGTCTTGCAATTTCTTGCTGCCGGTCATGCCAGCCGGATACAGCCGGTCGCCCGGCAACATGGTCCGAACCTGCAAGGGGAAAGGCACCTCGGCCGCATCAAACTCAGCAGCGGTCGGGCTCTCCCCCTTTTCCCGCTCGCACAGAGCCACCGACAGGTAGCGGCCGTCTGGCAGAGGGAAGACCCCCGGCTCTTCGACCCACACCGGATCGAAGGGGGCGGCTGAAACTGGCGAGCTCTTCGCAAACAGCAGCCGTTCGTAGCGGCGAGCCACCCATCCTGAGGGCAGATGGAGTTCGGCCTGCGGCCGGTCGCTACGCGCCAGCATCAGGATTTTGGTCACATGCTGGCGCTCGATACGTCGCAAATCACCACGCGCCTTCGCAAGCACCGCGCGCACCAGCCGTCCAGCCAGGGCCGGCGCTGCGTCCAGCAAGACCTTCCGGGGCAGACTGAAGCCGATCGACTCCGCTTGCAGGGACTCACCCAGCAGCCTTTGCAGGACTTCTTCCCAATAAGCTTCATCGTCTGCCAACAGGCGGCTCAAATCATCCAGCCGTGGCACAATCTGCGGGTTAAAACTCTGCAGCAGTGGCAGGAGTTCGTGACGAATTCGGTTACGGGTCAGCCGCAGGTCGCGGTTGGTCGTATCCTCACGCCAGGCAACGCCCCGTGCTGACAGGAACGCCTGCAGGTCGGCGCGGTCAAAATCGAGCAGCGGCCGAACGAAGCGTCCGGACGGCACGTGCATCCCGGCTAAACCGCCCGGACCGGCACCACGCAGCAGGCGCAGTAGCACCGTTTCAGCCTGGTCGTCTCGGTGATGGCCAAGAGCAATCCAGTCGCAGTCGAGCCGCTGTGCCGTCATCTCCAGGAACGCCCGTCGTTCCTCACGTGCTACTTCCTCCAGGTTCCCCTTGTTTTCTTTCGCCAACCGACCAACATCACGCCGCTCCACTACCAACGGAACCTTGAACTGCGCGCAGAGCTCTTGTACGAACTGTGCGTCTGCAACGCTCTCCGGGCGCAGGCCATGATCCAGATGGGCGGCTTCGAGATGCAGATTCAAGGGGTCGGAGGCCGCCTGCATCAAGAGCAGCAGCGCCACGGAATCGGCGCCGCCGGACACCGCAATGAGAACCCGGCTGCCAGGCAGGATCGCCCCGCTGGCAGTAAGTGCGGACTGGAATCGAGAAGCAAGATCAGACATGTCAAACAGGATACCGAAGAGAAGAATGAGAATACAGCAGAATCCGCGGCGTCAACCAGTCCTGAAACGACAAACCCCCCTGTCGATACCGACAGAGGGGCTGACTATAAATGGTGGCGGTGCAGAGATTCGAACTCCGGACACTGCGGATATGAGCCGCATGCTCTAACCAGCTGAGCTACACCGCCGGAAATTTTCCATCAAAATTAGAAGCTTAACGCCTCAGCCTCGCAACGGTTCGCGCAAGGGCCACTTTATATAGCCCATCCCTCCAGAACTGTCAAGCGAAAAGGCATCTACAGGCTCATGTAAATCTAAGGTGCTCAGCCCATGTTTCTGAGCGCCAGAACAGCCCCCGCCTAGAACATCGAGGCGATTCTCTCATACGACTTGGTCAGCCGCTTTGACGTGCTCAGAAAGATATGTTTGAGCAGGCGCAGCCCGATCTTGGGGTGCTGTTCGATCAACTCCTCGAACTTGTTGCTGTGTAGCACCACCATATCAACCGGCTCGATCACTTCGGCTGACACGGTACGCGGTTTGTCGGTCAGGAGACAGAGTTCGCCGACGACCGATCCAGCCGTATAGACCCCGATCATCACATACTTACCGCGAAATTCGGTTTCCTTTTTAATACCAAGCTTGCCGTCAAGGATAAAGGCCGCGTAGTTTTCGCCGTACCCTTCGGTCCAAAGTACTTCGCCGGCCGGTACTGAAACCCGTTCACAAAACGACAGGATATTCGTCAACTCCGGCAGCTGGAAATCCTCAAAGCATTCGAACTTGCTACGTAGAAGTTCCGCAGGCATGGCTCCCTCCAGGAAGGCGACTCAGTTGTTCACAACAGGATATAGACAAAACCGGATTATACAGAAATCCTTCGAAAAATCAATTTCATACAACCATCCCGGCGTCTTACATTTCGGTTGAGATTAAAAGGTGCCGTCAGCGACTTCGTTCAGGATTGCGAGATGCAGGTCTTTTCAGGCATAATCGCAGCACGACAACGTCCTCAAGCAACCTTCAACCACGTGAGGCTTTCCGATGAGTAAGCTCTTCTCCCCCGTACAAATGCGCTCCCTGACCCTGCGCAACCGCATCATGGTGGCGCCAATGTGTCAATATTCCAGCTGCGACGGGCTGCCGAACACGTGGCACATGGTCCATCTCGGCAGTCGAGCCGTCGGCGGCGCGGCCGTCGTCATGGTGGAGGCCACGGCGGTCTGTCCTGAAGGACGGATCAGCCCAAGCGACTGCGGCCTCTGGAACGATGCCCAAGCCAAAGCCTTTGCACCGATTGCGGCGTTCATCACCGAGCAGGGAGCCATCCCGGCAGTCCAGATCGGCCACGCCGGCCGCAAGGCGTCGACCACGGCCCCCTGGCTCGGAGGCGGTGCTATCGATCCGGCCAACGGTGGCTGGGCACCCTCCGCCCCCAGTCCCCTCCCCTTCAGCAGCGATTCGCCAGTTCCGCTCGAACTGAACACAGAAAATCTGGAGCAAGTCGCTCAGCAGTTCGAAGCCACAGCAAAGCGGGCTCTGGACGCAGGATTCCAGATCGTCGAAGTTCACATGGCGCACGGCTACCTGCTACACCAGTTTCTCTCTCCCTTGAGCAACCAGCGTACCGACCAGTACGGCGGCAGTCTCGAAAACCGCATGCGATTCCCGCTGGAGATCGCCCACCGGGTCCGCGCCATCTGGCCGGAAGAACTGCCGGTGATGGTGCGCATCTCGGCCACCGACTGGGTGGATGGTGGCTGGAATCTGGATCAATCTGTGGAACTCTGTCAAAAACTCAAAGAGCTGGAGATCGACCTGGTCGATTGCTCGTCAGGCGGCCTGGTGCCCGATGCCGTCATCCCAGTCGCTCCCGGTTTCCAGACACCGATGGCCACGGAAATCCGCAAAGCGGTCGGCATCGCAACCGGCACTGTTGGACTGATCACGTCGGCGGTTCAAGCTGAACAGATCATTGCTACGGAACAGGCTGAGGTGGTGTCTTTAGCGAGGGAGTTGCTGCGTGATCCCTATTGGCCACTGCATGCGGCACATGAGCTCAAGGCGGACTATCCCTGGCCGGTGCAGTACGAACGGGCGAAGCCTTGACGTGTTTATAAAACAAGCGTGGTTTTGAGCGGAGAGAAAACGGCGAACTAGGTGTGCAGGGTACGGTCCTGCGGCGACAAAGAGGACTGGCCCCGCTCCGGATTCGGGTCAATCTGCCGGTGCAGGATCTCGCTTAACTGATCGGCCCCACCGACATACCCCCCCCTCCATCCAGATCTGCGGCACGGAGATCGGCGTCTTCGGCCCCACCAGTGGCTTGACCCTGGCCAGCATTTCGTAGAGGGCACGTGGGTCCTTGACCACGTTATGATAGGTAAACATGATCCGCGCCTCGTCCAGGCACTTTTTGGCGCGCTGGCAGTGCGGACAGGTTTCCTTGCCGAAAACATGGTTACCGACCACCGGGTGTCGGCGGGCATGGCTGTCGATCACAGCCTCAGTCAGCACTCCCCGATTGAGGGCGCTACCCTGGCTAACCACCTTCCCTTCAACCATCACAATCGGCGCGTGCCACCCCCCTTTCCACAGAGGTCGCCACCATTCGGCAAGCCAGTCGCGAAGATGCAGGGTGACTGGTATATCGGCCAACTCATGTGCCAGAGTGTCACGGATGACATCCTTGGTCAGAGAGCATTCACCGCAGGGAACCTTGATCCGAAACGGCCCCCAGGAACCGGCCCAGCGATAAAGGATAATCTCAACCGTCGAATCCGCCATAACAGCCTCTTTCGGCTAACAACTTCATTATAACATTGCAGGCGTTAGGCGGGGCAACCGGCAGCAAGGACGGCCTTCACGGTAGAAGCAGGGGACAACTCAGGGAACAGCAGACAAACAAAAAGGGCTTGCGAAAATCGCAAGCCCTGATCTTTATTGGTAGCGGGGACAGGATTTGAACCTGTGACCTTCGGGTTATGAGCGGCTCCGGAGGCCCCTTAATTATTCAACCAAATCAATTACTTGCTACGATTTCAGAGACTTGAATTGCCCTGATGTCTTACCATATAACGCATCTCAGCCATGTTTGCAAGCATTTAGGGTACATATTAGGGTACAGGCCAGCTTTCTTTTATTCTGTTCTTTTGAATGGGGTCTGCTCAAAAAAGGATTCGAGCGTTACATTAAATTCAAAGGCAAGCTCCATCCCGCTAATTTCTTCAGCTGAGAACCATTCGATTTTTTGGCCTTCGGTCAAGTTGACACTTGCGATATCTATGTCCTTTTCTCGCCAAAACGTATATTCGATTCTATCATTGAACTCTCTGCACTCGAACAAATCTAGCTTTTCAAGTGCAAGACCAAGCTCTTCTTTCATTTCTCTTTTTATACATTCTTGAGGCGTTTCGCTCGCCTCAAGATTACCACCCGGGATATCCCACATATTGGGATACTTTATTGTCGGTTTATCGTCTCTAAGTAATAGCAGAACCTTATTTTGTGAATTAACAAAAATAATTGAAGTGCCGACAAGCTTATCTGCATTCTCGATTTTATGTTCCTTTCGATACGCAACACACTTGTTATTTAACCACTCAAAACTCTTCGCCCAATCATTTGGACGTCTTGGGTGAATCAAATCCTTATATGGAGCTAGTTGGCTCCAATGCTCAGTTGCAGAGTTATGGAGCATTTCCAACATTGTCTCCTGCACTTCTTTTGGAAAAAAATGCCATCCACCCTGTAAAAACATCCCTAAAGATTCATAATAATTAGCTAGAGTTGAAACCTCTAAATGCATACTTTCATCTATATCTTTAATAGGCAGACCTTTTTTTCTTGCTGTTTCAGCAACAACTTTGAAGCCATCTCTGACAGTTCTTCTTAAATCTGTAATTTCTCTGGAGTGATGTTTCTGAATAATATTGTAAAAATTTAGATAAGAGATGTTCCTATTCTCTTGAAAAGTTTTTCTTGCATGCCTTGCTGACAAAAGAGCAACCACTGCACTAACCACACTGACTAAAATCGCCAAAAGGCTAAAATCTCTCATAACCACCCCTGTACCAAATCTCTTGTTTAATCACTAGAAAAAAACCTTAACACATAACTCAAAATAGTCATGTGATCATTTTGGCTACCCCAACGAACGTAAATTTCTTACATGAACTTCCCCCTTGACAACTACCAGAGTATTCAACTACCCTAGTAGTCATCGAAAGAGAGGTCAACATGGTCCAGATTGGCAATAAAAAAACAAGCACGATCAAACTTGATTCTGGGTGGATGAAACGACTAGATATTTTGGCAACCGAAGCGGATCTTTCTCGACAGCAACTGATGAAAAACATGGTGGCCGTTGGCTTAGACCATCTTAAGGCCTTTAAGACGGTGGGCTTCTTCAAAATCGGCTTACTTCTTCGACAGGTTGATGAGAAACGGGGCAAAGTTGAAAGCTGGAAAGAAACTGGCGAGACCAAACCGGTCCCAATTACACTTGATGAGGAAACCTGGCAACTCCTTGACAGGTATTCTGAGGCGCTCGAGATCTCCCGACACCGCCTCATGAAAAACCTTCTCTACATTGGTGTTGAGGAACTCGAGGTTTTGGGGAAAATCGGTGCTTTCAAAATTAACGATGCATGCAAGAGGCTAGGTAAAGCCTTCAATGAAATAAATGATCTTGGGGTCAAAGCATTTAAGGCAACCCATAACCACTAATCACAAATGAAAGGAGGTGAGAAAAGTGAAACGTGAAATCGTAATACGGGCGGAGGATCTGCCTTTGTCGGTCACAGTGATCGGCAAACGGCAGCAGACGACCAAATACCTTATGATCTCGACGAGGAACCGAAATGGAGCCCAATTGTGTTCAAAGGAGAAAATCGAAGATAAGTAATTTAAATCAAGTTCAACCTAGAGCCAGCAGGGATAATCCTGGTAAGCGAGCCATAGGTAACTTCTACCGCGCGACAATGCGCAGCAATGGAGTTATTTATGGCTTTTTTATCAGAACAAGAAAAAGAGTTTTTCAATCCCAGCATGGCGAAATCTGTAACACGCCATGCGCTAATACCATTTCAAGAAGGATTTGAATTCTTACTATGTGGCATTGACTCCCTCGACCTGGGAGGTTATGTCGAATGGAATGACAACTGGGACAATAGAAAAGAGACGTTTCAAAACAGAAAGGAACAAGCCCAGATAAAAACCGGACTGATCTGCAACACCAATTCTGGGCGGCAGTACATCCACCACGCCAATGGCAAACCGCCTCAGTATCGCTTTCACCTTCAGTTCCCTGAATACCATCTATATATAGGGATCAGCCAGACCCCAGCAAAAACCCCAAATATCTATGTATCGTTCAATGCCGAAGCTCTTTGGCACCTCGGAGTCGTCAAGTGCGTTGAACTAGCGGAACGTGACATTAGATCATTTGGCGGGGATGTCCTGTATTTTCAACCGAGCCGCTGCGACCTGGCTGCGGACTTTTACATTCCCGGCGATCTCTCCCTGCCCTTCCTGAACGATCACAAGGTCTGCCGCAGCCGTGATCAACGCCAGTTCTTTTCAAATGACCAGTTGGAAACTTTCTACATCGGTGCAACAGACGCTCCGATCCAGCTGCGAATTTACGACAAAGGCAAAGAAATCCAGAAACGAGGCAAGCAATGGTATCAGTCTCTTTGGGGCAAAACTGACCCGACCTGTGTCTGGCGGGTGGAATTCCAACTGCGCCGGAGTGTGCTGCGTCAGTTCCGGATCGAGACTGTAGACTGCCTGAGAAACAAACTGGGTGGGATATGGCAGTACCTCACAGGCGAGTGGTTCACCCTCCGCCTTCCCCACCACGAACGGCAGAACCGTCGCAAGGCTCACCCATGGTGGACGTCAGTAGAATCTCTCGCTGACCACTTCGGCCCAGCAGTTGCGCTACAGCGCCTCACCGAAGGTGAGTACTTGACACCGCTGGATTGGTACATCACACACATAGCAGGCTGCCTCGCATCCATCGCAGCACGTACCCACACCATCAACCTCGATTATGCATTGAATGAGTTGAATGCTCAGGTCATAGCGTACTGGTTTGACCGCGATTTCAAAGAGGCTGTACAGAAACGGTCAATCATGCTTGGGAAGCATCCGGCCAAAGATGGAGGGGAATATGCAACTGGATAAACAAACCTCCCCATATATCTCACCCAAAGAGCTCGCTGACCGCTGGCAATGTGCCAGGTCATCTGTGGATAGGATTACCCAAAGAGCCGGGATCAAGCGACTCTACCTGGGAGAAGGCAAGAATGGAATGGTTCGATTTCTGAGAAAGGAGGTGGAGGTTTATGAGCAAGAACGGATGATTTGACAAAATCAAAACCTGTAACAAGCCCCCGAGAATCGCAAGTCCCTCGGGGGTTTCACTCAAGGCTATTAACACAGGTCCATTTAACTAACTTCAAAGATTCCCTGTAATTGTCTTTGAGAGTTTCAAAATCTGAATCCTTATAAGAATCAAAATTACTATGCATGAAATTTTCGTTTGTTTCCAACAAAGACCACAATTCTACAAAATACTTAATATTGAAACTATCTAAGTTTAAAATATCTTCACTGTTTTCAATTATAATCAAAATTTCTTCAGCTTTTTTTGTTATTTTATCCCTAAGCATAGAAAGGTCATCAAAATTTTCAACTGATCCGAACAAAACCTTTTCTATTTTTCCATCTAAACTTTTTAGTTCATTAAGAATATAATTTATTCTATTTTCAATTTTATCTTTTTTTATCCTTCTTTCTTCGATGTTATTTTTTGATTTAAAATAATAATTACCCAAATACAATCCAAAAATACTAGAAAGCAATGTTACATAAGAAACTAAAGTTAAAAAATAGCTTCTCTGAAGTTCAAAGCCAACACCATTTTTCCAGAAAAGGTGGTAAGGCACCACAACATAGAAAATAGCACCGAGCACGACCAGAGACCATATAAACACGTATATCATCTCTTATATCCACTCTCGAGCTCAACATCTATTGTTTCTTCCTTAACCTTGCTTATATTGATGAAATTAATTTTTTTCTTTACCAGAGACTTGTTCTTTGAATACCTCGTAAAATATGCAAAAGCCTCATTAGCGAATGATGGGCCCAGCTTTTTCACATTTGAAAAGTCGAGAACGATGTACACGTCATCATTTTCCCATGCTGCGGGATCATCCAAACCCTTCAAATACTTTTTTCTGAACTCAACGGCATTATGTCTTCCATCTCCCTGACGTTCGTCTCGATTTGCCAGCCTATGATAAAAGTCTGTACCTACATCAAGAGCGTCCATAGGTCACCTCGCTTCTACGTTTATATGATACATAGTACCAGCAAATACTCTCTTGGGCTCCGCCGAACAGTGCACAACATCACCCTTTCTATTAAAATGCATATATCCATTATGAGACAAAATGGACCATTCTGTATTAAGTTGCCACAAAGCAGCCCGGATCCTCTTCAAACCATTTCCCCTGTTTGCACCCAGTGGATATTTGGACCCTATCAACCCAGTCCGCTCCTTCACTGAAGCTCTTATAGCCCCACTAACTTTTTCTTCAATTGCTAACTTAATAAACTCGCCGTCTTTCGTCGAAGTATTCTCTATTTGCCTCTTTACCTGCCTTCTTTGTGGTCCCGTCATTAACGAATTTCTTATACCGATACCATTATCAGCGATACAAATTGAAATCAACTTATGTTCTGGGTGTCTTTGAGCAAGAAGCCACCACCCTTGATCCCTATGGGAAATACCATGTTCCATCACATTGTTAAATATTTCTATCAGCACCCTGTCACCAAAAATCTCTATCTCGTCTTCATTGAACACCGAGAAATCCTCTAGCATCCTTATTATTTCATTCTCCCTTTCATCCGGATTGTCCCCTGCATATTCCCGCCTGATTTTAGCTGTGTCGCTGTCTGAGTACTTATTTTCGACAAAATCCGACCTTCTATCAACATAATCATAAAAACCGCAATGGTTGAGATATGAAGCTACATCATCTTCATTTGGGGTACTTGAAGAAATCAGTGGTTTATCAACTTTATTTTTCGTGCATATCTCTACCCACTGTTTAAGAGAACAGAGTAAAGTAATAGCAGACGGCCAAAGTCTTTTAGTTTTATCGAAATTTAAGTACAGCTCTTTTGAATCAAAATCAATGAATTCAGATGATTTAGTTACAAAATCGAGAAAGCTTCTCTTTTCCTCTAGCCCATAGCTCCCATCAATATCTATTTCTAAGTTTTCACCTTGAAACTTTCTGCCTTTATAAATATTTCTAACAAGATCACGTCTATCTTTTTCAATTCTCAAGATTTCGTTCAATATCACAAGATAACGTTTTCTTTTAAACTTCCTCACTCTCCTCAAAGAAGCTTTCCGTTTCTCTTTTCGCTTCAAAAGCTCATAGTGACGCTTAGCTTTACTTTTCCTATTTTCCGATTTTTTTTTCATCTCAGAACTCAACAGAATCAACTAATGATTCTGGAACTAAAGCAGCATAATGCCTACGGCAAATCTCTGGGGAATTTCCCATTAATTTAGAGATTTTATACAGGCTTTCCCCTTTCATGGCAAGCTGGCTACCAAAAGTGTGCCGATAATCTAGATTTGTCCAAGGAAGCTCGCTCGCCTGATTGACCTTCCTCAACTCTCTCGAAAAGTTATTTACATCCCAGCACATTCCCTTCGAGCTTGAGAAAAACCACCCACCATCAGACTCCACCACCTCATACTGATCCAGATATTTACGAAGCGCACTACTAATCGGCACCACTCGATTAATCTTAGTCTTCGGCTCCCAAGATTCACCATCAACCGTTTTAGCCTGAACCCGAAGCATCCCATTTGGCCCAGCATCAAAATCCATGTCATCCACCGTCAACCAAAGCGCCTCTTCCCTTCTCAACCCAGCGTAGATATAAACCGCTACCATTGCCTGCAACTGAGGCTGTCCCTCCAAAGATTTCAACTGCTCGTCAATTTGCGCCAAAGACAGAAAACGAATATTGGGGGCCTTCTCCTTGTAGCGCTCCACTTTCGACGCCGGGTTCCTGTCATTAGGCATCCTAATTCCATACTGACTCATGGCCCAGTTATAGAGGCGAGTCAGTATCGTCCGGTAATGGTTTGCCGTTTTCGGTGCCAGTGCCTTATTTCGAACTTGGGCGGCAATAAAGTCGGCAATGTCGCGTGTTGTTACCTGTTCAAAATATTTCACCTGGATCGGTAGCGCTTCTTTCCGGCTCGGGCACTTAATCCCCTTACGGCTGATCTTCTCATTCTTAATTTCCAACTCTGGGCAGATTTGTCCAAATGCGCTTCTCAGGTAGTAGGCATCACGCCGAATATTCGCGACGGTTTTGACTGTGGGGAGATATTGAAGATAGGCTTGCACAACCTTATGTAAAAGCGTGCGGGTCGGGAGAGGGTTATCCATCCCCCTGAGTTGCGCTGACTCAATCTGCCTGACTTTTTCCTTGGCGATTTGCAGCGAAGAGGTATGCAGGCACACCCGGCGCTGCCGAGTGCCTGCATAATATTGAGCGTAGTAACTTTTACCCCGTTTCTTGAGACTTGCCATAACTGTACTCCTATCCTGTGTTAACGCAGGCCCTAGGGTACAATTTAGGGTACAGGGCAATAAAAAAGGACCTGCGAATTAACGCAAGTCCTTGATTTTATTGGTAGCGGGGAGAGGATTTGAACCTCTGACCTTCGGGTTATGAGCCCGACGAGCTACCTGACTGCTCCACCCCGCAACAAGACTTCGGAGACTACTCTTCGGAGTGCAGGTTGTCAAGCAAAAAAATGTCGAAAAAATTCAAATTCAACGTTTTCTGACCAAGGCCGAGACCCGTTCCTTTTCTTTCAGCAGGGTCGCCACCTGATCGGCCGCTGTGCGCTCGGCATAAGGCCCGGCCAGAACCCGAAACCAGACCCCTTTGGCGCCCAGATCGGCCCGCTCCTGAAAGGTCGTCAGACCTTGCTTGCCGAGCCGGGTCTGATACTTGCCCGCATCTTCTGCGGTCTTGAATGAAGCGACCTGCACCACGAATTCACCTTTAACGCTGGCCGTCGGCATGGCAACCGGAGCGACAGGCTTCGGTTGCGGCGCCGGCTTGGTCACGGTCGGTTTGGCGGCAGCCGGCTTGGCCGCCGTTGCGGGGGCAGCCTGTTCCGGCGGCAGGTTGATGCCACTACCAAGCGGAACCTGGTCCCCCTTAGGCAGGTTATCGTAAAAAGTCAGTTTGGCCGGTTCCGGCTCTGGGGCAGGCTCAGGCTCCGGCGGAACCGGCACCACCTGGGTGGCTGGCGGCATGCGCACCTCCTGAACCTCGGCATCACCGAACCCCGGTAGAGAGACGCCCTTCTGCCCAACCATCACGCCAAGAACGAAACTTACCCCGGCAACCAGCAGCACCAGCACCACAATGATCCAAGTCTGCTTCTTTTCAACCCGCCGCTGACTGCGCGACATCACAGGCTGTGCCATGCGCTCCCCTTCACTCCACTACATCCGCTCCGGCGCCGAAACACCCAGCAACTCGAGAGCGTTACGAACCACCGTGCGAACAGCATTGACCAGAGCCAGACGTGCCTGGCTGATCGCAGCATCTTCGACCAGAACCTTCTCACGATTATAATAGCTATGGAACTGGGCCGCCAGCTCCTGCAGATAGAAAATCACCCGATGCGGCTCGTAGTGACGCGCGGCCCCCAACAAAGTCTCCGGGTAGCGCGCCAACAGCTTGGCCAGGGCAAGTTCTTCGTCTAGCGACAGCCTGGTCAGATCAGCCTCGCCCGGTCCGGGCAACGCCACGCCCTGTTCGGTGGCGTTGCGGTTAATGCTGCAGACCCGAGCGTGCGCGTATTGTACGTAGTAGACCGGGTTCTCGGTGCTCTGCTGCTTGGCCAACTCGAGGTCAAAATCAAGTTGACTATCGGAGCGGCGCATCAGGAAAAAGAAGCGACAGGCGTCGCGGCCAACTTCGTCGACGACCTCACGCAGAGTAACAAACTCACCGGAGCGGGTACTCATGGCGACCTGTTCGCCGCCGCGTAGCAGGTTGACCAACTGCACCAGGATGACCTGCAAAGTCTCCGGGGAGTAACCCAGACCGGAAAACACCGCCTTCATGCGCGGCACATAGCCGTGATGATCGGCACCCCAGACGTCGATGATCGTCTCAAAACCACGCGACAGCTTCTCCATGTGGTAAGCCACATCGGAGGCAAAGTAGGTGGTTTCGCCATTGGATCGTACCAGCACGCGATCCTTGTCGTCGCCGAACTCGGTGGTGCGGAACCAGGTGGCGCCATCCTGCTCGAAACTCAAGCCACGCTCAGCGAGCTGGGCCAGTCCTTCCTTGACAGCACCGTTATCGAACAGGCTCTTCTCGCTGAACCAGTGGTCCATGGAGATACCGAAGGCCTGCAGGTCGGCGTCGATCCCGGTGAGTATCCGGTCACCACCGAAGGTGCCGAACCAGTTGACAGCCTCAGTTTCAGGCATCTCCAGCAAGCGATTGCCTTCAGCCTCGAGCACTTCACGGGCCAGGTCAACGATATAGTCGCCCTGGTAACAATCTTCAGGGAAGGCAACCGTCTCCCCCTGCAGCTCACGATACCGTAGCAGCAAGGAACGACCCAAAGTATTGATCTGATTGCCGGCGTCGTTGATGTAGTACTCGCGCTGCACCTCGTAGCCGGTGGCCTCAAGAACAGCTGCCACCGCGTCGCCGGTGGCGGCACCACGACCGTGGCCGATATGCAAGGGGCCGGTCGGGTTGGCACTGACGAACTCGACCTGCACCTTGTGACCGCGCCCCGCCTCGGAGCGACCGAAGGTGACATTCTCACTGGCAACACGGTCGAGCACCTGGTACCAGCAGGTCGGCGCCAGGGTGAAGTTAATAAAACCGGGCCCGGCGATTTCGACCTTCTGCCAGAAATCGTTCGGCTCACCGAGGGCCGTAATCAAGGTTTCGGCGATCTGACGGGGAGCCTTCTTCTCCGCGCGTGCCATCATCATGGCCACGTTCGTGGAAAAATCCCCATGTTGCGGGTTGCCGGGAACCTCGATCTGCACCTCCGGCACAATGCCGGAATTCAGACTCCCGGCATCAAAGCAACCCTGCAGCGCTGCCTGAATGGCTTGTCTCAAACGTTCTTTCATCTCTTACTCATTCTCTTCTGAAGAAGCGTCCTCATTCTCCTGGGCCGCAGACTTCCGCAAGGATATATCTTCTGAAAAATCGGGACAATGCAACGTCGAATCCTGACTCATGTGAAACCGCTTGGCGCAGTTGGCCCGCCAGGCACAAATGACACAGAGGGTCCGTTTATCTTGATTCATGAGTATCTCTCACGCAGGAGGAACGACGACGCTTATCCAGAATACAAAAAGTCGGATTTATAAAACAGGTCAAACCACCATGATCACAACCAGAACTGCGTCGCGGTAGCAACAGGCAGTGCATGTTAGCTCTGGCCCGACAGACTGTCAAGCCATCTTGTCAGGGATTAAAGAAACGAAAAATCTCTAAAAACGTAGGAGAATACAGCTATTGAGAAGAGTCCGTAGCGGACGCGGACGGCGTTGCCGGACGGGAGGTAAACTGGAACACCAGCTCATCTTCGCGCACCATGCCAAGCTCGGTACGGGCGATCCGTTCGATGGTGCGGCGGTCGGAGTGCAGCGCCTGGATTTCCTCGCGCAGGGTGGTGGCCTGATGCTCAACCGCCGCCACTTCGGCCAGCAGCTCCGCCTTCTGCGTATTCAGGCGCAGCATGTGGACCACGCCCCGATCGCCAAAGAGCGCGACCCCCAGCAACAGGGCAATCAGAGTGAAAGGCCAAAGGGGCAAACGACCTTTTTCGGAACGATATGCTTGGCCTGTATTTTCAGCCATTCCAGCCCCCGCGACAGACGTGCCGCCTCAAAAAACCAACATCGACAACCATCTAATTTTGCATGATCGCATTAAAAAGGCTGGAGAATCAAGTCTTTTGCAACAGCAGGGGAGTAAGCGCCGACCGGCGAACCTGCAAAACAACAGGTCCGCCGGTCACATGAGGATTACTTTACGGACACATGCTCTTTGAATTTTGCGAGTTTCTTCGTACCGATTCCCTTGACGTCGACCAACTGATCAACGCTCTGAAAAGCTCCATGTTCTTCGCGATAGGCCACGATCCGTTCAGCCAGGGCCGGTCCGACCCCCGGCAACGTTTCCAGATCGGCGACACCCGCCTGGTTCAGGTCAACCGATAGCTGGGCAGCCGCCACGGCGACCTGATCATCAGTTCCGGCGGCATCGGCCGCCACGGCAGGGGCCACCAGACAACAGAGCAATAAAACAGCCAGCAAAATCTTTTTCATTGTAAATCCCTCCATAATAAAAAGTGTCAAAGATAATCCGATGACGGCATTACATCTTCACGTCCCTCACTCGAACCGCACCCCCTCTCCAGATGTAAACTCGTCCTCCAACCTGGTCTGCATCCAGACCTCATCGGATGGTTGGCCAACAAAATGCGATCATCGGACGATTGGTTCGAGACTGTCAAGCAGTATAAAATGGGACAATGTGGAAAAAACAACTGGTGACGAACAACACGTGATCCGGCACACAAATGACGAGCAACGCTGCAAACAAAAACGGACAGCCCTGGATGGGGCTGCCCGTTCATAGAGAAAATTTTCACATTTAATTCTTTACACCGCTACCAATACCCATCCGAGCCACCGAGACCGGCGAGAACGAAATTGACCATGACCTGTTCATCATCCGGACGATCGCGGAAGCTGAGGATCAGGCTCCAGCAGCCGGAGCGGTATTCAAGACCGACCAGGGTTTCGAGCGAGCCTTCATCTTCGAAATCGTATCGTTCTTCCAGGTGCAGGTAGACTGGCTTGAGCAGCGCCGTGTCAAGCACAGCCTTCAGATAATCGGCACTCAGTTCCGGGGCGTCAGCCAATTCACGGCGATAGGCGTATCCTGCCGCCAGCCGATTGCCGGCATTGTCATCCAGACCGGCTTCGATATCCAACTGGTTGAACACCAGGGCATTGTGGGCGGTGATCCGGCCATCAACTTCGACAAAGCTTTTCTCCGTGGGACGCAGGTCCAATTCAACCCGCCAGTCGGAGAAAGGTTCTTTGTCGTCGATCGCGTCATCGCGCGCCTCATCCACATTGTAACTCTGTGAGAGCCGCAACCGAAGGATATCCCGATAGCTGGGTGGCCCGGCAACGTTGACAGCCTTGGCGGTGACGCGGTTGATCAAAGCGTATTCGATCCGGTTCTGACGCTCCAGGCGATCATAGCGATCAAACCAGGGCAGATCCTCCTGTTCGACATCAGGCACATAGAGATAGGACACCTCCGGCTCGATCGAATGACGCAGACTGTCGAAGCCCCAGCGCTGGAACGAAAAAACTCTCTGAAGGTGCGTCGACAAAGTCAGGACATATTCAGGAATCGTGACCTCGTCATCGATGCTCTCAGCGTCGTAATAGCGCTGGGTCAAAGCGACCCCTGGCGACATCTCAAGCCAGGAGTCCGGTTTGAGTACCGCCCCGACGGATGGTCTCAACAGGTAGCGCTCGCCGTCCGGCGCATCCTCGCTGCGGAAGCGGGTCGCATAACTCTCCAGGCCAAGGTAAAGTGGCGTCCCCCCAACCCGATAGCGCGGCACAACGGCGCTCAACTCCGGCAACGTCTGCAGAGTCAGGTCGTTATCGCTCTCCAGATCTTTCAGGTAACGCAGATGACCGGCCAGGTTAAGCTTGTCCCAGTTGCGCTGCAGAATCAGCGTCGCCAGCGTCTTGTCCTGGTTATAATCGTCAGCGACTTCGCCGAAATCATCGAAGAAGAGGACATCATTCACATACTCGGCATCGGCCGTCAGATGGATGCCCCCCGGCAGGGTGCCACTATGCTGCCACTCAAGCGCATAGAGGTCCGGGGTATCAGAGATTCCGCTGACATGGTAGTAGCGCGCCTCGCCAACATTGTCCTGGCCGAAAATGTAACGGTACTCCAACCCCGTCCCGAGGCCTTTCTTCGAGTAATGGTCGAGGTAGAGGGTGGCGTCCTGGTTACGGTCGAGCACCTGGTACCAGGCGAGGGAGCTCTGCACGCCCTTGTCGCTGGAATAACCGAAACTGGGCGGCAACAACCCCGATTCCCGTTCGGTGTTGACCGGGTAGATCAGGTAAGGAAGGTAGAGTAGTGGCACATCCTTGACGCGGAACCAGGCGTTGCGCGCCGTGGCAAAACGCCCCAAGGTGACATCCACGGACTCGGCAGAGAACTCCCAGTCGGGCGTCTCGCCGTCACAGGTGGTAAAGCTCCCCTCGGACACATGGTAAGTCGCCGCGCCGCTTTTCTCGACAAAGTCCCCGGCCAGATGAAAGTTCTTCTCCCTGAGAAACACCTTGCCCTGCTGCACGGACCCCAGCTCGGTCGCAAGGTTGTACTGCATGCGCTGCCCGCTCAATTCATCATCCGCCTGGCGGATCACCACATCACCCTCAGCCGTCACATCTTGAGTGGCGGTCTGCAGCAACAGCTGGTCGGAGACCAGGCTGAGATCTCCCTGGCGCAGGATGACATGCCCGTCCGCCTCATAAACACCGCTCTCCTGATCATAGGAAAGCTGATCCGCTTCCAGAGAAACCGGGGTATCAGATGTCTTGGCGGATTGAGGTGGGTCCGACGTGGCCGGCGATTTGGCAGCAACCGGTTTGAACGGAACAGCGGCGGGTGGTTCGATCGGTTCAGGTTCCGGTGACGGAGTCTCCGCAACAGAGGCAGCAATTGCCGGAGTAGCATCTGCAGTCGTCTGGTCAGCCACATCAGCCGTGGCCGCGAGCAGTGCCGAACTGAAGTCTTGCAACAAGACCGCATCCAGGCCCTGACGCGCCACAAAGCGACCACGAGCAACAGTCCTCTCCTGACCGGGAGCCTCAGCCAAAGGCAGCACCTCACCGGACGGCAGCTGCGCCAGAAAGGCCTGGTCGAACAGGGCAAAATCAACTTGGCGGAAACGCACCAGCCAGTGGTAAAGCTCGTCGGCGCTCTCGAACGGCCGAACGGCGACCTCCTGTTGGAAGGTCTCCTCGAAGATCCGAATGAACCGCTTCGTTCGATCTTCTCCACCGAGCAGGCTGTGTGCCGCAGGGTCGAGGCCCAAGGTGACCACATCCCCGGCAAAACCGACAGGCAAGGGGGACACCAGCGACAACCACGCGACAATTATTACGAAAAGGTAGAAACGTTTACAGAACATGACATCAAGCCGTCAGGACGAAGCCCCGGCGGCAGTTTCCCCGAAACCGGCAGGACCGTCAAAAGATTGAAGTTCACAGAGTTTTTTGCGGACTGCAGCCACCAGGAACAGGGAACCGCAGACCACTAACGGCAGATCAGCACGACACGCCGCCAGGGCCGCTTCAAGGCCCGCCTCCGGCGTCGCATAACAGGACACCTTCAGGCCTTGGGTTTGCGCCCAGGCCGCGATCTCGACCGGGTCGACACTGCCGCCGACACCGACCGGGACAGCATACACGTCTCCAGCAATTCCTGCCAGCGATTTTAAGACCTGGGCAGGCCGCCGCCCTCGGCTCAAACCGACCAGCACCGGCATGTCGCTGATTTCACGCTGCTCAAGATGGGCGACCAGGCTGGCAACTCCGGCGGCGTTATGCGCAGCGTCCAGCAAAACGGCCGGCGGGCCATCCCACCATTCCAGCCGCCCGGGCCAGAAGACCAGGCGCCCCGCCTGACGACAGGCCTCTTCCGTCACTGGCCAACCTTCTGCGGCCAGCAGCAATCCGGCGGCAACCGCTTGGGCCATATTGTCCAGTTGATGCTCCCCGACCAGACGGTTCGTCAAGCCGGACACCTGCCGGTCGCCCAGACACACGGTCTGACCGTCGGCCGCCTCAATCCGGTGATAGTCACGGTCAACCAGACACACAGATGCTCCGCTTCGCCTGGCGGCATCAAGCAGCACCTCACACGCTTCAGCCTGCTGCCGACCGATCACAACCGGCACGCTAGGCTTGATGATCCCTGCTTTTTCTGCGGCAATCTGGGCGAGGTCGTCACCAAGGTGCTCCTGGTGGTCCAGGCTGATCGGGGTAATCAGACTCAGCACCGGCTCGACCACATTGGTCGCATCCAGCCTCCCGCCCAGGCCGGTTTCCAGGATGGCAATCTCCACACCGCTGCGCTGAAATGCCAACAGGGCCATCGCCGTGGTCGCTTCGAAAAAAGTAATTGGGAGGGAATTGCTGGCCGCCTTCACATCGGCCGCGAGCAGGCAGGCAAAATCCCGGCTCACGGGCTGTCCGTCGATGCGAATACGCTCTGTGAAACAGTGCAGATGAGGTGAGGTATAGAGACCGGTACGCACCCCGGCCTGCTGCAGGGTTTCGGCAAGAAAGGCACTGACGGACCCTTTACCGTTGGTGCCGGCGACATGCAGACAGGAAAACGCAGACTGCGGATTGCCGAGGCGCTCCAACAACACCCGGGTATTCTCAAGCCCCAGTTTGATGCCGAAAAGTTGCAGGCCGTACAGATAGTCCAGCGTTTGCTGAAAATCCACCGGGAGGATTATTCCGTATCGGCGGCAGGCGCAGTTTCCGGCGCAGCCTCCTCAACAACCGGGGGCACGGGCAGGGGCTCACCCGGTGCCGGCTTCTGTTGGAAAATCCGTAGGATTTGGGACAGGCGCGCCTTCAATTCCTGGCGCGGCACGATCATATCGACCATGCCATGTTCAAGCAGGTACTCGGACCGTTGGAAACCGTCCGGCAACTGCTGGCGGATCGTCTGTTCGATCACGCGCGGCCCGGCAAAACCGATCAGGGCACGCGGCTCGGCAATATTCAGATCGCCCAGCATGGCAAAGCTTGCGGTAACGCCGCCGGTGGTCGGGTCGGTCAGAACAGAAATGAACGGCAGGCCGGCTTTCTTGAGCTTGGCCAGAGCGGCGCTGCTTTTGGCCATCTGCATCAGCGACAGGATGCTTTCCTGCATCCGGGCACCACCTGACGAGGAGAACACCAGGACCGGCGCCTTCATCTCAAGGCCAAGTTCGATCGCCCGGGTTATCTTCTCCCCGACAACCGACCCCATACTGCCCCCCATGAAACTGAAATCGAAGACTGCCAATACCGCCGGTAGACCCTCGATCGTACCGGAACCGGTTACCACGGCGTCACCGCCGCCGGCCTTTTTGAGCGAAGCCTTGATCCGATCGTTGTACTTCTTGGAATCCTTGAACTTGAGAAAATCGACTGACGTCATATCAGGGTCAGTCTCGACAAACGAACCGTCGTCAAGCACCAAAGCAATCCGTTCCCGGGCGCTGATCCGGAAATGGTAATCACACTTGGGGCAAACGTTCAGGTTCCGTTCGATTTCCTTGGTATAGATAATTTCCTGACAGTTCTTGCACTTGGTCCAGAGACCTTCCGGTACATGAACTTTCTTGCCTTCTGCAGGAGCAATCGGTGCTTTCGATTTTTTAAACCAGGCCATAATTTAACCTCGGGGTCAATGCGGCAGCCGTTTCAGAAACGGAACCGCTTGATGCTATCCAGAGTATCGCAGCGGGCAGAGAATCACCAATGGCGTTGCGAATTGCGTTCAGTTGACAAAACGTCCTATAAAATATTTTGACCGGCAATTCAAAATTGTCCAGTTATTTAAACTCTCGAGCGGGCAGAAAAACTTCCGTTCAAGCCTCATCTGCTGTGGGAACGTTTGTCGCAGCAGACCGCACAGCCTCTTTCAGGGAGCTAACAAAACGGCTGACTTCCGGCAATAGCTGCGCGGAATTCCCATGGCTTTCGATAATCTTGACCAAGGCGCTGCCAACCACTACAGCATCGGCAAACATGGCGATATCTCGTGCCGCTTGCGGGGACGTCACTCCGAAACCGACCGCCACGGGAACCCGGCTCAGCGCTTGCAGTTCTGACACGGCATCACGGATGGCAGCGGCATCGACCGCCTGGCTACCAGTCACTCCCGTCATGGAGACGTAGTATAGAAACCCTTCGGCTGCCCCGGCCAGGCGAACCATACGTTGCGGGTCGGTGGTCGGTGCCAGCAGGGTGATCAGGTCAACTCCGGCCGATTGCAAAAACGGCTGGAGTTCGCCCGCCTCTTCTGGCGGCAGATCGACCAGCAGCAAGCCGTCGACTCCAGCAGCAGCAGCGGCCTGCGCGAACGCTTCCGGCCCGTAACAGAAGACCGGGTTGTAATAACCCATCAAAACAATCGGAACATTGGTATGCTCACGGACCCGCCGGACCAGTGCAAGCACGCCCTCCAGGGTCGTCCCGGCGTCCAGCGCCCGCTGCGATGCGGCTTGGATGGTCGGCCCGTCTGCCATAGGGTCCGAGAAGGGGAAACCGAGCTCGATCAGGTCTGCCCCGGCTTCAACCAGAGTATGAATGACCTGCTCCGTCGTTTCCAGGTCGGGGTCGCCGGCCGTAACAAAGGTAACGAGCGCTTTCTCGCCCCGCTCTTTCAGATCACCCAGAATGTGTTCAATTCGCGACATAACTTATCCAGAAAAGGTAACTTTTTAATGTTATAGGATTGACGGGGTTCTTTTCAACGTAAATCCGCGTCGTCATGCGATCCGTCGGCCAAGTCCTTGGCCAACGCCAGGACATCGAGGAACATCGCCGGGCTGATCCGCCTCGTCTGCACATTGTAACGGCTGGTATGATAGCTGCTGAGAAGCCAGCGCCCGTCAGCAAGCCGATAGCTGGCCGCATGCCCGAAGCGATAGTCCGCCAACCGCCCGACCAATCCCTCTGTCTTGAGCAAATGCAGCACGCTGGTGTGAGCACCCGAGCCGAGCGTGATAATCACCCGCAGTCTTTTCAGAACAGCCAGGTCTTCAGCCAAGAGGGGGCGGCAAGCCGTAAATTCTGCCGCAACCGGTTTATTCTCAGGCGGCAGGCACTTGACGGCGTTGGTAATATAAATATCGTTCAACTCCAGGCCATCACCGGCGTGCAGCGCCTCGGGCTGGCTGGCCAGTCCGGCGCGATAAAGCAGCGGATACATGAAATCCCCGGCACCGTCGCCCGTAAAGGGCCGCCCCGTGCGATTGGCACCATGAGCACCTGGGGCCAGTCCGACCAGACAGATGCGCGCCGCCGGATCACCGAAGCCTGGGACCGGACGATTCCAGTAGTCTTCAGACTGCAATCCCTTGCGCGGCGCCACCGACTCCCGCTGTAACACCAGTCGCGGACAGCGTCGGCAATTGATCAAGCCATCCACAGGCGTCATGACTTTGAGGAATCTTTCCGGGCACTCTCATTCGACCGCCGTGGCCGTCGGCGAGGCCGCCGCGCCTGGCCCTTGCCGCCGCTTTTTTCTGGAACTGGAGCCTTTTTACGCGGCTTCGAGCGTTTGTAGTCCCAGAAGAAATCGTCATCCTCGGGAAAGCGGCTGGGAATCTTGCCACCAATATACTCTTCGATGTCGGGCAGGTGGAACACCAGATCTTCATCGGCAAAACTGATCGCCTTGCCGACCGCCCCGGCCCGTGCGGTTCGGCCGATACGATGCACATAATCCTCGGCGTCCTGCGGCAGGTCATAATTGATGACATGGCTGACCGCATCAATATGCAGACCACGCGAGGCAACATCGGTCGCCACCAGGATATTCAGACGGCCCTCCTTGAATTCACTCAGCAGGCGCATTCGCTTGCGCTGAGGGATATCTCCGGATAGAACAGCAGCCTTGTAATCGTTGGCCTTGAGCCGTTCGGCAAGGAACTCCACCTCTTTCTTGGTGTTGACAAAAATCAGGATGCGAGACAGGTCTTTTTCCCGCTTGAAGAGACCCATCATCAAGGCGAATTTTTCGCGCCGTGAGACATGGTAAAGTATCTGCTCAACCTTTTCAGCGGTAATCTGCTCCGGGGCGATATGAACCCGCTCCGCCAAGTCCATGAATTCGTAGGCTAACTCCATGACCCGCTGCGACAGGGTCGCCGAGAAGAGCATGGTCTGCCGTTTATTGTAGGGTGGAAGCTGGCGCAGGATATAGCGCAGGTCCTTAATGAAGCCCATGTCGAACATGCGGTCTGCCTCATCAACCACTACCACCTCAACCTGGCTCAGGCTGTAGACCTTCTGTTTGTAGTAATCGATCAGACGGCCGGGCGTGGCGACGATCACGTCCACACCATCCCTGAGCGCCTGACGCTGTTTTTCATAATCGACGCCGCCGAAAATCGGCTGCACCTTCAGCGGGCAGTGAGCACCGAGCGTCTCGGCATCAGCACAGATCTGCACCACCAACTCACGCGTCGGCGCCATAATCAGAGCCCGGGGGTTGCGCTTGCTCGGCTTCGGACTGGCAAGCAAGCTGGAAAAGAGCGAAACCAGAAAAGCGGCGGTTTTGCCTGTTCCCGTCTGAGCCTGAGCCGCAACATCTTTTCCAGCCAGCGCCAGCGGAATCGATTCTTCCTGCACCGGTGTCAAATCGACAAAACCGGCATCTTCAATGCCCTGCATGACTTCTTCAGACAGTTTCAGTTCGGTAAATTTCATAATTTCCTTAAGGCCACTCCAAGCAGCCTTTTGATTTCAGAGGAGTTTTCGCGTCCCTCGTCCCGCGCTACGCAGGTTTTCTTTTAAACGTTCCAAATAGAGCCTACAATTCCAGTCCACTCGCTTCGGCCACTGTATGGATGTCCTTGTCGCCGCGTCCCGACAGACAGACCAGGATCGACTGATCCGGACGCATTTGCGGCGCAAGCTTGATCACATGGGCGATGGCATGGGCGCTTTCAAGCGCCGGCATGATCCCTTCGAGATTCGTTAAGAGATGAAATGCAGCCAGCGCTTCCTGGTCGGTAATTGACACATATTCAGCACGCTTGATGTCGTGCAAGTAGGCATGCTCTGGCCCGACACCAGGGTAGTCGAGGCCGGCTGACACTGAATGGGCATGTTCAATCTGGCCTTCCTGATCCTGTAGCAGGAAGGTCTTGTTGCCATGCAGAACACCAACACGGCCAGCCCCGATACTGGCGGCATGGCGGCCTGTCTCTACCCCCAGTCCGGCGGCTTCGACGCCGACCAACCGCACCGTCTCGTCGTTCAGGAACGGATAAAACAGACCCATGGCATTCGACCCGCCACCGATGCAGGCAACCGCCGCATCAGGCAGGCTGCCGGTTTCATCGTGCATCTGCCGGCGAGCCTCTTCGCCGATCACTGCCTGAAAATCACGCACCAGCATGGGATAGGGATGCGGACCGGCGACCGTACCGATCACATAAAAGGTGTCACGCACATGAGTGACCCAGTGGCGCAGCGCCTCATTCATGGCGTCTTTCAGGGTGGCTGTTCCGCTGTCAACCGGACGGACACGGGCGCCGAGGAGCTTCATCCGGAAGACGTTCAGTGCCTGGCGGCGGATGTCTTCTTCACCCATGAAGACATCGCATTCCATGCCGAACAGGGCCGCGACCGTCGCCGTCGCCACGCCATGCTGGCCGGCGCCGGTTTCGGCGATAACCTTCTTCTTGCCCATTCGCTTGGCCAGCAAGGCCTGTCCCACCGTGTTATTAACTTTGTGGGCACCAGTGTGATTGAGATCTTCCCGCTTTAAATAAATCCGGGCACCACCGCAGTGTGCCGTCAGGCGGTCTGCCAAAAACAAGGGGCTGGGCCGACCGACGTACTTGGCAAGATAGTGCTGCAGCTCTTCCTGAAATTGTGGGTCGACCTGCGATTCGCGATAGGCTTCTTCCAACTCCAGCAAGGCTGGCATGAGCGTCTCGGCGACGTAACGCCCACCGAATTGGCCAAAATGCCCCAAGGGATCGGGTTGTTTATACATAACTAGACCGCCTCCTTGGCGATACGGATAAATTCAGAGACTTTGCGCGGATCTTTCTGTCCGGGAGTTTTTTCTACCCCGCTGGAGACATCGACCGCATAAGGCTTGACCGCGTTGATAGCCGCAGCCACGTTGTCGGGCGATAGACCGCCGGCAAGAATAGTCGGTCTCAATGCCGACACTTGCGCGGCAAATTGCCAATCGCAGACCTGGCCGGTTCCGCCAAACTGCCCAGGCACCAGCGCATCGAGCAACAGCGCGGCGACAGGGAACTCGGGCAGAGCCGCTGCATCTGCCTGCTGTGCCACCCGAACTGCCTTGATCACGCGGTACGGCGGCAAGTTGCACTGTTCAGGTGTTTCGTCACCATGCAACTGGACCACATCCAGTCCACACTGAGCGGCAATTTCGGTGATGCGAGCAGGCTGCTCATTAACGAACAGACCAACACAGGTGATCAGCGGCGGCAGCTCAGCAATGATTTGCCGCACCAGAGCCGGCTCAACATAACGGGGGCTGTCCGGGTAAAACACAAACCCCAAGGCGTCGGCGCCGCTGGCAACAGCATGCCAAGCGTCCGCCAGGTTAGTGATGCCACAGATCTTGACTCTGACCATCGCTTCCATCCCTAGTCGTGCAGCAGTTCGGCCAGCTTCGCAGCCACATCCGCTTCACGCATCAGGCTCTCACCGATCAGGAAAGCTCCTGCCGAGGCCCGCTGCAGACGTCGAATATCAGCCCGGTCGGCGATGCCACTCTCAGCGACCACCAAGCTGCCTTCCGGTGCCCGGGGAGCCAGCCGTTCGGTCGTGGCAATATCGGTGGCAAAGGTTTTCAGGTTACGGTTGTTGATCCCGACCAGGTCAACCGGCAACCGATGGGCCATCATCATCTCTGCTTCATCGTGCACTTCAAACAGCACATCCAAATTCAGGCTCTGCGCCGTTTCTGCCAGGCTCAGCAGCTGCTCTTCCGGCAGGGCCGCGGCGATCAGCAGGATCGCGTCGGCACCATGCGCCCGTGCCTCAAACACTTGGTACGGATCGATGATAAAGTCCTTGCGCAGCAGGGGCAAAGCAACGGCCGCGCGAATTTTCTCAAGATAGTTCAAGTCGCCAAAGAAGAAGTCCCGGTCGGTCAAAACCGACAGACAAGCCGCGCCGCCCGCCTGGTAATCCTGGGCGATGGCGACCGGATCGAAGTCGGCCCGGATGATCCCCTTCGAGGGGGAACCCTTCTTGACCTCGGCAATAATCGCCGTACCGGACTCCGCGGCTTGGCGCAAGGCCCGGGCGAAGCCACGGACTGGCGTGACATTCGCCACCCGTGAGCGCAGCTCATTAAGAGGAATCTGCTGGCTGGCTTCAGCCACTTCCTCAACTTTTCGGGCCAGGATCTTATCGAGGATCATGTTCTGTTCATTCCGGCGCCCGGCAAAAACCACGGCGTTGAGGGTGCAATCGCTAGACGTTGGTCAACTCGGCCAACTGCACCACCTTTGTAAGGGCGTCGCCCGAGTCAATTGCCGCCGCCGCACGTTGCAACCCGGTCGGAACATCCGCGACCAGGCCGCTGGCGACCAAACCAAAGGCTGCATTCAGAAGGACGACATCACGCTTCGGCCCCTGCGCGCCGCCCAGGACCTCACGAACGATGGCGGCATTCTCTGTAGCATCGCCACCTTGCAGGTCGGCTAGCGTGGCGCGCGTCAGGCCGAACTCTTCCGGGGTAATCGTATAGACCGACACCTCGCCCCGATTGATTTCCGCCACATTAGTCGGCCCGGTCAGAGTTGCCTCATCCATCCCGTCAGTGCCATGCACAACGAAGCCACGCTGACAGCCGAGGTTCAGCAGCACCTTGGCCAGCGGCTCGACCAGTTCGTCACTATAGACCCCCATCACTTGACAGTCGGCCTTGGCCGGGTTGGTCAATGGCCCGAGGATATTAAAAATCGTGCGGATGCCTATCTCTCGACGCGGGCCGATTGCATACTTCATCGCGCCATGTAAAGCCGGGGCAAACAGAAACCCGATGCCGATGGTTTCGATGCACCCCTCGACGGCATCTGCAGTAACATCGAGATTGACCCCCAGGGCTTCAAGGACATCAGCGCTGCCACAGGCAGAGGAAACTGAGCGATTGCCATGTTTGGCGACCTTCGCCCCGCACGCGGCAACGACAAAAGCCACGGTGGTCGAGATATTAAAAGTATTGGTCCCATCCCCGCCGGTGCCAACCACGTCCAAAATTGTCTCTCGGTCGATATTAATTTCGTCGCGGTCGATGTCGAGGACGTTGTGACCGACGCGGATCGGTGTGGCACGAGCGCGCATGACCCGGGCAGCCCCGGTAATCTCCTCAATCGTCTCCCCCTTCATCCGCAGGGCAGTGATAAAGGCCCCGATCTGGGCAGGCGTCGTTTCCCCCCCCATGATCAGGTTCATGACATCAATCATTTCACCTTCGGAAAGGTTCTCTCGTTGAACAACCTTGCTGATCGCTTCTTTAATCATCTTTTTTCCCGTCAACAGAATGTGGCTCAGACCGCACGGCTAGTCTGTCATCTCAAGAAAGTTCCGGAGCAGTTGCATCCCTTCAGTCGTCAGAATCGATTCAGGATGGAACTGAACTCCCCAGACTGGCAACTCGCGATGGCGCAACCCCATGATTTCATCTTCACTGGTCCAAGCCGTGATCTCCAGGCAGTCGGGCAGGCTCGCCTTTTCGACGATCAGGGAGTGGTAGCGGGTCGCGTCAAAGGGCTGGCTCAACCCGGCAAACAACTCGCGATCATCATGATACACGGGACTGGTCTTGCCATGCATCAAACGATCAGCACGCACAACGCGGCCGCCAAACGCCTGACCGATCGACTGATGCCCAAGGCAAACACCAAGGATCGGCAGTTTGCCGGCCAGTTGACGGATCGCCTCCACCGAAATCCCCGCGTCTGAGGGGGTACACGGCCCGGGCGACACAACCAGCCGTTTCGGCTGCTTGGAGACAATTTCCTCGATACTGATGCAGTCGTTGCGATGCACCTCGACCTCGGCGCCCAGCTCCCGCAGGTACTGGACCAGGTTGTAGGTGAAGGAATCGTAATTATCAATCATCAGGAGCATATCAGTCCAACCCCTGCCGCGCCATGGCAATGGCGGATTTAACGCTCATCGCCTTGTTGATAGTTTCCTGGTATTCAGCCTCGGGATCGGAATCAGCGACAATCCCCGCTCCGGCTTGCAAGTAGATTTTACCGTCATGAACAACCAGGGTCCGAATGGCAATTGCCAGGTCCATGTTGCCGGTAAATGAGATATAGCCGACGGCCCCGCCATAAATCTCACGACGACAGGGTTCAAGCTCTTCAATAATCTCCATGGCTCTGATTTTAGGAGCGCCACTCAAGGTCCCTGCCGGGAAAGTGGCCCGAAACACATCCAGAGCATCCTTGCCCGGCGAAAGTTCTCCACTGACATTCGACACGATATGCATCACGTGTGAATAGCGCTCAACCACCATCAGCTCATCGACGGAAACACTGCCGGTGGTACAGACCCGCCCGAGGTCATTGCGGCCCAGGTCGACCAGCATGATATGCTCGGCGCATTCTTTCGGGTCGAGCAGCAGCTCCTGCTCGAGTTGAAGATCCGCTTCCGGCGTTTCACCCCGAGGCCGCGTGCCGGCAATGGGGCGGACTTCGACGTGAGAGCCTTCTTTGCGTACCAGAACCTCCGGCGAAGCACCAATCACCCGGGTACCGTCGTGCTGCAGATAATACATGTATGGCGAGGGATTGATCGTGCGCAAGGCACGGTAGATATCAAAAGGATCGACATCCAGAGCCCCCGCAAAACGCTGAGAGAGGACAACCTGTATCACGTCGCCGGCACGAACGTAGTCCTTGCAGCGCAACACCGCCGCTTCAAAATCACTGCGGCTGAAATTAGAGGAGAGCTCCGTCGGATCATCCGGCAGCGGGAAATCAGGGCGTTCGGGGAGAGATGCCCGCAATTGACCGACGAGAGCATCGATGGCCTGCACGGCGCGATCATAGGCGATCGTCGGGTCCTCTGAATCAGAGAGGTGAACATTGCTCACCACTTTGATCTTCTGCCGCATGTTGTCGAAAATCAGCAGGGTTTCAGTTATCTGGAAATAACTGTCCCAGGCTCCAATTTCAGCCGGGTTGTATCCCGGCAGAGACTCAACGTGGCGCACCATATCGTAGCCCAGGTAACCCACGGCCCCACCGAAAAAACGGGGCAGGTCCGAAATCTCCACCGGGTGGTAGGGTTCAAGGAAGTGGGACAGTTCGGCAAGCGGGTCAGTCGCATGACCTGACCTCACAATCTTGTCATTCTCAAGTATCTCGTAGTCGTTGCCACGCGAGCGAAACACCCGACCTGAGCCAACTCCCAGAAAGGAATAGCGGGCCCACTTTTCGCCACCTTCAATACTTTCCAACAGAAAAGCCGAACGGTTATCATCGATCTTGCGAAAGGCGGATACCGGCGTTTCCATATCGGCAAGGATCTCCCGATACACGGGGATCAGGTTCCCGACTTTGGCCAGCTTGACGAATTGGTCACGATGTGGAAAATACATAGAAAAACCCTGCGGTAAAAGTGGCTAAACCTAGCATAATCCGACTAATCCGGTCAAGGAGCAGCGTCGCCTTAGATCCCCCCGAATGCTAAAAACATTTGACCAAAGGAGCCGGTCTTGTTATGCATAGAGCGCTTATGGAATTGACTGCCCATTGCAGCAGTTTCCACTCAAAATCAACGCCCCACGGAAAGAGGAAAATATGATTCGCGCCGCGCACATGAACACTGTCAAGGTCAAATACACCGGGAAACTGGCTGACGGAACAACCTTTGATGCATCTCCGGAGGACCGCCCTTTGCAATTCATCCTCGGCAAGGAGGAGGTTATCAAAGGCTTCGATGAAGCAGTTACTGGCATGTATCAGGGTGAAACGAAAACTGTTGTCATTGAACCAGACCAGGCATACGGAGAGTCAAAGCCTGAACTAATTCAGGACGTTGACCGCTCAGACTTGCCTGCAGATCTTGAATTGACCGAGGGCGGCCAGCTGGAAGTCACTCAGGAAGATGGCGGCAAATTGCTGCTCATGATCAACAGGGTCACCGAGGACAAGGTCACTCTTGACGCCAACCATCCTTTGGCGGGAAAGCCCCTGACCTTCGTCATCGAGCTCCTCGAGGTTGACACGGAACCACCCAAAGAGGTTCCCGCATTCTTCGCCGGCGCAATGGGGGCAGGTCAACCGAACTAACCATTTGTCTCTAAACAAAAAAAACCGCGACAAGGTCAGCCCTGTCGCGGTTTTTATTTATGCGCTGACAAACGTCAGTATCAATCTTGCTTTTCTTCTTCAGCCGGAGCTTCTTCTTCAGCAGCAGCTTCTTCCTCAGCCGGAGCCTCTTCGGTGGCTGCTTCTTCGACAGGTGCCGGAGCCGCTTCTTCCACCGGTTTAACCTTCTTCGGCTTAGCGGTAAATTCTTCCTCAACCAGCTCGATCAGAGACATGGCCGCATTGTCGCCGGAACGGTGTCCGAGCTTAATGATTCGCGTATAGCCCCCGGGACGATCCTGGTAACGGGGAGCAATGCGATCAAAAAGCTTGGCCACAACCTGCTTGTCCATGACCACTTTCAGGACCTGACGACGGGCATGCAGATCGCCCCGCTTGGCCATGGTAATCAGCTTCTCGGCAATCTTCCGCAGTTCCTTGGCCCTGGCATCGGTGGTATTGATCTGCTCATGCTCGAACAGGGACGTCACCATATTGCGCATCATCGCCTTGCGATGGCTCGTGTTACGGCCTAATTTTCTACCGGACTTTCTGTGTCGCATTGTATCTACGAGTCCTTTCTCTCTATGACTTAGTCACAAGGCTGACGATTAGAGCTCTTCTTCACTCTTTTCAATCATCTTGAGATATTCAGGATCTGGGAAATCATCAATAGCCATGCCCAGGGTCAGTCCCATCTCGGACAGGATGTCTTTGATTTCATTCAGAGACTTGCGGCCGAAATTCTGAGTCTTAAGCATTTCGGCTTCGCTTTTCTGTACCAACTCGCCGATCAAGCGGATGTTGGCGTTCTTCAAGCAGTTGGCGCTACGCACCGATAGCTCAAGCTCGTCAACACGGCGATACAGGTTCTCATTGATCGCCTTACCGGCACCTTCCTGCTCGCTGACAACCTCCGGCTCGAGTTGCTCATCGAAGTTGATGAACAACTGAATCTGCTCCTTAACGATCTTGGCAGCGTAAGCCAAGGCGTCCTCCGGCTTGGCGCTGCCATCGGTCCAGATCTCGAGTACGAGTTTATCGTAGTCAGTCACCTGGCCGACACGAGCATTGCTGACCGTATAGTTGACCTTGGTGATCGGCGAGAAGAGTGAGTCAATCGGGATAGTCCCGACGGGTGCCTTCTCATCCCGGTTGCGTTCGGCCGGAACATAGCCTTTGCCCATGGCAACGACCATATCAATTTCGATGTCAGCTTCCTTGCCGCAGGTCGCAATATGCAGATCGGGGTTCAGGATTTCTACGTTGGAGTCGGTAATAATATCTCCAGCCGTGATCTCGCCTGCACCTTTTTTGACGATACGAACATTGCGAGCATCATGCCCCTGCAAGGCAATCAGCACCCCTTTTAGATTGAGAATGATGTCAGTGACATCTTCGGTCACAGCAGGAACGGTTGAAAATTCATGTAAAACGTTCTTGATGCGTACCGAAGTAATCGCAGCACCCTGCAAGGACGAAAGCAGCACACGCCGCAGCGAGTTACCGAGAGTCGTACCGAAACCGCGTTCAAACGGCTCTGCCGTAAACTTCCCGTAATTTGCTGTTAAGCTGTCCGAGTCGACCTGAAGTCGAGTGGGCTTAATCAGTTCCCTCCAGTTTTTATACATGCGAATCCTCCGTATGAGGTGACAGGAGAGGTGTTATCCGTTATGTGCCTGAAGTCAAAACTCTACTTCGAGTAGAGTTCGACGATCAGCTGCTCCTGGAATGCCGGTGTCGTCATTTCTGCACGGACAGGCAAGGTTTTGAGCGAGCCTTTGAAGGCATCGCGCTCAAGCTCAATCCAAGAGGGCACACCGCGCCGCATCACGCTATCAAGTGCTTCGTTGACACGCACGATCTTGCGGCTCTTTTCACGCAATTCAATCACATCACCGGGACGGACCAAATAGGACGGAATATTTACCTTGCGGCCGTTGACAAGAAAGTGACTGTGACGAACCAGTTGACGCGCTTCGTTCCGGGACGTTGCAAACCCGAGACGATAGATGATGCTGTCGAGGCGACGTTCCAGCAGAACCAGCAGGTTCTCGCCGGTCACACCTTTCATGCGATCGGCCATGCCAAAGTAAGCACGGAACTGCTTCTCGAGCAGTCCGTAAGTACGCTTGACACGCTGCTTTTCGCGCAGCTGAGTGCCGTAATCGGACACCTTGATACGTCCCTGGCCGTGCTGACCGGGAGCATAGTTACGGCGCTCCAAGGCACATTTATCTGTGTAGCAGCGGTCCCCTTTCAGGAACAGCTTCATATTTTCCCGCCGGCACATCCGGCAGACTGACCCGGTGTATCTAGCCAAAGTTCATCTCCTTGTTGGGTTAGACTCTTCTACGCTTGGGCGGACGGCAGCCATTATGAGGAATCGGCGTAACGTCTTTGATCATGGTGATGGTCAAGCCGGCAGCCTGCAGGGCACGCAGAGCAGACTCACGGCCGGAACCCGGGCCTTTGACCCAGACTTCAACGCTGCGCATGCCATGTTCCTGGGCCGCCTGTGCCGCCGATTCAGCGGCCATCTGGGAAGCAAAGGGCGTACTTTTGCGACTCCCTTTGAAGCCCTTGGCACCGGAGGTCGACCAGGAAATCACGTTGCCCTTCACATCAGTGATGGTCACGATCGTGTTATTAAACGTCGCCTGAATATGGGCAATACCATTCGGGACGTTTTTCTTTTCTGTCTTTTTGCGTGCTCTTTTGCCAGGCTTAGCCATGGTTCCTCCCGTTACTTCTTCTTGCCAGCAACAGTCTTGCGGGGCCCTTTACGGGTCCGGGCATTTGTCTTGGTTTTCTGCCCACGCACGGGAAGTCCCCGGCGATGACGCAGACCACGATAGCAGCCGAGGTCCATAAGACGTTTGATATTCATTGAAATATCACGCCGCAGGTCACCCTCAACTTCAAAATCGCTGTCAATAATCTTACGAATTCTGCCGACTTCTTCTTCGGTCAGGTCATCAGACCTGGTGCTGAAATCAACGCCTGCCTTTGTCAGGATATCCTGAGAGGCGGAGCGTCCAATCCCGAAGATGTAAGTCAGGGCGATTTCGATCCGTTTGTTTCTCGGTAAATCGATACCAGCAATACGAGCCAATGTGCGATCCTCCTAGCTTAACCCTGCCGCTGTTTGTGTTTGGGGTTCTCACAGATGACCCTGACGACCCCTTTACGCTTAATAACTTTGCACTTGTCGCAAATTGTCTTGACTGATGCACGGACTTTCATGGTTCAACCCTCTGTCTGGGCCCAGTGTGGGCCTGGTATTCTTATCCTGACCTGGTTACAACCGGGTAAGTATCTCCGGACCATGGTCGGTAATTGCTACAGTATGTTCAAAATGGGCAGACAGGCGACCATCCTGAGTCACCGCTGTCCAACCATCATCCAGAATTCTAACCCCTGGCACGCCGGCGTTAATCATCGGCTCTATCGCCAGCACCATCCCGGCTTTCAGCTTCGGCCCCTGGTTAGGCTCCCCGTAGTTAGGGATCTGCGGGGCTTCATGCAGTTGCCGTCCGATGCCATGGCCGACAAACTCTCTGACCACGCTAAAGCCGCGCGGTTCAACCCAAGATTGGACGGCATGTGAGATATCTGACAATCGCCCGCCCGGTATTGCTTTTTCTATCGCTTTTTCCAGAGATTCCCGGGTGGCTGTGAGTAGCTGTTCCGTCTCTGGAGCAATCTCGCCGACCGGTACAGTGATCGCTGAATCACCATAAAAACCTTGAAAAATCACCCCAAAATCAATACTGAGGATATCTCCCTCACGCAACGGCTTCTTGTCGGGAAAACCATGGACAACCCGTTCATTCGGGGAGGAGCAAATCGCAAACGGAAAGCCTCCATACCCTTTGAACGCTGGTTTTGCCTGACGCCTCAGGCATTCTTCCTCTGCCAGCCGATCCAGTTCGGCTGTGGTGACCCCGGGCTTGATCCGCCCCTTGAGCAGGTCCAGGATGGCAGCGACTATCTGGCCGGCCGCGCGCATCTTCTCCAGTTCGGAAGAACTTTTAAGGACTATCACCCTAATTTGCCCGAAGTGCCGTCAGCAACGTCTCCTGCACATCGGCGATAGGCAGCATACCGTCCAGTTCGACCAACATCCCGCCGTCTCTGTAATAGCTGATCAGCGGCGCGGTCTGCTCGTCATATACGTCGAGACGTTTGCGAATTGTCTCCTCGCGATCATCGTCACGCTGGAAAAGTTCACCGCCGCAGTCATCACAAAGACCCGCCTTGGTCGACGGATCAAAACTGACATGGTAGCCGCGACCACACGCTTTGCAGGTACGACGACCGGTCAGACGTTCAACCAGTGCTTCGGAGTCCACTTGCAGGGCGACAACGCTGTCCAGATCCTTGCCCATCTGCTGAAGATTGGCTTGCAGGGCATCCGCCTGGGCGACCGTACGAGGGAATCCGTCCAGAATAAAACCGTTGCCACAGTCGTCCTGCTGCAGGCGCTCTGCCACGATACCGATCACCACCTCATCAGGAACCAAGCCGCCAGCGTCCATGAACGACTTCGCCTTAACACCGAGAGGGGTCCCATCATTGACCGCGGCACGCAAAATGTCTCCAGTGGAAATCTGCGGAATCGCAAATTCGTCGGTGAGCATTTTAGCCTGGGTTCCTTTTCCGGCCCCCGGAGGGCCAAGCAAAATCAACTTCATAGCTCGTTGCCTTTAACCTCGCCGTCCCTTGAGCGAAACACCCTTCATGAAACCTTCGTAGGAACGAGATATCAGATGTGCCTCGATCTGGGATGCCGTATCCATACCGACGCCAACAACAATCAGTAACGATGTACCACCGAAAAAGAACGGCACATTGAACTGACCGATCAGCAAAGTCGGCAGTACACAGACGAGTGAGATATAAATTGCCCCGGCAAACGTCAATCGGCCGAGAACCGTATCAAGGTAATCCGAGGTCGCCTTGCCGGGACGTACCCCGGGGACGTAACCACCCTGACGCTTGATATTATCTGCAACATCCACCGGGTTAAAGGTGACAGCCGTGTAGAAATAGCAGAAAAACACAATAAACGCGATGTAAAACAGGTTGTACAGCCAGTGACTGGGAACCATCATACCAGCAAATTTCTGCACCCAGGGGACATCAACAAACTGAGCCACGGTACTGGGAAACATGATAATAGAACTGGCAAAGATCGGCGGGATAACGCCACTCATGTTGATTTTGAGAGGCAGGTGGCTGCTCTGTCCACCCATATTCCGCATCCCGGAGACCCGTTTGGCATAGTGAATAGGCACTCGCCGCTGGCCGCGCTCCATGAAAATAATTGCCCAGATAACTCCAACCATCACCACCATGATAAACAGCAACACGGTCGGCGTCATGGCACCGGTGTTCAGCAGACGAATGCTGTTGACCAGAGCCGACGGCATAGCTGCAACGATGCCGGCAAAGATGATCAGCGAGATGCCGTTACCGATGCCGCGTTCGGTGATTTGTTCACCGAGCCACATGATAAAAGCAGTTCCTGCGGTCAGGGTGATCACGGTCAGAATAATAAAACCGATCCCCTGCACCTGAACGACCGGCTCGCCGGCCGGACCGCGCATCGACTGCAGGCCCATGGCAATGCCAGCACCCTGGATCACCGAAAGCATCACAGTGCCGTAGCGAGTCCACTTGGTCATGATCTTGCGACCCTGCTCGCCTTCATGCTTGAGCCGCTCGACCGGTTCAAATACAACCGTCAGCAGCTGCATGATAATCGATGCACTGATATAAGGCATGATCCCGAGAGCGAACACGGTCATCCGCTCGAGAGCACCACCGGTGAACGCACTGACCAGGCCAAGTAGCGTTCCCTGGGTTCCGGCAAAGAACTGCGCCAGAACAGCCCGATCTACACCAGGCAGAGGAACATGACAGCCGATCCGGTAAACAGCAAGCATACCGAGGGTGAACAGGATACGCCGCCGCAGCTCAGGGATGCTGAAAATATTCTGGATGCTCGAGAACAACTTAGATAACCTCGACGGTTCCGCCAGCAGCTTCAATACTGGCTTGGGCCGACTTACTGAATTTGTGCGCCTTGACGTTCAAAGCTTTGGACAGTTCACCATCACCGAGGATCTTGATACCATCCTTCAGCTTAGATACCAGACCGGCCTTCCCAAAAGCTTCGACATCAACCACGCTACCAGCCTCGAACAGGTCGAGGTCACGCAGGTTGATCAGGACATACTCAGTCCGTTTCAACGGGGTAAAGCCACGCTTGGGCAAGCGCCGCTGCAGCGGCATCTGGCCGCCCTCAAAACCGGGCTTAACACCACCGCCTGAGCGTGAGTTCTGTCCTTTATGACCTCTACCGGACGTTTTGCCGGTTCCGGAACCATGGCCACGGCCAATACGTTTCCGGGTCGAGGTCGAACCATATGCGGGTCGAAGATTACTTAAATCCATGAGTTTATCCCTCGCAACTATTCTTCAACGGTCACCAGATGGGAGACCTTATTGATCATGCCGCGGATTTCTGGGGTATCCTTGAGAACCACCGTCTGATGAAGACGACGAAAACCCAGCCCTTTGACCACTTTGCCAAAATACTTATCGCGGCCTATCACGCTGCGCTTGAGTGTTACCTTGATTTCACCAGCCATTATTCACTCCGTCTCAGGCTTTTGCAATTTCGTTGACGGTCAGTCCGCGCCGCGCCATGATTTCTTCGGGGCTGCTCAACTGCTGCAGCGCCCGCATGGTGGCCTTGACCACATTGTGCGGGTTGTTTGACCCGATGCATTTAGACAAAATGTCACCCACACCGGCAACTTCGAGAATGGCACGGGCAGCACCGCCAGCGATCACTCCGGTACCTTCCGAGGCAGGCATCAACAGCATCTTACCGGCGCCGTACTTGCCAATCACATCGTAGGGGATAGTTTTCCCCTGCAACGGGATCTGAACCATGTTTCTCTTGGCCGTTTCAACACCCTTGCGGATTGCTTCGGGGACCTCTTTGGCTTTGCCAAGTCCGTAGCCGACCTTGCCATTGCCGTCACCGACAACCACGAGGGCAGAGAAGCTGAAGCGACGACCACCCTTAACAACCTTTGCAGTCCGGTTGATGTGGATGACGCGATCTATAATATTGGTTTCGTTGGTCTCAGCGCGCTGCAACACTCTCCTCCTTCACCCGTCAGAACGACAGGCCGGCTTCACGAGCCGCCTCTGCCAGAGCCTTGACCCGACCATGGTACAGAAAACCATTGCGGTCAAAAACCACTTGTTTAATATCTTTTCCCAAAGCAACTTCCGCAATCGATTTGCCGACCGCTTTGGCTGCTTCAACATTCCCGCCGAACTTCACATCCTCAGCGATGGCCTTGGCCACACTCGAAGAAGCCGCCAGCGTCGTGCCGTTGACATCTTCGATGATCTGCGCATAGATGTGCTTGCCACTGCGGTACACACAGAGACGCGGACGCTCAGGCGTCCCCTTGATCTTTTTGCGCACACGCACCTGACGCTTCTTGCGGGCTTCCAGTCTATCTTTTGCGACACTCACGATCTCACCTCGCTCTATTCAACCTACTTGGCGCCAGTCTTGCCGGCCTTGCGCACGATGCGCTCGTTATCGTACTTGATCCCTTTGCCCTTATAAGGCTCAGGCGGACGGAACGAACGAATCTTGGCAGCAGTTGCACCCAGCAGTTCCTTGTCAATACCGGTCAGGGTAATCTTGGTCTGCTTTTCCACCTCAGCCGAAATACCTTCAGGCAAGGGGTATGCGATCGGATGGGAGTAGCCGAGCGCCAGGTTCAGAGTCGAACCTTGCAGTTCAGCACGGTAGCCGATGCCGTTAATCTCCAGCACCCGGGTAAATCCCTTGGACACGCCCTCAACCATGTTGGCGAGCAGAGAACGGGTCAGCCCTTGTAGCGCCCGACCACTTTTCTCATCCAGCGGCGAGACCAGCACCTGCTCCGCCTCGAGATTCGCCTCAACTTGCTCGTTGATTTCTCGCTCCAGGCGACCCTTGGGGCCTTCAACCTTGACCAGGCGGCCTTTGATATCAACCTTAACCCCGGCAGGGATTTCAATCGGTTTCTTGCCGATACGCGACATCTTCATCGACTCCTTAAACAGTTAGACGGCTCTTTACCAGACCGTGCAGAGGACTTCGCCACCGATCTGTGCCTGGCGGGCCGACACATCGTCCATCACACCCCGGGAGGTGGACAAAATCGACGCGCCCAGTCCATTTTTGACAAGGGGAATCTCATCCTTCGAGACATACACCCTGCGGCCCGGCGTCGAGACCCGTGTGATCTCGTGGATCACCGGCTTCTTGTTGCTGTCATATTTCAGATAAACCCGTAGCATACCCTGCAGATCGTCACTGGTCACCTTGTAGTTCTTGATGTAACCCAGTTCCTTGAGAGCTTCCGCCACAGCAACCTTCAGATTTGACGAAGGAAGGTCCGTCTTCTGATGTTGCGCCATACCGGCGTTGCGAATGCGGGTCAGCATATCCGCGATAGGATCGGTCATACCCATGAATACTGCTCCTTAACCTGAAAATTACCAGCTCGATTTAACAACGCCGGGGAGCTTGCCTTCCGACGCCAACTTGCGCAGACAAATCCTGCACATATCGAACTTGCGATAATATGCCCGAGGCCGGCCGCAAAGCGGGCAGCGGTTATATTTTCTTACTTTGAACTTCTGCGGCCTTGCGGCCTTGTTGCGCATCGATTTCTTAGCCACAAATCCCTCCGCTAGGCTGCTACAGACTGTTTCCGGAACGGCATGCCAAAACTCGTGAGGAGCGCGCGCCCCTCTTCGTCCGTGCGAGCCGAAGTGACGATTGTCACGTTCATACCCTTGACCTTGTCGATCTTATCAAAGTCAATTTCCGGGAAAATCAACTGCTCACGAACGCCGAGGGTGTAATTACCGCGACCGTCGAACGCCTTCGGGGAAATCCCCTTGAAGTCACGCACACGAGGGAGCGCAACATTGATCAGGCGATCGAGAAATTCGTAAGCACGATCACGCCGCAGGGTCACCATGCAGCCGATCGGCATCTCCTCGCGCAACTTGAAGCTGGCGATGGAGCGCTTGGCCCGGGTGATAACCGCTTTCTGACCGGTGATCTGCGCCAGTTCTTCGACGGCAGATTCGAGCACCTTGATGTTCTGGATTGCCTCACCGAGACCCATATTCACGACCACCTTTTCAACACGGGGGACCTGCATGGGGTTGGTGAGCTGCAATTCCTTCATCAGCTTCGGTGCCAGCTCTTTCTGATATAACTCCTTGAGTCTTGCCATGGAGATTCTCCGTTACTTGTCGACAGTCTCGTTACACTTCTTGCAAAAACGCACCTTGCTGCCATCTTCCAGGATCCGGATACCGGTCCGAGCCGATGCGCCACACGCTTTGCAAACCAACTGAACATTGGATATGTTCAGCTTGGCTTCCTTTTCGATGATGCCGCCTTCCGCATTGGTGCGGGTAGGCCGGGTGTGACGCTTGACGACATTCAGGTTCTCGACCAGGACAGCGCCATCCTCGGGGAACACCCGCAGGACTTTGCCCGTCTTGCCCTTCTCCTTACCGGCAACCACAATCACTTCATCATTTTTCTTCACATGGAGTTTACGCACTGCCATGACTTTTTCTCCCAAACCTAGAGGACTTCTGGGGCAAGCGACACGATCTTCATGTAACGCTTGGCCCGCAGTTCACGAGCAACCGGACCGAAAATACGAGTTCCGAGTGGCTCACCAGCCGCATTGACAACAACAGCTGAATTCTTATCGAACCGGATATAGGAGCCATCACGCCGGGTTACTTCCTTGGCCGTCCGCACGATCACGGCACGAACCACGTCGCCCTTCTTGACCTTCGAGTTGGGCATGGCTTCCTTGACCGAACAGACGATGACGTCGCCGATCCCGGCATACTTGCGCTTGGATCCTCCAAGAACCTTGATACAGCAGAGTTTCTTTGCACCCGAATTATCTGCTACATCGAGCATTGTCTGCATCTGAATCATGACATCACTCTCCTAAATGCTCGCGTTTTTCTCAAGAATTTCGCGAACGCGCCAGCGCTTGTCCTTGGACAGGGGGCGGGTCTCCACGATCATCACTTTGTCGCCGATACCACAGCTGTTGTCCTCGTCATGAGCCTTGAAGGTCACACGGCGCTTGATATATTTCTTATACACAGGGTGCTTGACGAGATTGTCCACTTTGACAACGACAGTCTTATCCATCTTGTCGCTGACGACGATCCCGACCCGGTTTTTCCGGTTGCCACGCTCTTTCGTCATTGCCGTCCTCATTTCCCTCATTTAATCACGCTTTTCCCGGAGAACAGTCCTGACCCGGGCAATGTCTCTTCGCACTTCAGCAATCCGTGCGGTGTTATCCAAATGTCCTGTATGCAGCTGGAAACGAAGATTGAACATCTCCTGGTCCAGCTCAGCCACCTTGCCGCCAAGTTCTTCAACGCTCAGGTCGCGCAATTCATTAACCTTCATTGCTAGCCTCCTCACGACGCACGAACTTGGTTTTCATCGGCAGCTTGTGAGCACCGAGACGGAATGCTTCGCGAGCCGTCTCCTCGTCAACACCCTGCATTTCGTACAGCATCATGCCGGGGCGGATAACAGCAACCCAACTCTCAGGAGAGCCTTTGCCTTTACCCATACGAGTCTCAGCAGGCTTGCGGGTCAGCGGCTTATCAGGAAACGCACGGATCCAGATTTTACCGCCACGCTTGATGTAGCGGGTCATGGCGCGTCGAGCTGCCTCGATCTGACGCGATGACAGCCAGCCGCACTCGAGCGCCTGCAGACCGAAATCACCAAAGTTCAGGTCCGTACCGCCGGGATTGGTGCCCCGCATGCGGCCCTTAAACTGTTTTCTATATTTAACCTTCTTCGGCATTAACATGGTGAATACACTCCTGTCACATCACTTCTGGGGCTGGTCCTTGCCCAGTATCTCCCCTTTGAAAATCAAGACTTTAACACCGATGATGCCGTATGTCGTCTTGGCTTCCGCAAAGCCGTAATCGATGTCGGCACGCAAGGTGTGCAAAGGAACGCGACCTTCGCGATACCACTCACGACGACTCATTTCTGCGCCACCGAGACGTCCGGAACATTCGATTTTGATCCCCAGGGCGCCAAACTTGAGAGACTGGGTCACAGCCTTCTTCATGGCACGACGGAAAGCAACTCGGCGCTCCATCTGCAAGGCCACGTTTTCAGCAACCAACTGAGCATCAATCTCAGGCTTGCGAACTTCCTGAATATTGATAAAGACTTCTTTATCAGTCAGTTTAGCCAGCTCCTGCTTGAGGGCTTCAACCTCGGAACCCTTCTTACCGATGATGATCCCGGGACGCGCCGCGGAGATATTCACCTTCGCCTTGTTGGCTGCACGCTCAATCTCAATCTTAGAGATACCTGCATGATAGAGCCGCTTCTTCAGGTAAGTCCGCAGCTTAATATCTTCGTGAACCAACTGTGCGTAATTTTTTTCGGCATACCACTTGGATTCCCAGGTACGGATAATTCCAAGTCGGAACCCTACTGGATGAACTTTCTGGCCCAAACCAACACCTCCTCGTTCGGTTACTTCTCGCCGAGAACCACGGTCACGTGGCTTGTCGGCTTGCGAATGCGGGTTGCACGTCCCTGGGCACGCGGCATAAAACGTTTGAGCACCGGCCCCTGATCAACGTAAATGGTTTTCACGAACAGACGATCAACATCGCCCACACCCTTCTGCTCAGCGTTCGCTACAGCAGAGCGTACCAGTTTAGCAATGATCCCGGCAGGCTTCTGAGGCGAAAACTGCAGGACATTCAGTGCTTCCTGGACCCCTTTCCCGCGGACCATGTCGGACACAATACGGGCTTTCTGGGGCGACATCCGCACGAATCTTAATTTCGCACTGGCTTCCATGAACCGAAACTCCTTCAGTGAATAAATACGTTACTTCTTCTTATTAGAGCCATGCCCATAATAAGTGCGTGTCGGGGCGAACTCACCAAGCTTGTGACCAACCATATTCTCGGACACAAACACGGGGATAAACTTCTTGCCATTATGTACGGCAAATGTCATGCCCACGAATTCGGGAAAAATAGTCGATCTGCGGGACCAGGTCTTAACGACCTTATGGGAGCCCTTCTCAACTTTTTCGACCTTACGCATCAGACTTGCTTCGATGTAGGGCCCTTTTTTAATCGATCTCGACACGATTGTCTCCTCTGTTACTTGGTGCGACGACGCACAATAAAGCGGTCAGTGCGTTTGTTAGATCTCGTCTTATAACCCTTTGTGGGGACACCCCAGGGGGTTACCGGATGACGACCGCCGGAACTCTTACCCTCACCACCGCCATGTGGGTGATCAACCGGGTTCATGGCGACACCACGAGTTTGCGGCCGCTTGCCAAGCCAACGGTTACGTCCGGCCTTACCAATCTTGATGTTCTCATGATCGGTATTGCCAACCTGACCCACCGTAGCGCAGCACTCTTGCAGGACCAGGCGAACTTCGCCCGACGGCAACCGCAGTTGAGCATACTTGCCTTCCTTCGCCGCGATCATCGCATAGGTCCCGGCACTGCGTGCCAGCTGGCCACCTTTACCGACCTTGAGTTCAACATTGTGAACCCAGGTACCCAGCGGGATCGAACGAATCGGCATCGCGTTGCCCGGCTTGATGTCAGCCGTCTCGCTCGCGATCACCATGTCGCCGACGTTGATGCCGACCGGCGCAAGGATGTAGCGTTTCTCACCGTCCACATAGTGGAGTAGTGCGATGCGAGCTGAACGATTCGGATCGTACTCTACCGTAGCGACCTTGGCTGGGATCTCTTTCTTCTCGCGCCGGAAATCGATAATCCGATACTTGCGCTTGTGTCCACCGCCTGTGTGCCGCTTGGTGATACGTCCTGCATTGTTGCGCCCGCCGCTCTTCGAGAGCGGTGCGAGCAGAGACTTCTCCGGTGTAGCCGTCGTGAGTTCCTCAAAGGTTGAGGAAGTCATGTGACGGCGACCCGCCGAGGTCGGTTTGAACTTTTTGATCCCCATTATTGCTACTCCGTCAGATGGTTATCAAAACCACTTAAACGCCAAAGAAATCGATCGTGCCTTCAGACAGCGAAACGTAGGCTTTCTTGGAATTCGACCGTTTGCCAAAGTTCTTGCCGACGCGTTTGACCTTGCCGGCCACAATCGCAGTACGGACGTCCTTGACTTTGACGTTGAAAGCCTTCTCAATGGCCTGCTTGATTTCAACCTTGTTGGCATCCAGGGCGACTTCGAAAACAAGCGTCTCCGAAATCTCCTTCTGCATGTTCGACTTCTCAGTCACCAACGGCTTCTTAATGATCTGGTGCAGAGGTTTCATTTTGTCAGGGCTCCTTCAATCTGGTCTACCGCGCCCTCGGTCAGCACCAGGTTGGGGTACTTCATGACGTCGTAGACGTTCACACCCTCAGCCCGAGTCAGCTTGACGAACGGCAGATTGCGTGCCGAAAGCTCAACATTGAGATTATCACCATCCACAATGATCAGAGTCTTCTCAAGTTCGAACTTCTTGAGGACATCGGCAAACGCCTTGGTACTAACCTGCTCCAGTTCAAGCGCGTTGAGCACAGTCAATCTCTCTTCCTTGAAGCGAGCAGACAGAGCACTGGTCAGCGCAGACTTCTTGACCTTGCGATTCAGCTTGAAACGATAGTCGCGAGGGGTCGGACCGAAGACGGTGCCGCCACCGACAAAGTTCGGAGCGCGAAGCGTACCCTGACGAGCATTGCCGGTCCCCTTCTGCCGGTACGGCTTTTTACCGCCACCGCGGACTTCACTGCGACCTTTGGTCTTGGCAGTCCCCTGGCGACGTGCCGCCAGCTGGTAACGCACCATGTCGTGGATCAGGTATTCCTTGACTTCGGTGTTGAACACCTCGTCATTGAGCTCTCGCTCGGATACCTGCTGATTGTTCATGTCGTATACAGCAATTTTTGCCATGGTCTTACTCCGGCACCTAAATGACTAATATCAGGCTTTAACGCCCTTGCGGATCATCACCAGCCCCTGACGTGCCCCGGGGATAGCCCCCTTGACCAAGATCAGGTTTTCGCCAGCGCGAACTTCAACGATCTCGAGGTTCTGCAGGGTGACTTTTTCGTTACCCATCTGGCCAGGCATCTTCTTACCCTTGAAAACCTTGGCCGGCCAGGCACTGGCACCAATGGCACCCGGCGCACGATGAAACTTGGATCCGTGCGTTTTACGGCCGCCTGAAAAACCCCAGCGCTTGATAACACCTTGGAAACCTTTACCTTTGCTGGTCCCGGTCACATCGACCACATCTCCGGCAGCAAACACGGAAGCACAGTTGATCTCATCGCCGACATTGTAGTCATCGATGTTCTCCGCCTTGATTTCACGGAGGTGGTCAAAAGCGCCGCTATCGGCCTTCTTGAAATGCCCCACCATCGGCTTGCCGACACGGTGCATCTTCTTCGTTCCAAAACCAAGCTGCAGTGCGTTATAGCCGTCGGTTGCCGCTGTTTTCTTCTGCAAAACAGTGCAGGGACCGGCTTCCACCACGGTCACCGCAATACGGTGGCCATCGGCAGCAAACACCTGAGTCATGCCCAGTTTCTTACCCAATATTCCCTGGATCATCGCTCTACCCTTATTCAGCTAATTAAAGCTTGATCTCAACATCAACGCCGGCCGACAGGTCGAGCTTCATCAAAGCATCGACGGTCTGCTGGGTCGGTTCAAGAATGTCAAGCAGACGCTTGTGCGTACGCATTTCGAACTGCTCACGACTCTTCTTATCAACGTGCGGGCCACGCAGGACACAGTATTTATTGATGATCGTCGGCAAGGGGATCGGCCCGGCTACCCGGGCGCCAGTCCGCTTGGCGGTATCAACAATTTCATTGACCGACTGGTCCAGCAGTTTATGATCATACGCCTTGAGGCGGATGCGAATCTTCTGGCTCTGCATGACTTATCCCTCTTATTTACTCAACGATGTCGGCAACGACGCCAGCACCCACGGTACGGCCGCCTTCACGGATGGCGAAACGCAGCTCTTTGTCCATGGCGATCGGAGTGATCAAGTCCACGGTGACGCTGATGTTGTCGCCAGGCATGACCATCTC